>CAZLBC010000029.1:0-8471 GCA_964557575.1 uncultured Planctomycetaceae bacterium
AGGGACAGCAACAGCATCTTTGCGCGTATCTTCATGTCGGGCTCCGTCGACCGGTACCGTCACGTTGCCTCAAAATGATCGTGCCGGCCGGCGTTCATCGTTCCGCGGACGCCGGCACCTACAGATCCGCGGTCGTCCATCCCTTCCGGGCGGGGATCTCGATCAGCCCGGCGGCCGCGTCGTTGCCCGTGATTGTCATGTTCTCGGCGTCCCACTTGAATCCCCTGCCGGTGCGAATAGCCAGCGTGCCGAGCAGGATGACCTCCGTCAGCGGCGCCGCGTAACTGAAGTCGGAGCAGGCCTTCCTGCCGTTCCTGATGCAGTCGATCCAGTCCCGGTGAATGCCCGGCACGCGCGGCAGCGTCTTCGGAACGCGGCCCTCCTTGTTGCCGCGATATTCCTGCCACCTGGGGTCCGGGTAGAGCCGGGAGCTGTTGGGCCGCATGCCGGGATGCCAGATGCCGCCCTTCGAACCGACCATGATCATGCCGCCGCCGCCCGGGATCTTGCCGTCGTAGCCGTCCGGCTTTTCCGGCTTCGAGGGACCCTCGTACCACTTGAGGGTGACCGGCGGCTTGTCGCCCCGGGCGGGGAAGTGGTACGTGACGATCGCGCCGTCGGGGGTGTGGATCAGGTTGGCGTCGTGTTTCATCTCGACCGCGACGGAATCCGGCGCCCCCAGGTCAAGCGCCCAGTACGGCGTATCGATCGTGTGGCAGCCGATGTCGCCGAGCCCGCCGCACCCGAAGTCCCACCACGGCCGCCAGCAGCCCTGTTTGCCGAGGTAGGTCCGGTTGTACTTGATATCTTCCGTGGTCGGGCCGAGCCACAGGTCCCAGTCGAGGTGATCGGGGACCTCCCGGGCGGCGGCGTAGGTTGTGTGGCCGCCGGCCGGGTGCTTCGGGAAGCCCCAGCCTTTTGCGGGCCGGTTCGTCCAGGTCAGGACCTCCCTGACCTCGCCGATCAGCCCGGCGCCGTACCATTCCTTTATCAGCCGCGCGTGTTCGAAGCCGTGCCCCTGGTTTCCCATCTGCGTGACGACCCCCTTCTCGGCGGCCAGTTTCCGGAGGGTGCGGCATTCCCGCAGCGAGTGGACGAGCGGCTTCTCGACGAAGACGTGCTTGCCCATGCCGATCGCCTTGCAGGCGACGGCGAAGTGGTTGTGATCCGGCGTGCCGACGCCCACGGCGTCGATCTTCCTGTCCATCTCGTCCAGCATCTTCCGGAAGTCGCGGTACTGCCTGGCTTCCTTGAACGTCCCGGCCTTGGCTTCCATCACCGTGTCGTTGCAGTCGCAGAGGGCGACGACGTTGTTTCCGTGCGCGCAGTTCCGCAGGTCGCTCCAGCCCTGGTTGTTGAAGCCGACCCAGGCGAGGTTGAGTTTCTCGTTGGCGCCGAAGACCGATTTCGGCAGAAACAGGGGAATGCTCACGGCGGCTGCCGATGAGGCGAGGAACTGTCTTCGGGTGGTCCGGCGGGGGGAATGGGTCTGCTTCTTCATGGAACGGTTCTCCTGAATGTCCGCGTTATACGACGGTCGCGTACAGGGCATGGTAGCCCCCCGTTCGCGCGGTGTCAACGACCCGTGGAAAGGCCCGGCGCCCGTCCGGACAGGCTCTTACCGGTGCCAGGCCGGGGCGGCGTCGCCGAGCGCTTCGGCGGCGGTCGGCCGGCGCCGGAAATCCTTCGGATCGTAGTCGGGGTTCTTCGGATCGGCCTTCGCCCACCGGGAGTGGCGGCGGCCGTAGTAGCTGCCGTAGAACTGGTAGTTCGAATCCACCCAGCGCCGCAGCCGCATCAGCTCGCGCGGGGAGAGCCTTTGGGTGTGATCGTTCTTCTCGTTGGCCGGATGATCCTTGTCGGTCAGGATCTTCATCAGTTTGCTCTTGAAACACCCCAGGCTCCGGGGGGGCAGGAACGCCCCGTTGTAATTGCCCCGGTCCCCCCGCTTGAACGAGCTGAACTCCGGGATGATCGGACCGGCGAGCTGCTTCGAGGCGAGTTGCTCGTAGGAGGTGCAGTAGTGCCGGGTGACCGCGCCCGTCAGCCGGAGGTTGCCGGCGATCTTCTTTTTCGCCCCGTGGCAGGAGACGCACCTGGCGTCGAAGAGGGGCTGAATGTCGGTCGGGTAGTGGATCACCTGCCGGGGCAGGCCGTCGCCGCCGTTCTCGGCGAGGTCGCACGGCTGGGGCTGCAGCGGGCTGGGTCCCCGCTTCAGGGCCAGGGGTTTCGACGCGGCGAGCGGCGCGACGTGGCCGGATTCGCCGTGACACCCCGAACACGCGCGAACCTCGCCCGCCGTGTAGTTGACGTAGGTTCTCTCCCGCTGGAGTTCCCGGAAGTCCTCGTCGAGGGCCTGGAGGAAGATACTGCGGCCCGCGGGGACCTCGAAGCAGGCCGACCCGTCCCTTTCCACCGGCACCACGCCCCACTGCACCCGCGGCCACAGGGCCGCCTTCCAGCTCGAACTGCTGATGGCCGGCCGCCACCGCCGGCCGGTCGACCAGTAGCGCGGCAGCGCCTCGTTGACCCTGAGCCACCTGACCTCCCCCGGCTCGACGCCGTCCATACCCTGCGTGATGTCGGTCACCACGCACAGCGCCCGGTTGCGCGCCGCAAGAGCCTGATCGCGTGCGGGGCGCATTGCCGGCGGCGCCGGGCGCGCGACCAGCGGCATCGGGTGCCAGCAGGACAGTTTCCCGTCACGGTGCACCGGCCGGTGGACGCCCGCCGTGTCGAGCAGGTACAGGGCATAGGCGTCGGGCACGTCCTGGTAGTGATCGGCGGGATCGACCTTGCAGGAGACGAGGAACCGCTTCTGGTCCACCGGCCACGGATGGGTGTAGAGATGGCCGCTGCGGCCGCTGCGGTCGTGGACGTAGCGGCCGTCCGCCGTCAGGAAATGCCAGCCCGGCTCGGTCCGCCGCTCCACGAAGACGTGGGGGGTGAGGTTCGTCACGGCGTACCGGTCGTCCCACTGGGTGTACCCCTTCTCGTCGGGATCGGGGCCCCGCCGGCGGTTGCCGACGCTCGGATCGATGAGCATGATCGCCCCGACGCACCCGCCCTGCGGATAGTGGCAGGTGCCGACGCACACCAGGCGGAGATCGTCGCCGGGGAGCGGCCGGGGGTACATGTACACCGTGGTGGTGTCGTCGGCGAGGCCGTAGACCTCCTGGATCATGCCGCCGTCGGGATGCATGGTCCAGATCGTCTTGGCGACCCGCGCGCCCTTGTCGATGTATTCCCAGCGGTGGTAGAGGACCCGCCCGTCGTCGAGGACCAGCGGGCAGAACTCGCTGATCGGGCTGTTGGATATCTGCTCGACCCCCGTTCCGTCGGCCTCCATCCGGTGCAGCGTCGGGGCCACCAGGGCCCCCGATCCGCCGCACAGGACGGTGTGCTCGCTCCGGGTGGAGGAGAACATGATCTTCCCGCCGGGCAGGTAGCAGGGATGGATGTCGTCGGTGTGCCATCCCTTTCGCCAGCGGGCCGCCTTTTCCGCCTCGTCGGCCGGCGGCCGGGAGACCTGCCGCAGGCCCCCGCCGTCGATGCCGACCTCCCATATCCGGAAGCCCGACCGGGGATGTTCGCGGAAATCGAAGATGACCCGCGTCGCGTCGAAGGAGAGCGTGATCTTACCGATGAAGCCCGTGCCGCCCGGCAGGTCCGCCGCCGTGACGACCGGCCGTTCCTTACCGGTGCGGAGATTGTAGATGTAGATGCCGTTCTCCGGGCAGAACCGGTCGGGTTTGGTGCCGTTGTTGATGTCCGTGTAGTAGTGATTCGACGAGTAGGGTTTCCGCTTGACGAACACGATCTCCGCGAAGCCCAGTTCCCCGGCGGTGACCGGCTTCGAGACGACGGTCGGCGAAAACGGGGCCGGGGCGGGCTTCTTCGCCTTTTTGCCGGCGACCGTTATGATCAACGAACCGCAGACGATCAACGACACGCATACGGGGATGCGGGTTTTCACCAGGTGTACCATGGACAATCCTCTTCTTCGGCGCCGGGCACGAAACAGCCGGTCGCGATCGGTTAGTGCGGGCGCCGCCATTCTATCAGGCATGGCGACCGGGTCAAAGACGGTTCGGGCTTTCCAGGGGGCGGTAAGCGGAAGGTGCAGAATCCGTTACCGCAAGCACAACGTCCTCGGGCACGGGACACAAACCGGCCCCGAGCCGTCACGGATCACCGAATGCGAATGCGCGGACGCGGCAGGAGGAGCACAAAACGCTGTTCCCCGATCTTCATGTCGGCGCCGTCGACAAATGCATACGGCCCGAATCGTATCGGGTTCACGACCCGCCGGAGCATGAACCGGTCGTTCCGCGCCTCGCGGGGCGGGTCCTCCCGGCAGATGACCCGGAAGACGGTGCGGTGTATGCGCACCCGCGCCCCGTCGCGAACCGCGAACGGACCATACACCTTCCCCGTTGCCGCGTGCTGCAGACAAAACATCCTCGGCGCGCCGACAATCAGGTCATCCGTAAAACCGGCGAGTTCGCCCTCGATTTCCCACGTCCGCAGGCGCGGCACGCGATCGCGGAACATGCGGGCCGCTGGAGGGTGCAGTTCCTCCAGCTCGTGCGGCTGGACCATGATCGGTGTATGAAGCTTCGAGATGGCGTGATAACCGAAGCCGGCGAACCGGCGGCTGTCGAACAGCTCCTGCGTGAGGATCAGCAGTTTGACCTTTGTTCTCCCGTGCTCCGCCCGCGTGATCCGCAACGGATAGTACAAGACACCGGCGCGAAAACAATACTGGATCGGCTTCTTTGTCAGTACCCGCTTACCGACGCGGACAACATTGAAGGAAAACCAGTGACAGCCGTCTTCGAGGTACTCTTCGATCACCGCTTTCAGGGGTTCCGGGATCGACGGATTCTTCACGTTCTGCTTCTCGAGATAGTCCGTGACCCACGATGTGAACTTCGACGGTTTGAGCACTTCGAGAATCGAAATATCCGTCGCCCCGATCTTCTTGTGCAGTACGACCTTCGCGGCGGGAACGCGTTCTTCCGTTGCCGATGCGGTGCCGCCGCCCGAGCCGAATCGCCCCCCGGAACGCTGCACGATCTTCGGCGGTATCTTGCGGTTGATATAGGCGGTTATCTTCTCGAACAGCCGCTCGTCTGCCTCGGTGACGCTCGGCTTCGACGGCAGCGGGATCACCTCGAGAACCGCGCCGTCCCGGTCGGCGCGGAGGTTGGTAGACAGCACGAGGATCTCGGTCCGGCCGTCCCAGCAGATCAGCGCGTTCTGATTCGGCTCAAAGATCTGCATTTCCGGCTGAAAAGGTATGGATCCGCAGTCTGCGGATGCCGGGCTGCCGGCTGTCGAAAGCCACAGCACCAGGGGCGCGGCTGAAATATATATCGTAATGCCGATCCTCTTTTTTTCCATGTCCATGGCCGCCACCTCGCATAGTCGGCGCGTTGTTACATGACCTCATCCCCGGTGCCGCACGGCCTCAGCCGAGCCCTCAAAAACAGTATACGTCAGTGGTTTGCCGTCGCAACAACAGGGATATGTTTTCCCGTGAGTCGCGCCCGAATAAAAAAATAACCGCCTCCCAGCGCAGCGGGGAGGGGCGTGGCAGGCAACGGCAACCGGCCGATGTGATTGTATAATGCGGGCGCTGCCATTCTATCAGGCATTGCAACCGGGCCAAAGACGGTTCGAGCTTTTCGGAAGGGCAGTGAGCAGGTACGCGCAGTGACCTGTCAGGTGCCGAGACCGTCTTTAAAAAAGAGACCTGCAAGATGAAAGGTGGTAACAAAGGGCGCCTCGCCGGCCCGCGCCACTGCTCGAACTACAGCGTCCGCGCAGCTTATGTATCTGTCGTCTTCGACGGCTTTGCTCGCTGCCGCCTGTCAACAAGACGGGAAAACGGCGTCTCCTGCCGTTTCTGCAAGTCGGCAACAATTTCATGCAGGTCGTGATGATGGCGCGCCGCATAGGCCTCGCGATTCCTCCAAGACTAGAGCTGGTTTCATAACTTGCTTTGGTAGCGAAAGCGAGGTATTTTGTCGATCTGGCAAGGAACGGAAACGACGACATATTAAGGAAATATGTCGAGTTTTCGTGACGCCGCCAGACGGCAAAAGAGCCGCTTGTAGTCCAAATTGAAGTTATGAAACCAGCTCTACGTATTGATCTTCACCTTATCTGCTATGGCAATACACTGTCGGCATATGTCACTGCCGGGATTGAAATCGGGAATGACGGCGCCGGCCGGGTATTTCGAGGGTATGTAGATCGCGTCCAGCAATTCACATTCGTCATCGGTCAATCCGGTTTGTAGGCCGGCAGCCGCCAACTCTCTATTCAGCAGTTCGATGTTATGGGTCTTCGGTATTGGCATCCCCTTTTCAATTAATGCGGCCTTGAGATATTTCTCTACGGCCTGCTGTGCATTCCGGAGACAGCCATTGTAATAACCGCCTTCCATCGCCAGGCGAGCAATTGCCAGGTTTTCTTCGGCATACGTGCGCCAGGTCTCTTCAGCGCGCATAGATCGTCTCTCCCCGCTCTATTTCTTCCAGGAAAGCATCGGTAGAGAAATCGCTCCTCACGGGAATGATATCAAGGGGAATTCTTTGCGAAACCGGCCCGGCCTGTTTGCGGTACTTCAAGGCCAGCGCAAGATAGGGTTCATTGCTATCCTGGAAAACGGCGACATCCATATCCGGAGGATCCGGATTGGAGAGAAAGGATCCGAAGACAACAATCTTTATGATTTCACTATCTTCCCTGAGACAGGAGATTAAATCGTTTTTCAACTGCTCTTTCTGCCGACTGTCTATTGTCATAAAACCTCACGTTATTGGATCGCCATTGTATAAAGGCCACGGCCCGATTGCAACGGAATCCGGAGAGGTCGCTTACATGCCCCGCCACCCGGCGGGACTTCAATGGGGCCGCACCCGTGAAGGTGCGGAAATACGGACCCGATCTATGTGTCGGGGGGGGTCGGCACGTGCTTCAATGGGGCCGCACCCGTGAAGGTGCGGAAATGCGCCCGGGGGGGGAGGGGGGGGGTATCACCTTGCCGCTTCAATGGGGCCGCACCCGTGAAGGTGCGGAAATCTGGTAGCGTACCTTGCCCTGGTACTCATCTTCCTGGCTTCAATGGGGCCGCACCCGTGAAGGTGCGGAAATTGATGAAGGAAAAGCGGCTGATGGAGTTCTATATGCTTCAATGGGGCCGCACCCGTGAAGGTGCGGAAATTACCCGTTCCGGTTCATCCATGGCGACGCGTTGATGGCTTCAATGGGGCCGCACCCGTGAAGGTGCGGAAATTTACCGAGCAGGATCCAGACGACCCCAGTATCGGCGCTTCAATGGGGCCGCACCCGTGAAGGTGCGGAAATGTGACCTTCCGCGCGATGTTCTCGTTCCACTCGCAAGCCGCTTCAATGGGGCCGCACCCGTGAAGGTGCGGAAATCCAGGGATGGGAAAGCAGAATGACGCTCGACGAACTGGCTTCAATGGGGCCGCACCCGTGAAGGTGCGGAAATTGATTGCCGATCTCGCAACCAGGGAGATACGCACCAAGCTTCAATGGGGCCGCACCCGTGAAGGTGCGGAAATCGGGGTCGGTAGTTCCCCCATCAAACAGGAAGGACAGCTTCAATGGGGCCGCACCCGTGAAGGTGCGGAAATAGTCCCGTCGTAAACACTATTACCGTGCATAGAGGGCTTCAATGGGGCCGCACCCGTGAAGGTGCGGAAATTCCAGGCCCGTACCCTTGCTGTCGGCCCCGATGTTGACGCTTCAATGGGGCCGCACCCGTGAAGGTGCGGAAATACTTCTGAGAGGGAGGATTGCGTGAGGAAACCGTTTAGCTTCAATGGGGCCGCACCCGTGAAGGTGCGGAAATATTAGCCCCATACTCCCTCTTGCGCGGGCATACACGCTTCAATGGGGCCGCACCCGTGAAGGTGCGGAAATGAAATCGTCCACAACCCCGACGCCGAGGCGCTAGGCTACGCTTCAATGGGGCCGCACCCGTGAAGGTGCGGAAATCCGTACTTCGTTTCCCCGAAGATGATGCTATCACCGAGCTTCAATGGGGCCGCACCCGTGAAGGTGCGGAAATTAAGCAAACTGCTAAGCTACGGCGTAGCAAGTCAAGAGGCTTCAATGGGGCCGCACCCGTGAAGGTGCGGAAATTGGGCCGGCGACGAACCGGACCCGGTCGGCCGCACCTGGCTTCAATGGGGCCGCACCCGTGAAGGTGCGGAAATGTCCTGCTGCGTATCGCCTCCCACACCATCCCATCGCTTCAATGGGGCCGCACCCGTGAAGGTGCGGAAATCAGGGGGAGACCCCGAGGATTCATGGGCCATAGGATTGCTTCAATGGGGCCGCACCCGTGAAGGTGCGGAAATCACTACAATGTTTCTGGCATGGTTGACCGCGTAAACGCTTCAATGGGGCCGCACCCGTGAAGGTGCGGAAAT
>CAZLBC010000029.1:8571-52562 GCA_964557575.1 uncultured Planctomycetaceae bacterium
CATGGTTGACCGCGTAAACGCTTCAATGGGGCCGCACCCGTGAAGGTGCGGAAATATATTGCCTGGTCGGATCGGCTGTTGCGGCGTCGCAAGCTTCAATGGGGCCGCACCCGTGAAGGTGCGGAAATGCACCGGCATGTTTCCGTACCCCGCCGGCAGCGTAGCTTCAATGGGGCCGCACCCGTGAAGGTGCGGAAATGAGCGGGCGGGCGTGGTCGTCATCAGCGGGTATTTCGAGCTTCAATGGGGCCGCACCCGTGAAGGTGCGGAAATGGCGGCCGCCGCCGGCCGCAATTGGCCCGGATAATCGCTTCAATGGGGCCGCACCCGTGAAGGTGCGGAAATACCATTTTTGTAATCGTGGAATCATCCGCCGCCAGAGGCTTCAATGGGGCCGCACCCGTGAAGGTGCGGAAATGCCGCGAGATTCAAGCCGAAGCGGACACTGTCGGTGCTTCAATGGGGCCGCACCCGTGAAGGTGCGGAAATGTCGCGGTTTCAAAGGATGGACAAACCGAGAAATTGGCTTCAATGGGGCCGCACCCGTGAAGGTGCGGAAATGGAAATCCCCCGGATGCAGTACGACCTGGATGAGACGCTTCAATGGGGCCGCACCCGTGAAGGTGCGGAAATGGCGCAATGTGCGCAGCAAATACGACGTTGCCCAAAGCTTCAATGGGGCCGCACCCGTGAAGGTGCGGAAATAGAAGGCCGGCGGCTTGATTGTATCCGGGGACCCCTGGGCTTCAATGGGGCCGCACCCGTGAAGGTGCGGAAATCCCTTGGCCGCCCTCCGTGCCCCCTGCCGCATTGTGGCTTCAATGGGGCCGCACCCGTGAAGGTGCGGAAATGCCAAGGCTCTTACCTTTTACATCTTTCAACCATTTTTGCTTCAATGGGGCCGCACCCGTGAAGGTGCGGAAATGTCGCATCAAAATTGTACGTATTGATTCCATGATTGCTTCAATGGGGCCGCACCCGTGAAGGTGCGGAAATCAGAATTTCGTCTTTTAATAACATAGGGTATTATACGCTTCAATGGGGCCGCACCCGTGAAGGTGCGGAAATTTTTTGGGTCTCTGTTTGGGGGGATGAGGTTTTTAGGCTTCAATGGGGCCGCACCCGTGAAGGTGCGGAAATTGCATGATGGCAACGCATCCGGTCAGTGGGACAAAGCTTCAATGGGGCCGCACCCGTGAAGGTGCGGAAATGTACCGAGTACAAAACCTCCGGTTCCGGTTCCGTCAGGCTTCAATGGGGCCGCACCCGTGAAGGTGCGGAAATTCAGCAGCGATGGAAAACAGACGACGGTGCCTCAAGGGCTTCAATGGGGCCGCACCCGTGAAGGTGCGGAAATAGGGTAAAGGCGTGCCCGACAGACATGGACGGGTTTGCTTCAATGGGGCCGCACCCGTGAAGGTGCGGAAATGTTGAAATCAACGAACGCTGGATACGATATATGAAGGGCTTCAATGGGGCCGCACCCGTGAAGGTGCGGAAATTCGGTACTACCGTCCCGCCATTGTTCTCTACAACTTTGGCTTCAATGGGGCCGCACCCGTGAAGGTGCGGAAATAATCAGCATGGGCAACACCGATTCGGGTGTCAGAATGCTTCAATGGGGCCGCACCCGTGAAGGTGCGGAAATGGGGTTCGGTATTTTCTTTTGAATGGCGTATTTCGCTCTGCTTCAATGGGGCCGCACCCGTGAAGGTGCGGAAATAGAATGAATAATGAAGAAACAAGGCAAGAACTGTTAGCTTCAATGGGGCCGCACCCGTGAAGGTGCGGAAATCGAACCGCAAGGTGGTGATCGACGGCGACGGCCAGGCTTCAATGGGGCCGCACCCGTGAAGGTGCGGAAATCGGGGGATAATGGATGTCGCGAACGCCCCCGGTGTCGCTTCAATGGGGCCGCACCCGTGAAGGTGCGGAAATGGACCTCCATGGGGATAAAGCCGATCGACTTTCCCGGCTTCAATGGGGCCGCACCCGTGAAGGTGCGGAAATCCCATCACCAGATACCGCAGGGCGTCCATGGCGTGATTGCTTCAATGGGGCCGCACCCGTGAAGGTGCGGAAATACCGCATGGGCGGGGCGATCGGCGGCGAGGTCCTCGCTTCAATGGGGCCGCACCCGTGAAGGTGCGGAAATGCTGATGGAAAACTTTCGGAAGAAATGCTTTTAAAGCTTCAATGGGGCCGCACCCGTGAAGGTGCGGAAATGGTGAAAAACGAGAGAGGCGTCCCCATGCCAGTCGGCTTCAATGGGGCCGCACCCGTGAAGGTGCGGAAATCGATCGGCGACAGTGTGTTGCTCAACGACGGCAGTAGGCTTCAATGGGGCCGCACCCGTGAAGGTGCGGAAATGCCGATTGCTATATGGTAGACAAAAGACAAGTCACGCTTCAATGGGGCCGCACCCGTGAAGGTGCGGAAATGGATCCGGGTGGGAAATGGACCTCCTGCAGGTGACGCTTCAATGGGGCCGCACCCGTGAAGGTGCGGAAATCAGGAGGCGACAACATGAGCGACGCCCTGGACACCGGCTTCAATGGGGCCGCACCCGTGAAGGTGCGGAAATACGGAGCGTTGACCGGGCTATCATCCTTGTCCTTGAGCTTCAATGGGGCCGCACCCGTGAAGGTGCGGAAATTTTTCGGTGGAGGACGATATGAAATCACTGATTAAGCTTCAATGGGGCCGCACCCGTGAAGGTGCGGAAATCTGTAAGTAACGACGAGCCAATGATGGCCAAACGGCTTCAATGGGGCCGCACCCGTGAAGGTGCGGAAATCGGATGCACCGAAACAATCACCATCCAATAGAGCCAGGCTTCAATGGGGCCGCACCCGTGAAGGTGCGGAAATTGCAATTCGTAAGATTTGGAACATTCCTAATAATGGCTTCAATGGGGCCGCACCCGTGAAGGTGCGGAAATCATGCCGCCTCAGTGGCTTGCTCTACGGGTACAATTTGCTTCAATGGGGCCGCACCCGTGAAGGTGCGGAAATAGTCGCATCTGCATTATACGGAAACATAACCACTTGCAACGCTGCTTGCGAGAGGTCGGTTATACATACCATAGCCGTTTCTTTTACTTCGATAAAAATGCTCATTAACCATATAGTTGTCAAAGACTTCGAACGGTGCCAGGTAAAATACCATCACAACACCACTCGCTGCACTATCCGCATGCCAAAATATACTTCAAATCTCAAACAACAAGCAACCTGCCCGGCGGATAATACGGTTTACCAATATACTCGAAACCGTGATTACTATCCAGCGGTCTACCGGTTTTTCCAAGGTCCAGTAACAAAACCTGATCTTGATTCCGGTTAACTACCCGTCTCAATGCGTTTTCAAGACGCGCCTTCTCGAGTTCGCTCAATTCGCACAAGAAGACGCTATACTGAACATGATCCCCCGTGTCCATGAGCGATTTAAAAATCTTGTTTCGTCTCTTGTCGTCGCTCACGTCGTAGGTGACAAGATATCTTCGCCGCATACTTGCAAACTCCAAAATAACCATACTCAACTGAAAAATCCCACGGGCATTACCGCGTCGTCATCGGCACGTACTCATTGATATCACCCCTTATGTATCGGGCCAACAACCGCGCCTGCAGACGTATGACGGACCGCCAGCTACACCTGTAATTAAACACGGGATGCGTCACCAATTGATCCATTCTTGCTTCGAATGCACGCAGGAAAGCCTTTTTCCCCCTGGGAGTAAACATGCAACCTGCTTTAGCCTTGCGAAAATCGCCGGCGTGTACCATCCCGGTGTTGATTGCGGTTATGACCGAACTGTCAACAACCAGGGGGCGAAATTCCTCCATCAAGTCCAGAGCCAAGGACGGCCTGCCGTGCCTGGGTTTGTGATAAAAACCCCACCATGGATCAAGACCTTCGGCCTGAACGGCTATCGTACATTCCTTTGCCAAGATCGCGTAACCGTAGGAAAGCATTACGTTGACGGGGTCTTTCGGCGGCCGCCTGTTCCTATGGCTGAATGCCCAGTCCCCTTTGAATTCGTCGCCCTTTAACATTTTGCTGAAATTTTCGAAGTAAAGAGAGGCAATTGAACCTTCGATCCCGAGAAGTGCCTGAATATTTTTCATAGCAGCAGCACGGGAAGCAATGTCAGCCATATCTCGTATGACCGAACTCTCGATCGATACTCCGTTTCTCCTCAGTTGCAAACGCTGGTTCATCCCTTTGGCCGTAACGATCGACACGGCTAATGCAAGGCAAAAATCGTCATTCTCGGCTTTCTTGAATTGCGATGCTCTCTGGAATGAATTTTTGACGCCATTCCCAGATGTCATGCCGTAAAACCAATGGCCGCGAGACATATGGACTATGGGGATACCGGCTTCACACAACATGTGCACTGCCTGCGGTGTCGCTGAAACATTGCCGCAGAGGACCAGTTGGTTGATATCGGCAAGGCGAACCTGTGCAAGTTTTTCTTTCTGTTTCTTTATGATTAACGACTCGCTCTTTTTGCAAACCAACGCACCTTGTTTTTCGACATATACCGGCAATGCATCGTCGCGGGCGGGGTACAATTTCCGGATATCATCCGGGGATTCCACGGCCGTGACATTTACATGTCGCATGAGCAGTGTTTCGTCGGGCAGGCATATACCTGCAAGGCTGCAGCCGTTGCATTTGGGACTGTCGTCCAGAGGAGGAGGCAGCGAATTGTTCAAAGCTGCGCGGTTGGCCATTTCTATCAAGTGGCGCGTTCTTGTCTCCAGTTCCGCGGTGAATTCAATATCCACTCTCGTTCTGCTGCCCGCGTAATACAACACGCCGTGATCGCAAAGGTAGCCGTTTTCACGAAGCAACAGGCCCTGTGCCATAAGCTGTACTCTTTCCGGCTCCCAACTCCGCTGTGGGTTATCAGGTACTGTCCCCCTTTTGGTTTCGACCGGTACGGCGGTTTCGTCCGCCGTAGAAACAAGGTCAAGCTTCGACGTGATGCCGATATTCTCACTCTGGAGGCTTACAGAACGACTGACCACGGGCGGGCGGTCTTCCTGCTCTTCCTTATCTCCATTTTGTTTCTCAGGATCGGGTAGAAGTTCATCAAAACGATCTACGCGGTTGTGTACCCCCCTGCCCTCTTCGGTGTAGACATTGTCCGCCCACCGGCCTTCAACATGCATAAGGTGGAACAGGCGCGGGCAGTAGGCGTATTCATTAAGCATGCGAACAGGCAGCAAACGAGCAGGGGTTACACATGTTTTTGTCATGATCAAGGCTGCCTCCGATGTTATTCGATTCAAAAAAGTAGGAGACCTCCTTGTCAATAACCGCAAATTTAATGTTGGTTAAATGATATGCCCCCAATGTCACCCGTCCAATGCTGCCATTAACCCAAAGCCACAATGCCGACCCGCGCCCACCACTATTGGGCCTGAAACGTAGGCATCATCGAACCGTATTACTAAGTGAGTCGTTGTCTGTGTAATCAAATGGCCCGGTCGAATAAAACCAATTGGTTTTTTATCACGGTCATATTTGTATGCCGACAGCGATTTGTGCCAGCGAGAAAAAACACCCCATTCAAAAGAACAGGATTGTTCCACGCCGGACTGTGCAAGAGCTTTCTCGATAAGCTTTTTTCTTTTGTCAGGTTTGTGATCGTCATGACCTGGGAGAATTACCGGTGTAACACTTCCAAAAAGTCTAGCTGGTCGCGTATATCGAGCGGCGACTTGGTCGTGATAAACACGTATCAAGACGGGCGGGCCCTGTTCACCAAACTCATCCCCTTGCTCAGGCCTCAACAGTTGGCCATTGAGGCGATTGGCAAGATGCTCAAGCCAAGATTCATCGCCAATTGGCGCGGCAATCATAACACGGCGTACAGAATGATCTGCGTGAGGATGGCCGATCGACGGCAGTGGCAAATACGAAAGTTGGCTATGATTTTCAAATTTTTCGCCCCGATGTCCTGCTACATAGCGTTGCACCCAGCCGTTGTCGACATCCTCCGGAGGTGACTTTTTCATCAGCTTAATAGCCAAGTGTCGTACCATCCCTGCGATATGGACCAACTTACGCTGTGGATATCGGCAGAATGTTCCATCGTTATTACGAATTTCGAAAACAACGTGAGGACGGGTTGGGAATACATGTGATTGAACATAGCAGATTTTTTTGAAAGCGCTTGGTTTGAGGGGTGGAGTATACCGCCTGCCATCCACCCTATTAATGAAGGTTTCATAGACTTTTTCCAAGTCGCGTAGCGTACCCTTTGTTGGAACCCGGCGGGCGTCGTTGGTTTGGTGCTGGCCGGTTAAAGGCCGCCATGTGACACCTTCTCGTAAAATCTTTTGAGCTTCAGTGCCAATAATAAGTCGACCATTAGCAACTGCTTGATCTATGCCCCAACCCAGCGCCAACAGGTGGCGAGATTCATCCCGCAACAATTCAGCGTGATCGAGAGCCGACGAATCGTTCGCATCGTTGATGCGCCACAAATAATGCAGCGTGCGATGCTCGATATCATCAGGAAGGTGGTGTGGTCGTGCTACCTTTGAAGTAAGTCTATTCTGTCGCTCAGGTTGCTTGTCGCTATCGTTGTTGGGTACAAACAACGTGTATTCATTAGCAAGGCTTACTTGAGGCGTCACAATCAACGGCGGTTCGCACCGTTCAAGCCACTTGAATGCCGCCGCTTTCTCATTAACCCATTGCATGTTACGGCAACCTGTCCGCACTCCACGCAGCATAGCCTGAAACAGCCGCAGGGGTGACGGCGGCCACTCGGGTTCGCCGTGGTCTGCCTTGCCGTGGTACAAGCAGTCGAGAGGCGTAACGGAGACGCAGAGATAGTCAGTCATTCCTAAAACTCCTGTTACTTCGACTTCTTGCTCTTTTTCTTCTTGGATCCGCCCTTTGCTTGCTTAATGGTGTCTTCAGTCACGGGGCCCTGTCGCAATACCTTCTTTCTAAGCTCCTTGCTTAGGTTGAGTACGTCATTTGCAAGCTTTGGATCGAATGTTGTGGTAATCGCATCTTGCATGACGTTGAACTCGTCAGCAGTTCGTTCAGCAAACTGCTTAACGGATCTTGCCTCCAGCGTTGGTGGGCCGTCCTTGGACCCATCATGTTTGACCAACGACCATTGAGCCGGTTGGTCCATGTCGGGCACAAGGTGGCATCCTTCACGTAGGAATCCATCCTGCGGTTCTGTCAATGCGACCAGAGCCAGCCCGAGGATGTATCGACGCAGTTGCAACTCACGTTCGACTTTGTCCTCAGCCTTTTCATCCTCATCTTTCGGCGACACACCCAGCGACCGCAATGCGACGAGGTTAATCATCGCATCACGCCGAATCTCGCCATAAACTTCAACGCCGCCGTGCGTCTTTACAGCGGGCACGTGTGCAAGACCAAGCTCCGCCTTGGGACCCGTTGTAGTGACTTCCGCTTCTCCGTTTTCGAGGATTTCTCCGGCGATTGTCGAGTACTGAGCCGATCGATGTAGTTCCTTAACGTTGTAGGCGCGGACCACCGAGCGAACGATGCGCGGGAGCTTGGCCTGCGTGGCGCGAGAGTCCCAGCAACCGAAGACGATAGACGTTGGGGCAATTCGTGCGAGATTCTCGGCGTCGCCTCGTCGATGCCACGCCTCGTAGGCATTCCACAATTGCTGGCCAAGCGGCTCAACAGGGTCATCCGAATCAGCTGTGGAACCGAAAGCAAAGCGGACCACAGCGTCAGCGGCGCGGTGCCCGGCATCGAGCAAACTCAGCGGGTTGTCGTCATCTGGATTGCGATTGATGAAGACCTGCGGCACCAACTTCCGGTACTCATCCCGCTTGAAGATCGGCTCCATGCGATTGGCCTGCGAGCCGACGCTGTCGATTTGGCATACGCTGGTCCCATCTTCAAAACGGTCGATGTTGTAAGGCGACTCGTTGTCGCCACTGGCATACGTCGGCGGAAAGATGACCGCTTTTTCGTCATCGCCGAACGCCGCCTCCTCGACGGGCTTAAGCCGCTGCCGCATCACCAACGCAGCGACCTTGCTGTCATCTTTGAGCCAGTCATCAAATTGTTTCAACACGTTTTCATTACTCATGGGTGATCTCCTATAGGGGTTGCAGGCCCGAAGTATTTGTATTTGCCACGCTCCTCTACGGTAAACTGGAAGCGTTGGCTACCCGAATCGTGAATTAGCCCAGCGACCTTCGCTACAGCAACCAACGGTGTCGCCGCGTCAACCCACGTCTGATATGCAAAGCTGGATTGCTCGTTTAGTTGGGTTGGCCGAAAACGCTGTAACCCGATCATCGCTAACAACTCGATGCACGGTGAAGTAGCAACCGGTATGTCTTGTTCATCAGGTGACCAGCCGACATCGATTGCCTTAACCGCTGCAGCGTGGTCAAACCCGAAGCGCCCAGTTAGAGGTACACGTGCAAAAAACCAATCTTCGTGCTCTGACTTTATAACATCGCGCAGTGCCGGCAAGAGCCTGTCATAGATAATCTGTTGTGGCGACTGGTTGCCGGACCAAGTTGTAAACGCGCTCTTTGCGCAGGTCTCCTGTGACTTTTTTTTGTCTGGCGGAGTCATTTCATCCCGCCACCAATCAACCTGTAGGGCACTATCTTGGAACGTGATCGTGAAGGGTAAGAGTTTTAGCTTACTGCCATGAAGAACGGATTGCTTGGTAACTCCAGTAGAGAACTCGGGGCGTTTCATTAGATAAGAAAGTAGTTGATTTACGGCGCCCACAGACTCATCGCAGACTAAACAGAATATTCCATCCTCAAACCACCCCTCTGCGCCGGGCCACAGGCGGTCGGCGAGTTCGAGCAGGCCGCAGCAGGCGAAGAACTGGCCGGGATTGGTTACGTCGACCTTGACCGTGACGTTCGCTTCGGGATGGGTCACGATGCACCTCCGCCATCGGGCGTGTTCTCGCTTGGATTGGCACTGGCAACCCAATCGGCAGCGCGGAGCAGGGATTCGAGGTACGCCAGGCCCCATCGACCGTAGCGCCGCTGCAGGCGAGCATAGCGGCGCATCACTTCGTGGGCAACCCGTTGGTTCTGTTGCGTGTCATATCGTTCGTGGTCGTAGGTGTCCGGCGGGAAATGAAGGCGAGCGTAGCCGTGGTGAGCTGCGATCAGGTGCAACACGATGTCCTGCATCTCGTCGCTGAGTTCCGTGAGCCTGGTGGCATGTCCCTGATTGGCATCAAGCATGTCGAGTAGCGTGCCGAACTCGTGGCGGTAGTCGGTGAAATGACGCGGCTTCCAGCGCCGACCGACGGCGGGCTTACCCGGCTTGGCGTACCAGTTGGTGGGGTTCGGGTTGCCGATCGATCGCTGCCAGATCTCGCGCTGTTTGCCGAGGTCGTGCAACTCGGCGGCGAGAATGACGGCTTCCTTGAGGTTATCGGGCAATTTCAGGTCATTGACGATCTGCTTCGCCTTTTCGATCACATCGCGGGTGTGATGATCCCACGCGATGGGTTCGGCCGAAGCCAGCGTGGCGTCTTCGGCATCGCGCGGCCGGGCGTACCAGTGCCAAAATCGACCGCGCTTCAATGTACCTTCGTCCCCGACCCCCGGTTCCGTCTCGGCCTCAATGTCCAACTCACTTCCTTCGTCCGGCAGCGCGAGTTCGTCGGCCCACGGATCGGTGTCGATGGTGCGGGCCAGCGCCATGCCGTCGGGACCGTCTGTGGGCCGGGCATCGTCGCTGAACCCGCGTTGGCGGCGTGGCCAATTGTTTTCGTCCAGCCAATGGTTGGCCACATCGTCGGCGCGCTGTGACTTAGGGTCGAGCATGCCGTCCGACAGGCCGCCGACGGATTGTGGCAGCAATACGATGCTCTCGGCGATCGCCCTTTCGAGCAGGCTCTTATCCTGGGCCTTTTTCGCAGCAGGATTAGCAATCTTGCCGAGCGTTAACACGCAGACCTGCTGCTGATCATCGACGAGCCACACCGGCGAATCGGCATGGTCGGCAGCCAACTTTTGTAAGGACTCCAGCACACGGTCCGTGCGATCGCTGAGCAACTCGTGCGGCTTGAGCGGATAGTCGGCGAGCAGTTCCTGCGGAAAATCCCTGCCTTCACGTGCGATCAGTTCATCATTGATCACTTCGACTTCTTGGCGCCATGCCACAGAGGTTCTCGGCGGCTCCCATTCGGCCACGCCGTGCAGGTATGGGGCGACGGGCGGGCGACCGGGCATCTTGTTTCGGATCGTCGTCAGCGCCCAGGCGTCGAGGAGGATGTCGGTCGCCGGAAGTATGGTCGGTTCAGGGGCGAAGGTTGCTTTGCGTTGCTCTTTAGTCAGCGAATGCATCACGTCGCCAATCGCCTTGGGGCTGGCGTCGAATTGGTTTTCTCCAAGTGATGGCAGTCGCCCCAGATGCTTGAGCGTTTCCTGACGATGCGCATTAACTTTGCCACTTGCCTCGTTCTTGTCGAAACCGGCCGGATAAACCACATCGACTTGCGTGTCGTCACGCTCGCCAAAGCGGTTTACCCGCCCCAATCGTTGTATCATACTGTCCATGGTCGTAAGGTCGCATACCATGTGGTCGGCAGAGAGATTTACGCCTACCTCACCTGCGCTTGTACATACCAGGTACACAGTGTTACTAAACTTTTTTCCGCATGATTCAGGCAAGAATCGTTTGAATGTCTCTTTTTCAACTAACCTGTCCCGTTCATAACCCCGCATCGTTCCCGTGAGCGTCTTTACACATTCCGAAGGCACGCCATGCTTTCTATATAAGGATTCGGCGATAGATTCTACGTCGTCCACATGGCGAGCGAATATCACAACAGCTGAGCCTGAGTCTTTATGTTCCAAAGCCAGTTCAACAATCTGGTCGACAAGTTGCTGCTTTTCGTCTTCACATTCATGCATGTGGAGCGATTTCGGAGCACAGATTCTTTTTTTGACTACCTCGTGTTCCTTATCTGAATCGTTTAAAACAAATGCTTCCCCGTTTTTTTGACTCGCTGTTCTCGATGTCGCAGACAACGCCATAATTTGAAGCTTTGGCCACGGCAATTCACCGGTTTTTTCATTTTCGCGTTGTTCCTGTTCGATTTTTTCTATTAGCCGCTGGAACGCAGGTTCAAGATGGGCTTCATCATGAACGAGCAAAACGTCCTGTCCCAAGAACCCCGCGTGCAAAGGCCGGCTTTTGAAACCAATACGATAACCACTGAATAGCAGTCTGCTGCCAATCATATCTACCGTGCCGCAGACAACAGCAGGTCTCGAAGGATCGGCCGACCACTCGTGATTATCGGCGAACTGGCCACGCAGCGTACTGATGGCTAATGATCCGAAAGGTGGCTTTATTTTTGCAATGTTCGCGCGTAACTGCTCTGCTTCTGATGTAGTTTGATCAACAACTGTACGACGGTTTACCACATAAACAAGTCGACGGGGCACTCTATCAGGACGTTTCATCAACGCCATAAGCCAGACAGCAACCACACTGGTCTTACCTAAACCCGTCGGAATGGATATATTGGTCGGAAGGTCGTTGTTTTGATCCGAAACAAACAAATCGTATAGTCTTTGTTGCCATGGTAAATGAGCGTGACCCGTGATTAATTTGAATCCTTCGGAGAAATGATTGGTAGACATAAGCATTCTATCCTTTAATGCTAACCACTCGTTTCTAATCAAACTGTTTTACTTCTTCAAGCAAATTTCCTCCGGCATCCATTTCCTTCTGCGAGGGTCACCGCCCCCCCACCGGCATCCAACCGATTACAATTATACCCACGGGGCATGACAGCCCCGGTCGCACCCGGCCTTGTCTTCGGTTTTTGTCAGGCGTGACAGCTTCGGTCACACCGATTCGCCAACCTCCCCTCAAACAAAGACTTACAATAACCGGCGCCGTCCGCTCTGTTTTCGCAATTTTTCTTATTTTTTTCTTTTCCCGGTGTCCCAAGCCCCGTCCCTGTCCACAGCCGACTCATATTCCACCACTGGTTTTTCCGATACAAAACGGTAGCGGCGCATTCAACTACCACCGAAAAGGAGAAACGCTCCATGGCACGCGGCTCGACACTCCTGCGGCAGTGGGAAATGCTGAAGATACTCCAGTCCCGGCGGTTCGGGATCGCCACCGACGACATCGCCGCCCGGCTCGGCTGCAACCGCCGGACCGTCCAGCGAGACCTGAAAACCATTGCCGACCTGTTTCCCGTCTCCAGCGAAACCCGCGACCAGGGCCGGAAATACTGGAAACTCAAAAGCGGGTTCCTTGAATCCGGCGAGCTGCAGTTGAGCATGACCGAAATGCTCAGCCTGGTCGTCTGCCGGCAATTCCTCGCCCCCCTGGCCGGCACCCACATAGGCAACGGGCTGGACACCGCCATCAGTAAGATCCGTGCCCTGCTTTCAGACAACGCCGTGGAGTACTTCGAGGAACTCGACGAGTCGTTCTTCATCAAGAGCACCCCTTGGCACGAGTACGCCGGACAGGCGGAGATCATCCGGCTGCTGAACGAAGCCATCAGGTCCCGTACGGCCGTCACGCTGAGCTACCATTCACGGCGCAGAAAAAAAAGAATCACTACCGCCTTCCACCCGTACGGCATGATCTTCCATGCCGCCTCGCTGTACTGCGTGGGGAAGCACGTGACCTACGGCGAATGCCGCACCCTGAAGATCGACCGTGTCGTCGACGTCGTTTCAAAGAACCAGCCGTTTGATAAGCCTCCCGACTTCTCGCTGCCCCGCCACGTCGGTGACTCCTTCGGGGTCTTCGATGCCGCCGGAAACGGGACCCGTGAAGTCACCGCCCGCTTCACCGGCTGGGCGGTCGACGAGGTACGGGAGCTGAAATGGCACCCGACCCAGGAGATCGCCCAAGACGACGGCGCGTCGGTAACGGTACGGTTCCGGCTCGGCCGGTACGAGGAATTCATCCGGTGGATTATGGGTTACGGCCGGCTGGCGCGGATCCTGGCACCGCAAGAGCTGGCCGGGCGGATCGCGCGTGAATACCGCGCGGCGGCCGCACACTACCCGGCGGCCGCACCGGCGGGAATCTGAAGTGTCGGAGGCGGCCGGCACAGGCCGATTCGCGATGCCCGCAACCGGCGTTCGGCTCGGCTTCAATAATTGACGTCGCCTTGAACGCGAATGCCTCTTGCAGCAATGCGCGTTACGTCGATAATTAAGCAGCAATATGGTTTTCAGTCGGTCTACGAAAGGATTTTTACAACAAGCGTCTATACCGCATTGAGATATCAAAGCATCGATACTCATACAATGTCGTCATGGGAAATCGATAAGGAATTATGAGCGTGAGTCAAAATCTGCAGAACAGCATGGCATGCCAGACAGAAAACTGGGACGAGGATTTTGCTTCCCCCTCCTGCCTGAAAGATTTTATCTGGCCCGAAGGCGCCGAACTTCGCGGCAACGTCACTCCTGTCAGTGAAGAGGTGATCGATCGGCAGGAAGTTGACGTAGAATGGAACCGCATCAAGAGTAAACTCCGCAAGAAACTCAGGTAAACGCTTTCATACGCCTGCCGCCATACCACGTCTCCGCTTCGGGCGATCCGGCAACAAACAGGGGTGCACACCGTGAATCACGACCAAGAACAAATACTACACGATATTTCCCGGCAGACGGTACAACTGTACAGGGAGGTGAAGCAACACGTAATAACAAGCGAGAAACTTTCAAAGCGGAATCGTGGTGACCGTGTTGGCCGCCGTCGGTGCAATTATCGTCACCCTGTTTCTGGCCGGCGGTTAACGAAAGAGCACACCCGGACTCTTGATGCTGTTTGTACGCTTACATGCCCCGCCACCCGGCCGGACAGCCCTCAGTCACCTGCCGGCCCGTTTCCCGCCCAGTAGCCGTCCTTGGCGGCCAGGTCCGGCGCGGCCAGGTACTCCCGGGACTCCTCCCGGTACCGGCTCGGCGAGATCCCCGCCACCCGCCGGAACTGCTTGTTGAAGTACTGCGGGTCGGGGATGCCCACCGAGACCCCCACCTCGCCGACCGTCAGGGGCGTGGCCGCCAGCAGGGACCTGGCCCGGTCGATCCGCTTCCCGAGGACGTACCGGGCCACGGTGCACCCGAACTCCCGCTTGAACCGGGCGGCGAGAGTATGCGGCGATACGTTCAGCGCGGCGGCCAGGTCGGCCGTGGCGACCGGCCCCGCCAGGCGGTCCTCGATCAGTTCGAACAGGTCCTCCCGGCGGAATCCACCCTTTGGCCGCCGCCTGTTCCGCCCGCCGGCCGGCAGGTTCGCCAGGGACAGCAGGAGGGCATGCAGACGGGCGGAGGCCTCGCGCCGGCCGCCGGCACCGCCCGCCGCTCCCGGCGGGGCGTTGAACAGGCGGGCGATCATGCGGACCTGCTCGAGGACGAAGAGATGATCGCCGCCGAGAAGCACGTGGCAGGGAAGCCGGTACCGCTCGGCACGCTTCCCGGGCCGGGGATAGGCGAAGTGTATCGCCCGGTGTTTTCCGGGCCGATCGCTGGTATACCGGCTGATTTGACCCGCGGGGGTCACGGTGGCGTCGCCGGCGGCGAAGTCGAACCGGTCGCGGCCGATCCACACGGTCCCCGCGTACCCGTAGAGGTGCAGGGCGTGGGTCGGGCTGCGGTAGGCGAAGTCGTAGACCGGGTTGACGAGGGGAAACTCCCCCGCCCGGTCGATCAGGGGCAGCAGGCCGGCGGGATACTCGATAGTCTTCATAATCTACCAGTAATTTATTTTATACCACGAAAATGATACCACAGAATGACGATATTTCATATTGCGTGTCCGGTTCTTCTTCCGGTACATTCATGTAGCATTTCAATCCTTCACGATCAAGGACACGGGACATGCGGGAGAGCGTACGGAAGGCATTTCGCTTCGAAGAACCGGAAAAAATACCAGTCGACTTCTCCGGCCACCGCTCTTCGGGTATCGCCGCCCTGGCCTGCGCGCGGCTGAAGGAGGCGCTGGGGATCCCCGGACCGGTCCGGGTCTACGACATGGTCCAGCAGCTCGCGGTGGTCGACGAGGAGATCCTCGACCGCTTCGGCGTCGACACGGTGGAGATGGGGCGGGGCTTCTGCACGGAGGACGCCGACTGGACCGAGTGGCAGCTCCCCGACGGAACGCCCTGCCTGATACCCGCCTACCTGAACGTCGAACAGCGCGGCGCCGACTGGTGGCTGCTGGGCCGGGACGGGCGGGACCTGGCCGTCCAGCGGAAGGGGTGCCTCTACTTCGAGCAGACCCGGTTTCCCCTCGCCGACACCGACATCACCCGCGATGACTTCTCACGGCTGGAGGAGGCCCTCGGCCGGAACATGTGGAGCGCGGCGGCCCATCCCGGCGGCCACCTCTCTGCCTTCGATGACTATGACGAACTGGCGGCCGGCGCCCGGCAGTTGCGCGAGTCGACCGACCGGGCGATCGTCGGCCTCTTCGGCGGCAACCTGTTCGAGCTGCCCCAGTGGCTCTACGGCATGCAGAACTACTTTCTCTACATGGGCCTCTACCCGGAACACGTGACCCGGCTCTCGGAGGCCCTGTGCGCCATTCACCTCCGCAACCTGGAACGATGGCTGGCGGCCGTGGGACCGCATATCGACGTCGTCTGCTTCGGCGACGACCTGGGCGGCCAGAACGGGCCGCTGATGTCCGTCGAGATGTACCGCCGGTTCTACAAGCCCTTCCACGCGCGGCTGTGGCGGCGGGCCGGCGCGCTGGCCGACGTGACCACCATGCTCCACTGCTGCGGCGGCATCCGCCCCCTGCTCGGAGAATTGATCGACGCCGGCATCGACGCGGTCAACCCCGTCCAGGTATCCGCGGCGGGTATGGACGCCGCCGCGCTGAAGCGCGATTTCGGCGATCGCCTGGTCTTCTGGGGCGGCGGCTGCGACACCCACCGCGTCCTGGGCAGCGCCGGACCGGCCGCAATCGCCGATCATGTCCGCGCGCAGACGGCCGCCGTCGCCCCCGGCGGCGGGTTCGTCTTCCAGCAGGTCCACAACATCCAGGCGAACGTGCCGCCGGAGAATGTGATCGCCCTGTTCGACGCCGTGAGGACTCACGCATGAATCCGATCGACATCGCGTGCCTCGTCGTCTACTTCGCGATCGTCATCGGCCTCGGCTTCTACTACCGGAAGCGGGCCGCGGCGGACCTGTCCGCCTACTTCCTCGGCGGCAACCGGATGCACTGGCTCGGCCTGGCGATGTCCGGGTCGGTCTCGAACTTCGATATCACCGGGACCATGTGGATCATCTCCATCCTCTACGTACTCGGGATGAAATCGATGTGGCACCACTGGATGTGGGGCTTCCTGATGGGGGCATTCTTCCTGTCCTACATGGGCAAGTGGGTCCGCCGCTCGGGGGTGATGACCGCCGCGGAGTGGATGAAGACCCGCTTCGGCGACGGGCCCGGCGGCCGCCTCGCCCGGACCGCCTACGCGATAATGGCCGTCCTGGCCCAGGCCGGCTTTATCGGCTACGCCTTCCAGGGCATCGGCAAATTCGCCGCGGTCTACATCCCCCTCGAACAACTCGCCGCATACACCACCGCCCCCTGGCTGCAGTCCCTGCTTACCGTCTACGAACCCCACGTCCTGGCGGCCGCGGTCATCGGGATCACCACGCTCTACGTGGTCCTCGGCGGCCTGTTCAGCGTGGTGGTCACCGATGTCATCCAGACGGTCATCCTCACGCTCGGCAGCGTCTTTATCGCGCTGCTGGCATGGTCGCGGCTGGACGCGGCGACGATGGCGCGGGTCCCGGACGGATGGGCCTCCCTCTCGGTCCCGTGGACCACGGGGGTCGAGGGGTTCGAGCTGTTCGGGGCCATGGTCCTGGTGTGGGTGGTCAAGGGCCTGCTGCTGAACGCCGGGGGGCCGGGACAGATGTACGACTTCCAGCGGTTCCTGTCCGCCCGCGACCCCCGCGACGCGGCGAAAGTGGGAGCGGCCTGGAGCGTGTTCCTGGTCGTCCGGTGGGCCATGGCGGCGGGCATCGCCCTGCTGGCGGTCACCGGCATCGCGGGCGCGGCCGACCCCGAGCGGGTCATGCCGGTGATCCTCATCGACCTGCTGCCGGTGGGGATCCGCGGCGTGGTAATCGCCGGGCTGCTGGCCGCCTTCATGTCCACCTTCAGCTCGACGGTCAACAGCGGGGCCTCCTTTATCGTCCGGGACATCTGGCAGGCCTACATCCGCCCCGACGCGGGCGAGCGGGAGGCGGTGCGGTTCAGTTACTGCGCCACCGTGCTGCTGGTTGCCGCGGGGGTGGGCATCGGTTTCGCGGCGGAGTCGATCGCCGCGATCTGGAACTGGCTGATGATGGCCCTGGGAGCCGGGGTGATCGTCCCCAACGTCCTGCGGTGGTACTGGTGGCGGATCAACGGCTGGGGCTACGCGGCGGGCATGTTCGGGGGGATACTGCTGTCGCTGATCGTCTTCCCCCCCCTCCTGCCGCTGTGGGAGCGGCTGGGCTTCACCGTCCCGGTCTACGTCTCCTTCCCCGCCATCACCGGCGCGTCCCTGCTGGCGTCGGTGGCGGTCACCCGCCTGACCCGGCCGGTAAACCGGCGGGTCCTGGTCTCCTTCTACAACGCGGTGGGCCCGTTCGGGGCCTGGGGGCCGGTCCGCCGCGAGCCGGACGCCGTCGGCCCGGGCGACGCGGGTGCCGGGCCGGCGTCGCGGATCCTGCTCAACTGCCTTTTGGGGATGGTCGCCGTCGCCACCCTGTACCTGGCCCCGATGTACCTGGTGGGCCACTGGTACCGCGCCGCCGGCCTCTGCGGCGCGGCGGGCCTGGCGGCGATCGTGGTCCTCAAATTCACGTGGTACGACAAACTGTAGCGGAGGACGACACCATGAAACGCATGCGTCAAGCAACGATATTTCCGGCGGCACCGGCGGCCTGTTTGTGGAAACGGTCTTTTCCTGGCATTTGCCGCTTGCACAGATTGACGGCAAATTTTAAGTTACACTCAGCGTTGGAGATATATTGATCTTCCTCTCGCTCGGATTCGGCATCCGGACGTAAAGCGGCGGGGCCGCGCCGGAAGGGCGCGGTCGCGCCGGCTGCGCCATCGTGCCGTCGAGCGGCGATGGTTGGTGCGTGTCGACACGAACCACGATTCTTTGGGGAGACATCGACGATGAGACAGGCCGTTCTGATGATGACGGCCGCGATATCCGCGGCGATGGTCGCGGCGGCGCCGGCGGACGGCGCAACCGCCGAGACGCCGGATGGGACGTGGCAACTGCACACGCCCGACCGCGCGCCCGACGTGAACCGGATGGAGGGGAATCCGGCGACGGGCAAGGTCACGCTGACCGGTGCGGCGGGGTGTTTCTGTTACGTCCCCCTCGCGGACGACTTCCAGTTGGACGTGCGGCTCGTTGGAATGGACGTGGCGGGTAGCCGGGGCGGGGGCGCGGGGGTGCGCCTCGCCGAAGGGCTGGACGAGGCGCCGCTCCGGTCGAGCATCACGTATCGCAAGCGCCCGGACGAGGAGGGCGGCCCGTCGCGCGAGCGGCCCTACTGGTTGCGCATCGTGCGGGTCGGCCGGAACGTCGGCGTGTACGCCTCGCACGACGGCAGGCGGTACCGGCACCGGCCCGGCGGCCGCACGCTCCGGACCGACGGTCGCGTCTACGTTGGCCCGGCGCTGTTCGGCGGTGACGCCGATTCCCCGATGCGCGCCGCGTTCGACCGGATTTGTCTTGCGCGCCCCCGCCTCGCGTACCGGACCTCGTGGGTCGGCAACACGTTGCCGGGGCCCGTCGAGGACACGGTCAGTTTCAACATGACCGGCCTGTTCGCGGCCCCCGACGGCACGTGCTATACCACCAGTTTCTTCGAGGAACAGGGGCACTGCCTGGCGGCGTACAAGGACGGCAAGAACGTCGGGCCGGGAAGCAAAACGGCGACCGCCGGCATCGCCATCACGAGCAACGGCACGTACGTCTTCGCCTCGCACAAGAACGGCTTTCACCGGCTGGACATGGACCTGACGTCCGGGCGGACGTTCGTCGAGGTGTCCGACGAGGAAAAGGGCCACGAAACCGTCCGCGGCCTGGCGGCGGATGTGCAGGAGGTGTTCGTCGGCAACCGACCGGCCGATCGTATCGAGGTCTACGATTGCGAATCATTGAAGCCGAAACGGCGCCTGGCGTTCGCCCGCCCCGGCCCCATGTGCCTGGACGCCGACGGCCGGCTCTGGGTCATCCGCGAAGGCTTCGAGACGTCCACCTACGAGTTTCTCGACGGGCCCTACGAGCACGAGGCGGAGATCGTCTGCATCGACCGGCAGTCCGGCCGCGTGCAGAAGACCGTCACCGGCCCGGAGGTTCCGACCGGCATCGCGTTCGATCCGCGCGGGCGCCTGCTCGTGGCGGACAACGGCAAGGATCAGCAGGTGAAGATCTATGACGTGACGGCCGAACCGCGCCTGGCCGGGACCGTCGGCACGCGGGGCGGCATGTACGCCGGCACGCCGGGGGCCGTCACGGACGGGAAGTTGAACGGTCTGACCGGCGTGGGGGCCGACGCGAAGGGGAACGTCTACGTCACGTCCACGGGCTGGCCGTTTACCTACATCTCCCCCGGGACCATGGCCAACGCCACGACCCTGCGGGCGTTCGGGCCGAAGGCGGTCGGCCGGGCGAACCCGGAGGCCCTGTGGACGCTGGAAAGCCTCGCCTACATCTTCGACGGCGCCACGCTCGACCCGAAGGACGAAACGCGCCTGTACGCCGGCGCCGACCAGGTGTTCCGGATGGACTGGAGCAAGGGCCCCGGGCAGGAGGGCACGTACGTTGCGTTCACGTCGAACCTGAGGGACTTCCCGCACGAGGCGCTCGGCCGACGGGCCCGATGCACGCCGTGGGTCCGCTGGATGGACGGCGTGAAGTTCCTGGTGCTCCGCGGAAAGCCCGGTCTGTGCTTCTATCGGTTCGAACCCGACACGTATGGCGAGATGGCCGTCCCCTGTGCCGCCATCTGCCCGCGTTCCGGGGGCCGGGAGCGGCTGAAGTGGCCGGCCCACGCGCCGCACGGCACCAGGCGGCCGTGGATCTGGATGGACGGCACCCGCGATCAGCCCCGCGACGGCATCGCCCAGCCGCCGGAGATTGTAACGTTCGAGGCGGTCCCGTCCGGCGGCGGTACGCGCTGGGACGTCGACGCCGCCGGCGACGTCTGGCACACCGATTGGCGCACCAACGCGCTGATCCGATGGCGCTTTGCGGGCCTCGCCAGCGGCGTGCCCACGTGGGAAGATCGCGAGGTGATCGACGGGCCGCGGCCGTTCGTCACCCTCCAGCGCAGCCGCTACGACGCCGCCACGGACACCATGATCCTGGCCGGCAGCACGCGGCGGCATCCCGGTCACCGCGACGTCCGCTGGCGAACGACGCACGTGGCGCGCTACGAGAACTGGAGCCGGGGCAACCGCAAGAGCGCCGTCGAGTTCACGCTGGCCCCCGAGCCCGGCGACTTCTTCATGGACGGCGCCGTCGGGTTCGACGTGGTCGACCGCTTCCTGTACACCACCGGCCGCCCCGGCAACGTCAAGGTGTACGACCTGCGCCGCGGCAACCGCGTCATGGAATTCGTGCCGGGCGTGGAGGTGAACGGCTCGGGCGGCTACTTCGACAACTCGCAGAGCGCCGTCCAGGCGTTTCGTTTGTCGACCGGGGAGTACCTCGCCCTGGCCCAGGAGAACGGGTGGTGCAAGGTCCTCGCGTATCGCTGGCGGCCGGAGGAGGCGCCGGAGCGGAAGCCGGCCATCGCGCCGGACCTCTTCTCCTGTGAACTCGGCACCGGCCGGGTCCGGCTGCGCTGGCGGACCGGCACCTGCGGAATCGTCGACGGCTACAACGTCTACCGCTCCGCCGGCGACGGGGGGTTCAAGAAGATGAACGCCCGCGTCCTGGCGACGCCCGCGTTTACCGACACGTCCGCCGCCAACGGCCGCGCGTACGACTACCGGGTGAGCATCGTCAACGCCGCCGGCGAAGGGCCTGCGTCCGACACCGTGCGATGCATCCCCCAGCAGGCCGCCGCCCGGTTCGTCGGCATCGACGAGCGGACGCAGGGCGACTGGAAAGGCACGTACGGGCGGGACGGCTTCTACGTGGTCGGCGACTGGGACAGCCCCAACAACCCGACCATGCCCGGCTATTTGCGGATTGACGGAGGCGCGTTCCGTCGCACGGCGGGGTTCCCGCCGCGTCCCGCGAATGGCGAGCGCTTTCTCCTGAAGGCCGCCGACGGCGCCGCCGAGCGCGCCTCCTTCCCGCCCGGCAGCGGTTACCGGGACAAGCAGCAGGAGTACGTGCTCGAGTTCACCGACGGCGGCACGCACCGCATGACGCTCTATGCCGCCGGGCACCCGAACGGCTTCGCCACGCGGATTGAACTCCTCGACGCCTCCACGGGCGAGGTCCTGGACGCGCGGGACATCGCCGCCTCCGGCGAGAGGCAGGGACGCTACGTTACCTGGGACGTTTCCGGGGCGATCCGCCTGCGGTACCACAAGAAGCCGGGCGGGTTCGGCAACTTCCTCGCCGGGTTCTTCTTCGACCCGGTGGCCGACGAAGGTGAGGCTGCCGCCCGGACGCAAAACCCGGACGCCGACGCGGCGAGCCGGACGTACCGCGGCTTTCTCGAGTACCTCGCCCGCCACGCCCGGGACCTGCCGGACTACGCCGGGACCGCCGCGGCGGCCCACAAGTCCGTCTTCCTCGAAATCCCCAAACTCGAACTGGCGCGCATGGGCCTGGACGCGCCGCCGGTGGACGAGCGGAACATCCGGGCCGCGGTCGAGTTCGTGGCCTCGAAGCGCGACCGGGCGGACTTCGGCATGCTCGGCCTCCTGCGGGTGCTCTATCGCTACGGCGACTCGCACCGCGCCCACGCCGAGACGATGATCCGTCGATGGCTGGCGTGGCGCGCCCGCTTCGGCTTCAGCGAATGGAATTCCGGCTATTACCACGTCAACCTCGCCACGCTGGCGGACCTGGTCGACTTTGCCGAAGCCCCGGCGATCCGTCGCCGCAGCCGGATGCTGATGGACCTGATCCTGTTTCACATGGCCGTCCATTCCCACGGGACCAACTTCGGATGCACCAAGGGCCGCAGCGGCGCGCCCGCCTCGCTCAGCGATTACCACGTGCCGACCCGGCTGGTCCAGAACCTGCTGTTCGGTGAAGGCCCGACCACGTACCGCATCAGCCCGTTTGCTGTCACGCTGGCGACGAGCGGTTACCGCCTGCCGCCCGTGATTCGCGCCATCGCGCAGGAGGAGCCCGACGAACTGGTGGCACGCGAGCGGCACAGCCTGAACGTGGAAGAGGCGGCCGATTTCGGCGTGGACCCGACCCGGCCGGAGGACCTGTGGTTTTTCTGGGGCGCGCAGGTCTGGAACCATCGGCTGGTCATCGAGAACTCGCTGGCCCAGTGCCCGCCGCACCACTTCTTCTACGGCCGAATCAAGCGCGCCCGCGACCGCTACCGCCGCTGCGAGGCCGAGGGGACGCCCTGCGATCCCGACCCCAATCACCAGGCCATGACCGAGGCCAACGTCTACACATTTCGAACCCGGGAGTTCATGCTCAGTTGTGCCCAGGACTATCGCAAAGGCAAACCCGGCTTCCAGCAGCACATCTGGCAGGCGACGCTGGACGGCAACGCGTGCGTCTTCGCGACATGCCCCGCCTCCGGCGCGAAGGACCACGGCCGTCCCGGCCACTGGACCGGCAACCGTTTCATGCCGCGGGCGGCGGCCCACCGGAACGTCCTCGTGTGTATCTGGCGATTGAACCCCGCGGAAACCGGCGAGCCGGTGACCCACGCCTTCTTTCCCCGGTGGCGATTCGACGAGTGCCGGCAGGCGTCCGGGTGGCTGCTCGGACGAAAGGGCGACGGCTACGTCGCCCTCCGCAGCCTCCAGCCCGTGCGGTGGGCGGAGCCCCGCCGGGCGGACGTTCCCCTGATGCGGCCGCTGGACGCCGCCGACGACTGGCGTCCCGAGCCGTACGAGGTGCTGGCCGAAGGGGCCGAGAACGTCTGGCTCTGCGAACTCGGGAACCCCGCCCTACACGGCTCGTTCGACGCCTTCGTCGAGGCCGTGGCCGGGGCCGACGTGAGGGGCGATGCCCGGCGTGTCGTCTACGACTCGCCCAGCCTGGGCCCCGTGACGTTCGGTTGGACGGGGACGCTGGAGGTTGCCGGCAAAGCCGTGCCGCTGGACGACTACCCGCGGTTTGCCAACCCGTACTGCACGGCGGAGTTCAACACCACCCGGTTCGAGATTCATCACGATGGAAGGCGCCACGTGTTGGACTTTGACGGCAAATTTTAAGTTACACTCAGCGTTGGAGATATATTGATCTTCCTCTCGCTTCTTACCCGTTGGATCGGAGACATCAGCCGTATGAAATCAACAAGCAGATCAGGTCTTGTTCTACTCTTTCTGAGCGCGGCGGTCAGTGCAGTGGACCTTCCGCGGCCCAACGACATCCCATCTCCGCCTGCAGGCGTGTCATCTCCGGGCGGCCCGGCTCTTCCAGCCTGGACCACCGATGCGAAAGGATCCGCGGCAATCAGCGCAATCAGCGAAACCACGTTTCCCGATGAAACCCTGGTGATGACCGGCAAGGGACTGGCCGGGGCGCGGTTTGTCGCATGGGCTGAAGGCAAGCTGTTCCGGGCGGACACTATTCGCTCCCGCGACAACAGGGCGCAAGCGCTGATCCCGCCCTCCGTATCCGCGGAACGGTTGATCAGCGGACCCTCGGGAACGACACCCCGTTCATGCATGCTGGTCTGGCCGTGTGATGCACAAGACAATTATGGCCGGCCGATACGGGTGAACGGTCCCGAAGCATGGTGGATGTGGCCGGCGTATCGGTATCAGAACAATGCCAACCGTACTATCCGCGTATTCGGCAAAAACCTGTCACTGGATTCTGTGGAAAGCGGTCCTGTCCTGGTCCTGGCCCCTGAGTCCGGCGCATGGCGGAAACTGGAGGTTACTGCGCATAACCCATACGAGCTTCAAGGCACGCTGCCCGAAAACCTGTCTCCCGGCCGTTATCGGGTCCGTGCCCATAACGGCACCGGCGGCGAATGCGGCTGGAGTGAAACCGTCACCTTCGAAATCCGGGAAGCCCTGGAAACGAGCGATCACGTCTTTGCCGCCGACAGTTTTGACGGGACCGATGAGCGGAAAATCACCGCGGCTGTTGATGCTGCCGTCGAGGCCGGAGGAGGCACGGTGAAGCTGTCGGCGCGCACCTATACCATTACTCAAACGCTTCGAATCAGGGGCAAGGGGAAACCCCTGCGCATTGTCGGCGCGGGCGTGCCCACCTATGATCCGCATACCGAAACAATCAAAGGAAACGGGACGATTATCGACGGTATCCCCACTGGAGGAAAGTGGTACCGAGGACGGTTTGTAACCATAGAATCACCGGGCTGCTCAATCAAAAACATCCTGCTGCACGACAATACCGACAGTCCCGGAAGGACCCTGTATATCGAGGGGGCGGGTTTCCGCGCCGATAGTTGCGTACTTATTTCTCTCGGCCCCGGTGAGGGCCCGCTGACCATGCGGTGTCCGGGTATCGCGCAGATTGAGATCGTCAATTGTGACCTGTATACGAAATCGCTTGGCTTTCACATGACAAACGGCAACGGAGATTTTATCCGCATGGCCCGTTGCCGGGTTTTCGGGAGTTTCTGCGAAGGACGCGGGACCGGCGCGGACGGTATCGTCAACAGGGGGTCGAACAACGTCATTGTGGAGCATTGTAGATTCCAGAGCGTGGACAAACAGAATGCAAAACTGCTCAGCCGTACCTATAACATGTACCGCAGCACGATACGGAACCAGTACGTCGCGCACAACCGCAGCATCAATACCGGTTCTCATCCGTCTGTTCCGAAGATAGACCCCAACATGAGTGAGCAGTACCTGTTTCATTCACGCGGCGATTTCAAGCATAACTGTTCGACGGTTGACGCTCAATCCGACAGAATCACCTTATCCACCGGCGTTACGGTGCCTGAAGCCGCGATCCGCGACAGGAATATCTGTATTGCGGTACGAGAAGGACGCGGTGTGGGGCAGTTTCGTGTGGTTGACAGGATAATTGGCGCAACCGGGACATCGGTAACACTTCGCCTCTCCGAACCGTGGCGGGTCATCCCCGACAGCACATCCGTTGTCCTGTTCTCCGAGGCCTTCCGCCACTGCGTTATTTACGGGAACCATGTCGATTGCGAACCGGACCCGTCGCTGCGACCGCCGCACAAACGCGTTGGTGTGTATCTGTTCCATTATTGTTTCGAGAATTGCATCGAGGCCAACACGTTCAGGAATCTGGGCACGGGGGTTGCCCTTCATTGCGTACCGGAGAGCGCAAACGGCTGGAACCTTGTGCGGGGCAACAGGTTTGACAACATGTTCGGCAGAACTATGTATACCACGAAATACCCGGTTTTCTACACCGACCATATCGCGGATTACCGCACGGTTACCGTGGATGACCGGTGGTTGTCCTTCTGCAACATCTTCCGCGGCAACACTGCCGACAAAAGTGACATGGCCGCGCTGATCGGGTTCAAGCAGTTTGATGCGCTCGACGGCAGCTACTGGGGCAGGCAGCCCGAAGGCGGCATTGTCATGAGCGTGGTTGAAAACAACCGCATGACCGGCACGCAGCGCCCCGTGTGCCTGACCGCAACGGCAAACTGGGCCCTGGTGCGCAACAACGTTCTTTCGCTGCAGAAGCAGGTGCTGTACCGAGACAAGGAAAGCACGTTTGAGTGCCTGGAACGCGAAGATGTCGCGGCGAACGCGCACCTGCCGGCGCCAACCGATGTGCCTGCCGGCCCGGCCGTGATCGAGGGTCCCGGCGGCAACGCGTTGCCGGCACTGTCCGTCGGAGTGAGGCCGGCCGCACCGGCCATTGCCGCAATCAGCGACGTGACGTTTCCGGACGAAACGCTGGTGATTACGGGCGTCGGGCTGGCCGGGACGCGGTTGCGGGTGTGGGCGGAGGGCACACTGCGTGACATCGAACCGTTGCGTGCTGTCGACAACCGCGTGCAGGCGGTGGTGCCCGGGGATATGCCGCCGTCGACGATGCTCGTCTGGCCGGTCAAGGGCGAATCCTCCGGCGCCCCGATCAGGGTCAACGGCGCCACGATCCGGTGGGTCTGGCCGGCGCGGGTCGAGGCGGGCAGGCCCGGATCGACGGTGCGGGTGTTCGGCAAGAACCTGTGTCTTCCGAACAAAGCCGAGCCGCTGCTGGTCCTTATTGATCCGGCCGGGCATGCAAGGAGACTGCCCGCACGGTCCCCGAATCCGTACAGCCTTGAGGCGCCCCTGCCCCACGATCTCGCACCGGGCACCTTCCGGGTCCAGGCACACAACGGCACCGGCGGCAGGTATGGATGGAGCGAGACAGCAACGTTCGAGGTCATCGAACCGCGCGCGGTGCCGGACGCGGTTTTCAGGGTCGACGATTACCTTGATGCGGCTGAGGGCAGCGACCGGAAGGCCATCGTGCTGGCCGTGGCCGCGGCCGCGGCGAAGGGCGGCGGCACGGTCCGGTTCGCTGCGCGCCACTACCGCGACGTGGTCGGCGTGTCGAAGAAGCGGGAGACGATCGAGCTGCCTGAAGGTGTGCCGATTGTCCTGCGCGGCGCGGGCATGGGCGACTATGACCGGCACGCCGACCCGAACGCGATCACCGGCACGGGCACGCTCATTTCCAGCGCCGCGACGCACACACGGCACCCGGTGTTCGCGCTGCACGGCCGGGGTCAGCGCGTGGAGGACCTGACGCTGCTCGTCCGGGGCAAGGCCCGGGCCAGCGGACCCGACATGCAGCAGCGGATCTCGGGCGTCAACCTGAACGGCCCGGACCAGAAAATCCTGCGCACCCGCCTGATCCGATCCCAACACTGCAGACACTGGCTGGTTCTGTCCGTCTGCCGCGGCGCGGGGAACAACGAAATCCTGGACTGCGAGTTCTACCATGCCGCGAAGGGTATTCGGATCATGCCGGGCTGCCACTTCACGCGCATTGCCGACTGCCGGATGCGCGGACACTACTCCCGGGGCCGCTCGACCGACGCAAACGCGGTGGTCTGCGACGGCAACCACCTGATCCTGGAGAACTGCGATTTCGCGGGTCTGGACAAGACCGGCGGCAGAATCCTGGGCCGGACGTTCCTCTCCGGCAACGGCTACACGTCCCTGTCCTACTTCGCCGGCAACCGCAGCGTGAACGTGGGCTCGCACTCCAGCGTTCCCGGCATCGACGCGAACACCAGCGAGCAGTACCTGTTCCACGTCGGGAACAGGGACGGCGGCATGTTCCGTGTGGTCCGGGCGGGACCGGACCGGCTCGTGCTCGAAGACGCGGCCGCGGACGTGCTCGCCAGGTCAGTCGTGACCAAGCCCTGGCGGACGACCATGGATCGGGCCGGCAAGCGCCGCGACGGTGACTGGGCCGTGTTCGTAGCCGGCGGCCGCGGCGTGGGACAATGGCGCCTGTTGGTACCCGGGGCCGCGGGCGTGGACATTCGGGTGCGCGCCCCGTGGCGGGTCGTCCCGGACCGGACCAGCACCGTGATCATGCAACGGGTCTTCCACAACAACATCATCGTCAACAACACCATCAACCCCTCGCCCGACCCCGCGGAAGCCGAGGACCACAAGACCGTCGGCGTCTTCTGGTGGGTCAACTGTTTCGAGAACATCACCGCGGGAAACACGGTGGAGAACACCGGTGTCGGCGTGGGCTTGACCGTTTTCTCCGGCAGCAAGCGCGGTGATTGCGCCGCCGCCTGGAACCTGACCCGCGACAACGTGTTCCGGAACATGATCGGCGGCACCGGCGACGCCGCGCCCGTACCCGTGTTTTACAGCGACCATCACATCGGCAACGGCTGGCACGGGCTCGAGGAAGACTTCGACCACTGGCGCACGGTGGGCAATATCTTCCGCGCGAACCACTGCGAGAAGAGCGCGGCGGCGCTGGCCCACCACGGCTGGATGCGGTTCGACGAGATCGGGGTGGGGCACCACCGGCGCGGTACGTTCGAGGAACACGGGCACCGGATCAACTACCGGCGCGGTCCGGAAAAGGGGATGGTCATGAGCGTCATTGAGAACAACGTCATGACCGGCGGCCGACGCGGCATCCTGCTCAGCGCCCCGGCCAACTGGACACTGGTGCGCAACAACACGTTAGAGCTTCGGGACCCCGACGCCCCGGTAATCGAATACTACGGCCGCGAACAGGTGCAGGATGCGGCCGTCCTTCCACCCGGTCCCGGGAAGTAACCATTGATGATCGGCCATAGATTGAAAGATCACCGGGGGCGCCTGCGGGATGTTTCCGATTCATCCGGCACGTACATGCTTTTTGACGGGTAACGTCCTGAGCGTGAGCATGAAGAAGCGCATGGTACTGTAGCTGTATGCCCGCCTCTTCATGGCCTGCGCTTTATAGAGGAGAATAAGAATATGCATACGAAACACGCGCTTTCAACGACGATCGTTCCGGCGGCACTGCTTGCCTGCCTGTCGGCCGGCCCCGTACGGGCCGACACCGTGTGGCGGATCGGCGCGGCCGACGACGACACGGCCGACCTGGCCCTCGGCCGCGACGGGTATAAGCGCTTCGCGACCGACGCCCGGTACGTGGTCGGCCGCTCGCAGGCGAAACGGGACTGGCCCTACGTCCACCCCGGCCCCGCCGACGGGTGGGCCGGCGGCAGGGCCCACACCTTCCGCATCTACTTCGCCCTCGCCGCAACCCCGGAGGGCCCCTGCACCTTCGTCGCCGACCTCGTCGACACCCACGGCCGGCGGCCGCCGGAGGTGGCGGTGTCGGTCAACGGCAGGAAAACGGTTTGCCGCCTGCCGGCGGGCGGCACCGACGCCTCCATCACGGGCGATCCGTCCGCCGGAAAGGCCCACCGCATACAGATCGAGATACCCGCCGCGGACCTGGCGGCCGGACTCAACCGGATCACCGTGGCCAACACGGCCGGAAGCTGGTTCCTCTACGACTGCCTCAGCCTGGCCGGGCCGGCCGCCCTCGCCGACCCCCCGCCGGCGGCGATCGAGGAGGTCCGGACCCCGCCGTGGAAGATCACCCGCGGCGGGCGGGCGGTCCGGGAGGTCGCCTGCCGGGTCATCCGGCTCGCCGGAAAGGGACCGGTCACCGTCGCGGCCGGGGACGAAACGGCCGCCGCCGACCCGCCGGCCGGGACAGCCGCGCGGGTCTCCCTCTTCCTGCCGGCCGCGAAAAAAGCCGCCCCCGTGACACTGTCCGTCTCCTGCGGCGGAAAGACCGTCGAGACCCGGCGCGTCATCCTGTCCCCCGCCCGGGAGCGGACGCCCGCCGACTGGGTGGACCCCCTGATCGGCACCAGCACCTCCCGGTGGATGCTCTACCCCGGCTCCTCCCTGCCCTTCGGCATGGTCAAGCTCAGCCCCGACAACCAGGGACACGACCCCGCCCGGCGGCTGTGGAAGGCCGGCTACGAGTACACCGTCGAGAACATCATGGGTTTCAGCCACGTCCACGCCTGGACCATGGGCGGGCTCCTGACCATGCCGGTCACCGGCCCCCGCCGTATCGACCCGGGGCCGGAGAACGACCCGGACGCCGGGTACCGGTCCCGGTTCGACCACGCCCGCGAAACCGCCTCCCCCGGCTACTACGCGGTGACCCTCGACGACTACGGCATCCGCGCGGAACTGACCTGCACCACCCGGGCCGGGTTCCAGCGGTACACCTACCCCGCATCCGGCGAACGGCGGATTCTCTTCGACCTGCTCTTCCCCACCGAGTATGGCAAGAAGGTCCTCGACGCGGCGATCACCCGCGCCGGCGACCGGGAGATCGAGGGATACGCGAAGATGCAGGCCGGCAGTTATGCCGCCGACTACCAGTGCTACACCCTCCACTTCGTCGCCCGCACCGACGTGCCTTTTACTTCCATGGACGGCTGGACGAAAGGGACAATCAAGAAGGATATCGAGAAAATCGCCGGCGCGGGCGACATCGGGGCGTTCCTGAACTTCCCGGCCGGTTCCACGCGCACGGTGCGGCTCCAGACCGGCATATCCCTGGTCAGCGTCGCGCAGGCCCGGCTGAACCTGGAAACCGAGATGAAGCCGTTCGGCTGGGACTTCGACGCCTGCCGCGGCGCGGCCCGCCGGACCTGGAACGACCTGCTCGGCAAAATCCGGGTCGCGGGCGGACGGGCCGTCGACCACGTGAAGTTCTACACCAACCTCTACCGGGCCTACTGCGCCCGGACCATCTGGTCGGACGTCAACGGCAAGTACGTCGACCCCTGCGAGAAGGTGCGGACCCTCCCCGACCCGGATTCGCCGGTCTACGGCTGCGACGCCTTCTGGAACACGTTCTGGAACCTCAACCAGCTCTGGAATCTCCTGACGCCCGCCGTCAGCGACCGGTGGGTCCGGTCCCTCCTGGAGATCCACGACGCGGGCGGCTGGCTGCCCAAGGGCCCCACGGGCATCGAGTACTCCAGCATCATGGTCGCCTCCCACGAGGTCCCCTTCATCGTGGCGGCCTGGCAGCACGGGATCCGCGGCTACGACGCCGAGAAGGCGTGGAAGGCGATCGAGCACGTCCAGACCGCCCTCCCGCAGCGCCACCCGGGCGGCGGGCACGTGGGCAACCGCGACCTGGCCGTCTACCTCAAGCACGGGTACGTCCCCCACAAAAAGGGGCACACCTCCAACACGATGGAGTACGCCTACGACGACTGGTGCGCGGCCCAGCTCGCCACGGCCCTGGGCAAGAAAGAGAAGTACAAACAGTTCATGACGCGCGCGGGGTACTGGCGCAACCTGTTCGACACCGAGACGGGATTCATCCGCCCCCGCCTGCCGGACGGCACATGGCTGGAACCGTTCGATCCCTACCGGACGCGGGGCTTCGTGGAGGGCAACGCCTGGCAGTACACCTGGTTCGTCCCCCAGGACCCGGCGGGACTGGTCGCGGCGATGGGCCGGGAGCGCTTCGTCCGGCGGCTCGACGAGGGCATGGCGAAATCGGCCCAGACGGACTTCAACGCCCCGGGCGACCGGATGGCACAGGTCCCCATCAACCACGGCAACCAGCCGTCGATGCAGGCGGCGTTCCTGTTCAACCACGCCGGCGCGCCCTGGCTGACGCAGAAGTACTCCCGGGCGATCCTGGACCGGTACTACGGCGACGACCCGATCGACGGCTGGCCGGGCGACGAGGACCAGGGCCAGGGCGGGGCGTGGTTCGTGATGGCGGCGGCGGGACTGTTCCAGGTCGACGGCGGCTGCCGGGTCGACCCGGTCTACGAGATCGGCTCGCCCCTCTTCGAGCGGATGGTGATCGCCCTCGACGGGGACTACTACCCGGGGGAGGAGTTCGTCATCGAGGCGAAGAACAACTCCCCGGACAACGTCTATGTCCGGTCGGCGACGCTGAACGGCACGCCGCTGAACACGTGGCACTTTCCCGCCAAGACCCTGCAGAAAGGCGGGACGCTGGTGCTCGAGATGGGCCCCGAACCGAACCGGGCGTGGGGAACGGGCGGCGGGCGGTGACCATGTCGAAAGGCGAACCGCTGTTCGATGACGGCCGCATTATTCTCCCCGGCGGCCGGCGGCTGGAGGCCGTCTGGCACGGCCCCCCGCCGTCGGAGGCGCCGACCCTGGTCTTTCTGCACGAGGGGCTGGGCTGCGTGCAGTTGTGGCGGAATTATCCCCGCGCCCTGGCGACGGCCGCCGGCTGCGGGGCGCTGGTCTACAGCCGGCCCGGCTACGGGGCCTCCTGCCCCCATCCCCCGCCCTGGCCGCCGGATTTCATGCGCCGCGAGGCACTGGAGACCCTGCCGGCGGTCATCGCCGCGGCGGGCGTACGCAAGCACATCCTCGTCGGCCACTCCGACGGCGGCTCGATCGCCCTGCTCTACGCCGCCGCGGCCCGGCCGCCGTCGCTGCGGGGCGTGATCGCCGAGGCCGCCCACGTCTTCGTGGAAGACGTCACCATCGCGTCCATCAGGGAGGCCCGGAACGCCTACGAGGACGGCGCGCTGCGGCGGCGGCTGGAAACGTACCACGCCCGCGTCGACCACGCCTTTCGGGGCTGGTGCGGCTGCTGGCTGGATCCGGGCTTCCGCGACTGGGACATCCGGCCGCTCCTGCCGGGCATCCGGACGCCGGTGCTGGCCATCCAGGGGCGCGACGATCCCTACGGCACGCCGGCACAGATGACGGCAATCGCCGACGGCTGCCGCGGCCCGGTGGAAACGCTGCTGCTCGATGACTGCCGCCACACCCCCCACCGCGAACGGCGCGACGCGGTGCTCGACCGCGCGGCCCGGTTCGCGGCCGACTGTCGAGAGGATTGACGGGACGCGGCGTTCAAATCACCGGTCCATGTACTCTATATCATACCGTTTCATCTTGCGCCACAGCGTTGATTTGTCTATCCCCAGCGCGTCGGCCGTCCTCGCCCGGTGACCATTGTAACACCGGAGGGTTCGCATAATCAGTTCCCGCTGTTTCTCGTCCGGCAACCTTCGGAGGGGTATCATCGCCGTATCGTTTCGGGGTTGTTGCACAGGCGCCCGGGCCAATCCGAGTACGCGGGGAGGCAGGCAATCATCGCGAATCTCGTCGCCATCGCACAAAGCATAGGCGTGTTCGAGAATGTTACGCAGTTCACGAACGTTACCCGGATACGTATACCCCATGAGTACACTCATTGCCGTATTCGAAATGCGATTGATGTCGCGTCCCTTTTCGGCATTCAGTAGTGTAATGAAATGATCCAGGAGCAGCGGGATGTCACCGGGTCGGTCAATCAAGGACGGCAGAGAAAACTCTATAACATTTAACCGATAGTAAAGATCAGCGCGAAATTGCTTTTGTTCGACCAGCGAATGAAGGTCTCGATTGGTTGCCGCAATAATGCGTACGTCGGCGCGCACGGATGCGGTGCTTCCAAGCGGTTCGAATTTCTTTTCTTCAATGACCCGCAGAAGTCTGACCTGCATGGCCGGCGACACGTCACCTATTTCATCCAGCAGCAAGGTGCCGCCTTCCGCCAGTGAGAATCGGCCCTGTTTGTCCCGCACGGCGTCCGTAAACGCACCTTTCTTGTAACCGAATAATTCGGACTCGAGCAGTGTGTCCGGCAGCGCGCCGCAGTTCACGGCAACGAAGGGGCCGTTACAGCGCGGGCTGGCGGAATGAATCGCATTCGCGAGCAATTCCTTTCCGGTCCCGGTGGCACCGAGAATAAGTATTGACGAATCACTTTCCGCCACACTCGGCACTGTTTCCAAAATCCGACGTATGCGATAATCCTTGGTAATAATATCGCCAAAGGTATATTTCTGTCGCAGTTCACGGCGCAGAATTTCAAGGGTCCGGTTGTCTCGAATGGTCAAAACGGCTCCCCGGATCTTTTGACTGTCGTCAATAACGGGGGCAGCATTGGCTATGATTGGAATCTTTTCACCGTGCATGTTTACCAGGTGGGTCCGTGTGTCACGGATTGTGTCGCCCGATTCAATCACCCGTGCAATGAGCGAATGCAACGCCCCGGATTCGGCGGAAAATACGTCCTTCAACGGAACACCGACCGGATTCTGCAAACTCACGCCGGTCAAGGACTGTGCCTGATGGTTAAGACACCGTATCCGCCATTGCAGATCCACGGCGCACACCGCTTCAGACAGTGATCGCAAAATAGATTGAGACAACTCCGCCTGCATCCGACACATCCCTTCACCAAACCCGTATCGGCACCACGGCCCTCACCGCTACCGCCGCCCGGGTACATATGCTGTATGGTATCGCGACAATGACAAACGGGCGCATGGGTCACGCCGCCTGTTCCGGTTGCATGCTTCATCGTATTGCAGTGTTGCATTGATTTCAAATGCAATATGAACCCTTTTCTGACCAGGCGCCATAACATAATTTATAAATAGACTTTATGTGCAATCTTCTATTTCTGGCACAAGATGTGCAATCCTGCTGTTAATGCCACGGAACCAAGCAATGACGGAACATTTTATCTACGATACAGACCGATTCAGGCGTGAACTCCGGAACGATCCACACTGCGCCGGCGAAGTTAACTTCATGCGTTCGATTGTCAAACCCGGTATGAAGGTAATGGAGATCGGCGCGAACAGGGGCGTGACGGCGGTGGCCATTGCAAACGGTATCGGCGATGCCGGTCACCTGTATGCCTTTGAACCGGTGCCCGAATATTACAGAAAGCTTCTTGCGAATCTTTCTCTCAACGGCGTCAGCAACGTAAGCGCCTTCAGGCTCGCGGTAAGTAATAACACCGGACGTATTCGATTCTACAAGCGGGATGGGGGATGCAGCGGTATAACACCGTCGGGAAACGGAGAAATGATCTGGGTGGAAGCAACAACGGTAACTGAATTCCTTGTCGTACAACAGATCGACCGGATAGATATTCTCAACCTTGATTGCGAAGGAAGCGAACTGCTCGTATTGCAGGGAGCGAAGGCTGTTCTGGAAAAACAACCGCCCCATATATTTTGCGAAATTCACCACGCATACCTCAAGGAACTCGATCAGTCGGCAGACGCGGTCATTGGTTTTCTGACCCGGTTCGGCTACGGCGTTCGCCTCCTGAAGGCGGAAGACCTTGAAGCTGAAGCAACCATTAACACCTGCTCGCATGTATACGCGGCAAGGCCCGCCCTGCAATGACACAAAAAATCGACGGTAAAGGAGAAAAAGCCATGAAACACATCGACGTGAAAAAAAGGGGGAACGGCACACAAAGTGGTTCAGCCCGTTTCGTCAAAAAAACCTCGACCGTGATGCTGATATGGCTGGCTGCCGCGCCGGCCGTCATTGGCTCGGCGGGATGCAGTGCCGAATCCGGAACCGCGGTCACGATCAGCCGAAGCAAATACCGGGACGTCGACCACACCGCCGAAGCGCTTAAAGCGGCAATCGCATCGCACGGACTGAAATGCCCGGCGATTCGCAACCTGAACAAGGCCATGGCCAAACACGGCGTTCACCTCGATCGGCAGGTGCGTGTCGTGGAGTTCTGCAGGGCCGATTATGCCCGCGCTATACTGGAAGGGAACCCCGAGGTATGCACGCTCATGCCGTGCACATTCGGCGTGTACGAAGGCGGCGACGGCACGGTCTACATCAGCAGCATGAACCAGTACCTGATGGGCAGGATGTTCGGAAAAACCGTCCAAACCGTTATGGATCGACGTGTTGCCCCGAAGCAAAGGATGATTCTGAATGCGTGCAGCAAAGAAACGCCCTGATAATGCTTCTCGAAAAACCAGACCCGAATTGTTCAGCGGGCCCTGTTCAGACGCACATACGGCAGGTCACGGACGGCATAACGCTATTGAACGGCGAGTAATACCCATGACCCGTGAATCACGGATAACACCATTTGCTCCTGAATGTTACATGGTTTCATTACGGGCAATGGCGCGGCTCATTGTGTCCGTTTTGATTGTCGCGCATGCGCAGGGGTGCGTACTGTTCGATCCCTTCGACCCTTATTTCAAACCGCCGCCGCAACACGAGGTCGGCGAGAACAACCAGCCCCCCCAACCGCCCGCCCCCCCTGTCGCATCTCCTGCATCCCGGCCGGCGGATGGGCCGAACACGCTGGCAGAGGCCGTGGCATTCGCGCTGGAAAACAACCCGGGGCTTTCCGCGGCCTGCCACGGAATCGACGCGGCCGTCGCACAGCGGGACATCTCACTGGGAAGGGCGCTGCCTGAGATCACGGTCGAGGGCGGGTACTCCTGGTACCGGGATAACCGTCTGATCAAGCCGCGGCGGCCCGGCCCGCGGGAATCCTTGCAATTCACGGATGATCTCATTGTCGCCGATATCGTCCTTACCATGCCGTTGTACGCGGGCGGGCGCATCAGAAACCGGATACGAGCCGATGAGTTGATGGCCCGGGCGGCACGGCAGCAACTCTTTCATTCTAAAACGGAATTGGTCTTCAATGTATCGAGCGTGTTTTACTCCATGCTCGGCCAGCGGGAAGTCATCAACGCGGTGGTATTTTCGAAGAAGGCCCTGGAGGAACATCACAACCGGGCGAAGCAACTGTTTCACACCCAGAAGGCGGCAAGGGTCGACCTGTTACGCACAGAGGTCAGGCTTGCCGATATCGAGCAGCGGCTGATACGCGAGCGCAATGTACTCACGGTCAAGCGTTCCCTCTTTGCGAGCCTGCTCGGCGTAAGCGCGAAAAGGGACATTCCGCGTATTGAAGGCACACTGGCCGGCGTCGCTATCCCGGCCGGGCTTGACCAGGGCCTGGCAACGGCATATGCCAACAGACAGGATTACCAATCCCTCTGTTCCCGAATCAACGCGCAGCAAAGGAGACTCGACATAGCACAGGCGGGAAGACTGCCGGAGGTGTCCCTCCGGGCGTCATACGGAAATCGGTGGGCCGCGGACTCAAGTGAAGACAATGAAGTCGGGGAAATCGGCGTATTTGTTGAACTACCCGTTTTCGAAGGCGGGCGTATCGCGGCGCGGATACGAAAAGAACGCAGTCGATTACGGGATCTCAGCCAGCGCCTGCGCACGCTGAAACTCAGGATTCGACTTGAAGTGGAAACGGCGACGTCAAACATCGAATCCACGCGGACACGAATCGATGTGACGCAAAAAGCTGTCGCGCAGGCCAAGGAATCCCTGCGCATAGAACGGGAGAAATACGACGTGGGCAAGGGAGTCATTGTCGATGTGCTGGATGCCCAGGCGGCGCTTCTGGATTCCCAGACAAACTACTACCGGGCCCTCGCCGAGTTCAACACGGCCATAGCGCAGTTCCGCCTGGCCGTAGAAAAAAACCACCACGGAAACCAAGGATAGAGACACTATGACGATCAATCGCGATCTTCCTCACAGCGACGACACACGGAGAAACAGCATCGGCCGCGCAGCGTGTGTGCGTACAACGACACCCGGCGGGGATACGCCGTCTACCAAACGAGGCAATAACACCTTACCGAACGCGGCACTACCAACGGGAGAAATGCAGTGAAGACGGCACACCGTTCTTTGATCGTCGCGGCATGCGGGATCATCGTTGCCGCCGTCCCGGGCTGCCGTTCGGGCACCACCGGCCGCGGCAAAGGCAAGAAGCCCCGGCGGGTTATGATTGCCACGGCTGAAAGACGACGTATTCAGGAAATCCTGGAGACAACGGGAGATGTCGTTGCCGTCAACACCGTGACCCTGCGGGCAACCGTGGAGGGCCCGATCTCATTCTGCCCCTGGAGAGAGGGTGACCGGGTCGAGCGGGCCGGACAGAAACTGGTCGCAATCAACAGGCCGCTGTACCGTCAACAGGTCGCAACCGCCGCGTCGGCCCTGGCGGCGGCCGGGGCCAAGCTGGCCGATCTGAAGGCCGGGGCGCGTCCCGAGGAGATCGCCCAGGCAAAAGAATCCGTGAGGCATTTCGAGGATTGTACCGACTTTGCCCGAGCCGACATGCAGAGAATAAAGTCACTGGTCGAAAGCGGATCGCTTCCCGCCGAGACCGTGGAAAAGGCCCGCGTCAGTTACGTGAAATGTCACACGCAGTTCCAGGCGGCCAAGGAGCAGTTGGCAATGTTGGAGGCGGGGCCGACGAAGACCGAGATTGCCGTCGCGCAGGCCGCCGTCGACGAAGCCGCCGCCAAGCGCAAACTCGCGCAGTCGCGACTGGACGAATGCGTACTGACGGCACCGTTTGCCGGCATTATCACGCAGGTGTACGTCCGGCCCGGCGACCTGGCCGAACCGCGCCGGGAATTGCTGAAAATGATGGACCCCTCTTCCCTGGTCATACGGGCCGGGCTGCCGGAGAGCTGCGCGGCTCATATCCGCACGGGCACGGAAGCGGTGGTTCGCCTGGATGCCTATCCTGGCAGGACGTTTGAGGCGAAGATCGAGCGCGTCTATCCCCGCCTCGAGCGGGAATCACGCACGCGAATCGTCGAAGTAACGGTAACGGATCCGGTTGCATTGATCCCCCATATGTTCGCGAGGATCTCGGTGCGGGGCCGGGCGGTCGACGACGCGGTGGTCATTCCCGATCCCGCCATTGTAACAACGCCCCGCGGCTGGAAGGTTGTCTACGTCGTACAGGAAGGCACGGCCCACAGGCGAAAAGTAAAGGTCGGTATCGAGCGGGAACAACACATACAGATAACCGGCGGCGTGAAGGCGGGCGAGAACGTGGTCATCAAGGGGAACCTGAACCTGAAGGACGGCGCGAAGGTCCGGCCGGGCACGGCGGCGTCTGCTCCGGCCGTGAAAAAGCCCCCGGAGGAAAAAGACCGATGAAAATCACCGCCGCCGCGCTCAAGCGTCCCGTCGCCGTTACCGTTTTGGTCGTCGCCACCTTCGCCACCGGTCTGTTCAGTCTCTTGCAGCTCGACGTGAACTACCTGCCCGATATTTCCTACCCGATGGTAAAGATTCACATCTGGTGGCGCGGGGCGACGGCGGACGATATCGAGGACAATATCGCGGACCCCCTGGAGGAAGTGATCGCCACCGTGGACGACCTCGATTACATCGAGTCCTCCAGCACCGAGGGCATGTACACGCTGCTGGCGAACTTTTTTTACGGCGTTGACGTCGAGGTGGCGTTCCAGGACGTGGTGGCCGCCATGGGCCGGGTGACAAAAAAACTGCCGCCCGATATGGATCCCCCGATTATCATCAAGGCCGACCCGTCGCAACTGCCGGTGCTGGAAGTGATGATCACCTCGGAGAAGCACGACCTCGTCTGGCTCCGCGAGTGGGCGGACGAATGGCTCATCGACCGGCTGGCGACCGTGCCGGGCACGGCCGGCGCCGAAATTGTCGGCGGGCTGGAGCGCGAGATACGCGTTCACCTCGACCCGGATCGCCTGCAGGCCTACAAGCTTTCTCCGGCGAGGGTCGCCCGGGCAATCCACGAGGAAAACGTCGAAACATTCGCCGGCCGTATCACCATCGAACCCCGCGAGATCATCGCGCGTACCATGGGAGAATTCGAGAACCTCGAAGAGATCGAAAACGTCGTCGTGGCGATGGACGCAGCCGGCGAGGAGATCTACGTCAAGGACATCGCGCGCGTTGAAGACGCGCACCGGGAGATGCGCATCAACACGCACTTCAACGGCCGTCCGTGCATAGAGTTCAAGGTGCTCAAACAATACGCCGCCAACGCGGTGACGGTCGCCGAGGACGTGAAGGATTGTTTAGCCGAGTTGCGTGCGCGGGGAGATATTCCGGAGGATATCGAGTTCGGATACGTTGAAGACGAGAGTACGTACGTCCGTGCGGCCATCCAGAGCGTCGAGAGTTCCGCGCTCATCGCCGCCATACTCGTCATCGTGGTCGTCTACCTGTTTCTCGGCCGCTGGCGGCAGGTCATCGTGATGATCGTTGCCCTGCCGGTTACCCTGCTGGCCAACTTCGGCGTAATGAAGGCCGCGGGGTTCTCCATCAACGTCTTCTCCCTCGGGGGCCTGGTGGTCGCGCTGGGGGTCATCCTGGACAACTCGATCGTGGTCCTGGAGAACATCACCCGCCTGAAGGCTGAAGGGGCGGAAGATTATGCCGACAGGGGTACCGGGGAGGTCGGCTCGGCGATCGTGGCGTCGACGCTCACGTTCCTGGTGATTTTCATGCCCTTCGTGTTCGTGCCTGGCATGGTGGCGATCCTGCTCAGTGAACTCGTCTTTGTCGTGGGCGGCGTCGTGGTCATCTCACTGATCATCGCCCTGACCCTCACGCCCCTGTTGACGGATCGGCTCCTGCGGCGCGAGAAATCCGGCGACCTTTCCCGCGTGGCCGGTGCCTTTGAAAAGATTATCGCAATCGGGCTGCGCGGCTACGAGCGGCTGCTCGGGGCCTGCCTGCGGGTGAAATGGCTGATCGTGATTCTGGCCGTCGCCGTATTCGCCGCCGGCGTATGGCTGGCCGCGCAATCCGGCACGCAATTCCTGCCCAAGCTCGACGACGGCCGCGTGATGGTAAAACTCAAGATGCCGAGCGGCACCTCCCTGGCGGAGGTCGACCGGATCCTCACCCGGGTCGAGAAACGGCTGCGGGAACTACCTGAGATCGACAGCATGTTCAGACTCGCCGGCGGTCGGGTCTTCGGACTCTACACCCTTGAGATCGGCAACGAGGGAAATCTCAATATTCAACTCGTGCCGCGAAGCCGTCGGCATATAACCACCGCCGGGTTCATCAAGAAAATCAGGCCCTGGATAGCCAGGATACAAGGGGATGAACCCGGCGCGAAAATCCCCGTCAAGCCGCGAAAGATCAAGGGGCTCCGCAAGGTGGGCGAACAGGACGTGGAAGTCAACGTCAAGGGCAGCGATGTCGTCCTGCTCTACGAGTTCTCCGAAAAACTGGCATCACAGCTCGTCAAAACACCGGGACTCTCGGGCGTGAATGTCTCCATGGATATGACGAAACCCGAATACCGCATCCATGTCGACCGCGCCCGCGCGTCGGCCCACGGCATCCCGGTCAACATGGTCGCCGAGACCCTGCGGACCCAGGTCCACGGCCGCGTGGGCACCCAGTACCGCGAGGGGACCGAGTACTACCCCATCCGCGTCATGATTCCCGAAATAACGCTCACGAGCAAAACTCATCTGGAAAACCTGATCGTGGATACCCGTAACGGAGAGCCGATTTATCTGCGCGACATCGCGGAGGTCCGGCGGGCGGTCGGCCCCGTGGAGATCTCCCGCGAGGACCAGGTGATACGGGTGATCGTCCGCGCTGATGCCGCCGGTGTAAGTGTCGGGGAGGCCCTTACACGGGCCGAGCAGGCGGCCAGGGATCTTGATCCCCCCGCGGGTGTCGAGATCTCCATGGGCAGCGAAGCGCGGTTCATGGAGGAGAGCCGTCGGGTTGTCGGCCTCATCATCGGTTTCGCGGCGCTCTTCGCCTACGTGATTCTGGCCATTCAATACGAGTCGTTCATGCTGCCTTTGTTGATCATCATTAACGTGCCGCTGGCAATGACGGGGGCGCTGCTGGCGCTGTCGGTCGCCGGGGCGCCGGTTGGCGTTACCGTGGAGATCGGTATGCTCGTGATGATGGGCGGCATCACCTCGCAGGGCGTGGTGCTCTTGACCCTGGCCGAGGAGTACCGCAAAGCCGGGGCCTCCCGGCTGGAGGCAATCCGCACGGCGGCCCCGCTGCGGGTGCGCCCCATCCTGATGACCCAGTTCACCACGGTCCTGGGGCTGGTGCCGCTGGCGATGAACCTCGGCGAGGGGGGCGGCATGCTCGTGACGATGGCGATCGCGGTCATCGGCGGCCTGCTGTACTCGCTGCTGCTGACACTGCTTTTTCTGCCGGCGGCCTACGTGCTGGTCGGGTCCCGGCGCTCATAAATCGCGTTCATCTTCCCGGCGAAGATCCTGCGGAACAGCGGGACGCCGGTGTTCGATATGGGCCCTGAACCGAACCGGGCGTGGGGGACGGGCGGCGGGCGGTAAGCAGAACGGCGCCGGGAAGCGAACTAAAAAAAGCCCCTCCCCGCGCAGCGGGGAGGGGCGTGGCAGGCAACGGCACCCGGTCGACTAATTGTCGCCGTAGATGTGCGTCGACTCGGTCTCAGTGACCGGCTTCTTCACCTGCTTCGAGGTCATGCTGACCTTGAACCGGCAGTCGGCGGCCTTGGTTCCCTTGACGGTAACCGTGAACACCTGCTTCCGGCCCGGCTCAAGCACCTTGACCGGGTCGAACTTCAGGCTTCGGGTGCCCGCCTTCTGCGGTTTGCCGTTGGCGGAGACCAGCGCCATCTCGTTCGGAATGGTGCAGACGATCCGCACGTCGCTGTCGCTCGCCGTGCCCTGGTTGGTCACGGAGATGCGGTACGTGGTGGTCTTGCCCAGTTCGACCGGGTCGGTGGTGTCCACGCACTCAAGCAGCAGCGCGGGAATACCCTTGACGACCGTGGTGGCCTCGGCGCCGGCCTTCGGACAGCAGCGGCCGGAGGCCGATACCGTGTCCTTGAAGGATCCCTGCCGGAGACACTTGGTCGTTACCGACTCGGAAATCGACTTGCCGGGACGCAGGGTCCTGCCGGGCCAGGTGATCGTGCCGCCCACGCACTTGCCCTTGCCGCTCGCGGAGACGAACTGGAGTCCCTGCGGCAGGCGGTCGATGACGACCATGTCGTAACACGGGCCGTCGCCGACGTTCTTGACGGTGATCTTGTAGGTGGCCTCGCGGCCGAGGAAGCGCATCTTCGGCCCGGTCTTGGTCACCTGGAGTTTCGGCTGCATGACCTTGGTCGTGGCCTTGGCCGAATCCTTGAGATTCCCGTCGGCGGTAACGGCCGCCGTGTTGGTGTAGGTGCCCGGCTTCGAGACCTTCGCCGGCACCTTCATGGTTTTCGACGCGCCTTTGGCAAGGTCGCCGATTTTGTACGTGACCGTGCTCTTGCCGCCGCTGGTCATGCCCTTCGGCAGCGTGTCGGTCACCACGACGTTCTTCGCGGTGGCCGTGCCGGGATTTGACACCGTCACGACATACTCGATCGGTTCGCAGACCGACTCGACCGATTTGGTACCCGTCTTGCTGATATCGATCTTCGCCTCGGCGATGACCGTCGGTGCCGCGGCCGTGTCCTTCAGGCCGTGATCGGCGGTGACCGTGGCGGTGTTGACCACCCGGCCGGTCCGCTCGGCGCGGACCTTGACGGTAACTGATTTTTTCCCGCCGTCGGCGATCGTTCCCATTTTCCAGGTGAGGGTCTTGCCCGACGCTTTCGCCTTCGGACTGGAGCTGACGTAGGAAACGCCGTCCGGCAGGCTGTCGGTCAGCACGACGTTTTCAGCCGGCGCCGCGCCGGTGCTGGTGACCGTGATCGGGTAGGTGAACGTCTCTCCTACCAGCGCCGTCGCCGGGGCCGTCTTGGCAACGTCGATGCCCGGGGCCAGCCACTTCTTGCTGGTCAGGGCGACACCGAGGGGAATCGTCCCCTCGCCGCCGGCGAAACTCGGTGCGGGAATCCGCACCGCGGCCTGGATCTGGTTGACCCCCGCCACCGGCTTGACCTGCTCGAGAACGACCGAGGCCTTGCCCTTGGCGTCGGACCTGATCGTCTGCTCGGTCTTGTCGTTGGCGAACCGCGCGGCCGGGCCGGAGATGATCTTGAACGTCACCGCGGCACCGGGGATCGGCGTCTTGTCGGCGCGGGCGACCGTGACGGTAAAGGTGTGGGTCGTGCCGACGGGGTTGACCGCCGGGGGCGACAGGGTGAAACCCGCGTCGATCCAGTACTTGCGGGCGAATGCCTTGTGCTTGCTCCAGTCGAAAATGCCGGGCGCGTAGGCGACCACGTGGGTCACGCCCTCGACCGGGGAGGTGATCACCGCCCAGGTATCACCCTTCTTCAGGTGGATATCGTCCTCGGGGTCGTCGTTGCCCCGGGTCATGACGTGCGGCCCGAGATTCGTGTGGGTCACGGCAAAATGGTTGTCGATCTTGTGACCGCGGGAACGCGTCGCGCCGCTGGCGTCGACCTCGACGAACGCGCCCACCGACGGGTCGGTAATCATCCATTCCACGCGGCGGCTGGGGAGCGGCACGCCCTCCTTGTCGTAGACCGTCGCCACCAGCACGTGCTGGGTGCAGGTCGGGTTGACCGCCTCAACGGGCTTCAGCTCGATGCTGCCCGCGAAGGGGTCCCAGTCGGTGTAGTACCCGCCCTCCATCGGCTTGCCGTGCGACCGCTCGATCTTGCCGCCCGCGACGGCGAACGAGTGGGGATAGTGATCCCGGCACCGCACGCGAAGGACGGCAGGGGCAGCGGGCACCTCGACATGACAAAGACCCGGCTC
>CAZLBC010000030.1:0-49439 GCA_964557575.1 uncultured Planctomycetaceae bacterium
ACGTTCGCAACAACAAGTATGACGAGGATGATTGATATGTCAGAGATATGCCGATTCCTTGGCATTGTAATTACGATGTATTTCGATGAACACAATCCCCCCCCCAGCATTTCCACGTGAGGTAGGAGCTTCCAATGAAAAAAAATAATCTGAACTTCGCGATCGACGCATTGGCATTTGTAGCTTTTGTCTTTCTCACAGCCACTGGAGTTCTGATTCGATACGTCCTCCCTCCGGGTTCAGGGCACTTTAGCACTCTGTGGGGAATGGACCGCCACGACTGGGGCCAGATTCACTTTTGGATCGCCTTCGTCCTTTTAGCGACTCTCGGTTTCCATCTTTTTCTGCACTGGCGTTGGGTTGTAAGCATGGTCAAGGGTCGCCCGCACGAAGGGTCGGGCCTTCGGATTGCCCTCGCAATTGTCGGCATGATGGCACTCGCCTTTCTGGCGGCAGCGCCATTCTTTGGACGAGTGGAGCAGACGGGTGAACCACCGCACAGAATGCGTTTAATTGAGCCGGACGGGGCCACGCTTCAGAAGATCGACGGATCAATGACGTTGGATGAAGTTGAGCAACTCACCGGCGTGCTGGCGAAGGTCATAGTCAGTGAGCTCGGCTTGCCACCCGAACTGCCCGGAGGCGCGCGACTGGGCAGATTACGCAAGGAATACGGTTTCGAGTTGGATGACGTGCGCAAAGTCGTCCGAAGACACCTTAAACAATGATAACGCGGCCTAATCGGGTCGAGGAGATGCCGCCGACGCCTGCGGGGGCGTTTCCCACTGCTTCCAGTAGCAGAGCCTCAGCGCCTGATACATGCAATGACGTCGACAGGCATGTTGTGTCTCGGTGGAGGGGCGGTGCCGTTGAAGGACTGAATGAGATCATTGGGGGATAATAAGCACATCCGACGGGTTGCGAGCGCAAACGCTGCAATGGTCGCCGCCCCCCCCCTACTGCTCCATGTCCTTCCGCGGATTCTCGGCGATCATCGCCGCCACCGGCTCGAACGTCGCGAGGATCTTCTTGTAGTCCGGGTCGTCCTTCAACGCGAAGACCGCCTTGCCGCACGCCTCCGTGCCCCCCGCCGCCTTCGCCAGCGGGGCAAGCAGGAACGCGTTGTTCTCCACGTTCGTGATGCGGGTGTAGAACCGCCGCGGGACGCCCTTCTTGTGGCACGACGCGCACCGCCGCTGCGCGACCTCCTTCAGCACGCCGTCGAGGGCCTTCGGGTAGATCCGCCGGCAGCCCTTCAGCGTGTTGTTGTAGTTCGACGCGGAGGTCCCGTAGTACGGCACGTTCAGGTCGATCCACTGGAAGATCCGGAACCGCTCGTTTGCCGTCAGCTTGACCCGCGGATTGCCCTTCTCGTCGGGGTGCCCCTTCAGCAGCATGTCCGCGAGCGTGCTCGCCGGAGAGCCCCAGAACTTCGGGTCGATCTGAAGGATGTTCGACTCAAGCCCGTTATAGGTGGGAATCCACGAGGTGTAGGGACTCTTGCCGAACCGGCCCGGGCTGCAGCCGCCCATAGTGAAGTTCTCGGCCGCCGTCCCGGCCCGCGCGAGTGTCTCGTAGGAGACGCAGAAAAAGTCGGTCCGATCGGCCGAGAGGTCCACCCCCCCGCAGGTCTTGCGGGGATGGTGACATTTCGCGCACCGGGCGTCGAGGACCGGCTGGACGATCCGGCTGTAGCTGAACCCCGTCACGCCCCACGCGGGCTTCTCGAGGTCCTGCGGCGGCTTCCGGGCCGCGGACGGCCGCCGGTCCCCGGAGAAGGGCGCGGCGTAGTTCCGCTCGGCGTGGCAGCCCACGCAGGACTGCCGCTCGCCCGGCATCAGGTGAGTGAATGTCCGCATCCGCTGCAGGCCGCGGCCGTGTTTATCCAGCGCGATGAAGTAGATCGGCAGGCCGGCGGGCACCGTGAAGTGGGCCGAGCCGTCCGCGGCGATATCGGCGTAGCCCCACACCCGCTTGGGCGCGTAGGTCGCCCCGCACGAGACGACGGGAAACTGGAACCCGAACGCGCGGACCCGCACGTTGGCCCGCGTGCTCTTCTCGATCTCCTGGACGACCGCGATCCGCTCAATCTCGCCGCGCTCCACGAAGCCCTTCAGGCCGTTGTACACGTCGTTCATCAAAAGCGAGGCCCACTGTCCGCCCGGCTCGACGACCGACTCCTGGACGCGGGGGCGCTGCCGGGCCGTGACCGGCCGGGCAGTGTACCAGCCCATCGGGCCCGTCTTGTCCAGCAGCGTGACCTGCGCGGTGCCGTCGTAGTCGCGCAACATGATCGTCCCGGCCTTCGAGACCAGGAAGTACTTCTCGTCGAGGGGGAAGGGGCTCTCGTAAGGCCCCCGGACGCGGTTGCCGTTGCCCCGGTCGACCCTGCCGATGTCGACCTCGGGGGTGAGGTTCGTGATCGCCTCCTGGGCGTTGGCGCCGGCGGAGGGGTCGACGATGCCGATCCCGCCGCGGCAGGGACCGTTGTGGCTGGTCAGGACGCAGAGGACCTTCCCGTCTGAGCCGGGGATGTCGCGGGCCTCCATGAAGGTCGCCGGCCCCAGGGCCCGGTTGCCGAAAAAGCCCGACAGCCCCGTCCCGTCCTGGTTGATCGTCCAGAGGCTCTGGATGGGGATCGCCGGCTTGTCGACGTACTCCCACCGGCTGTAGAGGATGCGGCCGTCCTCCATGACCGAGGGCGTGAAGTCGTTGAGGTAATTCGCCGAGAGCCGGACGAGGTTCTCCCCGTCCCTGTCGCAGCGGTAGAGTATCGGCGTGGAGGTCACCCAGCAGTAGGCGAAGGCGGGTTTCCGGTCGGAGAGAAACGCGATCCCGCCGTCCGGCAGCCAGCAGCAGTTGAAATTGTTCGAGTCGTCGTCGGTGACCCGCGCCAGGCCCGTGCCGTCGACGTTGATCCGGTATACCTGGAACGGCTCGGTCATCGTCCGCTTCCAACTGAAGAGCATCCGCCGGCCGTCGAAGGAGATGTTGCCGTCCAGGATCTCCCCCTTTTCCGAATCGACGATCTGTTTGGTATCCCCGCCGGCCGCGAGGTCGACGACGTACAGGCCGCCGCCGGGCTTCAGGCTCTCGGCGTGGTAGGTGTAGACGTGGGAAGGGTTGATCACGTGCCGCTTGATGACCACGATTTTCGTGAAACCGAGGTCCCCGGAACGAACCTTTTCCGCCAGCGCCGGCGACTCTTTCGGCTGCCCCGGCGGCGACGGGCAGTAGTGCTCGAGCTGCTCGTCGGACGGCGACGAGGGAAACACCTGGATCTCGGCGGCGCCGGGATTGAACCCGCCGTGGGAGGCGGTGAACGTCATCGTGATTTCCGCGGTCGTGACCGGCTGCTTCAGCGGGATCCGCTGCGGGCCGTGGACGGCCGCGAGTGTCGCGGTCGCCGCGGGGGTATCGGCGCCGCCGGCGAATACCGCGCATCGCTTCCAGCACTCGTTGAGATACCACGCCGTGCGGCCGTAGTAGACGACCTCCGCCACCCTCACCGGCTTCTTCCACCGCAGCGTCAGCACCGCCCCCCCGCCGTGGGTCTTGCCGTTGACCGCCCAGGCCCGGCCGGGGTCCTGCCGCGAACCGGCGGCGGGTATCTTGCCGTCGGCGACGAATTGCGCCGCGTACTTATCGCTGTACGCGGAGTCGGCCGTGATCTTCGCCCGCGGCGCGAGGTTCTCGACGTCGGCGGACAGCAGCGGGGAACAGAGGGCGCATACCAGCGACATGCACGAAACCATCCGGCGGACCATGGCGGTTCTCCTTTGTATCGGCACACCGTGTATAGTATACCGACCGCGGCGGCAATCCATGGCCCAATTGACAGGGGGCCATGTGTTTTTTGTCAGGGGAATGCGGATACGTACCGAAACCGGTTGAGCCGCCCGCCGAACGAGGCTATACTGCGTAACCATGGTCGAGACCTTCTCAACCGCCGACGTGCCCGGCACGGATGGAGATCGCGTGCATCGCCGCGCGCACGAAACAGGAGAACCGAACATGATACGCACCCTGCTGATGATCCTGCCGCTATGCCTGCCCGCCGCCGCGGCCGACAAACCACCCGCGGGAAAGTCCGCCGCCGGCGGCGCGTGGGTATCCCTGTTCAACGGAAAGAACCTCGACGGCTGGTCAGTCATGTGCCTGAAGAAAGACCGGGAGAAGACCTTCTGGACGGTCCGTGACGGCGCCATAGAGTGCAACTCGCTGAAGGACAAAAAGCACGACTACGTCTGGCTGATGACCGACAAGGAGTACGGCGACTTCGAGCTGAAACTCAGGTTCCAGGCCTTCCGCGACAGCCCCGGCAACAGCGGCGTCCAGGTCCGCAGCCGCTACGACGACGGTCCCGGCGCACCGCGGGGCGGCTGGCTCGACGGCCCGCAGGTCGATATCCACCCCCGCGGCCCCTGGCGCAATGGCCTCATCTACGACGAGACCCGGGAGGAGAAGCGCTGGATCTGCCCGAGCCGCAAGAACTGGAAGATCACGCGGGAGCAGGGCGTCAAGGATGTAAAGTTCAAGTATGCCGACGAGGGGGACGGCTTCAACGAGATGCACATCACCTGCCGGGGGACGCGGATCACGACGGTGGTCAACGGGGTGACCGCCTGCGATTTCGACGGGAAGGGCGTCCTGGACAACGCGGCCCACCGGAAGCACAACGTCGGCCTCCGGGGCCACATCGCCCTCCAGTTGCACGCGGGCGACCGGCTGCGGATCCGCTTCCGGGACATCCGCATCCGTCAACTGCCCGGGAAATGACCGGAAGGAGACCGCCGCCGTGAACGCACACCGCTGCCTTTCGACGTGTCTTGTCCTGTGCGCGACCGCCCTCGCCGCACCGGCGGCGGACGGCGGCGGACGGGTGGGCTTCCTGGTCGTCTCCCGGGACGGACAGAAGACCGGCCCCGAGACCGCCGCCGCGCGGCGGCTGGCCGAAAAGCGGCACAACGCCGCCGTCGTCGTGATCGGCGCCGACGGCACCTGCCGGGACGAGAAGGGCCGAAAAGTCGACCTGCAGGACTACCGGGTGCTCTGGTATCACCAGGGCGACGACACGCAACTGTCCGGCAGCATCTTCGTCGGGGCGACCCTCGACGCGCTGCGCGGGTTCGTCGGCGGCGGACGGGGGCTGTTCCTGTCCGGCGCGGCGGCGGCCATGGTCCACCCGCTCGGGGTCGAGCCCCGCCGCCCGCGGGTCGGCGGCCCGGGTAACGACCGGGGCCGGGCGGGTATCACGCCGGCCGTCGACGATCACCCGGTCTTCGCCGGACTCCGCCGCGACGGCGGCCGCGCGATGCTCACCAACCGCGGGTACCCGGCCTTCGCCGATTTTCACGGCACCGGCGGCCCGGCCGGCGGGATGCTCCTGGCCGACGCGTTCCCCGACGCCGGAGAACGGCCCCTGGTCGAATACGCCCTGAAGAAGGGCCGCATCATCGCGATGGGCTGGCGGCTGCCCCACTACGGCAACAAGAACAATCCCCACCGGTCGAATCTCGAACACATCACCGCCAACGTGCTGGCCTACCTCGCCGAACCGGCATCGTGGCGAAAGATCACCGTCGCGCCCGCCGAAAAACCGGCGGCCCGGAAACCCGACGAGCCGGCCGGAGACCCCGCCTTTCGCCTGACCGCCGCATCGGCGGCGGCCCTGCGACGGGCGGTCACCGACCTCGCCGAAGCCTACGGCCGGCGCTATCCCGGCGGCAGCGCATACCTCGAACAGCTCGACGCCCTCCTCGCCGAACAGAAGGAGGCCGCCGGCGACGCCGCGGAACGCGACCGGCGGTTCCGGGCCCTCCGCCGGGAGGCGCTGCTGGCCAACCCCCTGATCGACTGCGATCGGCTGCTGGTCGTACGCCGGGGCGAGAAGAACCTCGGCCTGCCCCTCAACTGGCAGAGCAACTCCTCGCTGAAGCGCGGGGGGTTCGACAACGAGATCGCGGTCCTCTCGGACCTCGCCGGCACCCCCGTCATCGACACGCTCCACCGCCCGGCAAACGGGGCGTTCGTCGGCGACGTCGACCTCGACTTCGACGCCGAAAAGATGCTCTTCTCCTCGATCGGGTCCAACAAGCGCTGGCAGATATTCGAGATGAGCGCCGGGGGCGGCACGCCGAAAGAGCTGCCGCTGATCCGTGAACCGGACGTCGACAACTACGACGCCTGCTACCTGCCCGACGGCCGCGTGCTCTTCACCTCCACCGCCCCGTTCACCGGCGTCCCGTGCGTCAAGGGTTCCTCGCACGTCTCCAACATCTACCGGTGGGACCGGTCGGACGGCACCATACGGCGCCTCACGTTCGAGCAGGATCACGACTGGTGCCCGACCGTTTTGAACGACGGCCGCGTGCTCTACCTGCGGTGGGAATACTCCGATATCCCCCACTTCGTCTCCCGCATCCTGTTCCGGATGAACCCGGACGGGACCCAGCAGATGGAGTACTACGGCAGCAACTCCTACTGGCCGAATGCCGTGTTCTACGCCCGGCCCTGCCCCGGGCACGCGTCCCGGTTCGTCGGCATCGTCGGCGGTCACCACGACGTCCCGCGCATGGGAGAGCTGGTCCTCTTCGACACCGCCCAGGGCCGGCGGGAGGCCGAGGGCGTGGTCCAGCGGGTCTGCGGTCGCAGCCGCGAGGTCAAGCCGATCATCCGCGACGGACTGGTCGGCAAAAGCCGGCCGAAATTCCTCCACCCCTGGCCGCTGAATGACCGGTTTTTCATCGTTGCCGCGAAGCCGGACCCGAAATCCCGGTGGGGCATCTACCTCGCGGACGTCTACGACAACCTGGTGCTGATCGCCGACTCCCCGGACGGCGCCCTGCTGGAACCGGTCCCGCCGGCGCCGCGGCCCCGGCCGCCGGCCGTCGCCGACAAGGTCGATCCGGCCGCAAAGGACGCCTCCTTCTACATCGCCGACATCTACCGGGGCGGCGGGCTGGCGGGCGTCCCCCGCGGCGCGGTCAAGCAACTGCGGCTGTTGACCTACCACTTCGCGTACCACGGGATGGGGGGCCAGGTCAACCGGGTGGGACTCGACGGTCCCTGGGACGTCAAGCGGATCGTCGGGACCGTGCCGGTATGCCCCGACGGCTCGGCCTACTTCCGGGTGCCGGCCAACACCCCCCTGTCGCTGCAGCCCCTCGACGCCGACGGCAAGGCCCTGCAGTTGATGCGGAGCTGGGCGACCGCCATGCCGGGCGAAACCCTCTCCTGCGTCGGGTGCCACGAGGGCCAGAACGAGGTCGTCCCCCCCGCCAACACGCAAGCCCTGCAGCAGCCGCCGGCGGACATCGAGCCCTGGTACGGGCCGGTCCGGGGTTTCAGTTTCGTCCGCGAGGTCCAGCCGGTCCTCGACCACCACTGCGTCCGCTGCCACGACGGCACACCGCGCGACGACAACAGGGCGATCCCCGACTTCACCGCCCGCCCCCCCGTCCACCCGCAGGCCGGCAGCAAGAACTACAACAACGGCACCGCGTTCACGCCGTCCTACCTCGCCCTGCGGCGCTACGTCCGGGGACACACCATAGAGAGCGACATACACATGCTCTACCCGACCGAGTTCCACGCCGACACGACCCGGCTGATCCGGCTCCTGGAAAAGGGCCACCACGGCGTGCGCCTCGAACCGGAGGCGCTGGACCGGCTGGTCACCTGGATCGACCTGAACACACCGGCGCACGGCACCTGGCACGAGATCGTCGGGATGAAGAAGGTCGCCCGCCAGCGCGATCGCCGCCGCGAGATGAACCGGCGGTACGCCGGCATCGACGAGGACCCGGAGAAGATCTACCCGGTCACGTACGAGCCGCCACCGAAAAGCCCGGCGAAAGTGAAAAAGGAGCCGCCGCCCGGCCCGGCCGCCTGCGACAGTTGGCCCTTCGACGCGGCCGCGGCGAAGAAGATGCAGCCGCGGGGGGCGGACGCTGAGATGACGATCGACATCGGCGACAACGCGGCCCTCACGCTGGTGCGGATACCGGCGGGACGGTTCGTGATGGGATCGGCGGCGGGCCGCCGCGACGAGCGTCCGCGCGCGGCCGTCGCGGTCGATGCCTTCTGGATGGGCGCCCGCGAGGTCACCAACGCCCAGTACGCCCGTTTCGACCCCGCCCACGACAGCCGCCTGGAGCACGGGGACTTCCTGCAGTTCAGCGTCCGGGAGCGGGGCTACCCGGTCAACGAGCCGCGGCAGCCGGTCTGCCGCGTCGACTGGCGGCGGGCGACGGCCTTCTGCCGGTGGCTGTCGAAGAAAACGGGCCGCGCGGTCATGCTCCCGACCGAGGCGCAGTGGGAGTGGGCCTGCCGTGCCGGTTCCGACGGCCCCCTGTGGTACGGCGGGACAGGGGTCGATTTCTCGAAGATCGCGAACCTCGCCGACCGCGCGCTCCACGGCGTGGACACGTTCGGCTGGGGACTGCCGTCGGGCGCCGTGCCCCCCTGGCGGCCGGCGGCAAAAACGGTCGACGACGGCCGCCGCGTCAGCGCGCCGGCCGGGAGCTTCCGCCCGAATCCCTGGGGACTCCATGACATGCACGGCAACGTCGCCGAGTGGACGCGCAGCGCGTACCGGCCGTACCCCTACCGTCCCGGCGACGGCCGCAACGACCCTGATGCCGACGGGAAAAAGGTCGTCCGCGGCGGATCGTGGTACGACCGCCCCGGCGAGGCCCGGTCCGCCCTCCGGCGGGCCTGCACCCCCTTCCACCGGGTCTTCGACGTGGGGTTCCGCGTCATCATCGCGGACTGATTCCGGGGACACCAAATTCCGGGGACACCATACTTAATTCGAACCGAAGCTTGCATCCAGAGACTGTACATCATGTTTCGGACGAATCGCTTTCAGGGAACGTTGATGGTTGTCTTGAATTAAGTATGGTGTCCCCGGAACTGGGCTCCGTTCCGGGCGTCTCGACGTGCCTGAGACCCTCCCGGAACTCGCGGCCGCGGAGCCGGGCGAGGGCGACCCGGACGTCGATGACCAGGCTGAGGATCAGGGGCACCACCAAGAGGGTGAAGACGGCCGACACGGCGAGCCCGCCGACCACGACGCTGCCGAGACCGCGGTAGATCTCGCTGCCGGCGCCGGGGGCGACGACCAGGGGAAGCATGGCAAAGACGCTGGTGGCCGTGGTCATGAAAATCGGCCGGATCCGGGTCCGCACCGATTCCGCGATGGCCTCCCGCGGATCGGTCAGTCGCCGGGCCGCCTCGTCGGCCTCGCCCGTGCCCCGCATGAAGTTCAGGGCCTGGTGGACGATCAGGATGGCGTTGTTGACCACGATGCCGATCAGGATGATAAATCCCAGCATGGTCAGGGTATCGAGCTGCTGGTTGGGATGCACGGACCGCAGGAGGGTCAGTCCCAGGAACCCGCCGACCATGGCCATCGGGACCGAGAACATGATAACGAAGGGATAGAGGAAGCTCTCGAACAGGGCCGACATCAGGAGGTAGGTGATCAGGAGGGCGAGGAAAAAACGGCTGAAACCCACGCTCAGCAGGGATTCGGCGTTGAATCCCGTCCACGCGCCGAGCAGGGCGCGGCGGGTCTCGGTCAGGCTGTCGGCGTTGCCGGAGAAATACAGGTTGATGTCCGCCGTAATCTCACCCGCGGCGCGGGCCTGTGCGACAATCGACTCGATCTCCTCCCGGGCCTCCTGGAGCGCCATCGTGCCGGGCGGATTGACGGTAAAGGTGATTGCCCGCTGCTGCTCGACCCGCTTGATCGACTTGGAGGCATCGGCGCGCTGCACCTTCGTTATCTCGTTGAGGGGGAGCATCGTCACCGCCCCGCCGGAATCCCTGACGGCCAGGGGCATATCCTCTATTTCCCGGGGCGTGACCGCGATCGCCGGGTCGCGGATGATCAGCAGGTCGAGCGTATCGCCCTCGAAGTTGAAGTCACCGATATCGGCGCCGTCGATCAGGGCACGCACACTGACGGAGAGCGCCCGGACGTTGAGCCCGAGTTCCTTGGCCCTGACCTGGTCTATGACAACGCGCCGTTCGGGACCGGTCAACTCGAAACTCTGGGGGTCGGTGCGGATCGAGAACGGGCTGAACCGGGCGAAGAGCCGCTTCTGGAGGGCCTCGGCGCTGCGCCGGAGGTTATCCGCATCGTTGCCCACCAGCTCGACGTCCACGGAATCGCCGCCGGCGAAGCGGCCGAAGATCGACGGCTGCCGGGCGAACCCGAAACAGCCGGGCTGCTTTTTCATCATGTTCTGGAGGACCGGTATCAGACTTCGCGCGCTGCGGGGTTCCTTTGACCGGCAGATCATGAACACCCTGCCCCGGGAGACGATCACGATGATCTCGTCGATGGCAGGCACCTGCGCGACGCGGTTGCCCGCGGAATCGTACACAGGCCGGATCGCCGTTGCCTCCGCGGTGTTTGCCGCCTCCCAGTAGGGGCGGAGTTCCTCTTCGATGCGGTCGCCGAGGAGCACATTCTGCTCGTAGGAATAGCTGGGCGGCGTGAACATCATGCCGACGATGAAGTTGCGGTTGCCGTTGGGCAGGTAGCCGGCGGGCGGAATCATCCACACGATCCCCCCGACGCTCACGGCCATGACGGCCGCGACAATCACCAGCCGCGTGTAGACACCGGCGAAGCTTCGGTGAGTCAGCAGGTAGATCATGCGGGAATAGCCCGCGGCGAGGCATCCGGCCAGGTAGCGGATCCCCAGCAGTCCCGCGAGGGCCCGCCGCAGAAATCCGCCCCGTTTTTTACGGTCGCGCAGAAAGGCGGCCCCGGCCGAGGGAATCACGGTGGTCGAAACGACCAGGGAAAACCCGACGGCCGCGCATATCGCGAGGGCGATGTCGTGGAAGAGCTGCCCGGCTTCTTCCCGTATCGTCAGGACCGGGGCGAAGACGGCGATGGTCGTCAACGACGACGAGAGGATCGCCCCCCACACCTCCCGGGTACCGCGGTAAGCGGCCACCAGCGGCCCTTCGCCCATGTGGAGGTGCCGGTCGATGTTCTCGCTGACCACGATGGCGTTGTCGACGACCATGCCGACCGCGAAACTCAGCCCCGCCAGGGAGACGACGTTGAGATTGCGCCCGAAGACGTGCATGATAACGAACGTCCCCACGATCGAAATCGGGATGGACAGCGCGATGATCACCGCGGGACGCGGGCTGCCCAAAAACAGCAGCAGCACGAGCACCGCCAGGGAGGCCCCGAGGAGCATGTTGTCGGTGACGATGCCGATCGCGTCGTTGATATAGTCGGTTTCATCGTAGATCATCCGCAGGCGAATCCGGTGGCGGTCGTGCCGGAACTGGGCGCAGAGCCCGTCGTCCCGGTTGAGTTCCTTGACGCGCCGGCGGAACTCGTCCATGACCTCGATGACGTTTGCACCGGTTTCGCGCCGCAGCAGGAGCGCCATCGTCGGCGTCCCCTTTGAGCGGTCGAAGTGGGTGTTCTTCTCGAGCTTCATGGTCACCCGGGCGACGTCCCCGATCCGGATGGGTGTGTCCCCGTCGTAACGGATGATGGTATTCCTGATCTGCCGAAGGTCGTCATACTGGCCGATCACCCGGTACCGGACGTCGAGGCGGCCGTCGGGAAGATCGCCGCCGGACTCGTTGAGGTTGTCGAGCTGGAGTGCGTTTTTTATCTCCGCGCACGTGATACCGCGGTGGGCGAGGGCGTAGGGATCTATCTGGATATGGACCTGGTGCTCGCGCCCCCCCTTCAGGTCCACCTCGGAGACGCCGGGTATCCGCTCGAGGTAGGGCTTGATATAGCGGTCGAAATAGTCATAGAACGCGGCGATATCCAGGTCGGGGTCGGCCGCCTGGACGAAACAGACCCCGATCACGTCCTCCTCGGCGCTGGAGGACGCCTTGATGATCGGCCGCTCGACGTTATCGGGATAGTAGGGCACCTCGTCGAGCTTGTTGGAGACCTCCTGCAGCGCCCGGTCGACCGCCACGTCGATGTTGAACTCCATTTCGATGGAACCCCGGCCGAGTTCGCCGGTGGCGGTCATCTTCCGGAGCCCGGGGATGGTCTTGAGCCGCTCCTCTTGCTCCTGCAGGATCATGCGCTCGATTTCCTCGGGGCTCCTGCCGGGCCAGATGGTCGTCACCCTGACGATGGGCCGGTCGACGTCCGGGGTCATCTGCACGGGGATGGCCACCACGGCCAGGATACCGAACAGGATGACCAGGATCACGCTGACGGTGACCTTGACCGGGTTCTCTATCGCAAAACGGATGATATCCATCGTCTGCTCCGGTTCAGGACGAAGCCGCCGGACCGTCCGGGCGTTCGGGTTTACCGGGCCCGCGGTCGAGAGGGGCCACCTCCTGGCGGGGCCGGAGGCGTTCGGCGCCCTCGACGACAACCGTCGCGCCGTCAACCAGCAGTTGCTGCCCGCCGTCGGTCAGGGGCCGGACCGCGTAGCGGTCGCCGACGCGGGAAACGACCGTTACCGGCACCGGGAACGCCTCAAGGCCGCTGCCGTCCCGCACGACCCAGACGGTATTGCCGTCCGGTTTGATAAGTACGGCGTCGCGCGACACCACGATCTGCTTTCCGGTTTCGCCGGCCGGGAACACCGCCTCGGTGCTCATCCCCGCCTTGAGTCGCCCGCCGTCGTCGGAGAGGATCACCCTGACCGGGTAGGTGCGGGACGCCGTCGCCCCGTAGGGGTTGATGGATTCGATCTTCCCGGTATAGGTCCTCTCGATGGGCTCGACCGTGACGGGAATGTCCATGCCCGCCTCCAGCCCGTTGACCAGCGACTCGGGCACGTTCATCTCCGCGTAGATGTGCCCCCGGCTGATGATATCGACAACCGGAGAGCCCGGGCTCAGGTGCTGGCCCAGCTCCGCGCGGCGGGCGACGACCCAGCCGTCGAACGGCGCCCGTATATCCACCCGGTTCCTCTTTTCGCGGAGGTCGGCCAGGGCAACCCTCGCCGCCTTGAGTTCGGCCTGCGTTTCGTCGTAAGCGGCCCGCTGGTCTTCGTATTCGCGATCGGTTGCCACGTCCCGCCGGTGCAGCGCCCGGACCCGGTCGAGGTTGGCCTTCTCCTTCGCCAGCCGTGTGGTGATGACCTCTACCAGGGCCTTCTGGCGGTCGATGCCCAGGTCGAGCCACGTGTTGTCGATGCTGGCGATAATCGTCTTGTCCGTCGTCACCGGCGTGCCCTCGACGACATTCATGGCGACGATCTTCCCGGTCACCTCGCTCGCCACGGTCACCTTGCGGATTTCGCGCAGCCGCCCGACGATCCGCTTTTCAGGGCGCACCGACTCCAGCGAGGCCGCGGACACCCGCACCGGGGCCGCGGGTTCCGCCCGTGTTTCCGCCAGCCCGGCGGGCGCGGGACGGGCCGCCTGGAAATCCTGATTTTCCAGGCGATTCAGCCACCAGTAATGAACGCCCAGCCCCCCCGCCAGCCCCCCCGCCAGCAGACACGTCAGCGATACGGATAAGAGGATCACCCTACCGTGATGTTTTTCTCTCGACACGAAAATCACTCCTCCCCGAACGGTTCGTCCGCCGGGTCCGGCAGCCCCAGGGTCCGGGTGACGGACAGGGCCGCGTACTGCGCCAACTCCTCGGTAAGCAGCGGGGAATCCGCACCCGTGTCAAAAATACGGCCCATGCGCTCCATACGCTGTGCGTAAAAGACCAGTTGGCTTATGAACACGTAGAAAATTTTCCGGGCCTCGCGCCCGCCGATTCCGGGTCGTGCCAGGCGCACAATGCGAAGGAACAGTTCGAAATCGGGTTTCAATATGCGATTATCGACCCAGACAAAGACGTCCTCGGGGCCCTCGGTAAAAAGCCTGACAATCAAGCGGGTATGCCACCGGGGCGCCGCTGTCCCAAGTGACGCCGCGAACCGCTTACAGACCATGAGTTGCAGGAGGTTCGAGACGCCGGCGGGATCGGACCGATCGGGGACGGGAACCCGTATGTTCTGCTGCGTCACCCGCAGGTCCAGAACGTGCTCGACGGATGCCCGGTACAGGTTCGCCTTTCCGCCGAAGTAGTAGTGGATACTCCCGATATTCGAGCCCGCCGCCTCCGCGATGGCGCGGGTGCCGGTGCCCTCGAGACCGTTTTCGGCGAAGAGCCGTCCCGCCGCCTCGATCAGTGCCGTCCGGGTATCGGTTGTTGCTGTCGCCACGAGTATCCTGCTCCTGATGGGTGTTACACCTACTATTAACCAATCGAAAAAGGAATTTAATCAAATGATTAAAATAAGGTCAACACCCCAATTTCGAAAACAGAGAAAAAGAGAAACCGGACACCCAATACCTGTCACAGCCTCGCCCGGATATCGGTGTCCGGTTTTGTATGTTACAGAGACGTAATTTCACCCGAGGCCACGCTGTTGCCCTCGGCCTCGATGACCTCGATGCTCCGGGCCGCGTCGGCCGCCGAGACCACGTCGAGCGAGCCGCCCCCCGTCACCTGCTCGACGAAATATCGCAGCTCTCCCTCCCAGCCGTCTCCTTCCCGGTCGATCCGCTCGGCCTCGCCGCCGCTGAACAGCGTGAGGTGATGTTCCCGGCTCATGTCGTAATCGGCCGTGGCTTTCTCGAAATTGACCGTGAACTGCATGTTGAAGCCGAATCCCTCGTCCATGCACCACCCGCCCTCGGCGGTCACGAGATCCGGCAACGATTCGTCCCGGTAGATATACTGCGTGGCGACGTGATCGACCTGGCCGCTGGTGTGAACGAACCCGCTGCTGTTGACGGCGTCGGGCCGACCGAACAGCCAGCAGACGAAGTCGGTATCGTGGATGTGGAGGTCGAGGAGGGCCCCTCCCGACCACTCCCCGTTTGAATACCACCCCGGCGGCATCGCGGCGACACGGCGAAACGTCGCGCTGAGAACCTTCCCGTAGGTGCCCTTTTCAACCGCCTCCTTCAGCCACTGCCATTCCGGCCAGAATCGCAGGCACATGGCGGGCATGAACATACCCGGGGCCCGCTCGGCCGCCGCGGCTATCGACCGGGCCTCGGCCGCGGTCCGCGCGAGCGGCTTCTCGCACACCACGTGCTTGCCCGACTCCAGCGCGGCCGTGACCAGTTCCAGGTGGAACGGCGTCGGCACGCAGATGTCCACGATGTCCAGATCGTCCATCGCCAGCAAGTCGCGATAATCCGTCGTTGTCTTCAGCGAATCGAAATCGATACCGGGCACCCCGCCGTCGCCGATATTGCCCCAGGCGTCCGACAGGTCGCCGCCGGCCTTCTTTTCATCCGCGTCGGCAACCGCCGCTATGTCGGCGTTCTCAATATTCGCATATGCCTTGATATGCGTGATGCCCATGAAACCAAGCCCAACCACACCGATCTTCGCCATGATGGTATCCTTTCGCGTTTAAAACCGGATGCCTGTATGCCCTACGACGACATGACACCCTTGATAAAGCCGATGCCCGTGGCAATGTCTCCCGGCCGGTCGTCGCCGGCCTCCCGCTCGAACATCATGTCTCCGGAAAAACCTCCCGCGCCGAGTACGGAAAAGAACGCCGGCCAATCCACTTCGCCCGCGCCTACGGGCACCTCTGCGCCCCACTCCTGACCGGGCCGCTCGGCGCTGCAGGCGTCTTTCAGATGGACCTGGCGTATACCGCCGACGAGGCGCCGTGCCGCATCCACGGGGTCACCCATGCCGTAGAGGATCATGTTGGCCGGGTCGAAGTTCACCCCCACGTTCGCCCGGTCGAGATCGCCGAGAAATCCCTCGAGGGTCTCCGCCGTTTCCTGGCCGGTCTCCAGCAGCAGGACACCGTCGCACTCCTCGGCGAAGACGTCGGCGATCATCGCGACCCGCTCGATCAGTATGTCCCGGGTGGGATCATCCGGACCGGGCGGGATAAACCCGGCATGGCTGCTGACAAGCTTCACGCCGAGTTCGGCGGCGATGTTCGCGTCGCGCCGCGCGTTTTCGATGTTGCGCTCCCAGTGTTCGTCCGGCACCACGCCGCCGGTGCGGCGTATGGTTTCCAGCGTCGTATAGTCCTCCCCGATGGTGTGATACATGCCGGAGGCGATCTCGATCCCCTCTCCCGAAAGAACGGCACCGGCCTCCGTCCACGCGGACGATTCCGCGACCGGATCGATCGCGAGCTGAATCTTCGACAAACCGAGCACCCGGACCGCGTCGGCGAGCTGTTTGGGCGATTCCGGAAGCAGCGACCAGCTGCATACACCGAGGCGTACGGTTTCATCAGACATTCTTCATTTCTCCTCTCATGGGTCCGCCGGTCACGGGCGGATAGTTCTCGCGTGATTTCCACGCACTGTCTTCCCGAACAGAATGATTATAGTGTCACCGGTTGCGCGGAAAAAATCCATATCCTGTCTTAATTCCACCAATATATGAACCGTCGACGCGGGCGCATCGCGCCGCCCGGCCGAAAAGCGACTTATCTCCCGTTCCCGGAACCGCCGATAGGTAATACATGATTTCATGGACGGGAATCAAGTGACACGCGTGAAGGAGCACCGGCATGAAAAGGGCAGCGACATCTCTGTTATTCCTTGTTGTGACGGCCGCGTTCCACGTCCTGTGGCAGTGGTACTCCCCGCCGGAAACCGGCCCCGTTTCCGCTGTGCCGGCATCCTACGGCCCGGCCGGCGTCCTGGCCGCCATATCCGCCATCGGGATTATCGCCCGGCGCGTGGAAAAATCGAGAACGCCGAAAAAAAGGCTGCACGGCGAAGTCGATACGAAACACCGCTGATCGTCACCGCGCCTCGATCACGTGCGGGAAGCATTCGAGGGGGCAGCCGTCGCAGCGCGGCACAACCCGGCAGTACCGCTTGCCGGTCTCGACGATTTGCGCGTGAAAATCGTTCCACAGATCCACATCTTCGGGCAGGCGCGACTCGCAACAGTGCTTGATGTCGTCGTAGCCGTCGTCTTCCCCGATCAGACCGTGCCGAAGAAACAATCGCCTGGTGTAGGCGTCGACCACGAACGACGGGCGGCCCGCGGCGTAGAGTATGATGCTGTCGGCGGTCTCGGGGCCGATGCCGTTTATCTCGAGCAGTCCTTCCCTGAGCACGGCGACCGGGCGGTCCAAAAACGCGTCGATGTCGCCGCGGAAGTCGCGAACGACGACGGACAGAAAATGGCGCAGTCGCTTTGCCTTGACGTTGTAGTACCCGGCGGGCCGGATCAGGGCCGCCAGGGTTTCCGTTTCCATCGCGAGCAGAGAGGCCGCGTCCATCATGCCCGCCGCACGTATCGCGGCGATGGCTTTCTCCACGTTTTTCCAGTTGGTATTCTGGGTGAGTATCGCCCCCACGCATATCTCGAATCGGCCCTCGCCCGGCCACCAGCCCCGGTGGCCGAATCGTTCGCGCATGGCCGCGTAATACTCCATCAAGATGTGCTGCGGGCGAACCACGGCTGCATACTACCAGAATTTCACCACGAACAAAATCCGGCCCGCACTTTGTACTTTAGAATTTACTCCGCGCTCATATAATCATAAAATGCTCGGAAGCCGCGCGTCAGCCGGTCGCGGCAGCATGCGCGGTGATGCCGTGTCAGGCGGCTGCCGTATCCGAAACGGAAACCGGAATAACGCAACACGGTAACAGAGGTACGCGATGCTTTTGTTCGAAGCCTATAGAAAAGGAAAACCGCTGGAAGGGATCGACCTGTCCGGCTGTTACATTTACGGACATGACAGCATCCCGCAGAGCGCGGATATCATCGCCGACAATAACCGGATATGCTGCAACACGTCGACGTCCGTGGCGTGCGCCCTGGTGATACCCTGGTATGCCGGCTCGACCGGCGCCTATATCCTGAACACCAACCGCCTGCCGGAACGCAACCGGCCGTACAACCTGAACCTGGAGCTTGCCAGGGGCCAGATGGCGCGGATATACCGGAAACGCGAGGACTGGACCCTGTTCGACCATCCCGAGGCCGCGGACATAAACGAGGTGTTCACCGAACTCCGGGATGAACTCGTGGAAGCCCTGATCACCGATACGACCGATCCCGGCGCGGCCTCGATCCAGGCGGACGACATTCTCGACCGGGCCCTCATGCTGGGGGAACGGTTGACTCTGCTGCACGCTGAGGTCATACGCAACCGGCGGCTGCAGAACGAGGGCGCCATACTCCTGGGCAGCCGGACCAACATCGAGATCCCGCCCGACAAGCACCGGCCGCAGGTCCTGAACATGTTCGAGTTCATCAACATCCCCACCCCGTGGAAACAGATGGAGCCCACCGAGCGGAATTACCGGTACGGGGATGTCGACAACTGGATCAGCTGGGCGCAGCGGCACAACAAGCAGATCTTCGCCGGCCCCCTGCTCAACCTGGACAAGGAGAACCTCCCCGACTGGATACCCCTCTGGAAAGACGACTACGAAACCATGAGGATACTCCTCCTGACCCACGTCCAGCGCCTGCTCGAGAAATACGGCGACGTGGTGGACTACTGGACCGTCATTTCGGGACTGTCGGTCAACAATTTCGACCTGGAGTTCGACCAGATCACCGAGTTGACCCGGACCGCCTGCCAGATCGTCAAGAAACTGTCGCCCCGGAGCCAGGCACTCATCGAAATTCCGATGCCGTGGGGCGAATACTACTCCCGGAACCAGCGTTCCATTCCCCCCCTGCTCTACGCGGATATCGCCTACCAGAACAACATGAAATTCGACGGGTTCGCCATCCCCCTCCGGATGGGAGAGGCATCCGACGGTTATTATGTCCGCGATATCATGCAGATCAGCGAAATGCTCGAGGAGTTTCTCCCCCACGCCAAGGACGTGCACCTTACCCTCTGCCAGGTTCCCTCGGCCGCGAAGAGACATCCCGACGAGGCCGGTGGCGGGAAAAAACCGATCATTCACGCCGGCATGTGGCACAAACCGTGGAGCGAAAAACTGCAGGCAGAATGGCTCAGGGTCATAGCGAGGATGGCCCTCTCCAAGCCGTTTATCAAGAGTATCTGCTGGGGAGATCTCGTCGACCGGAAGGGGATGAACATCTACCACGGCGGTCTGCTGCGAACGAACATGGCCCCCAAGGAATCCATGAAGGAATTCGCCAACCTCCGCAATACCCTGAACGTCATACAGGAACCGGAGAGCGCGCCGGCCGCCGAGGAGCATCCGGCGGCACCACCCGAGCAGCAGCAGGAAGAGTAACGTCCTCTCCGGCAGTGCCATGGACCCCGGACTTTCCGAAAAACACATCCCGGTCGCCGCAACGATTGCCCTGCTGATGCTCGCGGCCGTCTCACTGGTCTATCCCTCCCGCATCCCGCACCCCGGCACCGTACCCGAAACGAGCCGGAAAATCGATGCCGCACGCGAGATGATCGATCCGAATACCGCGTCGGTACCCTCGCTCTGCCGGCTTCCCGGTATCGGCCCGGTCACGGCGAATAAGATCGTCGCCTGCCGCCGCGCGCACGGATCGTACGCCACTCTCGACGACCTGCGAAAGGTACGCGGTATCGGACCGGTGACCATCCTGAAAATCGAAAACTACCTGCAAATAGGAAACCGCGGCCGTCAACCCGGACCGGGAGCGGAACGTGACGATTAACACGGAGGAAATCGGACCCGCCAGGGAATACCCCCATTACGGCCGGCTCGCCCTCCGCCCGATGAACCAGCTCGCCGTTATCGCGCCACTCCTCGTTCTGTTCCATATCGGCGCGGCGATATTCGGCAGCCGTCTGCTGGCCCCCTACTTTATCCGTATCGTGTTTCGCTGGTTCGGCATGCCGGGCATACTGCTGCCGTCGACCGTGATCGTCATCGTCCTGATCTGCCAGCACATCGCCCGTAAAGATCCCTGGCGGCCCGATGCTCTCGGTGTCGCGGGCATTGTCATCGAGGGCATTATCTGGACGCTCCCCCTCCTGGCGGCCGGCTGGATCATCGGAACACCGTCGTCGGCCGCGGTCGGCGACGGGGGAGACGGCGGACTCCTGTATAATTTCTGCGAATCGTTCGGCGCGGGAATCTACGAGGAATTTGTGTTCAGGCTCGTGCTGATACACGGGGCGGCGGTCCTGTTCACGGACCTCGCCGGTCTGAAACACGCAAAGGTCATGATATGCGCGAGTATTGTTTCCGCGCTGCTGTTTTCAATCTGCCATTTTCCCCTCGCGGACCTGCTCAGTCCAATGACGCTGGACTGGGAACGGTTTGCCTTCCTGGCAACCGCCGGCGGCTGGTGGGCGGTCCTGCTGTCGTGGCGGGGGTACGGGATCGCCGCCTGCAGTCACATCATCTGGAACCTTACCGCGGCCATCGCTGCCGCCGTGTGAGGGGGAATCGATTTCAGCGAGTGTGTGAAAAAGGGGTCAGAAAAAGGGGTCAGCTACCTTTTCTGCAACCGTTCACGACACGAGGGTCCAAGCAACGGGCATCATGCGATTGGATCGCACATAAAAACAACAGACATCCTGCGCCACCCTGCTTCCCGAATCCCGTTCTTCACCATACAACCAGTAACAAGGCGGCCGGCCTTACCGGCCGGCTACTGCTCGACACGTGCGTCTCACTGACGTGGGCAGGCGTTAGCTATTTTGCACGAAAACAGACGATCTGTTCTTCGTTTTAAAGTTCCCCCTGCGCTCGCCGTGAAACACACGAGTAGAGCAGTGCGCAATTGCTTCGCGGGTGTAGAGCGGAATCTGAATGCCATGCAATCTGGCAATGCAGTGATGATCAATAGTGATCGCGACGGTCACAAACTGCGCGTTGAAAAAAACACCCGCTGCGGCGATCGCGAAGCAAATTGATACCGCTCGCGCGGCCGGTTTTTGCGTGAAGGTATTTTTTATCTCTCAATATGATACACGATGATACAGGTATATGCTGCATTTGAATGCGCCGTCAGCAAATGACCGGCTAAGCGAGTGGTCGCCGGCCGGCCGCTTGCAGACCGGCGCGTTGTGACGAATAACCATGTCTGCCAAACAGGGCGACGGGCAGCGAGCCGCCGATGCAGACTGACGACGAGAGGCGGAAAAAGAGCCGTTTGCAGACCGGCTGCATTCTCGCGGCGAAGCATCCTGTCGGGGAATGCAGCCGCAGGCGAAAACGAGAGATTTTTTCGACTGTCGAGGAAGTCGAAGCAGGCGGCTCAGCGTAGCGAGCCGCCGATGCAGACTGACGACGAGAGGCGGAAAAAGAGCCGTTTGCAGACCGGCTGCATTCCCCGACAGGATGCCTATTCCCACGGAAAGGCGCTGCCCGTCAGGACCGTGTAGGCATCGATGTACTTGGCCCGGGTTTTTTCGACGATCTCGGCGGGAAGGGGCGGGGCGGGCGGCGTGCGGTCGAACTTGATTTCGTCGAGATAGTTTCTGACGAACTGCTTGTCGTAACTGGGCTGGTCTTTGCCGGGCTTGTACTCGTCGGCCGGCCAGAAACGGGATGAATCGGGCGTGAGCACCTCGTCGATGAGGATCAACTCGCCGTCCGGGAGCCGGCCGAACTCGAACTTGGTGTCGGCGAGGATGATCCCCCGGCTCTCGGCGTACTCCGCACCCTTCACGTAGAGTTCGATAGAGATGTCCCTGACGCGGCTGACGATCTCCTCCCCGTGCAGTTTGCAGGCCATGCCAAAGGATATATTCTCGTCGTGGAGGCCCCGCTCGGCCTTTGTGGCGGGGGTGAACACCGGTTCCGGCAGTTGCTGGCACTGCTTCAGGCCGCCGGGCAGCTCGATGCCGCAGATGGTCCCCGATTTCTTGTACTCGCGCCAGCCGCTGCCGGCGAGGTATCCCCGGACCACACACTCGATGGGCAGCACTTCGGCCTTCCGGCACAGCATAAACCGCCCGTCGATCTCCGTATGCTCGGAGATCTCGGACGGCAGGTCGTCCATCGACGAGGACAGCAGGTGATGGGGAACGACGTTCCTGAGAAGATCGAACCAGAACGCGCTGATCTGCGTCAGGACCCGTCCCTTGTCGGGAATACCGTTGGGCATGACCACGTCGTACGCGCTGATACGGTCGGTGGCCACGATCAGGAGATGCTCCCCGAGGTCGTAGATGTCGCGCACCTTGCCGGATTCCTTGGGAAAATCACCGATGGCCGTCGTCAGCAGTGCCGTTGTCTTCATGTGAATATCCTTACTGAATTGCAGTCTCCGGGGATGACATTCTTATACATCCGATTATCGCTGATGGCAACACCTTTTACCGGACAGGTCGACGGCGCGATGCGAGATACACCTTCCCCCTCACCACAACTCGACGTTCCGATTGATGTGGTAGAGAAACAGCACCGCCAGTTGCGTAAGCAGGTTCGCCGCGAGGGCGGCATCCCGGTCGGCCACCCCTGCCCGCAGCGCCAGCAGGGCGCCCCCGAGCGTCGCGGTGACCGCCGCGCCGACGGCGATGCTCAACTGGCTCCAGGACATGTAGCCGAACCAGCCGATAGACAGCACCAGGAGGATCGCCATCACTATCGCGCAGGTAAAGGGACCACAGCCCCGGATCAGCGACACCGTCAGCGGGCAATCGCCGATGCGACGCCGGAGCAGGTTCGGCAGCACCAGCATCGCCCACCCCCCCCACAGATTCGCGATCAGCAGGACGCGCACCACCTTCGACTGCGGCCTGGTCCACATAATCCATACCGGCCACGCCGCTTCCTGCCGGTACCAGTCGGAGCGAAGCAGCATGAGAAAAAAGACGAGGGAAATCGTTATCAGCGCGGTTGCCAGAAAACGCACGCCGTCGTCGCGGCCGATACAGCGGGACAGAGAAACCGTTGCCCGGCGGTAGGGCCCCATCAGCAGCGCGGACCCGGTGACCAGTCCCACGAGCGGGAAACAGCTTTCAGACCAGCCCATGAGCCAGTAGGTCGCGTACCACAACCCGGCGGCGGCGGCCCCGACAAGCCCGGAACAGACGAGGACGCCGATCCACGCGGGGGAAAAACAGGAAGGATCGAGACCGCGCAGCGTATCGCCCGGCGCGTTGTACATTCGCAGCCAGCGCCAGGCGGTCCTGTAAAGCTTCATGTCAACACCGGCCTCCCTCGATGACGTGCCGCGAGCGACGCGGCCGATCAGTCTATAACCTCTCCCACCGTATTGCCCTCACCGACGATAACGACCTTCGGCCGACACTCGGCGGCGCTTTCCGATGCGACATAGGCGAACGCCATGATGATAACCGTGTCCCCGACGCCGGCGAGTCGCGCGGCCGCGCCGTTGATACAAATCACACCGCTGTCTTTTTCGCCCTCGAAGACGTAGGTCTCGAAGCGATTGCCGTTTTCGATGTCGGCGACCAGGACGCACTCGCCGGGAAGGATTCCGGTGGCGTCCAGCAGGGCCCGGTCGATGGTTATCGAACCCACGTAATCCGGGTTGGCCTCGGTAACCGTGGCGCGGTGTATCTTGGCTCTCAACAGTTTCAACTGCATCGGCGTCTCCGGCGATGGGGACACAAAACTCGATTGACGGAAAAATAAGGGGATGATCAGGCAGGGGCAATTATAAAGCGCGACCGGGCCGGCGTCCAGACGAATCGGCCCGCTCGCCGACGATCAGGTGATCGATCAACCGCGCGTTGCCGACACACACGGCCAGGGCGATCAGCGCCGGACCGCCGACGGACACGATGGGGCGGAGCGTCTCCGGGTCGCAGACGGACACGTAGTCGATGGCCGCGGCGGGCGCCGCGTCCAGAATCCTGTCGCGGATTTCCGCCTCGATCTCCCGCGGATCGGTCCGGCCCCCGCGGATCCGTCCTGCCGCCTCCCGCAGCGACGTGTAGAGCACCGCTGCCCGGCGGCGGTCATCCGGGGCGAGATACGCGTTGCGGCTGGAGAGGGCGAGCCCGTCTTCTGCGCGGACCGTGGGGCAACCGACGACGGAGACCGGTATCTTCAGGTCCCGGACCATCCGCCTGATGACCAGCAGTTGCTGGTAGTCTTTCTCGCCGAAGTAGGCCGCGTCCGGGCGGACGATATTCAGCAGAATGGTGACCACCGTGCAAACGCCCGCGAAGTGGCCGGGCCGGGATCGGCCGCACAAAAACGAGGTCAGGTCCCCCGCGGATACGGTGGTCAGGCCCGTCTCCGGCCAGTCGGGGTAGATCTCCTCGACACCGGGGACAAAGAGCAGGGATACGCCCCGGGCCGCGCAGCCGTCGGTATCCGCGCGGAGGCTGCGGGGATACGCGTCGAGGTCCTCGCCCTCTCCGAACTGGGTGGGATTGACAAAAATACTCACCACCACGTAGTCGCAGTCGGCCGCGGCGGCATCCATCAGGCTGAAATGGCCCTCATGCAGCGACCCCATGGTGGGCACAAAACCGATCCGGCGGCCGGCGGCGCGGGCGGCCGCCGTTTCCCGGCGTACCTCGTCGACGGTCGTGACCGTTTTCACAGGATACTCCGTATCTCGTCCAGCAGCCGCGCGTACGCGCCGTCCGCCCCGCTTCCGGTATCGCCGCCGTCGTACCGCAGCAACCGGCAACCGGGCGGGACGGGCAGATCATCATGCCGCGACCGCAGTTCCGCGACGAAATCCCGCTCGATACCGGTCTCGAAGTGCCTGCCTCGTGCCCGGATCCGGTCCATCAGGACCGCGGGGTCGGCGTCGACGTGCACCACTACCGCCGGCGGGCACACGATCTTTTCGAAGGTATCGAAGACATGCCGGTAGGCGCGGAGATCCGCACCGTCGAGGTGGATTTCCGCGTAGATCCGGTCCTGGCAGAATCCGTAATCGGCAACCGCGACGCCGGTATCGGGCAGGAACCCGCGGCCGAGCTGCCGGACCCGGGAGAGCAGGAAATACAGTTGGCTGGGCAGCGACCACCGCGCGGCGTCGGCCGCGGCGGCGGTGATGAAGGGGTTGCCGGCATAATCTTCCCGCAGCAGGGCGGCCGGCAGGTCCCGCGAGAGCCGCTCGGCCAGCGTCGTCTTTCCCGCCGCGATCGGTCCCACTACGCTCACGAGTTCAGCGGCCATCGCCGGGCTCCCGTTCGTCGAGTTCGGCGAGGATGGCGGCAGCGGTTGTGCCGGTCACGGGATCGACCGCCCCCGGCGCGATTGCCGCGAGGGGGCGCAGGACGAATCCCCGCTCGCGCATACGGGGATGGGGAATCATCAGGGCGGGCGTGTCGACCCGCCGGTCGCCGAACAGCAGAATGTCCAGGTCGCAGGTCCGGGGGCCGAACCGTCCCTCGGCCCCGCGGTCACGGCCGAGTGCCCGCTCGATGTCGTGCAGCGATTCCATGAGTGTTTCGGGCTCCAGCGACGTGGTTATTTCCGCCACGGCGTTTAAAAACCGCGGCTGGCCCGGCGGCCCGCCCACCGGCGCCGTTTCGATGTAATCCGAGACCGCGCGGACGGCCACGGCGTCCAGGTCGTTGATCATTGCCACCGCCGACCGCAGCGTGCCGGCGCGGTCGCCGCGGTTGCCGCCCAGCCCGATATACGCCGTTGTGTCCCGCCCGCCGGTCATTCGGGGTAATCATCGTCCGGCGGGGGAACGATCTCCAGGCGGCTGATCGGCACGGCGACGAACAGGCCCGCGAGCCCCGCGTCGACGGACCACTCGGGATCTTCCATCGTCAGGAGCCCGAAATCGACGACCACGGGCATCACCGAGACCACCCGGCCGCAGCCATGGTAACTCCAGCCCTCCAGCCAATCCAGGGCGATTCGCTTGTGGCGGTTGTGCAGGACCGCGTCGTTCCAATCGAGTCCCTCATCGCGGGTGTAGCGGAAAAACGGATCGGCCACCGGCCCGGGGGCACACCGGCGGCCGCGCCGGGAAATCCCGTCGCAGACGACCAGCAGGGTGCCGTCCACCCAGACCTCGGCACGGCGGCCGAACCCCTCGGTGTGTTCCATGCGCACGTTTAACTGTATGTCCGGCTGTCCGCTCATGACCATCACACCGTGCCCGGGCCGCCCGGCGGCCCTTACGCTTCCGACTCCATGTCCGCCATCCGGGACACCGCCTCGGCGAGTATCTCGTCGGGGTACGTCAGGCTGATACGAAAATAGCCTTCACCCGTCGGTCCGTACCCCCGCCCGGGCGTGACGACAACGCCCGTTTTCTCCAGCAGTTCGGCGGCGTATGCACCCGACGGCGATTCCGCCTCGCCGTACCGCCCGGGGACGGGCGCCCATACGTAGATAGTGGCCTTCGGCTTTTCCAAGTCCCAGCCGGCGGCGTCGAGCTTTTCGACCACCAGGTCGCGCCGCTTCCGGAACACCTCGTTGATCAGCGGGGTCAGCTCGGCGGCACCGTCCAGCGCCCTGACGGCGGCGAACTGCACGGCCCGCAGCGTGCCGTTGTCGACGTTTTCCTTGACCGTTTCCAGGGCCCTGACGGCCGACCGGTTGCCGGCCATGCACCCGACCCGCCAGCCGGTCATGCAGAAGGCCTTCGAGAGACTGAAAAACTCCACCGCCGCGTCGGCCGCACCGTCCACCTGCAGGATACTCGGGGATGCGTAGCCGTCGTAGGTATTCGCGCAGTAGGCGTTGTCGTGGCAGATCAGGATGCCGTGTTCCCGGCCGAACGCCACGGCCTCCTCGAAGAAGGAGAGCGGTGCGGTCGCCGTCGTGGGATTGTTCGGGTAGTTCAACCACAGAAGCTTCGCGGCCTTCGCCACGGCGGGCGGGATCTCGGAGAAATCCACCAGGTAGTCGTTCTCTTTCCTGAGGGGAACGTAGTGCGTCTCGCAGGACGAGAACACGAAGCCGATGTTGTAGGTCGGGTAGCCGGGATTGGGCGCGATGCCCGTGTCTCCCGGGTTCATCAGGGCCATCGGGAGCCGGGCAATGGCGTCCTTGGATCCCATCGTCGGGACCACGTCCTCCCGGTCGAGTGCGACGTCCCACTGCCGCCGGTAGTAATCGCAAAAGGCCCGCCGCAGGTCCTCCACCGGCACGTCGCAGCCATACCGGTGCCTGACGGCATCGCTTGCGTCGTCTATTGTATCGATCAATTCCTGGACGACCGGTGCCGGCGTGGGGATATCCGGATCCCCGATCCCGAGGTTTATCACGTCACGGCCTTCTTTTTTCGCCGCGGCGATCTTCGACCGCAGGTCGGCAAAGAGGTAGCGCGGCAGGCGTGTGAGCCGTTCCGACAGTTCCATTTCCATGCAGCGTTCCTTTCACATAAGACGTGCCGGGCATTGTATCGAAAATACGGCTCCCCGCAACAATACAGAGCCGGGTGGTTGTATCTTTTCAGATATCCATTCCCCTATCCCGACAGGATACGATACCAACAACGCGCCGCCTGTGCCTGCCGTCCTTCCCAGACACCCATCGCCTCCCGGGACCCGGCCGCAAACCGGCGGCTCACAGACAGAACCGCGTGTGACGAGGAACGGGCTTTTCAGCCAAGGCGACGGGTATGGGACGACCGTTGTTGATGTTTTCATTCGGAATCAATCATCGCAAACGGTTGCCTTTTCAGCTTCCCCGATGGGCGGCGCGGTACTGGTTGGGCGTGGTGCCCGTCGTTCGCTTGAAGACGTTGCAGAGGTACTGGGGCCGGGTAAAACCGGTCCGGGCCGCTATTTCCGTCACGGTCAGATCGCTTTCGGCGAGAAACTGCTCGACCTTCTCGAATCGCACGCGGCACAGTTCACGGTGAATCGAGCGGGAGATGTATGTATGAAACGCCTTTTCCAGGCCGCGACGCGACATCGACGTCGCCGCAACCACGTCCATGACGCCGATGGGCCGGTGGTAATTCTCCCAGATAAACCGCAGCGCCTTGGCCGTCTCGAGGTGCTCGACGGCGATAATATCCGTGCTCTTGCGGGTCACCACGCCCCGCGGCGGCACCCGGACCGGCTCGGCAGGCGGCCGCTGGCCGTCGATCAGCCGATCGAGCAGCGCCGCCCCCTCGTACCCGATCGTCTCGAGATCGTGGCACACGCTGGACAGCGGCACCGACAGGCACTCGCACACCAGGTCGTCGTTGTCCACGCCGAGGACGGCCACCTCCTCCGGGACGCGGATACCCCCCTCGATGCACGCGTCTATCATGTTCGCGGCGAGCGCGTCGTTGTAGGCGAACACCGCGAGCGGGCGGGGGATGCTCGCGAGGCGGCCGATCAGCCACCGCCGCCGCGCCGACCAGGTATCGGCCCCGTGGCCCTCCCGGTGTTCCCACACCATCATTTCCGGCGCGAAGCCGGCCTCCTCCAGCGCGCCGGAAAAACCGGCCGTCCGCTCGGCCGCAACCCACCCCTCGGTATGGCTGAACCAGGCAAAGTGCCGGTACCCGCGTTCGAGAAAGTGCTCGGCGGCGAGGCGGCCGATCGCCTCGTTGTCGCCGAGGACCCGCGGCAGGGCGATATCGCCCCGGGTCAGGCTCAGGTCGACCCGGGGGACGTCCCGGGAGAGCACGAAATCAACCAGTTCCCGGCGAAAACTCAGTACCGTGATGATGCCGTCCCCGTTCCACCCGGCGGGCACCTCCGCGGTGAACGCCATGTCGCCCACCAAGTGCCAGTTGTGCTCGCGGGCATACCGGGCGACCCCCCGGTGGGTCGTGTGGTGGTAGTGGCCCAAGGCCAGCAGTATGTTTCTCATTGACCGCATTGTGCGCATTACCATAAACCCGCGACCGGATTATTTCAATATCTTGCATAAGAATGGCCGCCATCGGGAAGCAAAATACCGGTTGCCGGCGCGTTTCGGTCCGTATATGATGGACCGATCATGCCTGAAAGGATATCCGGAATGAAGACTATTGTCAGAATCGCAGCCATCGTTTCCGCCGGTATCGCGGCGGTCCCCGCGGCGCCGGCCGCCGACATCGCGTCTCCCGACGGGCGGATCGTCGTCACCGTCTCCCCGGACGGAGGTAAGGAAAACAACCGTCTCTGCTACCGCGTCGCCGTCGCCGGCACGACGGTCATCGAGGAATCCCCGCTCGGTTTCGAGCTGGAAAACGGCGATACGATCGGCGACGGTTTCGCGGTCGTCGGGAAAAAATCGTCCGCCGCGGACACCACCTGGAAACCGGTCTGCGGCGAGCGATCCACGGTCCGCGACCGCTACCGCGAACTGACGCTCTCGCTGGCGCGGAAAAAGACCCCCCCGTGCGAAATAAACCTGGTCTGCCGCTGCTACGACGCGGGCGCCGCCTTCCGGTACGTGATCCGTTCCTGCGGCGGAAATAAAACGATCGAAATCAAGCGCGAGAACACCACGTTCCGGTTTCCGGCGGATCACACCGCCTGGTCGACGCCCCACGCGCAAGGGACATACACCAAAACCACCGTCGGCAAGATACACAACGGCGCCGAGCGGCCGCTGACCATCCGGGCCGCCGACAACCGCTACATCGCCCTGGCCGAGGCCGCGCTGGTTGACTACGCGCGGATGAAATTCCGGCCCGCCGGCGGATCCGCCGTCGTCTCCCGGCTCGACGGGGGCGTATCCGCGGAGCTTCCCCTCGCGACCCCCTGGCGGGTGGTGATGATCGCCGATTCCCCCGGCCGTCTACTGGAGAACAACGACATCATCCGCAACCTCAACCGGCCCTGCGCGATCGAGGACCCCTCCTGGATCAGGCCCGGCAAGGTCATCCGCGAGGTGACCCTGACCACGAAGGGAGGGAAGGCCTGCGTCGACTTCGCCGCCGCGCACAACCTGCAGTTCGTGGAATACGACGCCGGGTGGTACGGCCACGAATACGACGACGCGTCCGACGCGACCACGGTGACGGTCGATCCGAAGCGATCGCCGGGCCCCCTCGACCTGCGGGCCGTGATCGACTACGCGGCGCAGAAGAACATCGGGATCATCGTCTACGTCAACCGCCGGGCCCTCGAAAAGCAGCTCGACCGCATCCTCCCCCTCTACCGGTCGTGGGGCATCGCCGGCGTCAAGTACGGCTTCGTCCGGGTCGGTTCGCAGCGGTGGACCGCCTGGCTCCACGAAGCGGTCAGGAAGGCCGCGCGGCACCGGCTGATGGTCGACGTCCACGACGAGTACCGCCCCACCGGCTACAGCCGCACGTATCCCAACCTCATGACCCAGGAGGGGATCCGGGGCGACGAGGCCCGGCCCGCCAACGAGTTGACCCTGACAATTCTTTTCACCCGGATGCTCGCCGGTGCGGGCGACAACACGGTCTGCTACTTCGACAAGCGGGTGACGAAGAACGCCTGCCACGCCTACCAGCTCGCCAAGACGGTGTGCATCTACAGCCCGTGGACGTTCCTGTTCTGGTACGACACCCCGGGCGAAATCGGCGAGATCCCGGAGATGTCGTTTTTCGAAAACGTCCCCACCACCTGGGACGACACGCGGGTGATCCACGGCCGCATCGGCGAATACGCGGTCATCGCCCGCCGGTCGGGCGCCCGGTGGTTTATCGGCGCGATGAACGGCAGCACGGCGCGAACGCTGGCGGTCGGCCTCGACTTCCTGGAACAGGGCAAACCGTACCGCGCGACCGTGTACTCCCACGACGAGACGGTCGACACCCGCACGCACGTCCGCGTCGACCGCCGCGCCGTCAGCGCGGCGACGGTCATCGAGATGGACCTGCCGGCGCGGGGCGGTCAGGCGGTCATGATCGCGCCGGCGGAACGATAAGAAAATTTGTATCCCCGGTAACCAATACTCATTGACACGCGTTAATAATGATTTAATATAAAAGTGCCCGGTCCCCCCTGCCGGGTATACGCTATGTCCGGCCTCCCCTTGCCGGACGATTTAAGCGTATTATGAACCGCCCGGTTCCCCCCCTTTCCGGGCGGTTCACTTATTGAAAGGGGTGCCCACAATGGAACACAGCCGGGCGCCCGTCCGGCGAGGAAACATCACACCAGCGGGTTGACGACCCTGAGATCGCCGTAACGGGAGAAGTCGCGATCGGCCGACCACAGTTCCCCGACGCCGTTGTGCAGGCAGATCGCGGCGATCCGGGCGTCGTGTATCATCGCCCCGGCCACCTTGCCGCCGACCGCCTGCGCCCGGAGCGTATCGAGATATCCCGGCCCCTCGCCGATCGTGCGGCACGACGGGGATTCGATCCAGACCCGCACGGCCTCGATCGCGAGATCCAGGGGACTCGGCGGTGTGTAGATCGACGGATGGGTGGTGATCGCGACAAACTCGTGCACGCACGGCCACGGAACGGCCCAGGGCGCGCCGCCCTGCGCCAGTGCCGTCACCGACGCCAGGGCCGCATCGTGAAACGGGCAATCCTCGCGGTGGGCGTACACCAGCAGGTTCGTGTCCACGGCGATCATGATCCGCGGCCCTCGTACGCCGCATCGCGAATGCCCTTCCATGACGCATCCCTGAACGCGGGATTCAGTCCCTCCCCCCTGAATGTCACCGGTGTTATGTCGGCGTCGGTTTTCCGGGCATGTTTCTCGATCGCCAGCCGGAGCCCCTCCTCGACGAGGGCCTTGAAGGTCAGGTGCTCCTTCTGCGCGACCTCCTTTGACCGGCTCATGATATTGTCGGATATATCTATTGTTGTTTTCATATTGTTATTATAATATGGGTATCCATATCAAGTCAATCCCGTTTCGGAAAAAACCGTACACCGGTTGCCGGTATTTATTCTTGTGTCCGCGGGGGGACAACGTTGTATAGAATAACGGTGACCGCAACAGGGAAAGGATACCGCCCGTGAAGACAATACTCGCAGCCGCCGCGGCCGTTTTCGCCGCCTCGATCGTCTTTCTCTCCTCCTGCAGCCCGCCCGAAAAGAACGACGCGAAGTCGGACGACAGGAACGCGTCGAAAAACGGCACGTCGTCATCCGACGGCGGGTATCTCAGACGCATGGTCGACGCCACAAAACAGGCCCACCGGGTCGCCGCCCGGAAAAACCTCCTCACGCTCAACAGCGCCCTGGCCATGTACGCCGTCGACCACGGCACGTACCCCGCGAGCATCGACGGGGATTTCGCCAACCGGCATCTCGGCGGCATGGACACGCGAAAGATCGTCTACCGGGGCGCGGGCCTGGACCCCGTGACCGCGCGCAACAAGCTCGTGGCCTACCAATCCCTCTCCGGTGCGCCGGGGCGTTTCGCGATCCTGATCGGGGGCGGCGGCGTCAAAACGGTCGACAAGGCCGGCCTCGACGCGCTGCTGGAAAAATAGCAATTTTCGACGGACGACTGTTGCCGCCGGTCTCCGACGATTGTATGATTGCCCGGCGCACACAGAGGGACACAACGCATGAAAAGACACATCCTTCCGCTGGCGGCGGTCTTCCTGGCGCTGGCCGGCCTTGCCTTCCTGGTGATCCGGACGCACCGGGCGACGACCACCCTGCCGGACAGGGACACCGGTGAGTACATTATTCCGGACACCGCACCGATACCCGGCGAGGCTGCACCGGGGAGCGATGTCTGAATGCTGGCTTCCGGCATAAACCGCAGGGCTCACCTCCTCGCGATCCTGCTGGCCGCGACGGGGTGGGCATGCGCGGCGGTACGGATAGCACTGACCCCGCCGGCGGATACCAAGAGCGGAAAAAAGGGATGGCGGCTCCACTACGAGGTTTCCGGTGCCCGCCGCGGCAGGGGCGGGAGACTGCTGATCTACCTGCCCCGGGAAACCCGCTGCCTGAAAATCGAGCGGGAGTCCATCGAATCGCCGGACTATATCCTGAGTCACGGCGCCGCGCGGCGGCGGAGCCGGACCGTCACCGCCATCCCCGTCACCGATGCGGCCGATGCATCATTCACCGCCGACTTCGATATCTTTCCCCGCGGCCGCGAGCACGGCGGCATCGCGGCACTACTGGATACGACCGACCGGGCGCTGTACCTCCGGCAGGAACCGGGCATTCCCGCCGGCGGTGATATCTCCAAACAAGTCCTGGCTTCGTTTCCCGCCGGAAAGAACGGCCCACGGGAAACGGCGGACCGGGCCTTCGGGTATTGCAGCGATATGATCGTCAACGCCGGCCCGGCCGTAAACCCCGACGGCGCCGCGGCCCTGAAGGAATTGTGTGCCGGTGCCGCCGGGCAGAGCCGGGCCATGGCGGCGCTCTGCCGCACCGCCAAGATCCCCGCCCGTCTCGTCACCGGTTTTATTCTCCGGGCCGAAAAAAATGCCGTACCCCACCACTGGGTCGAAGCGTATGTCGACGGCAGATGGCATCCTTTCGATCCGGCGTACCGGTACGCGTGGCGCCTGCCGGCCGTCTCCCTTCCGGTGTCCCGGGGAACCGACGCCGTCGTCGTCCCCCGCGGCGAGATTACCGCCGGCAGCCGTTTCTCTATCCGGCGGATTGCCCGGGCCGCGGCACCACTCACTCTCGCATCCGAACAGTGGTGGGCGGTCCTGGATCTCACCCGCCTGCCCATCGGGACCCGCCGGACCCTCGGTCTGATCCTCCTGCTGCCGCTGGGAGCGCTGATTACGGCCGTCTTCAGGAACATCGCCGGCCTCCGGACCTTCGGGACCTTCACCCCCGCGCTGCTCGCCCTGAGCATCATCCTCTCCGACTGGCGGATCGGCATCGCCGTCTTCGCGGTAGTGATCGTGTTCGCCGTCGCGAACCGCTTCGTGATCGAGACGCTGAAGCTGCTGATGGTGCCGCGGCTCGGCGTGGTCCTCACCGGCGTCGTGGCCTGCATGGCCCTCACCGTCTCGGTGCTGCACTACCTGGATTTGTCGGTCGCGGCCTCCCACGTCCTCCTGCCCGTGGTCATCGTGGTGATGATCGCCGAGCGCTTTTACGTGACCGAAACCGAGGACGGGCTGAAAAACGCCCTGACACTGGGGCTCGGAACATTGATCGTCGCCGCCGTCTGCTACGGCGCGCTGCGGTCCTCCCTGCTGCGAGAGACGATGGTGCTGTTCCCCGAGGGCCTCTTTTTCATCATCGCCCTCCTGGTCGTGATCGGCCGGTACGCCGGGTACCGGGTCACCGAACTGTTCCGGTTCCGCGACGCCGTGGAAGGGATGCCCGGACAATGATCGGCGCGGCGAAACGAAAACGGCTGTTCGCCACGCCCGGCGCAATCAGGACCCACGGCCTGCTCGGCATCAATGCCCGCAACGCCGAGTGGCTCCTGCCCGCCAACCCCCGCCGGTTCTATCCCCGGGTGGACGACAAGCTGGTCACCAAGGCCCTGTGTGCGGCGGCCGGCATACCCGTCCCCGAGACGTTCGGCGTCATACGCCGCTACGGTGACCTGCGGCATTTTCGCAAGATCACCGATTCTTTGCCGGGATTCGTCGTCAAGCCCGCCGAGGGTTCCGGCGGCCGGGGAATCGTGGTCGTCCTGGAACGGCAGGACGGGACGTACCGCACGGCGGCCCGGGGCACCTGCTCACTCGACGAGATCCGGCACCACGTCTCGTCGATACTCTCCGGGCTCTACAGCCTCGGCGGCAGGACCGACAAGGCCCTGATCGAGCGGCGGATCCTCCCCCATGACATCTTCGAATCGATAGCCCGCGGGGGCACGCCCGACATCCGTATCGTGGTCTACGCCGGCATCCCGGTGATGGCGATGCTCCGCCTGCCAACGAGCACGTCGGGCGGCAAGGCGAACCTCCACCAGGGCGCCGTCGGCGCCGGCGTGAACATCCTCGACGGGGTGACCCGTTCGGGGGTGATGAAAAACCGGGCGGTGGACACCCACCCGGACACCGGCGGGCGGATCGCCGGCGTTCATATCCCCTCCTGGGAGATACTCATGCGCCACGCCGCGACCCTCTGCGACGTGCTGGAACTGGGGTACTTCGGGGCGGATTTCGTCCTCGACCGGGAGACCGGCCCGATCCTCCTGGAGGCCAACGCCCGGCCCGGGCTGGCCATACAGATCGCCAACAACTGCGGGCTGCTGCGCCGGCTGGCGTATGCCGCGGACCGCGCCGGGGAGGCGGACACCGTGGAGCGCCGGCTCGATATCGCCCGGCAGGCGGGAACCATCTTCTGACGCTACGGCGTCTTGACGGTAAAGGTCCGGGCCGGGTCGACCGCCAGGCCGGCCTCCCTGATGAACGAGCGTCCCAGGAGCACCGGGTAGTTGAATGCACTCCGGTCGACCAGGTTGACGCGCACCTCCTGCTCGGTATCCCCGAGCCGCACGCGCAGGATCACGACGGGGCGGCGCTGCGATTGCCCCGCGTGGGTCTTGATGCGGGACATGGCCACCACGGGGCTCTCCACCAGCGTCGCCTTCTTTCCCGTCCCGAGTGTGAACCGCGCCCACTTCCCCCCCCCCTTCGTGCGGACCCGGCAGTCCGGGGCGTGCACCGAGGACGTGCGGGCGCCCGTATCGAGCTTCGCCTTCATCCGGACGCCGCCGGGAAACACGCGGACGTATTCCACCCAACCGGCCACCGGTTTCGGACCGTCGGCGGTCACCGCCCCGCGGGGACGGGCATCGCACCCCGCCCCCGCGACCGCCGCGAGGACGGCGAGAACCGCAACGGTCCGGTAACGGCACGTTCTTTTCGCGATACGGTGTTTCATGCCCGTGACCTCATACTCCCCGTGTTCATTTCATCCGACAATTGCCGTTCGACGACAATTATACCCGGATTTCGTCTTTGCGATTGACTTCGGCGGTCCGGAAGCGAAAAATATAACGCATCGGGTCACCATTTCAGACCCGCGGGAGACAGACATGAAACGCACACGCCGCTCTATCCTCACCGCCGCGCCCCTCATCCTCGCCGCCGCGTCCTTCGCCGGCGCGGCCGGCGGCCGTATCGAGCCCGGCGACATCGCGTACATCGGCGCGTTCCGGCTCCCCGACGGCCCCGACGAGATCGGGTGGGGCTGGAGCGGCCAGGCGATGGCCTACTGCCCCGCCGGCGATCCCGGCGGCCCCGACGACGGGCATCCCGGCTCGCTCTTCGGCGTCGGCCACGACTGGAACCAGTACGTCTCGGAGATAGCGATCCCCAAACCGGTCGTCTCGAAACAGAAGAACCGCGCCGATCTGCCGACGGCGAAGACCCTCCAGCAGTTCGCGAATATCCGCGGCGATCTCTACGGCGAGATGGAACAGCCGCGGGCGGGCCTCGCCTGGCTGCCGAAACAAGGCGGCCAGAAGACCGCCAAGCTCTACTTCTGCTGGGCGCCGCACCTCGATGAAGTCGGCACGGCCCCCTCTCACGGCTGGTGCGAGACGGACCTCTCGAACCCGAAGCCCGCGGGCCCCTGGTCGGTCGCCGGCCTGCGCAACTACTTTACCTGCGACTACCTCTTTACGATCCCTGAAGCCTGGGCCGGAAAGCACGTACCCGGCATGCGCCTGGCCACCGGGCGGTACCGCGACGGCGGGCAGGCCGGCCAGGGGCCCGCCCTGTACGCCTTCGGGCCGTGGAACCACGGCACCCCCCCGCCGAAGAGCGCGACCCTGAAGGCCGTCACCCTCCTGCAGTACTCGGCGGTCACCGACGAGAAACAGGAGACGATGACCGGCTACCACCACTCCGACGAGTGGTCGGGCGGGGCCTGGATGACCGCGGGTGACACGTCCGCGGTCGCCTTCGTCGGCACCAAGGGACTGGGGAAGTGCTGGTACGGGTACGGCAACGGCCTGGTCTGGCCCCAGGAAGCCCCCTTCCCGGACGTCCCGACCGGCCTGCCGAACAACCAGCGGGGGTGGTGGTCCTCGAAGTTCGTCGCCCGGATCATCCTCTACGACCCCGCCGACCTCGCGGCGGTCGCGGCGGGTAAGATGAAACCCTCGCAGCCGCAGCCCTACGCGTCGCTGGACATCGGCGAGGTCCTCTACGGCGAGAAGTCCACCCAGCTCGGCCGGCACGTCGGCGCGGCCTCCTTCGATCATGCCCGCGGCGTCCTCTACGTCTTCGAGTTCCGCGGTGACGACGACAAGTGCCTCGTCCACGCCTGGCGGGTGCGGGGGACGTAACCCAAAAAGGACACCTCCCCCCTTTCTCTCCGGGTGATCGGCCGTATAATTTAACGAGGAGTTTGTGTATGTTCACCTGTTCCGTTTCCTGGAGAAAAAACCCATGAATCGAATACACGGATACCTTCTGACGTGTTCGATACTCGCGGCCGCCGCCGCGTGCCCCGCGGCGGAACAAGAAACCGCCGACCAGCCCGGACTGGACCTGTACTACAACGCCAACGCCCTGTGCAACCGGGGTCTGTACCGGCAGGCGATCAGCGAATACGAGACATTCCTGAAGAAACACCCCGCGCACGAAAAAGCCCCGGACGCCAAGTGGGCCACGGCCGTCTGCTACTACAACCTCGGCAACCCGAAGCAGGCGGTCTCACTCCTCACGAAGCTCGCCGACGGGGCGGAGGGTTCCCGCCGGGTCCAGATCGGCGTGCTCCTCGGCTCCTGCCTGCTGGACCTGAAGAAATACGCGGAGGCCGAAAAGGCCCTGCGGGATGCCGTTCAGAAGGCACAGAAACCGAAGGCCGCGATCATCACGCAGGCCCGGGCGGCCCTGGTCGAGGCCCTCTTCATGCAGAAGCAATGGAAAGACCTGAAGGCGGCCGCCGACACGGCGCTGAAGGCGGTTCCCGACTCGGTGTACAGCGACCGGATCGAATACCAACGGGCCGTCGCCGCGTTCTACCTCGAACAATACGCGGAGGCCGAAAAGGCGTTCAAGCAGACCATCGACGGAAAAGCCGACCCGGCGATGCTGCACCGGGCCCGGTTCCGCCGGGGCGAGTGCCTGCGGGAACTGGGCAAGCTCAAAGAGGCCGCCGCGTCGTTCAGCGCCGCCGCCGCGACCGAGGGCGTCTACCGGAAATACGCCGTGTACAACCTCGGCGTCGTGCGTTTTCTCCAGAAGGACCACGACGCCGCGATACAGGTCCTCGCCGGCTTCCGGCAGAAGTACGGCGACGGCCGGCTCGCCGACCACGCCGACTACTACCGCGCCCGGGCGCTGCTGAAAAAGGGCCAGGATGACGGTGCTGAAAAAGTACTCACCGGCCTCCTCTCCCACGAGGTGCTCGGATCGAAAGCCGCGCTCTGGCTCGCCCGGTCGACGGTCGCGCGGGGCGACCATCAAAAGGCCGTTGAACTGCTGGCGAATATCGAAAAACGCTTCAGCAAAACCCCGGAGTACGTGGACCTGCTGGCCGAGCGGGGATCCGCGCGGATGAGTCTCGAACAATACGAGGAGGCCGCGGCGGATTTCGGCACCGCCCGCACGCGCGCCCCGGAAAAAGAGGCCGCCGATCTGCTCCGGCTGGAGGCCTTCTGCCTGTACAACGGCGAACAGTACGACGACTGCCTCGACCGCTGCGGCGCGTTCCTCAAAAAGTACGGCACGAACGAAAACGTCCCGGAAATCATCTTCCTGAAATCAGAGGCCTTCTACGCGATGGGCAAGGGCGACGAGGCCTTCGCGGCCTTCAACGGCTTCCTCAAGGCCCACCCGGACAGCGAACACGCCCCGGTCGCGCGTTACCACCGGGCGAAGCTCCTGGCCGACAAAAAAAAGTGGGCCGCGGCCCTCGCGGACCTGCAAAAGCTCCCCGACGATATGGACGACCGCGCGGAGTTCCGGCAACTCCACTTCCGACGGGGCAACTGCTATCTGAACCTCGAGAAGCACGCGGAGGCCATCGGCGAATACCGGACCTTCACCGACGAACACCCCCTGGCCCGGAACGCGGACACCGCCCTGTTCAACCGCGCGGTTGCCTGCGACCGCGAGAACAAGAGGGCGGAGGCTATCGAGACCCTCCAGAAACTCGTTTATGAACTCTACGGGAACGCCGGCGACAACAAACCGCACCCCGACATCCTCAAGAAAACTCATCTCTCCATGGCGCGGATGGAACTGGGGCGGCTCCTGCTGGAAGCGAATAAACTCGACGACTCCCTCGAAGTGCTGAACGAGGCCGTGGCGGACAAGGAACACTTCACGGACGACGGGCGCGCCGAATACTACCGGGGCTGGATCAAGCTCAAGCAGGGTGCCGAGAGCGCGGCGGCCTCGTTTTTCACCCGCGCCGCGAAACACGCGAACATGGATTTCGCCGTCGACGCCGCGCTGCAGGCGGCAATCCTCAACATCCGCGAGAAGCAGTACGGCGAGGCCGAGCGACTGCTGAAACAGGCCGCCGCCGCGGACGCGGACGCCGCGAAACCGGACATGGTCGCCTACTACCTCGCCCTCTCGCTGGCCCGCCGCGAAAAGTACAAGGACGCCCTCACGCACTTCGAAACCGTCCTGAAAAAATACCCGAAGAGCGAGAAGTCAATGCTGTCGCTCTACTGGAAGGGCCGCTGCCAGGAAGAGGTCGAAAAAGACGGCGCGGCGAAGGCCGCCGCCACCTACCGGACCTTCCTGGAGAAGTATCCGGACGACGAACTGACCCCCACCGTGCGTCTCGAACTGGCCCGGCTGGATTACACCGACAAAAAGTACGACGCCGTCATCGCCTCCGCCGAGCGGATCGTGAAGACAGCCGGCGAGAAGACGATCGCGCCCCGGCTCCGCAAGCAGGCCCTCTACCTTATCGGGTGGGCGGCCAAGAAGACGAAACAGTTCCAGCGCAGCGCGGAGGCCTTTGAAAAAATACCGGCGATCGAGGGCGGCGAGAAACCGGATTACGCCTCGATCTTCCAGGCCGGTGAGGCGCGGATGAAGCTCAAGGAATACGAGGCGGCCCGCCGGCACTTCGACCTGGCCGCGAAGAAGGGTACGCCCGAGCTACGGGCCAAGGCCCTGCTCCGCCGGTCCGAATGCGAGGGCATGCTCGATGAGTGGAAGGCGTCGGAACAGTCCTGCCGTCTCTTCCTCGAGGACTTCCCCGGCGACCCCCTCACCTGCCGCGCGCACTTCAAGCTGGGCTGGGCACTTGAAAACCAGAACCGCTGCGACGAGGCCGTCACCGCGTACCGGAAGGTCATGGCCCGGAAAAAAAACGACGAGCTGTCGGCCCGGAGCCAGTTCCAGATCGGCGAGTGCCTCTACGCGCAGAAAAAGTACGACCGGGCGATCGTGGAATTGACCCGGGTGGTATCCGGGTACGACTTTCCCGCGTGGTCGGCGCGGGCGATACTGGAGACCGGCAGGATCCTGCAGGCCCAGGACAAGGAAAAGGAAGCCATGGACAGCTACCGGGAAGTGATCGACAAATACCCGAAGAGCGATGAAGCCACGGCGGCCAAGAAACTTTTGAGGAAACTTCAGTAACATGTCCCGAAAAGAGAACTACCTGATCGCGGCCGCGGTTCCGCTTGCGGCACTGGCGCTGGCCTCCGCCTGTTTCGGCGCCGAAGCGGGCGACGCCGCCGAGGTCGAGGGCGCCGACACGCTCCTGGGCCTCCTGATAAAGGGCGGGTGGGTGATGATACCGCTCGCCTTCTGCTCGGTGCTGGCGCTGGCCCTGACCGTCGAGCGGTTCCTGAGCCTCAGCCGGCGGCGGCTGACCCCCCCCCACCTGACCGAGGAGCTGAAAAACCTCGTGGTCCGGGGCGGGACGGAGGAGGCCCGGACCTACTGCACGGAAAACCCCTGCCCGATGAGCAACGTGTTCCTGGCCGGGCTCAACCGCGCCGACGCCGGTATCGAGAAGATGGAAAAGGCAATCGAGGACGCCGGCGCGCGCGAGTACAGCCGCCTGAAGCGGTCGATCCGCCCGCTCGAGGTGATCGCGCGGGTCGCGCCCCTGCTCGGCCTGCTGGGCACCGTCTACGGCATGATCTCCGCGTTCCAGGCCGCCTCCGACATCGAGACGAACAAGGCGGCGCAACTGGCGGTCGGCATCTACGAGGCCCTGGTAACCACCGCGACCGGCCTGACGCTGGCGATACCGGTGCTCATCATCACCCAGATCCTCTCGCACCGTATCGAGAAGATCGTCGACCTCATGGACGACCGGGTGCTCGAGTTCCTGGAGTACACCGCCTACGTCAAGCCCGCCGAGGAGATGCACGGGATCGAGCGGGAGGAGCCGAAAACGCCCGCCGCCGCCGCGACCGGCGCGGAGAACTCAGCCCTGCAGCGGGCGATACGGAAGGTCCGCGGCAACGATCTGCGCGAGGCCGAGGAACTGCTCCGGGAGATCATCGACGCCGGGACCGACGGCGACGACAGGGACCAGGCCTTCTACTGCCTCGGCTACGCCCTCAAGCAGCAGGGCCGGTTCCGGGAAGCGCGGGACCACTACCAGACCGTGCTCACCGATTACCCCGACAGCCGTGTCGCGCCCGACGCCCTCTACTCCCGGGGGGTCTGCGAGGCGAATATCGACGAGGACGGCGAGCAGAAGGCGGCCGCCACGTTCCGGGAATTTCTCGACCGGTACGGGGAGCACAAGCTCGCGCCGACGGTCATGCTCGATCTCGCCAAGCTCGATTACACCGCCAGGAACTACGAAAGCGTCCTGGACCTCTCCCGGAACATCCTGCAGATCGACAGCCGGGAGAACCTGCCGGAAAACGTCCGGCAGCAGGCCCGCCGCCTGATGGAGTGGAGCCGCATCGGCCTGGAACGCGAAGAGGAACCGGCCGAGGAGACGGAACCGCCGGATGATTCGGGATCGCCGGATAGATCAGAACCGCCGGATGATTCGGGATCGCCCCACGCGCCGGGCGCGAACGACGACCGGCCCGGGGAGAGCGCCGAATGAGGATTCCCCGCCAGGAAGAGCCGCAGGGCGGCATCATAAACCTGGAGTCTCTCCTGGACGTGATATTCATCCTCCTGGTCTTCTACGTCGCGACCGCGGAGTTCCGGGAGGAGGAGCGCGACGTCAACGTCCGGCTGACCGACACCAGCCTGCAGCAGTCGACGCTCAGCAGCAAGAAGAAGCTGATCGTCATCAACGTCTACGGCGCGGATCGGGCCGGCGAGGACCCGCCCTACGTCGTGTCCGGCAAGCGGGTCTCCCTGCGTAAAATCCGAAAAATGGCCGAGGACGCCCGCAAGCGCGACCCCGGCCAGAAAGTGCTCGTCAGGGGCGACGAAATGGCCTACCACGGAAACGTCGCCCGGGCCGTCAACCAGTGCCGCCTGGCGGGCATCAAGGAAGTCAACATCGGCTACGATTACAAGCCGACCGAATAGAACGGCGCGGGGCGCGGCTGCCGCCGGTACCCGCGCGACAGGTTGACGACATGAGAAACCGGAAGAGAACCATAACCCGGAAGATCATCCGCGCGGCCCGGCTCGTCCTGCCCTGGCTGCTGACCGCGGTCATCCTCATTCCCGTCGCCGGAATCCTGGCCTTCTCCGGCCTGCGCCGGGACGCGTGGGAACACCTGACCGACCCCCGCCGCTTCACGGTCTCGCGCGGCGGCGACGTGGAAGTGATGGCCTGGGAGATGCCCCGGCCGCTCCCGGCCGACATTAACGGCCCCGAAGACCGCATCGCCGCCGTCGCAATCTCGGAGGACGGCCGGGAACTCGTCTTCGCCCGGGACACCGGCCGCGGGTCGGACCTCTACGTCTCTTGGCGGTCCCTGGAGGGCTGGTCGGCCCCCGCACCGCTGAACCTCGTCAACACGGCGTACGACGAGACCGACCCCCACATCACCGCCGACGGCCGATTCCTCCTCTTCGCCTCCGACCGGCCGGACGGTTCCGGCGGCTACGACATCTGGGTCTCCCGGCGCGGCGACGACAGTTGGACGGCGGCCGGCAACCTCGGCCCCCGGGTCAACAGCGAGTTCCACGAACAGTCCCCGGCCCTGTTTCCCGGCGAAAACACCCTCTACTTCGCCTCGGACCGACCCGTCGGGAGCGTCACCACGGGCCAGCGGCGCCGGTACTGGGAGGACCTGGTGGAGGGAAAGATCGGGCGGGACTACAACTTCTTCCTCGTCGAGGACGTCATTCTCACCGGCCGGCGGAACCCGCTCCGCGATCCGGCGTACCGCAAGGACATCATCACCCACCTCGGCGGCTCGCCGGACACCGAGCGGGCCGTCCGCGCCGCGCTGACGCGGCTCGCCGCCTGGCAGAAACCCGACGGGCACTGGGACATCGCCGCCCACGGCGGCGCACGCGGACACGACACGGCCGCCACGGCCCTCTCCGTCCTCGCCTGCTACGGCTGGGGCGCCCGCCACGACCGGGAAGGGGCGTTCTGCAACACCGCCCGTAAGGGCCTGGACTGGCTGCTGAAGCAGTGCCGGCGCCGAAAGGGCAATTTCGCCCGTCGTATCAACCAGGGCATGTACGACCAGGCCCTCGCCGTCATCGCCCTCGCCGAGGCCTACGCCATCACCGGCGACGAGCGGATCCGCGACCCCCTCGCGGACGCGGTGGCGGTGATCGTGCGGTCCCAGCATCCCCGCGAGGGCGGGTGGCGGTACGAACCCCGGCCCGTCCGCGGCGACATGTCCGTGACCGGCTGGCAGATCATGGCCCTCCACAGCGCGTCGGTGGCCGGCATCGACGTCCCCGACCGGGTCTTCCGGCTCGCCGGACGGTGGCTCGACCGCGTCTCGACCGGCGACGACGGCGGGCTCTACGGCTACCAGGGACCGGGAAAGACCCCGGCCATGACCGCGGAGGCCATGTTCTCCCGCCAGGTGCTCGGGGCCGACCCCGGCCAGCCGCGGCAGCGGGAATCGGCGCGGTTCCTGACTACCGACCGCAACCTCCCCGACACGCGGGCCGCGACGAACTTCTACTACTGGTACTACGGATTCCTCGCCCTCTACCAGCACCAGGGCTCCCGCTGGGAGAAGTGGAACGAGGCCGCCAGCCGCGTCCTGGTAGAACGCCAGTACGGCGACGGCACCTGGAAACCTCGCCGGTGGAAAGAGTGCGGCGAGGTGGTCGCCACCGCCCTCGGGGCCCTCTGCCTGGAAGTCTACTACCGCTACCTGCCCATGTACGACATCGGCTCCGGCAAAAAGATGGCGATGGCCCGCGTGGTCGACCGGAACCTCGAAATCGTCGAGCGGCCGAAGCCGGTCCGGACCGCCCCGCCCGTCTACCTGTCGATCCCCCTGAACGCGCGGCCCGTCGACGCCGTTAATTCGCCGGGCCGCGAGCGCGGCATCACCTTCTCGTCCGACGCCCGCGCCGCCTTCTTCGGCTCCGACCGACTCGGCGGCGAGGGAGACCGGGACATCCACCGCAGCCCCGTCATCAGCGGCATCCTGCAGGTCCCCGACTCCGTTATCACCACCCTGAACACTCCCGCCGGCGATTTCTCCCCCGCGCTCTGCCGCGAGGGATTCGAGATGTTCTTCTGCTCCGACCGCGACGGGCGGCCGATGGTCTACCACACCCGCCTGGCCCCCCTCTCCGGCATGCAGCGTGCCCTGACGACGATCGGCCGGATATTCTGGTGGCTTCTCGCCCTTCTCGCCGGACTGATCACACTCGTCGCGATGCTCCTCTGGTGGTACCGGGCCCGGGACCGCAAGCAGGTCGGGCTGCTGATGCGGTGCCTGGCGGGATCCCTCGCCGCCCACGCCGTGATCCTGGTGCTCCTGAGCCTGTGGATGATCGGCGCGACCATCCGCGAGCCGGAAAAGAAACAGGTCGACATCATGCTCGACACCGAGGCGCTCGCCAGCGAGAAACTCTCCACCCACATCCGTGAACAGGTCGCCGAGATCGACAGCGCGCCGGAGATGGAGCAGTTGGAAGCCGTCGGGTCGCCGAAGGTCACCACCGACGCGGAGTTCCACGAGTCGACCGCCGCGGCCGCCGCCGCGCCGGACATCCGGAAGATCGAGCTGGCCCCCGACACCACGCGGAGGAAGTCCGACCGCCCGGAGCGGCCCACGGCCGAACCGCCGGTCAGCCGGCTGGAAAAGCTCTCCTTCAACCTCGTCATGCAGATGGAGCGGCGGCCCGAACCGGTGAAGCCCGCGGCCCCGCAGCCCGAAGACGAGCCGGCACCCGAGATCGAACCGCCGCGAATCGAGCCGCAAGAAACGGTCGCCGCCGCCCCGCCGCGGAAACCCGCCTTCGCGGCCAGGCCGGACGCCGCGGCGCCCGAGAAATCCACGCTGCGGACGAAATCCGCGATCTGGGAGCGGCGGACCGAGAAGCCGGAGGTGTCCCCCGCCCGGCTCGCCTCGCTCGACAGCCTGAAGCTGGCGTTCGACACGCCCGCCGCGGCGGCCGACCGGTCCCCGGGACCGGCGCCGTCACGGGCCCCCGCCGTCGAAACCGACGCCCGCATCGCCGCGGCCGCCCCGCCGTCGGTGCGGATCACCGGCCGGCCCGCAGGCCCGTCGCGCGGCGCGGCAGCCGCCGACACCGCCGACACCGCGGAAGACACTGCCGGCATGAAGATCGCCGCCCGCGGCCCCGCCCGCCGGCCCTCCGAGGATCTCCCGGCGCGGCCCGCCCCCGAGAATCCCGCCGCCTTCACGGGGATCCGCGTCGACACCGGCGCCCTCGACCTGCCCCGGCCCGTTCGCGGGAAAAAAAACATCAGCGGCGGCGCGCCGGGCATCGTCAGCCGGCCCGACCTGAAACCCGTCGGCACGGACATCAGCCCGGGCGACGCCCCGGTCGCCGCTTCGGCCGCGCCGGCCGCCGAAACCGGTGCCGATACCACCGACGGCGGCGGCCCTCCCGCGCCCGTTACTCCCGCGTCGGCGGCGGGGCGGGGCCGGCGGCGCATCGCGTCGGCCGCACCGCCCCCCGCCCGCCTGCCCGGTACCGGCATGTACCTGCGGTTCGACATGGAGGGCCCCTCCGCCTACGATCACCGCGGCGAAGGCGACCGCGCGGGCGCCCTGGCCCGGTTCGGCGGCGGCAAGGAAACCGAGGGGTCGATCGCCCGGGGCCTGAACTGGCTGAGTAACCACCAGGAACTCGACGGACGGTGGTCAAGCGGCAACAACGGCGGCGACGACGGCCACGACATCGCCGTCACCGGCCTCGCCCTCCTCTGCTACTTCGGCTGGGACGTCACCCACCGGAAAGACGGCCCCTACCGCGAGAACGTGCAGCGGGCCGTGGAGTGGCTGGCCGCCGCGGCCGCGGACGGCAACCTGACGGGCACGGCCCGCCGGGGCATGTACGACCAGGGGATCGCGACCATCGCCCTCGCCGAGTGCTACGCCCTGACCGGCGACCCGGACCTCGTCGAACCGCTGAAGAAGGCGGTCCGGGTCATCCTCGACGCCCAGCACCGCCGGCTCGGCGGCTGGCGGTACCAGCGGGATTCCGACGACTGCGACATGTCGGTCGCCGGCTGGGAGATCATGGCCCTGACCAGCGCGCGGATGGCCGGCATCCGCGTCCCCGAGCAGACCACCACGCTCTCGCGGCGGTGGCTCGAGCGTGTCTCGCTCGGCGACCGGGGCGGGAAGTTCCGGTACCAGGCCAACCTGCTGTACCGGGCATCCCGCACGATGACCGCGGAGGGGATGTTCTGCCGGCAGCTCACCGGCACCCCCGCCGGCGACCCCCGCATGGACGAGTCCGCCCGGTTCATCCTCGCGGAGATGCCGCGGCCGTCGGCTGTCAACTACTACTACTGGTACTACGGCACCCTGGCACTGTTCCAGCACGGCGGGGAGGCGTGGGAGAAGTGGAACCGGCAGATGAAAAAGACCCTCCTGGAGATCCAGGAGACCGCGGGGAAGAACGCCGGGTCGTGGCCGACCGACAGCGCGTACGGCCCCAACGGCGGGCGGGTGATGACCACCACCCTCAGCATCCTCTCCCTCGAGGTCTACTACCGCTACCTGCCCATGTACTCCCGCAAGAAACAATAATTCCGGGGACACCATACTTAACTATGTCAGCGGGATCAGGATCGGACACTGTATTTCTATGAGCGTCTGAAAATATCCGGAAAGTAAAGCTCTGTTTTTACCACTGAAAATACCACATCAATCATGATTTACGTATACACCACTTTATTCTCCACACACTCACGAAAGACACCTGCCACCGGCGGGCTCGGAACACTACAATAAGACATGGTGACCTGCGACCTCGAATAGGCCTTAAACCAGCGAATAAAGGCGAGCGAAGCGCCCGCGAATTGTTGTATGATAAGGAACACGAAGAAAATAGACCCGTGTAGGGTCATTTTCTTGCGTGTGACGCAAAGGCATTTCGAGTGAAATCATTTCACTCGAAATGCCGGTCATACAGCAATTCTGCAAGCTGCAGCCGTTTTTATTCGCTGGTTTAAGGATTAGGTATGGTGTCCCCAATGGCGTCCTGCTCATGGATGTCCCCGGAATGAGGAGGTGAACATATGAACACGCAGCGCGCGACGACGACACGGCGGGGGTTCATGGCGGCCGCGGGCATCGCGGCGGCGGCCGGCCTGCAGGGTGCGGCCCGGGCCGGCGAAAAGCCGATACAGGGCTTCGACGAGACCGACGCGGGCACGCTCCGGGCCAAAGAGTGGAAACCGGTCGCCGACCGGAAGGTCCGCGTCGGCATCGCCGGGTACGGTGTCTGCCGGTTCGGTGCCGCGTTCGGCTTCCAGGACCACCCCAACGTCGAGGTCGCCGCGGTCACCGACCTGTTCCCCGACCGCTGCGCCGGCCTCGCGAAGGCCTGCCGCTGTAAGAAGACCTACCCCTCCCTCGAGAAGATGGTCCTCGACGACTCCCTCGAGGCGATCTTCCTGGCCACCGACGCCCCGAGCCACGCCCGCCACGCCATCCTCTGCATGGACCACGGCAAGCACCCCGCCTCCGCGGTCCCGGCGGTCTTCGGCTCCCTGGAGGACGCCGAAAAGCTCTACGAGAAGGTCCGCAAGACGGGCCTGAAGTACATGCTGCTGGAGACCTCCGCCTACCGGCCCGACTGCTACGCCATGCGGCAGGCGTACCGGGCGGGCCTCTTCGGCCGGCTGATCTACTCGGAGGGTCAGTACTACCACTGGCACAGCAAGCCCCTCGGCAGCTACAAGAATTGGCGCCGCGGGCTGCCGCCGATGTGGTACCCCACCCACTCCACCGCCTACTACGTCGCCGTCACCGGCATGCCGTTTACCGAGGTCTCCTGCCGCGGCTTCCGGGGCGACCGCCCGGTCTACCGGCCCGGCGCGAACGCCTGGGAGAACCCCTTCGACAGCGAGATGGCCCTCTTCGCCACGCCCGAGGGCGGGGCCGCGCGGATAAGCGTCTGCTGGGGAACCCGCGGCTCGCACGGCGAGTACGGCCACGTCCGCGGCGAGCGGGGCATGATGGAAGGTACGCGGTTCTCGCCGGCGGCCGACCTGAAGAAGCGCCCGGTGGAGCTGGCCAAGCCGAAGCTCCCGCCGGGAATGCCGGCCGGCGGCCACGGCGGGTCGCACGGCTACCTGACCGACGAGTTCATCACCGCCATCCTGCAGGACCGCGCACCGCTGGTCGACGTGGCGATGGGGCTGAATCTGACCGTCGCGGGCGTCGCCGCCCACCGATCCGCCCTCAAAGACGGCGAACTGGTGAAGGTCCCGCGGTACGAGCGGGTGACGTGAAGAATAAAACCTTCCCCCTGTTGACGGCCGGTCCCGCTGCCCCCTACCCGTCCTCCTCCGCCGTCTTCCGGAACGACGCGACCGCCTCGGCGCGGGTGTCGTAGATATCCATAAGCTGCTCGAGATGCACCAGGCGGACGGCGTCCCTGATATCGTCGCCGATACCGAAGACGCACACCCGGCCGCCCCGTTCCCGGAGCCGGCTAATGATATAGGCGAAACTGCTGAGCCCCGAGCTGTCGATGAACTCCAGCCGCCCCAGGTCGACGGCTATATGCGCGTTGTTGTCGAGAATCGGGTCTATCCGGGCGAGGAACGCGTCGACATTGCCCTGGTCGAGCTGGTCCTCGCGTATTGAAATGACCGCCACACCGTCCGTCTTTTCGAACTCTATATCCATAATGCATTCCTCTGTACACGAATGGTTTCGAGCGCCGTCGGCGCCCGCGGCGGGAATTGTACTGTACACCGCCGTTTGACACAAAACGGAATATCTTTTTTTCGCCCCCCCGCCGTTTCTGCTACAATCCCCCCGCCGGCACGCACCGGCGGAAAACGCCATGAATATAGAATCACTTGCCGTTCACGTAACCGATGCCGACCTCGACGACCTCATCGAACGGTACGCGCTCACGGACGAGCGGCTTCACGAACTGGCGGCCCGCATAGAGACCGGCGGAATCGCCTTGACGGGCACGGCCCGGATCGCGACGAAAACCGTCTCTTTTGAAGCCACACTGCAACTGGCAATCGACGGGACGGCCGTGACCGCCACGCTGTCCCGGCTTAAGGCGATCGGCGGGCTCGCCGGCATGTTCAAGGGAACAATCGTGAAGATGCTCGCCCGCGACCTCGCCGACATACCGGGTCTCACCCGCATCAAGAACGGAGTGCGATTCGACATCGCGCCCTTCATGGCGTCCCACGGCATGGCCGCGGACATACGACGGCTGGCACTGACGACCGAACCCGGGAGCCTGCAGTTGGACCTCGCCGCGAGCGCATCACTGTAGAGCTGGTTTCATAACTTGCTTTGGTAGCGAAAGCGAGGTATTTTGTCGAT
>CAZLBC010000031.1:0-47586 GCA_964557575.1 uncultured Planctomycetaceae bacterium
TACGCCCGCGTAAGCCCTGAGCATAAACTCCATTTGGTCAAAGCGTTGCAGGCGGAGGGCGCGGTAGCCGCCATGACCGGAGACGGTGTTAACGATGCACCTGCCATCAGGCGTGCCGATGTGGGAGTCGGAATGGGCATCACCGGCACCGAGGTTACCAAAGAGGCCGCCGACATGGTTTTGACTGATGATAATTTTGCATCCATAACCCACGCAGTGGAGGAGGGTCGTACCGTCTACGACAACCTCAGAAAATCCATATTGTTCATTTTACCCACTAACGGCGGTGAGGCGTTAACTCTTTTGGCGGCGATTGTGCTTGGCCGCAGCCTCCCTTTGACGGCTGCTCAGATTTTGTGGGTCAACATGGTCACCGCTGTGACTCTCGCCCTGGCCTTGGCCTTTGAGCCCGCCGAGAAGGATATAATGGAGCGCTCACCTCGCCCGGTAAACGCCTCGTTGTTGGATTGGTATTTTATTACCCGGATCATATATGTGTCCGTGCTTGTGGGAATGGGGACATTCGGCATGTTTACTTTAGTGAGGGCTTGGGGTTACTCCCTGGCCCAAAGTCAAACCATGGCGTTGAACACCCTGGTAATGTTCGAGGTGTTTTATTTGCTCAACACCCGATTCATAACAGGATCTGTTCTTTCATTGAAAGGGCTCTTTGGAAGCCGGCTCGTTTTGGGGGCGGTGGCCGCGGTGATTCTGGCGCAAGTTTTATATACTTATGTACCTCCCATGCACTGGCTTTTCGGCTCAACTCCCTTGTCCGCCCGGGATTGGCTCATATGCATCGTTCCCGGTATCGCCCTGCTTTTACTGGTTGAGCTGGAGAAGAAGATCGTCGGCCTGCCGGCGGTTCCTAATCCTCGGCGGGTGGCGGCAGGAAAATAAACTGGAAAGAAAACTGGAAAATCAACCAAAGAGAAAAGTCCCTGTTGTAACACTTGATAATAGAGGAATATGAAATACGTGCCTATCGACTGTTCCCGGCCGGGTTTTGAAGGCTGGCCGGGAACCACGGGAAAGGTCCTTCCAGAAAGGGGCGGCAAATAGCATCATGGGTCGTTTTTGTCAAAAACAGGCTTCAGGGGTAAAATCGGTGAATAATGCCCCTTGCCGTTGTATCCCATTTGTGATACAACCCGCGGGTCAGATGGAGGTGCCGTCATGAGCAAGAGCGCCATGGTCAGGGCACGGATTGAACCCGAGTTGAAGGACCACGCAGAAGAGATATTCCGTCGCCTCGGCCTGAACACGACCCAGGCGATCACCCTGTTCTACCGGCAGGTCGAACTGCGCAACGGGTTGCCGTTCAACGTGGTCGTCCCCGCGGAAACAACCAGGCGCAGCGGAGAGAACACATGAAATTGCTCGCGGCCGTCGACTTGTCCGCATCGGCGGAGAAGGTTGTGGAAGAAACGAGAAAGCTGGCCAGGCGGCTGTTTGCGGCGGTGTGGATCCTCCACGTCGCGGAACCCGAGCCGGACTTCGTCGGGTACGATCCGGGGCCCCAGTCGGTCCGTGATTCGGTGTCGAAGGAATGCCACGAGGAACACCGGCAATTGCAGGCGATTGCCGGGCAACTCGGGGAGGCGGGCATCGAGGCGACCCCCCTGCTCGTGCAGGGACCGACGGCCGAAACGATCCTGCGGAAGGCCGCGGAACTCGAGGCCGACCTGATCGTCGTCGGCTCCCACGGGCGGGGCGCGATGTACCAGCTCCTCGTGGGCAGCACCAGCGAAGGAGTCATCCACGCGGCCGACCGGCCGGTGCTCGTCGTGCCGACCCACGAGCGGAGTTGAACATATCGCCGTTCCCGTTGACATCGCCCTTCCGGTAACGAACAGTAATCCTTGCAGTACCGTATATTACGGCATACAATCACCCTCACTCGCTTTCGCAGTCCCAAAATGGAGTGTGGTGTCCACGGAATCGGGACGATAATGACGTATGGTGTTTCCCGTAACGAGGAGCATGCCATGCCCGAACTGAATATTCTCGAGCGGCTCAACGTCGCGTCGGTGCTCGTGGACCGGCACAGCGAAGAGGATCGGGGGGGGAAACCGGCAATCATCTGCGGCGACGAGACCGTCACCTGCGCCCGGCTCGCCGACAACGTCAACCGCTTCGGCAACGTGCTCAACGGGCTCGGTATCAGGATGGAACAGCGGGTGGCCATCCTCATGCCGGACACGCCCGAGTTCGTCTACGCCTTCTTCGGGGCGATCAAGATCGGCGCCGTCGCCGTCCCCCTGAACACGATGCTCAAGGCCCGGGACTACGAGTATCTCCTCAACGACAGCCGCGCGCACGTGCTCGTCGTGCACTCCTCCCTCCTCGGCCACATCATGGAAATACGGGCGGATCTCAAATACCTCGAACACATCGTGGTGGCGGGCGATCCCCACGACGCGCCCCTGAGAATGAAGGACCTGATGAAGGCCGCCCGGTCGGACCTGGAACCGGCGGATACCAGCAAGGACGACGCGGCGTTCTGGCTCTACAGCTCCGGGACCACCGGGTTTCCCAAGGGATCCATTCACCTGCACCACGACATGCTTATCGAGGCCGAGTACTACGCGAGGCAGACCATCGGGCTCGTGGAGTCCGACGTCTCCTTTTCCCTCGCCAAGCTCTTCTTCGCCTACGGCCTCGGCAACGGCCTCTACTTCCCCCTGTGGACCGGCGGGACCACGGTACTCCTGCCGGACCGGCCGCTGCCGGAGACCGTCTACGACGTCATCGACCGCCACCAGCCGACGGTCTTTTACAGCGTCCCCACCAGTTACGCGGCCCTCCTGCACCTGGCGGAAAAAAATGATCGCACGAGCCTCGGGCGGGTGCGGATGTGCGTGTCGGCGGGGGAAAAACTCCCCGCGCCGCTCTACCGCAAGTGGCACGACCGGTTCGGCGTGGAAATCCTGGACGGGATCGGTTCGACCGAGATCCTGCACATTTTCATCTCCAACCGGCCCGGGAACGTCAGGCCCGGCAGCACCGGGCAACTGGTGCCGGGGTACGCGGCCAAGATCGTCGACGAGCACTGGAACGACCTGCCGCCCGACGAGGTGGGCACCCTGCTGATCAAGGGCGATTCGATCGCCGGGGGCTACTGGAACAAGCACGAAAACACGAAGGACACCTACTTCGGCAGTTGGATCAATACCCACGACAAATTTCACGTCGACGAAGACGGGTTCTTCTGGTACGCCGGCAGGACCGACGACATGTTCAAGGTCAGCGGCATGGCCGTCTGGCCGGCCGAAGTCGAGTCCATTCTCCAGGAACATCCCGCGGTCCTCGAAAGCGGCGTCGTGGGCGTCGCCGATGAGGACGGGCTCATCAAGCCGCGGGCCTACGTCGTACTGAAGGAACACCACGAGGGCTCGGAGGAACTGGTGCGGGAACTGCAGGCCTTCGTCAAGCAGAACACCGCGCCGCACAAGTACCCCCGCTCGGTGATTTTCGTCGACGACCTTCCCAAGACCGCCACCGGCAAGATCCGGCGATTCAAGCTGCGGCAAGATGCCGCGGCGGAACCGGGGGCGGGACAACAGTACCGTTCGCAAGGCAGCGATTAAACCTGCGCTCACCTTGCTTTCCAAACTCCCTTCGTCTCCCGCCACACGGCAACAAAGCGGCGGGCCTACCGGCCGGCTACTGCTCGACTCGTGCGTCTCACTGGCGCGGGCAGCAATGATATAGCCGGTATTGCATCTGCAATTCAATGATTGAGTCCACGACCCGCTTTTCTCGCCGTGAAACACACGAGTAGAGCAGTGCTCAATTGCTTCGCGTGTGCGGAACGCGAGTTGAATGCCACGCGATGGTTGAACGAAGTGATGATCAATTATTCATCGTAACGGTCTCAAACACTGCCCATACAACCAGGCAACCGCTGCGGCGTTCGCGGAGCAAATGTATACCGCTCGCGGAGTCGGTTTTTTGCGTGAAGGCATGTTATGTCGCACTGCACGATACCCACCCTTGATGGAAGTATATGCTGCGATTGAATGCGCCGTCAGCAAATGACCGACAGAGCGAGCGGTCGCCGGGCGGTAGGCCGGCCGCCTGCAGATCGACGCGCCGTGACGAGTCACCATGTTCGCTGGACAGGGCGACGGGTTACACAAACGGTTTTTTTGGAAATTGGTGAGCGCCCCTGTCTCCGGTGAGGATATGGGGGCAGTCCGCCATGAGCAGTGGCTCACCCGTAGAGTATACACATCAGGCATGACCGCATTTTCAAGGCCGGTCATAGTTCCCGTTCTTCACATTCGTGCCGGACTGATCGACGTACCGATGTGCCATTGCCCCGGCGTTCCGGTATAGCCGAGCCGGGGACCTGATCCCGGCGGCAGGTCACATTCTCAGCAGGCAGGAACCCCAGACGAATCCCGACCCGAACGCCACCAGCAGCACCAGGCTGCCGGGGCCGGCCCGCCCCTCCCGCCGGGCCTGGTCGAGGGCGACCGGGAGGCACGCCGACGCCATGTTGCCGTACCGCTCGACGTTGACGAAGACCTTCTGCTCCGGGGCGCCGGACTGCTCGATGATCGCCTCGAGCATGCGCAGGTTCGCCTGGTGGGGAATCAGCAGGTCGATGTCGTCGTAGGTGACGCCGTTGGCGTCCATCGACTCCCGGATCGCCGCCGACATCCTGGCGACCCCGTGCTCGAAGACCGTCCGGCCGTCCATCCGGAAATGAACGCGCCCCGCGTCGACGTCCGCGGCGGTGATGTACTCGGCCCGGCCGTCGCCGGTGCCGGGCGCGGCGGTGTAGAGGGCCCGGGCATGGGACCCGTCGGCGTGCAGTATCGCCGACAGCACCCCCGGCTCCGCGTCGTCGGCCGGCCCGACGACGGCCGCGCCCGCCCCGTCACCGAGAAGGATGCCGATATTCCGGCCGTCGTTTGAGCAGTCGATGCGCCGGGAGAGCATCTCCGCGCAGACAACCAGGACGTTGCGATACGCCCCGCCGCGGATAAAGCCGTCGGCGACGGCAATCCCGTAAATCAACCCGGCGCACTGCTGCTTGATGTCCATGACCGGGGTATCGACCATCCCCAGGTGCCCGTGGAGAAAGAATCCGCAGCCCGGGTCGGCGTGGTCGGGAGTGATCGTGTTCATGATCAGCAGGTCGACGTCTTCGGTTTCCAGGCCCGCGTCTTCCAGGGCGGCGCGCGACGCCGCCGCGGCGAGATCGGACGCGGCCGTGCCGGGCGCGGCGTGGCGGCGCTCCCGCACGCCGGTGCGGGTGACGATGAATTCGTCCGTGGTCTCCATCATCTGTTCGATATCAAAATTCGTCACGACCCGCTCGGGCAGTAAATGCCCCGTGCCGATTATCCGTGATGCCGCCATGGTATTCTCCCGTCCGAAAAGATCGATACCGGCGGCTCATTCGCCGCCGATACCCTCGTGCCCGAGGGACTGCTTGACCAGCACGCCGCAGTTCTTCCGAAAGAACTCCAGCGGCAGCAACTGCGTCTTTTCGTAGACTTCCGCGCCGAGTTCCGCGGCGATCTCGCGCGGATCTTTTCCGTCCCGCGCGGCGGAAATGATGCGCTGGTGCCACGACTCGGCGGCCGCGATCGCCGCGTTAAGGAATGCCCGGATGTCATCGGCCCCCGTGATCATCGCGTTATGACTCAAACAGAGGATCTCCGCGTCGAGGCCGGCCAGGCGCCGGAGCGATGCGCAGTAATCGCCGTAGCCGCTGAAGTAATTCGGCCAGAAGTAGTCGTCGACCGGCAGGTAGTATCCCGCGGCGTCGGAGATGACCAGGATCCCCTTCGCCGGCTCATGAAAACTGAGGCTGCAGTCGCTGTGGCCGGGCGTCGCCAGGACGCTGAAACGCAGGTCGCCGACCGGAATCGCATCGCTTTCAGCGAGCGTTCCGTCGAGGGGAATGTTCATCTCTTCGAGGGGAGCGGGCCGGTGGCGGTCGTCGATCGAACCCGCCTTCAGCAGCGAGTCGGTCAGGCCGGCGTCGATCTTCGCGAAAAACGAAACGGCCTTTTCATTTTCAAGGGCCCCGGCGGCCTTTGCCGATCCCAGGACGGCGGCCGCCGGAAAGAGCTTTCGCAACGTCGGGATCCCCATGACGTGGTCGGGGTGGGCGTGGGTAACGATAATGCAGCGGACGGTCGCCGGGTCGATGCCGCGCTCCGCGATCTGTTCGGAGACCAGCAATCCGACCGAGCCGACCCCCCCCTCGAACACGACCGCCTCGCCGTCTCCCCGAACGAGGTAGAGGGGATATTCCGCGGTGCCCAGCATGACCACCGATGCGCCCGCTTCCGCGGGTGGTGTGGTTATCTTCATCCTAATCATCCTTTCCTTGTTTTTCTCTCGCGAGCAGCGCCGCCCCATGCGCGCCGGCGAACTGCGGCGCCGGCGGCGTCAGAATCGCGGTGTTCATTTCGTCGCCCAGGATCTTGACGAGGTGGGGGTTGTGCGCCGCGACGCCGCCGGTGACCACGAGCCGCCCTTCCGGGCGTCCCATTTCCATGACCCGCTTTACCACCGACCGGAACGCCGCGCAGGCGATATCCCCGACGTCGTGCCCGGCCCGTATCAGGGAGAGGACCTCGGTCGCGGCGAACACGGTGCAGAAACTGTTGAGGACGATCTCGTGTTTTGACCGCTCCGCGAGACCGTTCATTGCCGAGATGTCTATCGACAGGCGCAGGGCAATCTCCTCGAGAAAGGCACCGGTCCCCGCGGCGCACTTCCGGTTCAGCTTGAAATCGAGCCGGCGCCCGTCGGCATCGAGATGGATGATCTTGCTGTCCTGGGCGCCGATGTCGATTACCGTGATGCGCTCGGGAACATGAAAGTGCGCGCCCCGGCCGTGGCAGGCTATCTCCGTCATCGTGCCGCCGGCCCAGGCGACGTTGTCCCGCCCGTACCCCGTCGCGAGCGCCCCGGCGAGCCGGTCCCGCTCGATCGACGCCTGCGCCAGCGCCTCCGCGAGGAGCCCGTCGGCCGTGCCGGCGTAATCCACGCCCGACCGGGCGACCGCCCGCGAGCGGACCGCGCCCGTTTCGTCGGTAACGACGATCTTGGCCTGCGCGGCGCCGATATCGATTCCACAGTAATAATCCATGAGTGTCCGCCGTCCGCGGCGATCAGGCCTCGGCGAGTTGCTCGACGAAAGCCTCGATATTGGTCCGGGTCTGCTCGTCGGAATAGAGCCGCATGTCGTTCAGATCGCCGTTGACCACCATAAACGATTTTCCGGTCTTGTCGCGCAGCCGGGACGGCATGTCGTAGCGGCTGTTGGAATTGTACGGGCAGGTCTTCGCGTCGTGGTAGAGGACCCCGTCGACCGCGAACTTCTCGATCATCTCCTGCATGTACTCTTCCTTGCGGTCGTCGCTGCGGCAGATGAACAGCTCGGTATATGCCCGGGCCATACCCTCGTACGGATTGTCCGGATCGAGGGCCTCGAATATCCAGCTGTTGCAATAAGTGGAGGCCACCACGCAGGTCTTCAGTTCCAGGAACTGCGCGGCGAGATCCTTGAGCTTGCCCCAGATGGGCATCCCCTCCCAGTAGACCCGGTATCGCTCGCCTTCCACCGCGGCGACACCGTCGGCGACCCGCTGCTCGAGTTCCGCGAGCAGGAGTTCGTAGTAGTCGATCGCGTCCTGCGTGCCGCGGAGAACAACCGCCGGTCCCATCTGGATGGTGTCGTCGAAAAAGGTGATCGGCGCGGGGACGTTCACCGCCGTCTCCAGGCAGGCCTTCCACAACTCCGTGCACCGCTTCGACAGCCCGATGACCTCGCGCAGGCGATCGATATCGAAGGTTGTTTCGGCAACCTCTTCCAGCGGTTCGACGAGGGCTTCCGTCTGTTTCGCGACCTCCTCGATGATCTCAGAATCGACTTGGCCGATCGCCCGGGGCGTATGAATGCCCACGCACGGCACGTCCCACTCACGGGCATAGAACTGGAACCAGTCCTTCACGTCGCGGCACTGGTTGGTGTTGAACACCAGCACGTCGGCCTTCGGCGGACCGGGAAAGCCGAATTTCTGGAAGGGGCTCTTCCCGGCGAGATACGAGCCGATGTCGCTGGTCAGATACGAGCATATATCCGGCGAGTAGCCGCGGGCGTTGGCCTCGGGAATCAGCTCCATCGCCATCCGGGTCGCCCCGAGCAGCGCGCCGTGGTTTTCCGGGTAATAGACCTCGAATCCCAGCGCGTGCAGCAGTTCGGCCGGCCCCACGCTGGTGCACCAGGCGATTTTCCGTTCGGACGATCCCTCTCCCATCAGACGGGTATAGTACGCCCCCATCAGGCCTTTCATTTTTTTGGTCGCATCGAATTCTTTTCTCTCCACGGAAGACATATCATTCTCCTTTCAGGTTTTTCAGCACGGCACACGGCGTAAAGCGCGGGCCGCATCGGGCAACGAGGGAATCGAGTCCGGAAGCGACGGCGCGAAGGCCGAAATCCCGGGCGTACTTGAGTGCCCCCCCGTGGTAATCGGGAAACCCCATGCCCAGAACCGAGGCGAGGTCGATATCCGATTCCCGGGCGGCGATCTTCTCGCCGAGCACGGCAAAGGCCTCGTTTATCATCCGCAGCAGGAGCCGCAGGGAGATCTCGGCGCCGTCGACGGGGCGCGGCCGGATCTTCCGTTCATCCCGGACCGCGGCGACGATCTCCGCGGCCGCCGGATGATCAAGCGGCCGCCGGTCACCGTCCTTGTACCGGTACACGCCGGCTCCCGCCTTCTGCCCGCAGAACCCGGCGTCGACCAGTCGTTCGGCGAACAGCGAGGCGGGGCGTGGGTCGTCAAGGGCCCGCCGCAGTTCCGCCGCGGTGTATACGAGTATGTCCAGCCCCGCCATGTCGATCGTCTGCAGTGGCCCCATCGGGAAACCGAAATCGGTCATGGTCGCGTCCACGACCCGCGGGTCGGCACCCTCCTCGACAAGCAGAAAGGCTTCCTCGATGTAGGGAACGAACATTCGGTTCACGATAAAGCCGGGCCGATTTTTCACCAGTACCGGGATCTTTCCGATCATCCCGGCCAGCCGCACGGCCGCCGAGACCACGGCCTGATCGGTTTCATCGCGGTACACGATCTCCACCAGGGGCATGCGGTGCGCCGGGTTGAAAAAATGGAACCCCACCAGCCGCCCGCCCTTCTTCATGCCCGCGGCGAGATCGTCGAGTGATATCGTCGAGGTATTTGTCGCCACGACGGCCTCCTCCCGGCAAGACTCTTCGATCGCGGCAATGACCCGCTGCTTCGCCGCGACATTCTCGACGACCGCCTCGAAGACGATGTCCGGGTCCGCAATGCCGTTCCAGTCCGCCGCAACCGTCAGCAGGGCGAGGGTCTCCCGCGCCCGGTCTTCGGGTATCCTGCCGGCGTCAACCAGCCGGTGCACGGCGGCGGCGATCCGGTCGATGCCGGAAACCGCCGCGTCGGGTTTTTCGTCGAAACAGGTCGTCGGTACGCCGGCCGTGACCAGCGTCCGGGCGATGCCCGTCCCCATCGCTCCCATGCCCGCGACCGCCGCGGTCCGCAGGTCCGGGATCTCTCCTTCGGCCGACCGATATTCCCGCTTCGCTTTCCTCTCGGAAAAGAAAAGATACATCTTGTTCCGGGCCGCCGGCTTCTCCATGCAGGCGGCGAAGGATTCCCGCTCGACCCGAAGCCCGTCATCGAACGTCCCCTCGATCGCGGCCCGCACGCAATCCACTATTTTCCGCGGGGCGACGATCTCCGGGCGGATCTTCTTGATCGTGCCCTCCGCAACCGTCAGGGCCATCTGGTTCTCCGCCGCGTCGGCTATCCGGTCGGCACGTGCCGACGTGATAGCCGGCCGGTCGATATCCGACAGGAGCCGGGCGGCGGTCGCCACGATATCGCCGGGAGCGCAGCACGCGTCCACCAGGCCCGCGGCCGCCGCCTCTTCGGCGCCGACCGGCCGGGTATCCAGGATCATGTCCAGGGCCTTTCCGGCGCCGACCAGCCGGGGCAGCCGCTGCGTGCCGCCCGCCCCGGGAATGATCGCCAGGTTCATCTCCGGCATGCTGAAGGTCGTCCGGTCGTCGCAGACCCGGACGTGGCACGCGGCAGCCAGTTCCAGCGCGCTGCCCATCACCTTCCCGGCGACCGCGGCGGCAACCGGCTTAGCAGAGGCCTCGACGGCGTTGAACGTCTCCTGGAAACGCCGCGATATCTCCTCGGCCTCGCGCGCGCCGGGAATGGTTTCGAAGATATGTATATCGGCACCCGCGCTGAAGTGATCGTCGCGGCCGGTTATCACGATCGAGCGGACGTCTTCGTCGTCGCCGGCCCGTTCGATCGCGGCCTGCAGCGCGTCGAGCATACCGAAGGCAATAGTGTTGAGCGGCGGATTATTCAGCCGCAGGATACACCGACCGCCGGTCACGTGGTAGTCGATCATTTCGACCATGGGGCTACAACTCCAACGTCAGCTTGAGTGTGCCGTCGTCGCACCCGGCGTACATCTCGAACGCCTCCGCGGCCCGGTCCCAGGGCAGCCGGGGCGTGACCATCTCGCCGAGATCCGCTGCGCGGCCGTCGATCACCATGTCCGCCGCCACCTGGAAAAAGGCCGCACATTCCGGGCCGACACAGTTGATGATCTTCGTCTCGTTTCTGAACGTGCTGTACCACGGAAATACCTGGTCGTCGTGATCGGGCATCCCGAACACGAAAAGCCGCCCCCCCCGCCGGACCAGGCCGGCGGCGGTCGCCAGCGAATCGGGCGGGGCCGCCGCGTTGACCACGAAGTCGCACAGCTCGCCGCCGGTGATCTCCCTGACCCGTTCGACGGTGTTCTCCGCCGAAGCGTTAATCGCGGCGGCGGCGCCGTATTTTGTCGCCCAGTCAAGCCGCCAGGCGTGCTTGTCGGTGGCGATGATCTCCCGGGATCCCATCATCCCGAGTACCTTCGTCCAGATCAGCCCCATCGACCCCTGCCCGACAACCGCGCAGCGGGCGTTGATCACGTGCCCGGCATACGTCATGGCGCGGAGCACGGTGGCCAGCGGTTGGGCAACAATGAGGGCCGCCGGATCCGGGGCGTCCCGCGGGAGCCGCGCGATGCCCGGCGGGGAGGCGGTAATGTACTCGGCAAAGCCGAAGTATCCCTCCGGCTGGGCGAGGACCAGGTCCCCCTCTTCCCATCCGTCGCACCGGGACGCGACAATCGTGCCGATATTTTCGTGCCCGGCCCACCCGACCGGATTCGGAAAGTCGATCTCGCCCCACACCCCCTCGCCGGTGTACTGGCCCATATTGCTGCCGCAGAGCGCAACGTGGCTGCACTTCACGAGCACCTGTCCGTCCGCGGGCTCGGGTTTCGGGGCGTCGATCATGGCGATCGTGCGCGGTTCCTCGATCTGTATCGCTCTCATGGTTTCATACCTCGGGCAAGGAGATCCTGTTCAGACCATAAATGGCCCGGATATTCTACAGGGAGTCATGCAACCGCGTCAATTTGACCTTTACGGCAATGACCGGAACACGGCGGCGCCGGGTGAAACCGGACGGATACTGAGAGCCCCCAAAAAAAACGACAGCCGCGCCGAAAACGGGCCATCCCGCTTCCGGCGCGGCTGGAAAAAGGCGGACCCTCCTACCACTCCCAGTTGATACTGGTGCCGCCGTAAAACTCGTCGTTCAGGAGATCCTCCCGCATCGCGTCGCTGAATCCCAGAAATCCGCCGATGCTCAGCGATCCGTATTCTTCCGGCAGTTCGAGGGCCTCGCTGAGGTTGTAGGACACCGACAGCCCGTACACCAGCGCCCCCAGTCGCGTCGACTCGTGGGTGGTCCCCAGGGCACGGTCCCAGTAACGATGGTCGACGCCGAGGGTCAGCGACGGCGTGACCGTCAGCCCCTTCAGGGACGGGTCCGCAGCGGAAAGGTCGAAATCATGACTGATGCCGAACTCAAGCCAGCCGGCGTTGACCAGGTCGTAGTCGTAATAGTACGTGACATACGGGTTCAGGACGCCCTCCTCGGTGCCGAACAGCAGCCCGTCATTGAATGAGACCGAGCCGTACACCTCGTAGCTCGTGCCCCCGTCGCCGCCGGCATTGGGAAAGTCGTAGGCGATCCAGCCCGCCTCGACGCCGATGCCGACCTCGTCGAACTCGTATGACCAGTAGATCGTGTAATCGGCCTCCTGCAGGTGGCTGTCGCTGCCCGGGGCCATGCTGTCCTGGCCCCCGAACCACTCGAACCACGCGTTGAACCCGACCGTTCCGACCGGGACCCCGACGTCGGCCAGGTCCATCGAAAGGTCCAGGCCGAGCTGGTGGTTGGGCTTCTCGCGCCCCTCGCCGCGATACTCGCTGAAGTTCGCCCCCCGCCATATGTAGTCGCTGACCAGGGTGTAATCGATCGAAAAACTCAGGGGAACCGGTTTTTGGTATTCCTCGTTCGCCGGGGGGGCGGCCGCCCCTGCGCCCTCATGGTGCCGTCTGTCAGGCGATATCGCTTCGGCCGCGGCAAGCCACCCGTCGTTTTCGTTCTCGCCGGCGATGACCGTCGAAACGGCCGGTCCGAGAAGAACCGCCGACAGGACAGCGAGTATGACCGTCGTGACGTGTGTGTTAACCGATCGCATCATTACCTTCCTCTCCCGTCCGTATCCGGACGCACCGTTCCAGCGGCAGGACGAAAATTTTCCCGTCGCCGATCGTGTCCGTTCGTGCTGCTTTGACGATCGCGTCGATCGCCGGCTGCACGAATTTCTCGTTCACACCGATCTCGACGCGGACCTTCTTAAGCAGGTTGACCTCGATGTCAACCCCCCGGTAGGTCTCATGGTACCCCTGCTGCTGACCGCACCCGAGGGCATTGGTCACCGACATTTTGAATACCTTCGCGGCGTACAGATGCTGTTTCACCGCGGTCAGCTTTTCCGGTTGAATGTACGCGACTATCAATCTCATGCGTCTGTCCTTTCTCTTGTACCGTTCGGGATACCGTCTATTCCGTCGTGAAGATCTGGAAGCCGCCGTATGCCTCCATGCCGTGTTCGCCGATGTCCAGGCCGCGAAGTTCCTCGTCGTCGTCGACCCGCAGGCCGATGGTCTTCTTTATGACCAGGAACACCGTGCCCATCGCCACGATCGCAAAGGCCGCGCAGGTGAACGTACCCAGGGCCTGGATGCCGAGCTGCCTGAACCCGCCGCCGTAGAACAGCCCCGGGCTCATCGCATCGCCCGCCAGTTCCGGTGCGGCGAACAGCCCGATCGCGAGCGTCCCCCATATGCCGTTCATGCCGTGAACCGGCACGGCGCCGACCGGGTCGTCGACGCGAATCCGGTCGAGTAACGAGACGCCCATAACCACGATCACGCCGCCGACCGCGCCGATCAGTATCGCGGACGGGGGATTGACGAACGCGCACCCGGCGGTGATCGCGACCAGCCCGGCCAGGGCGCCGTTCATCGTCATCGACAAATCCGGCTTCCCGAAGATGATCCAGACGGTGATCATCGCGGCGACTGCCCCGGCGGCGGCGGCCAGGTTCGTATTGATGGCGACCAGGCCGATCAACGAGCCGTTTCCGACACCCAGCGTCGAACCGGGATTGAAGCCGAACCACCCGAACCAGAGGATAAAGACGCCCAGCGAGGCCAGGGGGATCGAATGGCCCGCAATCGCCCGAACCGTTCCGTCGGGAAGGAACTTGCCGACCCGGGGGCCGAGGAGCACCGCCCCGATAAAGGCGGCCCAGCCGCCGGTTCCGTGCACCACCGTCGAACCGGCGAAGTCGCCGAAGCCCATTTCGGCCAGCCACCCGCCGCCCCAGATCCAGTGGCCGATTACGGGATAGATCAACGCGCTGAGCAGTACCGTGTACACCAGGTACGCCTTGAATTTCATCCGCTCGGCCATCGCCCCCGCCACAATGGTTGCGGCGGCCCCGCAAAACGCGGCCTGGAACAGCCAGAACGCCCACTTGTTGACGTTGGTGCCGGGAATGATGTCCGGCACGCCTTCAAGGCCGAACCCGCTCAAGCCCAGCAGGCCGTTGCCGTCCCCGAACATCAGTCCGTACCCTACCAGGAAAAACATGAGGCTCGCGGTGCAGTAGTCGATAAAGTTCTTCGTGAGTATGTTGCACGCGTTCTTTGCACGAATAAATCCCGCCTCGACCAGGCCGAATCCGGCCTGCATGAAAAACACGAAAAAGGCCGCGATAAGCACCCAGGCCGTGTCGACCGCGACGAGACTCGCGGACCCGGACGGCTCCTCGGCCGCACGGGCCGTCCCGCCGCATGCAAAGAGGACCGCGCACGCCACGGCCGCGGTGACGGCCAATCGTCCCGGCAGCACTGTTTGTTTTCTCATCATGTGTTGTTCTCCGTTCTCTTGCATGTAAGCAGTAAAGAAAAACATCTACCGATATATCTCCCCTTTTTGCACAGGACGTGCCAAATATAACTATTTTTTTATGTCTTTTATTTAACGAGACTTGTAAACACAAAACAAAAATGTAATCAATCCTTTAGAAACAATATTGTTTAATCTATTGTTATGGGTTACAATTTTGTCGTCATTTTTTATGCTACTGTGGGACTATCATGAACGATAAAAGCGAAAAGAAACCCGGATCAAAAAACCGCGCGGCACAGCATGCTCGCAGACACGTCGCGGAACTTGAGGCCCTTTACACTATCAGCCGTCTGCTGGTCTCCAACATGAACCAGCGGCAGATGCTCGAAGAGGTCCTCGATGTGCTCGACACGGGTCTCGGTATGAAACGCGGGACCATCATGCTGCTGTCTCCCGACGGCAGCGAACTCCTGTTCGAGGCCGCCCGGGATATTTCTCACGCCAAGGGGCAGAACGTGCGGTTCTCCCCGGGCGAGGGAATCACCGGTCAGGTGGTATCGACCAACGAACCCGCCGTCATACCGCGGGTCTCGAAGGAACCGCGGTTTCTCGGACGCCTTCACGAACGGAACCCGGAGGCCCAGGAAGAGACCAGTTTCATCTGCGTGCCGATATCCGTCGGCAAGGAGGTCGTGGGGACCCTCTCGGCCGACAGGGAGCACGGCGAACACGGCGACCTCGACGAGGATCTGCGCGTTTTGAGCATCGTCGCCAGCGTCATCGCGGGAAATGTCAAGGCCCGCCGGGATGCCGAGGCCCAGCGACAGGCGCTCGAGGCCGAAAACATGCGGCTGCGCGACGAGCTGGAAGACCGGTTCCGGCCGGAAAATATCGTGGGCACGTCCGGGGCCATGCGGGATGTCTACCAGGCCATTCACCAGGTCGCCGGCAGCGACACCACGGTCCTGATCCGGGGCGAGTCCGGCACCGGGAAGGAACTGGTAGCCAGCGCGATCCACTATTCCAGCCCGCGGGCGAAGGGGCCGTTCGTGAAGGTCAACTGCGCGGCCCTGAGCGAGGAACTCCTGACCAGCGAGCTCTTCGGCCACGAGAAGGGCGCCTTCACCGGCGCGATGAAGACCCGGAAGGGACGCATAGAGGAAGCGGAGGGGGGCACCCTCTTTCTCGATGAAATCGGCGACTTCACCCCCGCCACGCAGGTCAAGCTGCTGCGGGTCCTGCAGGAGGGCGAGTTCGAGCGCGTCGGCAGCAACGAGGTCAAGCGAGCCAACGTCAGGATCATCTGCGCGACCCACCGGGACCTCGAGGCCCTGCTGGAGGGATGGGAATTCAGGCAGGATCTCTACTACCGGATCAACGTCTTTCCCATCCACCTGCCCCCCCTCCGCGAGCGGAAGGACGATATTCTGCTGCTTGCCGATTACTTTATCGAGCAATACAACAACCGCATGGGCAAGGACGTCCGCCGCATATCCACCCCCGCGATAAACATGATGGTCTCGTACCACTGGCCCGGCAACGTCAGGGAACTTGAAAACTGCATCGAGCGGGCCGTGCTGCTGTGCAACGAGGGCGTTATTCGCGCCCACCACCTCCCCCCCACCCTGCAGACGGCGGATGCGTCGGATACCGCCGGGACGGGCAGCCTCCAGGAGCGTATCGAGATATACGAGCGAGACATTATTATCGACGCCCTCAAGAGGACGGACGGAAATATGGCCGGGGCCGCCAGGGAACTCGGCACCACGCCGCGAATCCTGCGGTACAAGATCAAGAACCAGGGTATCGAACCGAAGCGTTACACGAGGAAGTCGTGATGGGGATTGTTCGTTTCTACGGCAGGAATTTTTTCTTTTTGAGCTTTTCGGGAAGATAGCGCTCGGCGACGAATGACAGGCCGTGCTTGGCGAGGGCCTGCTGCTCGACCCTGACGCCCATCCCGAGCATCTGCGCGATCGCGTTCTGCCATACCTTGTAGTGATGGATGAAGGGATCGTTTTTAAGGGCGTCGTTGGCCCGCTTGATATCGACCTCCTTGAGAGGGTGGCAGGGCAGCTCGTAGGTTTCGATATCGTCCGGCGTGACGCCGAGAAAGCAGGCCCGGGGAACGCAGAAGAACTCGTTGAGGTGAGCGGCATTGCCGCTGCCCACTTTCAGCGTGCGGTATATATTGAAATAGCCGTAGGGATCGCCGTCGGTGAACACGTAGACGGGCAGCTTCCGGTTGTCCGAAAGCCGGCGGACGAATCGCCTGCAGGCGCGGGAGGGAACGCCGCCCATGCTGATCAGTATGCAATTGAACTTCTCGAAGAAATTCTCCTCCACCAGCCGCTCGAACATGCCCTTGGTCTCAATGGCGAGGATAAAATCGGCGTCGGTTTTGAACTTCAGGTCCTCGACCACGCTGGGCACCGAATAGGCCCCGCTGCCGAAGGCCGTGCAGTCGATTTCGACGGTGCGGCCGGTGCGCCGGTCTTTGTCGATCACTACCAGCTCGCCGGCGACCGCCCCGCCGTGCTCGTCGGCCCGGAAATGCAGCTTCTCCCTGTTGACGCCGAGCATCGCCTCGACGTCGTCCATCACCGTATCGGATTCGTCCTGGCCGGCAAAGGCCGCCTCGCCCCAGTTGTACGCCTGGTAGTAAGCCTCGCGTTTTGTCGAATTCTTGTTTTCCCCGATCAGTTCCTTGCTCATGGCCAGCATCTTCAGCGTCTGGGCGAAGGTCTTGACGGTGTTGACGGTGAGTGTCCTGATCTTGTTCTTGCCCTGGAGGCGAAAATACCCGGGTTTCGAACGATATTTTACGTTGGAAAGCGATCGTATCGGGAGTTTCATCTGCGGCTTCCGGCTGCGTGAGACCTTCTTCCTGACGTTCTCCGCCTCGTCGACGATGCGGTCGATCACCGTACTTCTTTTACCGGCGGCCATCTAGCTAGTCCTCCATTTCGAACTGGCGGATGGATACCGCGTCGGCGAGGCCGAACGCGGACACCCGGTCATTGACCATCGCCACGAGTTCCCGCCGCGAAAACATCCTTCGGGCGCTCTCAAGCAGTTCCATCTCGACTTCGCCCGCGATAATCCTGGCCACCGGCCCGGACACGTCCCAGGTTTTTTCGACCATCCGGGCAAGCCAGGTTTTGTCCCACGCGACGCGGTGCCCGCACCGGTGGACGACAAACAGTTCCGTGCGCCGCTGCCGCCGTATGTGTGTGTGCAACTGAAGCGCGGTCGTCCCCGCGAATCCCGCGTGCAGCATCACCTTGCGCAGCAGGCGTGAGAGCAGGGACGTATCAACACGGAGGTGCAGCCGCCTGATGAGATACAACTCGATCCCCCGGGAAAGGTCGACCGCCTCTTTGTGGGTTCTCCCCGAAGCCCGAGATACGCGCCAGACCGATGCCGCGAGCTTGTAGAGGTCGAACGGTTCCAGGGAACCGTCCCGCTTGACAACAATGATCTTCCGTGAACACTGCATCAACCAGAATCTCCATATTCCGGCCCCCGCGCGTACGCGGCATCGTGCCGCCTATCCGTTTTCGAACAGTCCTTTCTGCTCCGGACCCACCAGCGGGGTGTGCTTGACGTTTTCCGCCTCGTCTATCAACTCGCCAACGTCCTGGAACGCCCGGTACACGCTGGCAAACCGCACGTAGGCGATCTTGTCGACTTCACGCAGCAGTCCCGATACGGTATCGCCGATGTACCGGGACGGCACATCCTTCTCAAACTGCCTGAAGATAATTTCCTCGGCTCGTTCAACGATCCTGAGAATCTGCTCGCTGGAAACGCTCCGCTTGAAGCAGGCCTTTTCCAGTCCCAGGAGTATTTTCTCCCGCTGGTACGGTTCCCGGACGCCGGCGGCCTTGACCACGTACAGGTTGCTGAAACCTTCAACCCGCTCGTACGTGGTATACCGTCGATCACAATCCTTGCATAACCTGCGCCGCCGGGTAACTTTTCCGCCTTCGCAACTGCGGGAATCAATCACCCTGTCATTATCGTCTCCGCAAAATGGACAGAGCATTATGCAGGGCCTTTCACGATCGAAATGTCAAAATATTGTGTTTGATTCAGTGTATACCTCCATATATAGTGTGTCAATCCCATATACCGTTCTTTTGCAAAAAACCGTGCGGCGGCAACGGCACCGATATAATGGTAACAGTAACGCCGCACATGAGCCTATCGCGGCGCCGTTGTACGGCCCGAATAATCCAACAGGACCTGCAATCATGATTTTCAAAAACAGGCAGAAAGAAGTCGAGTCCCTCGTGGAAGCGTACAGAGAACAGGCCTCCGGGTGCGTGGAACTCGCGCGCGTATCCATCGAACAATACTGTAACGGGGGTGATTTCAGGGAACTGGAACAATCCTACGCCGAGGTACACCGGCTCGAAAGCCGGGCCGACGACATACAGTCGGACATCGGGTTCCTGCTGTTCAGCGAATCGCTGTTCCCCGAATCCCGGGGCACGTTACTCGAACTCGTCGAACACACCGACCGGGTAACGAACCATGCCGAATCCACCGTCCGCATGATACTCCGGCAGCATATCGAGCTGCCGCAGGCGTATGCCGGCGACACCGTGGAACTGCTCGAAGTGTCCTGCCGGGCGGCAAAGACGCTGTATCAGACCGTCGGGACGCTCTTCTCGAACTTCACCGCCGCCACCGAGGGCGTCGGCAAGGTCGATCAGCTCGAAAGCGAGGCCGACCTGATCGAGGGGAGGCTGATCGAACGGATATTCTCGGACAGTACCCTCGACGGCTGGAAAAAGCTGCTCCTGCGGGATTTCGTACAGCACGTGGCGCACATAGCCGATCGCGCCGAGAACGTCGGCGACCTGATTCGCATTATCGTGGCAAAGCGGAGTTTCTGATGGTATCGCTCCTGGGCGGACTGTACATCGGGTGGGGCATCGGGGCCAACGACGCCGCGAACATGTTCGGCACGTCGGTCGAAGCCGGGATCATCCGCTACCGGGATGCGGCGATTCTCTGCGCGTCGGCAATCATCCTGGGAGCGGTGCTGCAGGGGGGGGAAGGGATCGACACACTCAGCGGGCTGACCGAACAGGACAACACCACGCTGCTGATCATAACCGTATCGACCGCCTTCACGGTGACGCTCATGACGTTCCTGGGGTTGCCCATCAGCACGTCCCAGGCGATGGTCGGGTCGATCGCCGGCATCGGTATGGCCGCCGACTGCATGCGGTGGTCGGGCCTGGTGAAGGTCGTTGTCTGCTGGATAGCCACCCCCGTCGGGGCCATGGTGCTCTCGGTCGTACTCTACCTGGCGTTCAGGGAGATCTTTCGCCGGGTCCCGATGAGCATACTCACCCGCGACAAGCTGCTCTGGGGGGGGCTGGTATTCGCGGGGATCTACGGCTCCTACGCACTGGGCGCGAACAACGTGGCGAACGCCACCGGTATTTTCTCCGGCCGGATACCCGGCGTCCCGGACCAAACCCTCGCCCTCGCCGGCGGGGTGGCCATGGCGATCGGTGTCCTCACCGGAAGCCGGGCGGTCATGAGGACCGTCGGAAAAGGGGTAATGACCATGGACGCCTTTACGGCCCTCGTCGCCGTCTGTTCGATGTCGTTGACGGTCCACGTTTTCGCCGTTGTGGGGGTCCCGGTCAGCACCTCCCAGGGCATTATCGGGGCAATCATCGGCATCGGGTTCGTGCGGGGCGTGCACGCGGTCCGCTTCGCCACGCTGAAACCGATCGCCTGCGGCTGGATACTCACCCCCGCCGTTTCGCTGGTGCTCGCCGCGGCGGGGCACGCCGTCTTTGCCGTGTGATCCCCGGCCGTCAAAAAACGACTTGACCGTTTTCCGGAATGTCCCTACAGTTGTCCGGCCGCGAGATCGCCCGCGGCCGTTTTTTTCACCCGATGAAGGAGTGACCATGAACCTGATAACCGGAGCAACGGGCCTGCTCGGCAGCCACATCGCCGAACAACTCGTCAAACGGGGCCGGCCTGTTCGCGCGCTGGTGCGCAGCAGCAGCGACACGCGTTTCCTGGAATCCCTCGACGGCGTGGAACTTGTTTCGGGGGACGTGACCGACCCCGGGAGTCTGGCGGCGGCATGCCGCGGCGTCAACACCGTCTACCATGCGGCCGCGGCGGTCGGAGACTGGGGAAGCTGGAAGAAGTACTTCGTGCCGGTGACCATCGGCGGCACGCGAAACATGCTGGCGGCCGCGACACAGGCGAAAGTCGCCCGTTTCCTGCACGTCAGCAGCATCAGCGCCTACGGTCATCCGACCACGCCGGGACTGGTGATAGACGAGACCTTTCCCCTCGGGCAGAAACTGCACCGGTGGAGCTATTACAGCCGGGCGAAGGTGTCGGCCGAGCAACTGGTGCGGGAGACCCACGAGAAGGGCGACATCGCCGCGACCGTCGTCAAGCCCTCGTGGCTCTACGGGCCCCGGGACCGCGCATCGATGCCCCGGCTGATCCGCGCGATCGGCGCCGGCAAGGGAAAGCTCATCGGCGACGGCTCAAACCGGCTGAATCTCACTTACGCGGCGAACGCAGCCGAGGGGTGTATCCTGGCGGCGGAAAAGGACTGCGCGATCGGGGAAAGCTACAACCTCTCCAGCGACGGCGCAATCACCCAGGCCGAGTATTTCAACGCGATAGCCGAATGCCTCGGCGCGCCGCCGGTGACCAGGAAGGTCCCCTACCGCGTCGCATCGGCCGCCGCGTTCCTGATGGAGTTCTTCGGGCATCTTTTTCACCGAAAGAGTCCTCCCCTGGTCACCCGGTACAGCGTCTGGTTGATCGGCAGGCGATGCTTTTTCTCAGAGGAGAAGGCGCGGCGCGAACTCGGGTGGCAGGCAACGGTCGGCTACGATGAAGGCATCCACCGGGCGGTAACGTGGTGCCGGCAGCACGTGGCGGGCTGCGGCGGCGGGAACGCGGAAGGCTGAGCCGGGGGCCACCCGTCAGAGCGACTTATCTATCTCAGACAGCAGAGTATCCATGTCGAGGGGTTTTCCCAGGCAGACCCGGGCACCGCAGTCAAGGATCTTTTTTTCCGCGTCCTCCCCGGGAAAGCCGGTCACGGCGATCACTTCGGCGTGTTTCGTTTCATCCCCGGCCTTGATCATCCTGCATACCTCGAAACCGTCCAGTCCCGGCATCCGGATATCGAGGATAACGACATCCGGCTTGTGCGTCGCTATCATCGTTCCGGCGGAAAAACCGTCGTTCGCCTCCAGTACCTGGTAATCGGGGTACTGGTTTTTCACGGCCTTATTGATCAGCGAAGCCACCGCTTGTTCGTCGTCGACGACGAGGATATTCACCGTCTTTTCTGCCAGATCCGGCGGTATGGGCATCTTGTGTTCCTTCAGGAACGCCACCAGGTCGTGCACTTCCACCCGGCGGTGGCCTCCCGGCGTGCGGTGGGCCTTCAATATGCCCCGGTCTACCCAGTTCGCGACAGATCCCGGATCGACATGCATAATCTTGGCGATAGCAAAGGTGGATAATGTCTTGGCCACGGAATTCTCCCGGTATTTTTTATGAATCAGTAGCTGTTCCTGACAAAACAAACCGATGATTTGAAGTATAAGCTATATGTATTAAGTAAGCTAATGAATATTTGATAATATGACGCTTATCATGCCCCATTATTGTAAATATTAAGTTTATTTACAACTATTCTATTTTTTTTACGCTATTTAAAGCCTATCCGAATAACCCCTCGTCGGCCCGAGGCCGAGCGAGGCGGCCGCGGGCAAGGAGGGCGAAGCAGGCAACCCGTCTCCGGATTGGCGATGCAGCCCGACGCCGCACCCGGCCGTCATGGTGCATCCCCCGCCCGTCTCGCCGTCCTTACCTCGCCGCCCCGGCAGGCTGCGCAGCGCCCGATTCGTGCAAAATGCCCTTGCTGTCGAGATAGGCCTCGCAGCGCGTCAGCATTCCGGCATCATTGGTGTGCCCGTCGAATTGAAGAGTGAGAAACGGCTTGCCCGAGGTCTCCCGGACAAAGTGCTTCACAAAGGAATCCGGGCCGCACTTGAAATTCGTTATGTAGATGATGTGCAGGTTCGGATGTTCGCCGACGATTCGCGCGGCGGCAAGGGCCTTTCTCCCGAGGCCCCAGAACATATTGTCATTGAACTGCCTGATATCCACGGTCTCGGTATCAAGGAATTCCATGGGGATACAGTTGACCCCGTAGTACTGCCTGAGCTTTTTTGCAACCGACAGGTTCATTCCCGCGTCGTAGATATTGTACGGTCTGCCGAGGAGTACGATACCGGGCCGGTTCTTTTCCTCGAGTACTGCCAGCGATGCGGCGCCCTTGTCCACAACCCGGCCCCGGAACGACTGCTGGGCGGCATACGCCTTCTCGACCGCCCGCCGGATTCTTTTTCGCGTGAGCGCCGGCCAATCGCCGGATCGATGTTCGAGAACGTAATCCCGAATCTGGCGAAAGACGACGTCGAAACCCTCCCGGAACGGTATCAGCGGCGCGAGAAACCGCCGGCGGTAGCGGCTGAATGCCGGGGCGCTCCTGGTCACGAACGGCAAGGTCTGGTGCCACGGGCAGAGGTGGGATTCGGTATGGGTCCACTGCGTTTCCGTGGAAAGAATATTGGGCATCAGTATATAATCCACCTGCTTTTCGATCAGATCGGCGACGTGCCCGTGAGCGGTGATAATCGGAAAGCAGGGTTCGGCGACCACGGAATCAACCCCCGCGTTGATTATCCGCTTGTTGGTAGGATCGCTCAAAACCGTCCTGAATCCCAGGCCGGCGAGGAGCGCGCGGAAAAACGGCAGGTAATCCCACGCGAACATGGTCAGCGGGATGCCCACCTGCGGCGCGTCTTGATCGACACCGGGCAGCGCGGCAGTATCCATCAACGCCGCGAGCCTGAATTCCATGAGGTCATCGATAACGGGCTGCCGGGAACTGGCCTGGCGCTTCCTGAAACGGTCGCTGCACTTGTCGCCCCAGTAGGTTTTTTCGCCTTCGACGACAAATTCCTGTATCCGGCACCGGTTTGAACACCCCTTGCAGGTAAACTCCCGGAGGTGGTAATTGACGCGATCCAGATCGTACCCGCGGAAACAGGACCCGCTGTCAGCGTCGCGGAGGGGCGATTCGGCGAAAGCCGTCCCGCCGGCGACCCGGCGGCCGTGGCCGTTGGAACCCGTCATCTTTTCCCGTGCCAGGATGGCGGCGCCGATGGCCCCCATCATCCCGTTGTGGGGCGGAACGATGATCTCCTTCCCGGTGACCACACTGAACGCCGCGGCCACCGCGTCGTTGTAGGCGGTCCCGCCCTGGAAGAAAATGCAGTCCCCGATCGGCCTGCCGCGGACGACCCGGTTGATGTAGTTGCTGACCACCGAGTATGCCAGGCCGGCGACGAGGTCGGCTTTTTCCGCGCCCCACTGCATGTAGCTGTTGACGTCACGTTCCATGAACACGGTGCACCGCTCGCCCAGCCTGATCGGCCGCCGGCTCGCCAGCGCGAGTTCGGCGAATTCGCCCTTGATCGCGATATCCAGTTCCTCGGCCCGCTCCTCGAGAAAACTGCCGGTCCCCGCCGCGCAGGCATCGTTCATGGTAAAATCAACGACGACCCCGTCCTGCAGGCTGATGTACTTCGAATCCTGGCCGCCGATTTCGAAGATCGTATCGGGCAACCTCCCTTCCAGCAGCGTCCTGCCGACAAAGGTCGCGCCGGTCTTGTGTGCCGTGATTTCATCCCTTACCGTGTCCGCGCCCACCAGCGCCCCGATGAGTTCCCGGCCGCTGCCGGTGACCCCGACGCCGCAGATATTCAGCTTCCCCCCCCAGCCGGCCTCGATCTGGCGCAGCGCGCCCGTGACCACCTCGATCGGCCGGCCCTGGGTACGCGCGTATATCTCCTCGATGACCCTCCCCTCGGCGTCCGTGACCACCACGTTCGTCGACACGCTGCCGATATCGATACCCATGCAGGCGTCTATCCTGCCCTCACCGTGCGGCTCGAAGGCCTCCTCGCGCTCGCGAAGCAAAACCACGTTGTCCATCGACAGGGGGCGGTTGGTGGGGAAGGCGCCGTGTTCGAAATCGCTGCTGGCTTGCAGCCGCGCGAAGTTCATCGCGGTGCCTTTTCGACCGTCCCGAAAGGCGTGCAGGGCCGCGCCCGCGGCGACGACCCGCTCGGCGAGATCCGGCACGATCAGCGGTCCCCCGGCATCGCTCCCGAAGACCTCGTTCATCGCCCTGACGACCGCCGCGTTCCGCGTCACGCCGCCGAGGAAGACGACCGGCGACGTTACGGGATTGCTGCTCACCACCGACATCCGGAAATTCTGGGCCACGGCGTCGCAGAGCCCCCGCATGACCTCCGCGGGGGAATACCCTTTCTGCTGGGCGTGTATCATGTCACTCTTGGCGAACACGCTGCACCGGCCGGCTATCTGCGCGCTGCGTTCGGCGGAATTGCAGATGTCGCCGATCTGGTCGATCCGGTAGCGCAACCGGCCGGCCTGCTGGTCGATGAAGCTGCCCGTCCCGGCGGCGCAATCCCCGTTCGTGGAATAATCGAGAATGGAATACCTGCCGTCCTCATCGCGGCGAACCTGCAGGTACCGGCTGCGCTCCCCGCCGATCTCGAAGACGGTCGCCGCCTCGATCCCCAGTACCTCCAGCCCGGAAACGATGCCGCGAAATTCGTTGATGACGCTGACGTCGAGCACCGACGCCGCCGTCTCGGCGCCACTGCCGCTCAGGACCACGTTGCCGATAGTATCGGCACCCACCGCCGCGATGATCTCATCCAGCAGAAACTTCACCGAGGCAATGGGCTTGCCCCGCGTGCGCCGGTACTCGCTGACGTAGAGGGCGGGGCCACCCTCGAGTGCTCTGACAAACCCGTAGCCGGGAATATCGACCCCGGCTTCCCCGGTCGCTTCGGCGATAACCGCGGCCGAAGCGCTGACCGCCCCGATGTCGATACCAATATAACAGCTCATCAGAAGAACTCCGGATAGTATGCGAAGCGCCGGCCGCGCCCCCCGTCTCCCCGCAGAAAGGAGGCGTATAAGGGTGGCTGAGGGGATTCGAACCCCTGACCCCCTGGACCACAACCAGGTGCTCTAACCAACTGAGCTACAGCCACCGTCGGGAGGGTCGAAGCAAGCACGGAAAAATAGCATCAAACCCGTTTTTTGTCAACAATGCCCGAACACTCGCAGCGCATTTAACAAACCCGCCCCGGCTTTGCCTTTATTCCGGCGGGGGCAGCCGGTATGATAATCGACGGTGCGATAGTACCGATCACGTATATCACGGGTGAAAAACAATGGCACACGTAGAGATCGACAAGGAACGGTGCACCGCCTGCGGTGCGTGCTACACGATTTGCACGAAGGAGGCCCTGGTTGCCGCTGAAGACGGCGGCGCGCCCACGATGGACAGCCCCGAACGGTGTTCGGCGTGCGGGCACTGCGTCGCGGTCTGCCCGTCGGGAGCGATACACCACGCCCTGCTGGAACACCTGCAGTTGGAAGAAAATACCGGTGCCGGCGTCGACCCGGACGCGATCGACCGTTTTCTTGCCGCCAAGCGGTCGGTGCGGCGGTATCACGACCGCCCGCTCGACGGGGACGTGATCGAGCGGATACTGCAGGCCGGGGCGAACGCCCCGCAGGCCAAGAACAGCCGCACCCTGGCATGTACCGTGATAACCGATCCCGGCACGATCGCGGCATTGGAGTCGGCGGTCGCCGACTCCTACCGTACGCTGCTTCGCGTCCTCAGCCCCCCGGTCCGTCTGCTGCTCAGGTGCCTCAAGCCGTCCCTGGGAGCTGAAGTGAAAAAAAATCTCCCCGGCCTGCGGCGCCTGGTTCGCCGGGCCGCCGAAGGCAAGAACCCCGTCTTCCATTCGGCGCCGTGCGTCGTCGTCGTTCACGCGCCCCGCGCGAATCTCCTGGGGCGTGACGACGCCGTGATCGCCCTGCAGTACATGATGCTCCGTGCCCACGCCGACGGGATCGGCAGTTGTATCATCGGGTACGCCGCGGCGCGCCCGAAAGCGCTGCGGGGCATACTCGACATTCCGAGAGAACGCACCATACACGCCGTCGGCGTGTTCGGATACCCGGCGATACCGTTTCGCAGGCAGATCCGGCGGGAGATGCCGGAGATAACGCGGTTCGGGTAGTCCTACAGCGCCGAATAGTAACGGCAACCCGGTAGGCATATGGTTTCGGTGATCACTGCTGAAAAATCACGGCATAATAATGTCTCTGCTTGTTAATAACGGGGCAATCAGAAACTTGTACGGTTATTACAGGTATAACATGCGCTGTAGTATTAAGTCCGGCGTCCACGGAATTAAGTATGGTGTCCCCGGAATTCACTCCGCTCCTCTTCCCGCAGTACCGCCGCGGCCTCGACCGCCGTCCGGGCTTCCAGCAGTTTTTCCCTTCCCCCCGCATGGAGCGCGCCCATGATCGACGCCACGAACTGGAGGTAGGGATCGGCGCCCTTCGGGGGGGTCAGCACCAGGATGAAAATGCGCGTCGGCTGACCGTCGATCGCACCGAAATCGATCCCCGCCGCCTTGATGCCGATCGCGCACACCAGCGACCGCACCTCGTTCGTGCGGCCGTGGGGAACCGCGATGCCGCCCTCCATGCCGGTCGACATCTGCCGCTCCCGGTCCAGGACGACCGCCAGGGCCCGGTCGCGGTCCCGGACCAGGCCGGCATCGTCCAGCAGGTCGACAAGCTCGGTGATTACCCCCTCCCCGGTCTCCGACTGGAGATCGGTTTCCACCAGTTCGGGCCGCAGGTACTCCCGGAGGGCGAATCCCCTGCGCGATGCGGACGACGGCCTGCTCCGACCGGTAAAGACGTCGCAGATCTCGCGCGCGGTACCCCCCGCGAGGACAGCCCGGCGGCCGCGATCGTCGAGGACGGAACTCACGGTCGACATGAACTGCAGGTGCGGGGAGGGGCCGCGTTCCGGCGAAATGGTCATGACGATGATCCGTGCCGGTTCGCCGTCGAGCGAATCGAAATCAACGCCATCCCGCTTGATACCCACCGCGCAGACGAGGCGATCGACCGCGTCGGTGCGGCCGTGGGGAATCGCCACGCCGTGTTCCATGCCCGTTGACATCTTCGCTTCACGCGCCGTGACCGCTTCCAGTGCCCGGTCCCGGTCCCGCAGGTGCCCGGCCCGGTCCAGGACATCGACCAGTTCCGTGATGATCGCTTCCTTCGATTCGCCCGCCAGTTCCGGCACGACCAGTTCCGGTGCGAGGTACCTGCCGAGATCCAGACCGGTCTGCCCGTCGGCCCGCAGTTCCGACATCCGTGCCATCGCCCGCGGGTCGACGGGCTTTCGCATGTTCCTGATGGCCTCCTCGAAGGCGGCCATCGCCTCCACCACGGCGGTCTTCACCAGGACCACGTCGCGGCTGTAACACGAAAATACCAGTCGCTCGTCGCTGCAAGTCAGGTCGATGGACAAACCCTCGCGGCGAATGTTGTACAACTGCACGTCGCGTTCGACGAGATGGACGAAACAGCCGTCCTGCTCGAATACCGCGATCTGCTTCCGCAGGAAAAAGGACGCCATTTCGGGAGAGGGAAAATCGAAATCCAGCGAGACCCGGTCGCCGGTAGCGCCCACCGGTTTCCGGGTGCCCCGCGCGGGCGACCTGAACAGGGCCGAGAGAACGAAGGGGGCCAGGGTGGTGTTCACCAGGATCATGACCAGGGACGCCGCGAATATCTCCGACGTCAGCAGCGGCCGGCCGTCGATCGCATACTGTGCGCCGATGCTCGCGACGATCAGCGCCACCTCGCACCGGGGCGCCATCCCGAACCCGATCCGCGCGGCGCCGGTCAGGTTGAACCCCGACAGTAACGAGGGCAGCCCCCCGCCGACCACCTTCGCGGCCATGGCCGCGAGCGCGAACACCAGGCCGAACAGCAGGACGCCCGGGTCCAGCAAGACGGCCAGGTCGAGCTTCATGCCGGTGATACAGAAAAAGGCCGGGACGAACAGGGCCCGCAGCGGCAGGAGTTTTTCGCGCACCAGGTGGTTGATGTCCGACCGCGACAGACTCAGGCCGACGACGAAGGCCCCCACGATCATCGCCAGGCCGGCTTGCTCGAAGATACCCGACACGATCAGGGCGATCCCGAGGGCCGTCACGGCGATGGTGTCCCGGCTGCGCGACAGCTTCAGCGCCGCGCTGACCCACCGCGCGCACAGCAGCCCGACCGCCGTCACCCCCAGCCACACGCCGACGGCCCGGGCCGCGATCCACCGGATGCCGCCCCAGTCGACATGCCCGTCGCCGCCCGCCCCGGCGGAGACGATGCCGAGCACCACCGCCAGCAGGACGATGCCCAGAACGTCGTCGATCACGGCCGCGGTCAGTATCGTCACCCCCTCGGGCGAATCAAGTTTCTTCCGCTCCGAGAGAATGCGGGCGGTAATCCCGATAGACGTCGCGGTGGCTACAACCCCGGCAAACAGGCACGGCGGCGCCAGCAACCCCAATTCGCTCCCGTAGAGCATGGTCGAGAATACCTTCACGCAGTAACACCCGCCGAGAAAAGACAACACCATCCCGCCGATGCCCGCCAGGCCGCCGGCCAGCGAATACCGCAGCAGGAGTTTCAGGTCGGTTTCGAGCCCGACGTCGAACAGCAGTATGATCGCGGCGACGGCAGCGAGCGCCTGAAGTTCGGGCGATATCACGAGCGGCCCCGCGAAACCGAAAAGCCCGTGTCCGAAGCCGGGGAGCGGTATGCCCCCGAGGGCGAACGGGCCGATGATCATTCCCATCGCGAGTTCACCGAGCGCCTCCGGGAGTCCCAGCCGCGCGAACACCGCGTCGCCGAGCCGGACCGCGAAGATAATAATACCGAACTGGATCACCAGGAGCATCATGCGGTGGGCCATCCCGCCGCCGTGGATACCGCCGCCCTCCCCGGCCAGGGCGGGCACGGCAAGGCACAGCGCGAGGAGACCCGCCGGAAACACCGATCCGCATATTCGTTTAACGTTCATGGAGACACCGGCTACAGAATAAGAATGTTTCCGTTCAGCGGAAACGGAAATCGAAGAAAATATCGGCCGATCCGCCGGGTGGCAGAATCACCCCCGTCAACAACGATTACTCCAGCTTCTTCCCGCAGTAAGGGCAGGTGGTGACCTTTCTGAGGACCGGCCAGAGGTAGCGGAGCGATTTCTCGCAGTACGGACAGTCCATCCTGCTGATGTAGTAGGCGTAAATAAAAAAGAGGATGACAAGACAGACGCCGGCGCCGATAGCGGTGGCAAGGGGGCGGAACCGTACCGTGAGCGAGCCGGCAATGATGACGACGTAGAAGGCCCACTTGAGTTTCTCGATTCCCCTGACGGCCTTCAGGGCCTGGGGCAGAAAGCGTTCGTCGCGATCGGCCATGGCGTCTTACACTTTCAGATCCGCGGCGTCGGCGATCCGTTCCGCGTATCGCTGCCGGACCGGCTCGACGATCTCGGCGATGAACCGGTCGACCTGCTCGGGGGCCCGGCCCACGAAGGCGGCCGGGGCGATAACCGCGTCGATATCAACACCGGAAAAGGCGGGATCCGTCTTGAGCCGCTCGACCAGGTCGTTGGGACGGCCGTGGGCCTTGACCTGTTCGGCGGCCGCCATGGAATGGCTCCGAATCTTCTCGTGCAGTTCCTGGCGGTCGCCGCCCGCCTTCACCGCCGCCATCAGGATATTTTCAGTGGCCATGAAGGGGAGTTCGGCCGCCACGGCCGCCGCGATCACCTGGGGATACACCACGAGGCCGTCGACGACATTCCTGATGATCCGCAGGCAGGCATCCGCGGACAGAAACATCCCGGGCACGGTCAGGCGGCGGTTGGCCGAGTCGTCCAGCGTCCGTTCCAGCCACTGCTCGGCCGCGGTATGTACCGGCCCCTGCGCGACGTCGATGAGGTACCGCGCCAGGCCCGTCGCCCGCTCGCACCGCATCGGGTTGCGTTTGTAGGCCATTGCCGAAGAACCGACCTGGTCGCTGCCGAACGGTTCTTCCATCTCCCGGCGGTTGGCGAGGAGCCGCAGGTCGTTGCAGAACTTGTGGACACTGACACCGATGCACGCCAATGTACCCGCTATCGCGGCATCGACCCGGCGACTGTAGGTCTGGCCGGTAACCACGGCAACCCGCTCGAAACCGAACGCGGCAGCCACCAGCCGGTCGAGCCGCTCGACCTTCTCGTGGTCGCCGTCGAACAGGGCGAGGTAACTGGCCTGCGTGCCGGTGGTCCCCTTGGCCCCGCGGAACTCGATGTGCGCGAGCCGGTACTCGACCTCCTCCAGATCCCGCGCAAAGTCGCTGCACCACAGCGCGGCCCGCTTGCCGACGGTCGTCAACTGCGCGGGCTGAAAGTGGGTAAAGCCCAGGCAGGGCCGGTTTCGCCACGCGACGGCGAAGCGCCCCAGCGAATCGATCACCCCGGCAAGTTCGACGGCGAGCAGCCCCAGCGCCTCGCGTATGATAATCAGGTCGGTGTTGCAGTTCACGAACTGGCTCGTGGCCCCGAGGTGGATAATCGGCCGGGCCGCCGGGATCTGCTCGCCCCACGCGTGAACGTGGGCCATGACGTCGTGCCGGAGCCGCGATTCGTGGTCGGCGGCGCGGTCGAAATCGACGTCCTCCAGATGATCCCGCATCTGCTGAATCTGTTCGGCGGAAATAGCGAGCCCCAGTTCCCGCTGGGCCTCGGCGAGAGCCAGCCACAACCGCCGCCACGTGGTAACCGTGCGTCGGCGGCCGAACAACCGTTTCATCTCGTTTCCCGCGTAGCGGGTCCCGAGAGGACTTTCGTAGCAATCGTGCGGTGTCGGGGTTCCTTCGGTCATGATACAAGTGTATCCCAATCGCGAAAAATTGTCACTATCCGCGGGTGATAAATTGAGGGGAGTTGAAAAATCGACGGCTTGAGGCCATACTGATTGCCTGTCGAATCGTTCGGCCTTCAAGGAAACGATACATGAGAATCGTGATCATCGGCGCCGGCAACGCCGGCAAAAGCCTTGCGGCCAAGCTCTGCGAGATGGGCCACGACGTCGTCGTCGTCGATCCCGACGGCGGGGCGCTGAACGAACTGGCGCTCAGCCACGACGTTATGACTCTCGAGGCCGACGGCGCGGACCCCGCGACACTGGAACACGGGAGCATCGGTAACATCGACCTGCTGGCCGCGGTGACGCCCCGCGACGAGGTCAACCTGCTGGCGTGCTGCTGGGCGAAGGCCGCCGGGGCCGACCACACCATTGCCCGGCTGTCGGAAAACAGGTACCTCCGCTCGCCGCTCGTCGACACCGCCCGCCTGGGCGTCGACCGGCCGCTGGTACACAAGGAGGAGTGCGCGAAGGAGATCTTCGACGTGCTCTTCCGGCCGGGCACGCTGGAGGTAACGTCCCTGCTGGACGAGAAGATAATCGCCGTCGGCCTGAAGTTGCCGAAAAACACCCCCATCGCCGGCAAACAACTGAAGGAATTCAGGACCGAGAAGTGGTTCGGCAAGGTACGGTTCATCGGCCTGGTGAAAAACGGCGCGCTGACCATTCCCGACGGCACATCCCGGGCGGATCCCGGTGACGACGTGTACGTCGTCCTGCCGGCCGGCGAAATCGATCAGTTCCTGGACTGGATCATGGCCGGGCGGCGCAAGGGATTCAGGAAAGTCGTCATCGCCGGCGGCGGCGAACTGGGGCTCTCGCTGGCCGTGCTGCTGGAAGATACCTCCATGGAAACGGTCCTGATCGATCACCACCGCGGCCGGGCCGAGTACGCCTCCGAAACGCTGGACACGTGCCTCGTGCTCAACGCGGACGCGGCCGAAGTCACGACGCTGAAGGAGGCGGGGCTCGACGAGGGAACGGCCTTCGCGGCCATCACGGGCGAAGAGGAGATGAACATCGTGTGCAGTATCCAGGCAAAGCAGCTCGGCGCGGGATTCACCATCGCCCGCATCGACAAGTCCGAGTACGTCCCCATCATCGACAACCTCAAGCTCGTAGACCGGGTGGTCAGTCCCAATATCTCCCTGGTCAAGGCCATCCTCCAGTACGTGCGGGGCGAGATCGTGGAAAACGTGGGACTGTTTCACCGCATCAGCGGGGAGGTACAGGAGGTGCACATCAAGCCCGGCAGCAAGCGGCAGGGCACCGCCATCAGCGAACTGAAACTGCCCCGCCAGTCCATCGTCGCCGCGGTACAGCGGGACGACCGCGTGTTCGTGCCCACCGGCGAATTCACGCTGCGGGAGGGCGACCGGCTGGCGATCTACTGCCTGCCGGAAACCGCCGAAAAGATCAAGTCCGCCTTCTGAGGTGAAGCGCACGTGAACATCCGGGCAGTCACCCACATCATATCGTTCCTGGTCGGCGTCATCGCCCTGGCGATGATCGCCGGAGCGGGCATATCATTCTACTACGGTGAAAGCCGCGCCGCGACCGGCCTGCTGGAAGCCGCGGGTATTTCGCTGCTCTTCGCGCTCGTCTCCTGGTTTTTCACGAGGGGGCCCATCGATCTCTCCCGCCGGGACGGCTTCGGCGTCGCGACGTTCGGGTGGCTTTTCGCCTCGGCCTTCGGGGCGCTGCCCTACCTCCTGTCCGGCGTGATCGCCGATCCCGTGCCGGCACTCTTCGAGACCATGTCGGGGTTCACCACCACCGGGGCCTCGGTCCTCACCGACCTGGAGACGCTCCCGCGGGGGATTCTCTTCTGGCGGGCCATGACCCACTTTTTCGGCGGGATGGGCGTGCTCGTGCTGTGCGTGGCCATCCTGCCTTTTTTGAAGGTCGGGGGCATGCAGATCTACCGGGCCGAGGTGCCGGGGCCGACCAAGGACCGCCTGACCCCCCGTATCTCCACCACCGCCAAGCTGCTCTGGGGCGCCTACCTCCTGTTTTGCGTGCTGGAAACGATACTCCTCATGCTGGGCGGCATGTCGCTGTTCGACTCCTGGTGCCACACCTGCGCGACGATGGCCACGGGCGGGTTCTCGCCCCGGACGGCGAGCGTCGGCGCGTACGACAGCACGTACATCGATGTCGTCGTCATCCTCTTCATGTTCATCGCCGGGGCCAACTTCGCCCTCCACCTGAAACTGCTCCGCGGAAAACCGTTCGAGTACTTTCGCGACGCCGAGTTCCGCTTCTACCTCCTCTTCTGGCTCTTCGCCTGCCTGATCCTGACGTTCAATGTCTGGGGCAGCATCTATGACACCCTCGGCGAATCCCTCCGCGCGGCCTTTTTTCAGGGCACCTCCATCCTGACCACGACCGGTTTCGTCACCGAGGACTTCGATCGCTGGCCGGAGACGTCGCGGATCCTGCTGATCCTCCTCATGTTCGTCGGCGGCTGCGCCGGCTCGACCGGCGGCGGGGTCAAGAACATCAGGGTCCTGGCCGGGATCAAGGGCCTGTTCCGCGAACTGCTGATCTACATGCGGCCCGACGCGGTCAAGACGATCAGGATCGGCGGCAACAACGTCAAGAACGAGGTCGTCTCGAATATCAGCGCCTTCCTCCTGATTTTCGTACTGCTGTTCGCGGCCGGCTCGCTGGCGATGACGGCCTTCACCCCCGACCTCGGAACGGCGGCGTCCAGCACCATCGCCTGCCTCGGCAACATCGGCCCGGGACTCAACGGCGTGGGGGCGATGCAGAACTACGCCGGCATACCGAACCTCGGCAAGGCACTGCTGATCCTCTTCATGCTCCTCGGCCGGCTCGAGCTGTACACCGTCCTGGTCATATTCCTCCCGAGCTTCTGGCGAAAGTAACTTCCGGGGAGCGGATAATACCGTTAGAAGCGTTTTTCGGGGGTCAAAATCGGCTGTAAGCCCCCTGCAGAGGGAGCAAATTGACATAACATATATCAAAGCAAAATGATACCGTGGTCCGACCCCATTAAAATCGTTTCGGTCACTGGACATCGCCTCTCCTTCGGTGTACCCTGCCGCCATGCCTGAGACGGTAACCATAATCGGCGACGGGGCGATGGGCACTATCTGCGGGATCATGCTCGCGGAAAACGGCCACCGGGTGCGCATCTGGTCGGCCTTCGAGGACCAGGCGCGCGCGCTGGCGGAGCTGCGGGAAAACCGGCCGTTCCTGCCGGGGGTCGAGATCCCCGAAGAGATCGCGCCGACCGCCGACGAAACCGTGGCCTTCGACGGCGCGACGATCGTCATTTCGGCCGTGCCGGCCCAGTTCGTCCGCGCCGTCTGGGAGCGGGTCGGGCCGCACTGTCCCGCGGGCATCCCGGTCTGCTCGGTCACCAAGGGCATCGAAAACGGGACCCTCCTGCGGGCCACCGAGATTATCGCGGCGCTGTGCGGACAGTCGCACCATCCGGCGGCCGTCCTGTCCGGACCCTGCATCGCCCCGGAGGTCGCCCGGAAACTCCCGGCGACGGTCACCGTGGCCTCACCGGACCGGGCCCTGGCCGAGCGGATACAGAAGATGATCACGCGCCCCTACTTCCGGGTCTACACCAGTGACGACCTCCGCGGGGTGGAGTTCGCCGGAGCCATCAAGAACGTCATCGCGATAGCGGCGGGCATCGTCGACGGCATGGGCCTGGGGTGCAACGCCAAGTCAGCCCTGGTGTCCCGGGGCCTGGCCGAAATCACCCGTCTCGGCATCGCCGCCGGGGCCAAACCGCAGACCTTCGCCGGTCTGTCCGGGCTCGGCGACCTGGTGACGACCTGTATCTCGCCCGTCGGAAGAAACCGGTCGTTCGGGGAGGCCGTGGGGCGGGGCATGTCGGTCGAAGATGCCCTCGCCGCAACGGAATCCGTCGTGGAAGGGGTCGCCACGACCGCCAGCGTCGTCGAAATCGCCGAACAGGCGGGCGTAGACATGCCCCTCGCCCGGGCCGTGTTCGCGGTCATTTTCAAGGGCAGGTCTCCCGCCGAAACCGTGCGGGACCTGATGAACCGGCCGCTCAGGCCGGAGGCCGGGGACCGGGCGTGAAAGAAGGAAGGAGAACACAATGCGGGTAACGATAGCCGGTGCCGGGTATGTCGGGCTGGTGGCCGGGGCGTGCTACTCGAGCACGGGAAACCACGTGACCATGGTGGATCCCGACACCCGGAAGATAGAAACGCTGAAGAACGGCGGCATTCCCATCTATGAACCGGGACTCGAGGACCTCCTGGCCGAAAACACGGCCGCGGGGCGGATTGCCTTCTCCTGCGATTACGGGTCGGCCGCAGAGGCCGACGTCATCGGCATCGCCGTCGGCACCCCGTCGCGAGAGGACGGATCCGCGGACCTGTCCTTCATGGAAGAGGCGGCCCGGCAGATCGGCCGGGCCATCCGCGATTACACGGTGATCGTCACCAAGAGTACCGTGCCGGTCGGAACCCACCGGCGGATAACCGACATTATCCGCGGCGAAACCGACTGCGCGTTCGACTACGTCAGCAACCCCGAGTTTCTCAAGGAAGGCTCCGCCGTCAACGACTTCCTCTATCCCCAGCGGGTGGTCATCGGGACCGACAGCGAAACGGCCCGGGATACGATGACCCACCTGTACGGCCCCTTCATGCGACGGGGACAGCGCATCCTCTTCATGGACCCGGCCAGCGCCGAAATGACCAAGTACGCCTGCAACGCGATGCTGGCGGTGCGCATCAGTTTCATGAACGAGATGGCCCGCCTCGCCGACGCCACCGGCGCGGACATACAGCAGGTCCGCATGGGCATGGGATCCGACAGCAGGATCGGGCAGGCCTTCCTGTTCCCCGGCATCGGCTTCGGCGGCTCCTGCTTCCCCAAGGACGTCAGGGCCCTGATACACACGGCCGAGCAGGCGAGCACCGACATGGGAATCGTCCGCGCCGCGCGGGCGGCCAACGACCTGCAGCCGGATTACTTTTTCCAGAAGATCTCACGCTACTTCGACGGCGACCTTGCCGGCACGCGCATAGCCGTCTGGGGCCTGGCCTTCAAGCCCAACACCGACGATATGCGCGAGGCCCCGTCGCTGAAGCTGATCGACCGGCTGCACAGCGCCGGGGCCGAGGTGGCCGCCTACGATCCCCAGGCGGCCGACCGTGCGCGGCAGGTCGCGGGCGACGCGATCGCCGTCGCCGACGACCCCTACGCAATACTGGCGGGCGCCGACGGGCTGGCGATCTGCACGGAATGGATGGAGTTCCGGACGCCCGATTTCAAGCGGATAGCGGCCGAACTGAAACGCCCCGTTATTTTCGATGGCCGGAACCTGTACGATCCGAAACACGTCGCCGTTCGGGGAATCGACTATATTTGCATAGGAAGACCGGTCGTTGCAGGCCGGAAAGAAGTATAATTACCATGGGGACGGACAGAAACCACGTCAGGAGACACGCGAACATGCATATTCTGGTTACGGGAGCCGCCGGGTTCATCGGTTCGCATCTCTGCGAGGCACTCCTCGATCGCGGTGACCGGGTGACGGGCATAGACAACTTCGATCCGTTTTACGACCACCGGACAAAGGAAAAGAACCTTTCGGGGTTCCTCCACCACGAGAAGTTCCGTTTTTTCCAGACGGACATCCGGGTGACGGACGAACTCGACGGCGTGTGGAACAACGAGTGCCGCGACGTCGGCGCCGTGGTGCACCTCGCCGCGCGGGCCGGTGTCAGGCCGAGCATCGAGGATCCGGCGGGCTACGAGCGTACCAACGTGGCCGGAACACTGAATGTCCTTCAGTGCGTGGCCGGGCGGGACGCCAAACCGAAATTCATATTCGCCTCTTCATCGAGCGTCTACGGCGACAACGCGCCGCTCCCCTTCTGCGAAACCGACCGGACCGACAGTCCGGTCAGTCCCTACGCGGCCACCAAGAAGGCCGGCGAGGTCCTGTGCCGCGTCTATGCCCACCTCCACGGGATCGACACGTTTGTCCTGCGGCTCTTTACCGTGTTCGGACCGCGGCAGCGACCCGACCTGGCGATACACAAGCTCGCCCGGGCGGTCATGGCGGGCGAACCGGTAGAGATGTACGGCGACGGGACGAGCTGCCGCGATTACACCCACGTCAGTGATATCACTGCCGGCATCATTTCGGCGGTCGACCGCTGCGCGGGGTACGAGATTATCAACCTCGGCCGCGCGGACACGGTCATGCTGCGGAACATGATCGGCGCGATAGAGAACGTCGTCGGCACAAAGGCCGCGGTCATACCGTGCGACTGCCGGCCGGGCGACGTGCAGCGGACCTGCGCGGACATCTCAAAGGCCCGGCGGCTGCTCGATTACGATCCCGGGGTGAAATTCATGGAGGGACTCAGGGATTTCATCGCATGGCTCCGGAAGAACTAGCCCTGTTCTCATGCCCCACGAAGAAATAGACCCGCGCCGCATCGAGACCCGGCCCCTCTCGGAGAGAGAGGACCTGATCGATATCCGCACCGCGGCGGCCGACCCGGACGCCCCGCCGCCCGACGCCGGCGATCTCCGCGGCGCAATCGAACGCATGGCCGAGGCAATCGCCGTCGCCCGGCGCCGCGGCGCCGCCGTCATACTCGCCTACGGCGCCCATCTCGTCAAGAACGGCGGCGGCCCCGTCGTCAACCGCCTTGTCGCGGGCGGCTGGCTGACCCATCTCGCCACCCACGGGGCGGGGATCATACACGACTGGGAATTCGCCTACCGCGGGACCAGCAGCGAATCGGTCGCCGAAAACGCCCCCGCCGGCCGGTTCGGCCACTGGGAGGAAACCGGCCGGACGATCAACCTGGCGGTCGCGGCGGGCGCGGCCCGGGGCGTGGGTTTCGGCGAATCGATGGGGCGGGCGATCACCGGGGACGGCGTGGAACTCCCCGACCCCGGCGAGCTGGCCCGGCTGGTCGCCGAGAATCCCTCCCATCCCCTCACCGGCGCCCGGGCGGACCTGCTCGAGATGATGACGCGGTTCGGGCTCGCCGCCGGCAGGCACGAGATCGCGCATTCTTTCAAGGACTTCTCCATACCCGCCGCCTGCTACAGGCGCGGCGTACCCCTGACCGTCCACCCCGGTATCGGCTACGACATCTACAATGTCCATCCCTTCTTCTGCGGCGCGGCCGTCGGTCGGGCCGCGGCGACCGACCTGCGGATACTGACCCGCGCCGTCCGGGACCTGGCGGGGGGCGTCTACCTCTCGGTCGGCTCGGCCGTCATGAGCCCCCAGGTCTTCGAAAAGACCTTCTCGGCCGCGAACAACCTCCGCCGCGGCGACGGCCTGCCGCTGATTGCCGACCACGCGGTGTTCGTCGTCGACATCCACGACGGGGGCGGCTGGGACTGGTCGGCCGGCGAGCCCCCAAAGGACAACCCCGCCTACTACCTGCGGTTCTGCAAGAGCTTCTTCCGGCTCGGGGCGTCGACCCGTTACGTCCGGGGCGACAACGTCACCGTGCTCCACAACCTCCTGGCCCTGCTCGAACGCGGCGCGCCGCCCGCCGATACCGACGCAAACGCACATTCCCGGTGAGGACGTGAACCCGGCGGACCCCATATTCTTCATGCCCGCCCGGGTCCGCGGACGGATGCCCGGCGGGCGGCTCCTCGACCGGTTTCACGGCACCGACGGCACGACCGACGGCGCGTATTCCGAGGAGTGGATCGCATCCACGGCCGCTGCAGGCGATCCGGAAGACGCCGACGCCGGCCTGTCGCGAATCCGGGACGCGGATGATCTCCCCGGTCCCCTGTTCGCCGACGTCGCGCAATCCGCCGGCGACGTCCTGTTCGGCGCCCCGCACCACGCGCGGTTCGGACCGCACACGGGCCTGGACTGCCGATTTATCGACTGCGCGGACACCGGCCCGCCGGTGTGCAGGCCGGCGGGACCGACCTGCCTGTGCGTCATCGGCACCCGTGACGACACGGGCCGTGAACCGGCGCTGCTCGTCGGGGACGCCGGGACGCCGGAACCGCGCCGCCCGGCGCGTATCGTCGTCGCGCCGGGGCAGATCTTCTACCTGCCGCCGGGAACGCCGTACCGGGCGGGGGCGGGGATGCTCGTCCTCCAGGTCGCCGCCGCCGGGGACTCACTCGAGGAACGGCCTTTTTCCGAGGAACCGCCCGGCACCGAACCGCCGCGCACCGAAGAGGTCCGTCACCGGATACGCCCCCGCGAAGTCGTCGCCCTGCGCACCGATGCGGGGGTGCTGAGCGAATCCGTGACCACGGATTTTCCCATGCCGTTCAGCCTCTGCAGGGCTGAGATCCGGGGAGAAATGGACATTCTCCAGGAAGAGGGGTTTTCCATCATCATCTGCGCCGCCGGCGCCGGCAGGATAACCTGGGCCGGCGGGCAGCGCGCGATAACGGCCGGCGAGTATTTCCTCCAGCCCTGGGCACTTCCCTGGATCACCTTCACCGCCGAAGAGACCATCTGCCTGATCATCGCCCGGCCGGCGGGCAAATGACACCGGTTCGGGGCTTGAAATGACGCCCGAAAATGTCTAGAGCTGGTTTCATAACTTGCTTTGGTAGCGAAAGCGAGGTATTTTGTCGATCTGGCAAGGAACGGAAACGACGACATATTAAGGAAATATGTCGAGTTTTCGTGACGCCGCCAGACGGCAAAAGAGCCGCTTGTAGTCCAAATTGAAGTTATGAAACCAGCTCTATGTTCATCCACGATGGCACGCCACTACGACAGCGACATTGACGGGTTCGACCGAAAGTACGAGCAACTCATCGTCAGGGACCGCAACACGTACGCCAGGAGGAAAGGCTGACCGCCGGCCGGCGGCGCAGCGGAGGATACGCCCATGCCCGCGGAACCCCGCGTTTCACTGTTGATGCCGTGTTACAACAGCGAGCAATACATCGCCGAGGCCATAGACAGCGCCCTGGCCCAGACGATGCCCGACTTTGAACTCCTGGTCAGGGACGACGGATCCGACGACGACACGGTGGCGATCGCAAGGGACTACGCCGCCCGGGACCCGCGGGTGCGGCTGTTCCAGGGCGAGCACCGCGGCCCCGGCCCCGCCACGAAGGAACTGGCCGAATTGAGCCGCGGGAAGTACGTCGGCCTCATCGACAGCGACGACATACTCATGCCCGGCGCCCTGGCGGCGACCGCGGCGGTGCTGGATACGGACCCCGCGGCGGGGATGGTCTATACCGATTACTGGGACATGAGCGCGGACGGCTCGAAACTGATCTACGGCAACCGCTGCAAGATCCCCTACTCCCCCGAGCGGCTACTGGTCGACCTGATGACTTTCCACTTCCGGCTCATCCGCCGGTCGGTCATCCTCGAACCGGGCCTGATCAGCACCGATTTCCCGGCCGCCTGGGATTACGACATGTGCCTGAAGATCTCCGAGCGGCACACTATCGTCCACCTTCCCGAGCCGCTCTACAAGTACCGGATACGCAGGGGTTCCATCTCCACCGGCAATCGATACCAGCAGATCATGAATTCGAAAACGGCGGTCCGGCGGGCCCTCGAACGCCGCGGCATGGCCGACAAGTACCAGGTGGAAGTCGAAATCATCTCGCGCTTCACCATCGTTGAAAAGGCAGGCACGCCGGCGGCCAGCGACAACAACATATAGCTTTCACCTGCACTGTGCAACTCCGCAGTTCCCGGCAGTTAACTGTATTTCGTTTCGTGATACCGCGCGCAGCATGACGGCCGCACGGGTATAATGAAGCAAATATCTGCACGCGTGACCGATACGCGACAGAGGAGGTGCCGACTTGACACAATCAGCGCAACAATCGACCCGGCCGCCCGTGGATCCCGCGCGGCGGGCACTGCTGCGGGCGGGCGCCTGCGGCCTGGGCGGATCCCTGGCGGCGGGAAGTGTTTCGGCACCCGCCGCAACCGATGAGCGGTTCACGCCGTTCGACAAACACACCCGGATCACGGTCGGCAATCAGGGCGGCCGGATGCTGGAAAAGGCGTATGAACTCGGGCATCGATTCGAGGCGACACACAAGGGCTGCTGCCGCTGCACGGTGGCGGCCCTCCAGAAGGCCCTCGACTTCGTGCCCGACGACCCCGGCCTGTTTCGCACCGCCACCTGCCTGGACGGCGGCGCGACGGCGACCGGCGTACACAGTTGCGGCGGTTTCACCGGCTCGGGCATCGTCATCGGGTATCTCTGCGGCGGGGAACGCTTCGCGAGCGCCGCCCTGGCCCACACGCTGGTGCGGAAGGTGGCGAAAACATTCCAGGACGAATACGGCAGCGTCCTGTGCAGGGACGTCCGCAAAAAGGGCGGCGGCTGTCCGAAGGTCGTGGGTCGGGCCGCCCGCCGGGCCGCGGCGATTCTGCTCGAACAGTTTACCGACTACCGGCCGGACGGGTAACGGCGCCGTCCGGTGTCATGGACACCCTCTCGGCGTCGGGGCGATTTGCCGAATAAATCAGTGCACGATTCATCCACAGCCCAATCACCGCGGGATTGGCAACACAGAAGGTATTCTCGCCGCGTCGTCATTACAAAGACAGAAAAGAAGGAACAGATAGTCGACCCGGACGCTGCATGACCGCGGCCCTCCTCCGGGCCGACAGGTATGACAATGGTATGCACTCACACTCCCGGAACTATTGATCTCTCTCCAGTGTATCAGCGACATGCCAATAATAAAATGCCTCCGGACTGATGGCTTTCAAACGATTCAGTACAGGCCACTTCCTGATTTCTTCATCGCGAAGTCCCGCACTGTCGGCCGGATCGAAAAGGATGTCGCCGATATCCTCGATGACCGATTCCCGCTTCAGTGCGGCCGCAAGGCATGCGGCCTATCTTCTCAAGGAGTGGTTCATACCTGGCTGCGGCCGTCGTACTGACAATATCAATATCGATCGAAAGGCGACGAACGTTGTCAAGCAGCAGGATAAGACTCGTTCCCCCTTTGAAAATAAATCTGAACCATTCCGTGTCCGATAATCGCCCGAGCAACTGCAGGGCGTGGATACACTTTTCGAGGAGACCGGGATCCGCTACTTCCAGAATCGCCCTGTTGGTATCTATCCAGCCTTTTGAAAAGCACTTGTGATGAACCATGCGTCGACCCCTTTACCGGCCCGGCAGGCAACGGGAATCTATTAACCACACTTTGGCGCCACAGTGGCGATAATAGATTCCGTATCACAAAACAAATCTCTCCAATCCGCTTTCCGGCGCTTGGCATACCGTATCAGTTTCGAGATTTCGATGCGCCGGGACGTAACCACCCGCTGAACCATCATCCGGTATTCCCCGATATCCATCAACGGTAACGAATCCAGTTCGACACGGAGATCCACGAGTATGTTCTCAATCCCGGCCACGTGACCCTCAAGGCGAGTATCCCTGAGAGCAGGCCGGATGATTACTGTGTTCTCACCGACAACAAAGCTCTTCCGCGATTCGCGCCTGGTCGGGTTCAGATAAGCATCGTGACCAGCGCTTCGCAGAAAATCAAAAACACTCGGCATCAGGTCTCTGTCCACGTGTACAAAGGTAACGAACGACCCGAGAAGATGGTGCAGGTACGCGTTGATCTGCCGGGTGCTCCAGCAGGAGAAATCAAGAAACGGGAATTGCTTTCCCAGGCGCCCGATGATTTTCGCAACCGGGCCCGGAGACAGATTGAATGTGTGCTCGAGCGTCGAGTACCAGCCGCGCCCGGCGCTGTACATCAGCGACTTCCGTGCACATTCGTAACAGTAACGATTCAGTGTCTCCCGTTTGACCCGAACACCCTCGTCCGCGAGGGAGCCCCGTATGGTGAGAACATCAAAATACAGGGCGCGCCGACGCAGCGCGGGAATCACCGTTTCACGAAGTATCGCTTTCGCACTTTTGATCACACGGCTCCTTTCGCCGAAATGAATATATCATATCACCGTATGTCCGTGCACGCCGCGTTTTCTCCAGCGACAGGTTGCTCGAAGTTTCAGGCGCGATCATCCCCCGCTTCATTATCATTAAAAAGGCAAAACAGGATAACTGAAACGAAACGAAACGGGTTAAGCAGCATCTGCCCGCCCCGCCGACAACGCCCCGACACCCGCCCCGCTCATCACCCCCCGTCCGCGTCGCGGGGGCGCAGCAGTTCTTCGGCGAGCGCCGCGAGGTAGTTCGGGCAGTTGTAGAACCACAGCCGGCGGAACTTCAGCCCCCGCAGGCACCAGGCCGCGCCGTCCCGGCCGGCCGGGACGTCCACCGTGACCACGTCCCCCGGCAGCGCGTCGACCGCCGCCGCCTCTTTTCCCGCCGCGTCGAGGACCGCGTGGGCGGTCCCCTCCACGTAATAGGCGACCCGTTTCGTGCCCCGCGGGACGTAGAAGTAGACCGCCGCGGTCGACCCGCCGAGCCCGTAGATCCGCCGCCCCTTTTCGAGGGCCCACACCGCCGGCGTGCCCGGGGCGTAATCGATCTCCCAGCCCGCGCCGAAATCGTCGACCGTCAGTTCGCGCGGCCCGCCGCCGGCCGCCGCCGACACCGGGTGCCACTTCCCGTCGAGGGGCAGCTCGCCGGCGGCGAGGGTCTTCCCCGCCGGGTCCGTGATTTTCCACGCGGTCGGGCGGCGGTCGCGGTAGTGGGCGATGACGCCCGTCCGCAGGCGGAACCGCAGCGGGCCGGCGCCGGCGCGGAAGATAAACCGCCGGGATCCCTGGAAGACCTGCCGGGCCCGGGGCGTCCCCGCCATTGGTGCCGCCCCGGCGGGCACCAGCGCGTCCGAAAACGTCCGCGTCTGAAACGACAGCGGCCGATACCGCTCGCAAAGCCCCGCGAAGATTTCCGCGACCTCCGCGGGGGTGTGGGGGTCGCCGGCGTACCAGGCGGTCTTCGTCCCCCGCTTCCGCCAGTCCCACGCCGCCGGCTGCTCGATGCCCCGCAGGTAGTAGGTCGCGTAGCGGCCGCGGATGCCGGTGCTGTGGACGATATAGCGGTGGCGGGTGCGGTAGGCGAACCGCAGCAGTTTCCCGACCGTCTCCAGCCGCGCCTCTTTTTCCTGCGGGGTGCCCAGGCGCCGCATGATCTCCACGTAGCGGAGGTACAGCTTCAGATCGTCGAGCCGCCGCAGAACGGCGGGCCGGCCGGCCGCCAGCCGCGCAGCGGCGGCCAGGTCGCGGCAGGCCAGGGCCAGCAGGTGGTCGCTGACCAGCGGGTCGCTGCCGCCGTCGAACCGCTCGTAGTACCGCCGCATCGGCCCGGCCGCCGGCCCGAAGGCCGTGTTGTAGAAATCCGCGCAGACCGCCGCCGGGTCGGTCTCCGGGTCCCACATCAACCGGGAGGCGACCAGGTACCCCAGGCCGTCGGGACCGTAGTTGCTGCCCGACTCGCAGCTCATCGTCGTGCAGCCGCGGGCGGCGTAGTACGGGATCCGCTCGGCGAGGTAGGCCGTGTCCGCCCCCCGCGACGCGCCGGGCATGTCGCGGCTCCAGGCCCACACGTTCAGGTACTCGTAGACGCCGAGCTGCCGGGCGTGCTTGTGCCACTCGTCGATCAGTTCCAGGAAGGTATAGCGGCCGCGGGTGAACCCGGCGGTCACCTGCACGTAGACGTTCGGCGCCATCACGAAATCCGGCGGCTCGGAGTGCACGTTGTAGGCGTAGGTCCCGACGAACTTACCCGGGAAGCGATCGGCGACCGCCTTCGCGACCTCGTTGGTCAGGTAGTGCACCCGCCGGGAAACCGGCCCCATGGCCCGGCACTTCCCGCACCGGCAGTGGCCGCCCCCGTCGGACGGCTCCATGGAGACCATGTCGGCGTCCGGGTTTTTGGCGAAATACTCCAGGGCGTACTCCCTGCACAGCGCGACCACCCCGGGATTCGCGATGCAGAACTTGTTACCGCCGCGTTTCTTCGAGACGACCGCGCCGGTCTTCGGGTCCCGCTCTACCTGCAGGGCAAGATATTCCGGGTGCTTCTCGAACCGGTCGCGGTACTGCCGGATAATCGCCCCCCAGGCGTGCCCGCAGCGTATCTTGAGGCTCTCGCCGAGGTAGTTCCGCCGCGTCCACCGCCGCCAGTCCCGCCGCGACCGGGCGTCCCAGTGCCCCCAGTTCCACCAGATCACCCGCGACAGCAGCGCCGGCCGGTCGGTGCAGTCGAGGTCCACCGCCAGCCGCCGCCGCTCGGGAATAACATGCCACGCCTTCCCGGGGAAAAACCACCGGCAGCCCAGCGTCTCCAGCAGGCGGGTGACGGCGTGGTCGAGGCCGCGGTCGGTCGCCCCCAGCACCAGCACCCGCCCCGGCCCGGACCGGACCCCGAATGCCTCGACCCCGTCCCGCCCCCGGACCGCCGGCGGCCCGGCCCAATCCGCGACCGGAAACTGCCCGATCGTGCCCACGACGATGCCCGTCTTCCCGTCCCCGGCAGTGACCTTGAATGCCGCCCCGCTCATCCGCTGAAGATACCCCGCCAGCTCCGCGGCGATCTCCCGCTCCCGGGTGCCGGCCTCCGCGTGGACGACCACCGGCATCAGCGCCTTCCCCCCCGCCGCCAGGACGGCCTCCGCCGCCCGGGCGGGCGGAGAGGCGGATAGTGCCGGCGGAAGCATGATTGCCAGGGCAAGGAAACGGATCCGGTGAAAGGCGGTGGTGCCGTTGCGTGCGTCGTCGTCAGTCATCGGGCAACCTCCCGTGTATCTTACGGCATTGCGTGGTGAAATACACCGCTGCGGTGGAACAGGAGCCTGCTCCGCCGGATTGTGGAACGTCAGTTGTGCAGTTTGGAATTTGAACAGGCGTTCTCCTTTAGAGTTCTATACACATTCAATAAGCGTATATATCGTTTTTATTTATTTCACTTTCGCTTTTATTGCCGGTGCCTGGACTCCGGATGCGGGTGCTGAGCTGGGTAACTATGGATAGCTGCGACCGTCTATCGGCAGAGTTCGTCAGCAGATTACAGCGCGGAAACCTCGCTTTACCGATTTTGTGGCTTGACCGTATCCCAGAGCTTGATGGTTTTGTCCCTGCTCCCCGATGCCAGACGCGTGCCGTCGGGACTGAAGGCAACAGAAATCACACTACTTGAATGCCCCTTCAGCGTCATAAGCTCCTTGCCGGTCTTCGTATCCCAGAGCTTGATGGTATTATCCACGCTCCCCGATGCCAGACGCGTGCCGTCGGGACTGAAGGCAACAGACCACACCGAATTGGAATGCTCATTCAGCGTCATAAGCTCCGTGCCGGTCTTCGTATCCCAGAGCTTGATGGTATTATCCACGCTCCCCGATGCCAGACGCGTGCCGTCGGGACTGAAGGCAACAGAATACACAAGACCAGAATCCCCCTTCAGCGTCATAAGCTCCTTGCCGGTCTTCGTATCCCAGAGCTTGACAGTATTGTCCCAGCTCCCCGATGCCAGACGCGTGCCGTCGGGACTGAAGGCAACAGAATCCACTGGATAAGAATGCCCCTTCAGCGTCACAAGCTCCTTGCCGGTCTTCGCATCCCAGAGCTTGATGGTATCAACCCCGCTCCCCGATGCCAGACGCGTGCCGTCGGGACTGAAGGCAACAGGCCATAGATCACCGGAATGCCCTTTCAGCGCCATAAGCTCCGTGCCGGTCTTCGTATCCCAGAGCTTGATGGTATTATCTCCGTTCCCCGATGCCAGACGCCTGCCGTCGGGACTGAAGGCAACAGGCCATAGATCACCGGAATGCCCCTTCAGCGCCATAAGCTCCGTGCCGGTCTTCGTATCCCAGAGCTTGATGGTATCATCCCCGCTCCCCGATGCCAGACGCGTGCCGTCGGGACTGAAGGCAATAGAATACACAGTATCGGAATGCCCCTTCAGCGTCATAAGATCCTTGCCGGTCTTCGTATCCCAGATCTTAATGGTATCATCCCAGCTCCCCGATGCCAGACGCCTGCCGTCGGGACTGAAGGCAACAGACGCCACTGGACCAGAATGCCCCTTCAGCGTCATCAATTCAGTAAAACTTCTTTTTTTAGACCTGCACAGCAAATGCCCATACTCAAAACCCCGAAGTTTAGGATTCAAAGTATTTAAAACCTCGCGGGCGTCCGTATATTTCCCCGCCTGAGAAAGTCGGTCAGCCTCGGTTATGCCGTTTCTATAGACTTCTTTTTCAGCACGTTTTCTCTGGCTTTCCGCAAGTTTTCGCTGCGTTTCCGCCTTCCTTCTTTCCTCAGCCTCGGCTTTTCTCGCAGCTTCCGCCTCGTC
>CAZLBC010000032.1:0-46145 GCA_964557575.1 uncultured Planctomycetaceae bacterium
TTATTCCCCACATACCGATATGTGGGGAACCTCACCCGGGAGAGACAGTCGAGGGGGTCGTATGCGAATGTCCGGCACCGCGCATTGCGATTTCCGGCCGCGACCATGTTGCCGTTGAACTCGCAGGACATTTATTTCGTACCGCAGCCGTCGGCCTCCGTTATCGCACGGCCCATCGCGTCGCACGCATATACATCCTCGGCTGCCCCTCGATATCGGTCGGCGCCGGCAGGTTGCCCGTCGCGTCGTACCCGCAACTCACATCGCGCCGGCGGCGGTGGTGTCAGCACACTTTCGGCCCAGGGGGTCATATGCATAGAATATTCTATGATCCGGCGGGTCCTCGGTCCACAGCAGATTCCCGGCCGGGTCGTAGTCGTATCCCGCGGCCGCCGTCTCCGCCACCTTCCGGTGGAGGTGGTCGTAGCTGTGATCCGGGTTGCCGGACGAGCCGTCAGGGTCGGGCAGCGTCTCCGTGCCCCGGTGCGGGCCGCCGCCGGCTCTTCATGCGCTGCGCGACCGCCGCTTTCATTTCGCTTGGGGTTCTGCACGGTTGCGCGGTGCCGTGGAGCCGGCCGAATACCTCGAGCTGGTTTCATAACTTCAATTTGGACTACAAGCGGCTCTTTTGCCGTCTGGCGGCGTCACGAAAACTCGACATATTTCCTTAATATGTCGTCGTTTCCGTTCCTTGCCAGATCGACAAAATACCTCGCTTTCGCTACCAAAGCAAGTTATGAAACCAGCTCTCGTCAACCGTCTTCGTTGCCGGTTTCAATACCACTTCCTCACCGCCGCGGAGAACGAAGGCCACCCGGTCACCGGCGCGGAGGTGAAGGGAATCCCGCACCGCCTTGGGTATCGTCAGCCGCCCCCTGCTCGTCAGTTTCGCCGTCACCATGCCCGTATTCTTACAGTTATAATGTTCCTTACACTGCAGTAAGGAATTTGATCCTGTCAAACGCCATCACTCCCCTCATCCCTACCCCAGGTCGAACGCCGCGCGGATCTTCTCCCTGACGGCGCCGGGCACGAAACCGTACTTCTCCGCGAGTTCCTGCCAGGGGCCCGAGGTGCCGAAGTCCTCCATCCCGATAAACAGCCCCTCCCCGCCGAGTATCGGGCCCCACCCCTGCCGGACGCCGAGCTCGAGGACCACCCGCCGGGTCACCGCCGGGGGCAGGACCTCGTCGCGGTAGGCCGGGTCCTGCTGAAGGAACAGCTTCAGCCCCGGTATCGACACCACGCGGACCGCGCGGCCGTCATCCCTCAGCAGGGCGGCCGTGTCGAGGGCGAGATGGACCTCGCTGCCCGAGGCCGCGAGCACGATGTCCGGGTCGCCGTCGCAAGAGAGGACGTACCCGCCCCGGCGCGTCCCGCCGGCCGCACCGAGTTCATCCCGGTCGAGGGTGGTGAGTTTCTGCCGGGTCAGGGCCAGGACCGTCGGGGCGTCGGCGCGGCCGATGGCGTACCGCCACGCGTGGGCGACCTCGTTGGCGTCGCAGGGCCGCATGACGTGTATCCGCGGGATCGCGCGGATGGCGGCGAGCTGCTCGACGGGCTGGTGGGTCGGGCCGTCCTCGCCGACGTAGATGCTGTCATGGGTGTAGACGAAGATGCTGCGGCATCCCTGCAGGGCCGCCAGGCGCAGCGACGCCCGCATGTAATCGTGAAATACCAGGAACGTGGCCCCGAAGGGCACCAGGCCGTGCAGGGCGAGGCCGTTGACGATGTTTCCCATGGCGTGTTCGCGGACGCCGAAGTGGATGTTCCGCCCCGCGTACGCGCCGGGGGCGATGAAGTCGTCCCCGTCGCATCCCTTCATCTCGGTCTTGGTGCTCGGGGCCAGGTCGCCCGATCCTCCCACCAGTTCCGGGATGGCGGCCGCGAACGCGTTGAGCACCTTACCGCCGGACGCACGCGTCGCCGCCGGCCCGTCTGCGGGTTCGAAGACGGGCATCGCGGCCTCCCAACCGTCCGGCAGCTTGCCGTCGATGATGCGCTGCAGCTCGGCCGCCTTCTCGGGCGCGGCCGACGCGTAGTCGGAAAAGGCGTTATCCCACTGCGCCCGCAGGGCGGCAAGCTGCTCTTTCCGGTCGGCGAAGCAGTCGGCAACCGCCGCGGGCACGTGAAACGGCTCGGCCGGCCAGCCGGCCGCTTCCTTGGCGGCCGCCGTCTCCTCGGCGCCGAGGGGGGCGCCGTGGGTGGCGGCGCTGCCGGCGAGGTGCGGCGCGCCCCTGCCGATCGTCGTGTGGCAGGCGATGACGCTGGGCCGGGGGTCGTCTTGCGCGGCGGAAACGGCCTCCGCGATCGCCGCCTGGTCGTGGCCGTCGATATCCTGGACGTGCCAGCCGAGGGCCGCGAACCGGGCGTTGACGTCCTCGGTGAATGCCAGGTCGGTGCTCCCCTCGATGCTGATCTCGTTGTCGTCGTAGAAGACGATGAGCTTCCCGAGCTGCAGGTGCCCGGCAAAGCTGGCCGCCTCGTTGGTGACCCCCTCCATCGCGCAGCCGTCGCTCATGATGACGTAGGTGAAGTGATCGACGATCTCGTGGGCGCCGGTGTTGCAGCGCGCCGCGAACAGCCGTTCGGCCAGCGCGAGCCCGGCCGCGTGACTGAAGCCGGCACCGAGAGGGCCGCCGGTCACCTCGACGCCCGGGACGCGTCCCCGCTCGGGATGCCCGGGCGTGAGGGAATCGACCTGCCGGAAGCGCTTCAACTCATCGATGTCGAGATAGCCGAGCAGGTGCAGCATCGCGTAGAGCAGCATGCTGCCGTGGCCGGCCGAGAGCACGAAGCGGTCGCGGTCGAACCAGTCGGGTTTCGACGGGTCGACCCGGAGAAAACGGGTCAAAAGGACCGTCGCGATGTCCGCACACCCCATCGGCATGCCGGGATGTCCGCTGGCGGCCGCCTCGACACCGTCGACCGCAAGAAATCTCAGCGTGTTTGCAATCATCTCTGCACGTTGTTCGTCTACCGCCGCACTGCAATAGGTGCTCATCGTTGTCTTTCCTCGTTCACGTAACACGGTTTCGTCGGCAGGCAACCGATTTGCTTGACGGGCTGCACAGTGTAATGCGTCCGGGCATCGCTGGCAAGAAAAAGGCGGCCGCGCCGCGCGGGGAGGAATAATATCCCGCGCATCGAATTCTTACCCTTTGAAATACATGCCGGAAGGTGTTACAATCGTTTGCTGTTGCTGAATCAGCCTCTGCTGTGTACGGTAAAAAGGCCAGTTGAAAAGAACCGACACTACCCGTTATGGGAAGCAAGGCATCAGGGAACTCCGGTTTCCGGCCGCTGCCCACCTGAAATAATGGGTTCTTTACAATCGGCCTTCGGCACTTATGCGGAGGCTTTTTTTATGCGGACGACGCGGGAACGGCGCCGTTGAATTTGCTGGTAAAATCCGCCGTGTTCGCGTAATGTGATTGCCTATGAGAAATGCGACGACGGCACTGTTTTTGCTCCTCGCAGCGGGGGCGCTGGTCTCCTGCGGTATCAACTACCGCGCGCCGGTTCAGAGACCCCCCGAAACGCCGGCCGAACAGCATTACCGGCGCCTGTGGGAGACGACCGTGGGGGTTCTCCGGGACTACGGGTTCGAACCGGAGTACCAGGACCGCAGAAACGGGCTGCTGACAACCTACGCCGAATCGAGCGGCCACCTGCTCGAGGAGGTCTGGCGCAAGGACTACACCTCTCTGGTCGAGGCGGGCGAGAACACGATCCAGACGATCTACCGGGCGGCCCGGGTGCGGTTTCAGCACGCCGCCGGCGACCGCTTCGACGTACAGGTCACCGTTGCCAAGGCCCGCTCGAACACGCCGGAGGCGCAGATCACCGATGCCTCGGAGTACGTGGCCTTCGGACGCGGCCGCATGCCGCGACGGATGACGTTCGATGAACTGCGCCGGGCGCGGGGGGAGCGGGCGCCCCTCGTCCCGCTCGGCAGGGACGACGGGCTCGCCGACCGCATCGCGCGGGACATCCGCGCCGCTGCGGGGCTCCCCGCCGGCGGCTTTCCGCCGGTCGACACGGAAGACGGCGCGAACGCCGCGTTCCCGGAGACGACCCGGTGAGCGCGGCGCGCCGGTAGGGCTGCATGGGATGGGAACGCTGGAAAAAAAACATCGGTCGCTTGGAGCGGTTATGGGCGAAGAGGGAGGCCGCGTCGTGCCGCTCCATTACGGGTCTCCGCTCCAGGAGGCAGCCGCCGCCCGCGCGGGCGGCGCGATAGGCGACCTGTCGCACGCGGGGCGGATCCGCCTGCGGGGATCGGGGGCCCTGAGCCTGCTGGAGAAGATCTGCACGGCGGATGTCGTCCGGCAGGAGGACGATACCGGCGCCGTCACGCTCCTGTGCAACCAGCGGGGGGGGGTCATCGATATCTGCTACCTCCTGCGGTTCGACGATTCCTGGACGCTTACCTGCAGCCCCGGAAACGCCGACAGGATCGTCCAACACGCCCGGGCCGCGGATACCGGCGGCACTACCATCGACGACCTGTCCGCGTCGACCTGCCAGTTTGCGGTCACCGGGACGGGCGCCGAAGAGATCCTCGGCCGCCGCCTGCCGATCGATATCGCCGGGCTGCCCCGCGGGGCCGCCCGGTCCGGATCGCTGATGATCGCCCGGTACACCGCGGCCCGGATCGGCCCGGTGCCGTCCTGGTCCCTGGAGGTGATACTGCCGGAGATGTTCGCCGGGAAAGCCTGGGACCACGTCACCGACGCAGCCGGCGGCGGGATGCTCACGCCGTGCGGGACGATCGCGCGGGACATACTCCGCCTTGAACACGGACTGCCCCGGTGGGGCTGCGAACTGAACGAAACCGTCGATCCGGTTGCGGCGGGCCTCGAGTACCTGCTCCGGGAGGAGGGGGGATATATCGGCGCAGCGGCGATAGCGGCCATCGGGACGTCGCCGCCGCGGCGCCGGGTATCGCTGGCATGCGCCCTTCCGCGCGACGGCGACCCGGCCGCGGTGCGGCTGCCGCCGTCGGGTTCGCCGCTGACCGGCGACGACGGCCGGGAACTGGGCACCCTCACCAGCGCCGCGGCGGGAACGGACGGGGCCGGGCTCGTCGCCCAGGGATACGTATCGTCCGACCGCGCCGCCGCCGGGACCGGAGTCGTCCTCGCGGACCTCCCCGGCCGGCCGCGGGGAACGATAACCCGCGTCTTCGGCGGACGGCAGGAATGAACCGCTGCTGCCATGATCAGCTTTGACATCAGACATACCGACGGACGGGCGCGGCACGGGTTGCTGAAGACGCCGTCGGGGCACGTCCCCACCCCGACACTGATGCCCGTGGGAACCGCCGGAACCGTCAAGGGACTGACCCCGGCCATGGTCCGGGACACGGGCGCGACGATGATCCTGGCCAACACCTACCACCTGCTGCTGCGGCCCGGGCCCGACACGGTTGCCGCGCTGGGGGGATTGCATGAGCTGACGGGCTGGACCGGGCCGATCCTGACCGACAGCGGGGGGTACCAGGTATTCAGCCTCGCCCACCGCCGCCGGCTCGATGACGACGGCGTCACGTTCCGGTCGCACGTCGACGGTGCCGCGGTGCGGCTGACTCCCGCCGGCGCGATCGAGATCCAGCACCAACTCGGCGCGGATATTATCATGCAACTGGACGTGTGTCCCCCGGCGGGGGCGCCGCGCGAAGCGGTTGCCGCGGCCGTGGAGCGGTCCGCCGCCTGGGCCGGCACCTGCGCCGACACCTGGACGGCGCTGGACCGCCGCTCGGCACAGGACCGCCCGCAGTCGCTTTTCGGTATCCAGCAGGGCGGCGTGTTTCCCGACCTGCGCGCGGCGTCGGCCCGCCGGATTGTCGACCTGGACCTCGACGGGTACGCCGTCGGGGGCGTCTCGGTCGGCGAGGGCCACGCCGCCATGATCGACGTTCTCGAACCGGCGGACGATATCCTTCCCCGCACCAAGCCGCGCTACCTGATGGGCGTCGGCGAACCGCGCGACGTCGTCGAGGCGGTGCGCCGGGGCATCGACCTGTTCGACTGCGTCATGCCGACGCGCAACGGCCGAAACGCCCAGGCCTTCACGGCCGACGGGCGGATCCGGTTGCGCAACGCCGCCAACCGGACGGACGGCGCCCCCATAGAACGCGGCTGCGACTGTTACGCCTGCCGCACGTTTTCCCGGGGGGCGATCAGGCACTTCTTCAACGCCGGGGAAATGATCGGCCCCATGCTCGTCTCGCTCCATAACCTGCGCTTTTTCGCCGCGCTCATGCGGCGGTTGCGGGAAGCGATCGCCGGCGGCGGATTCGACGAGGCGGCGGCGGCGGTACTGCGGCGATTCTACGGCCGGACGGAATTTGTGTAAAAAGCAATCGACACGATACCGCACTTTGTTATAATCCCGCCTCACGTTCGAAAATCGTACCTTTCGGGGACAGGAGCAGAACTATGAACAATCGACTGTTTTGCATACCAATCACGCTGGGAATCGCCGCGGTGCTGATCGCGGCCGCCCCCGTTACCGCGGCGGAGGGCGAACCGCCTTCGGGTGAAAAGACCGCCGCGCCCGCCGGCGACAAGTTCGAAACCATGCCCGATTCCGGCGCGAAGCCGGCCGAGGAGACGACGGCCGCCGGGAACACGGAAACCGAAGACGGCGGCGGGGACACCGGCGACGGAACGAAAACGCGGCAGCCCGCGACCGACCGGGCGACCGCCCCCCGCGAGGGCGGCGGGAACATGATGTACCTGCTGCTCATGATCGGCGGTTTCTTTATCCTGATGATGTTCCTCAGCGGCCGGGGCAAACGAAAACAGCAGAAAAAGCACCAGGAATTGCTGGATGCACTGAAAAAGGGCGACCGCATCGTCACGATCGGCGGCCTCTGCGGGAACGTGGTCGAGGTTCGCGAGAAGGAAATCGTCGCCAAGGTGGGCGAAAACGCCCGGATCACCCTCGCGCGGTGGGCCATCCGGGCCGCGGGCGAGGAGGCCGGCGAGGACCGGCAGAAAGACACGCGGGACGACCAGTAGGACAGCCTTCCGCCGGGTTCCCGATCACCGCCTGATCAGAACGGGAGTGCCGACCGGAATCCGGGGATAGAGTGTCCTGATCGCCTCGTCTTCGAGGGCGACGCACCCGAGGGTGCCCCGCCCGCCGTTCCGCTTGCCGTGGATCATGATCTCCCCGCCCAGCGCGGTATTCCAGGGCGGGGGTTTCCCCGCCCGGACGGCCGACACGATCGCGTCGTATTCCCCGGCGGATATCAGCCCGTCACGCAATCCCCGCCGGGCGTCCTCGATGCCCGGATAACTCAACCCGAGGGACAGGACGTATTTCGATTCGGGGTTCTTCAGGCACACGTAGAACCGCCCCTCCGGCGTCCGGCGGTCCCCCTCGCGCCGCTTGTCTCCCGCCGCCGCGCCGACCGCCGCGGGAAACACGGCCACCGGGCGGGACCCGTCGTAAACGGTGAGGGATCGCTCGGATTTATCGACGAGGATGCCCGGTCGCCCGAGAACGGGCAGGGACGGCGGATTCACGGCTACCGACCGCCGCGCGCCCCGGGTTGCGCGTTCGGTCGGGCCGGTGGGGCAGAATCGCCTGAACCCCAGGACCGCGAGTATCGCAAGGATAAAGGTCACCTGTATAACGACCGTCCATGAAAAGAGGCTCTTTGGTATATACATGACGCTTCCTGTTGACTGTTATCGGCGCGGCGGCCGGCGTAGTAACAGCAGGCCTCGCGTTTTTTCGGTCGCACGCGGCCGGTGCGGCGACCGCTCATTTTTATTATGTGTAATACCAAGCCTGTTCAAATACCACATTTGTTGTACCATCTCAGGATGAAAGTTGCCCTGCACGTACATACCAGCCGCCTGAGCGGGTGTGCCGACGCCGAACCGGAGGAGATGATCGAAGAATACATCAACTGCGGATTCGACGCCCTGTTCTTCACCGAACACGATGCGGTCTGGCCCCGCGCTGATCTGCAGGGGCTGCGGGCCGCCTACCCGGACATACAGATTTTTCCCGCCATCGAGCTGTCGCTGTTTCAGCCGCGTTCATTCGTCCACCTCCTGATACTCGGCGCGGCCGATGAGGAATACCTGTATCTCGCTTCTGCCGACAAGGTGATAGACAAGGCCCGGGAAGATAATTTCCTCACGGTGCTCGCCCACCCCTACCGGTACGACAGTTCCGACGAGATTCTGCGCAGGGGCATCTATCCCGATGCCATGGAACTGCGATCGAACACGCACCTCGAACAGCACGCGGCCCTCGCGCGGGCCTTCGCGTCGGAACATGCCATCCGGCTCGTCAACAGCGACGACGCCCACAGCATAGAAGACATCGGCAATTTCTGGGTAGAAACCGACCGTCCGCTGGAACGTCCCGGTGAATTGAGAGAGATCGTACTCGCCGGAGAATACGGTTGTGAACAGCTCGGCCGGTAGCGATCAGCGCTCCCGGTAGACGATTCTTCCCTTGGTCAGATCGTACGGGCTCATTTCAACAAGTACCCGGTCTCCGGGCGTGATCCGTATGTAATGCCGCCGCATTTTTCCGGAGATCACGCCGAGTATCTCGTGCCGGGAGCCCCCCATTTCAATTTCCAGTTTGAACATGGCATTGGGCAGGGCCTTCTTGACGACCGCCTCGACCTCGATGTTTTCACGTTTCGCCATACATCTCCCGGAGCACCGTTCTGCAAACAACCCCGGACACCTGCCCGCGGCGCCGCGGGACGCACGATGCGTCGGTCTGAAGCGGCGCCGGGTCGCCCGGCCTTTAAAACGGCAATCTTTGGCTACAGAGAATAACCATACCCGCCGCGGGCGTCAACATTACACACGATAAATTTCGCCTGTTCCCGCCCCCGCCCCCGGCGGCATGCAGAGGCGTTTTCCGGTCCGGAAATCGTGGGCGGGCTCAAAAAGCTCGTTTTGAGTAATAAAAATCGATTGTGTTTGTCGATTAAATGATTACATTGTGATATACTACTGTTCTGCAAGCACTGGATTACTAGTGGCTTATATAATAGCCGCATGCAACGCCCGACAAGGAGTTGAATAATGGCACGTGTCGTCAAACAGCGCAGACCCCCCGTGGTCGCTATTTCGTTTGCGTTTCTGTTCCTGGTTGCCGGCGGTCTGGCATTCCTCTTCGCCTCTAAAAGAGACGAAGAAAAGCAATTGAAACTGGAAGCGCAGAAGGAACGCGACAACCTGAAAAAGCAGGTGGATAAACTCAACGGACAGGTCGACCGCCTGACGGGCCTGATCCTCGGAAAATCGGGAATGTATCTCGAAGCGGTCAACGAGGAGAAGGAACTGCCCACGGAAATCAGGTCGCCCGGCGGCGGGCTCATCGACAAAATCCGCTACTGGTACGACGCCTGCCAGTCCCGCGTTTCCGAGATCAATCAACTCAAGCAGGCCAAGCAACTGGCCCAGAACGACTACCTCGACGCACAGAAGGCCATAGACAAGCTCAGGGAAGACCAGGAGAGTAATCTCAAGAAGGCGGACGACAAAATCGCCGAGGAAATCGAAACGGGAAAAACCAAGCTTTCGACCGCCAAGGACAGCCTGGCCGAGGAGAAAAAGGTCCACAACCAGATGCTGTCTGAAAAGGAACAGAACATCGATCAAATGAATACCAAGATCGACGGGTTCACCAAGAAGACCCACCAGCTCGACGAAACGATCAGGACAAAGGATTCGAAGCTGCGCGAACTCCGGACGAAGCTGACCCCGGACCTGACCCAGGTTGAAAATCCGGCGGACGGGCGGATCATCAGGGCGACCCCCCCCGACACCTGCTACGTGGATATCGGCGCGAACGAGGGTGTCAGGGAAGGCATGACCTTCGCCGTGATCCCGGGCCAGGGCAGCGGGGTGACGGATACCAAGGGTTCCCTGATGGTCGTACAGGTCCGCAAGAACTTCAGCGTCTGCAAGATTCTCCAGGGCGCCGCGAAGGCCGAAGACAAGATCGCAAACCTCGCCTACAACAAGGGCCGCCGGTACAACTTCATCGTGGTCGGCAATTTCGACCTGACCGGCAAGGGTGTGCCGAGCCCCGAGGGCAAGGTGGAAATCAAGGAGGCCATACGGACCTTCGGCGGCCGGCTCGACGAGGATCTCAACGTGCAGACCGACTTTCTGATCAAGGGCTGGAAACCCCGCAAGCCGATAGAGCCGACGGACGTCGAGAAGGACAGTCCGTCATACCAGGCATACCTGGAGATGATGAAAGAGTACCGAAACTACAACAACTATCAGAAACTGGCCGCCGACCTCAACGTGGCCATTATCGACACGGATAAATTCCTGAAACTTACGGGGTATGTCCCGCGGAGCAAGGCCCAGTAGACTCGTCGCCGGCAGTTCACAACACCAGTCACGGTCCATCCGTCACCCTCAAAAGGAGATACAGTGAAACTCTCTCGCCGCGTAGCCAATCTATCAGCAAGTCCCACAATAGCCATCTCCACCAAGGCCAGGGAAATGAAGTCGGCGGGTATCGACGTCGTCAATTACGGCGCCGGCGAACCCGATTTCGACACACCCGCATTTATCAAGGACGCGACGGTCGAAGCGCTCCGTGCGGGTGACACGAAATACGCCCCGCGGAAGGCCGGGGAGCTCAAAAAGGCGATTGCCGACAAGCTCGCCCGGGAAAACAACCTGCAGGTGGATCCCGCGCAGGTGCTGGTGACGTTCGGGGGCAAGCACGCACTGTACAGCGCATTCCAGGCGCTCGTCGATCCCGGTGACCGGGTCCTCATCCCCGCCCCCTACTGGGTCAGTTACCCCGAGCAGGTCAAGCTGGCGGGGGGAGAACCCGTTATACTGGAAACGGCGCCCGAAACCGGTTTCAAGATCTCCCCGCAGCAGATCCGCGACAACGCGGCGGGCGCTTCTATCCTCGTGCTGAATTCCCCCGCCAACCCGACCGGCGCCATGTACTCGCCCGAGGAACTCGCGGCGATCGCCGGCGCGGTGCTCGAAACCGAACTGGTCGTTTTTACCGATGAAATCTACGAAAAACTCGTGTATACCGACAAGGAGTTCGTTTCGTTCGCGGCGCTGGACGAGCGGCTCCCGGACCGGACCCTCACCTTCAACGGGCTCTCCAAGACCTTCTCCATGACCGGGTGGCGGCTCGGGTGGGTGGCGGGGCCGCAGGACGTCATCTCCGCAATAGGGAGGTTGCTGAGCCAGGCGACCACGAATCCCGTCAGCTTCGCCCAGGCCGGGGCGCTGGCGGCCTACGTCGACCCGTCGGCCGCGGACGAAATCGAAAAGATGCGGTCCGCATTCGCCGAGCGGGGCCGGCACATGCACGAACGCCTCAACGCACTTCCCGGCGTCGCCTGCACGTCGCCGGAAGGGGCATTCTACTGCTTTCCGGACGTCAGCGGCCATTACGGGCGCGAACTGGCCGGGAACAAGGTCACCGATTCAATGCGCTTCGCCGAGGCGGCGCTTGATAAAATACATGTCGCCCTCGTGCCGGGCGTCGCCTTCGGCGAGGACCGGTGCGTGCGGTTGAGTTTCGCGACCGGCATGGACCAGATCGACGAGGGACTCGACCGCCTGGAGCAACTGCTGGGGTAAAGGTGACCGCTCGCAAGGAACAACAACAGCAATACAGCGGGGGTTCCATGCCCATGCCCTGTTTAGCAAACATGGTGACTCGTCACAACGCGCCGGTATGCCGGCGGCCGGCCTACCGGCCGGCGACCACTCGCTCCGGGTAATTTGCTCACCATACCCTTGCATCAGGATATGTCGGGAAGAAACGAGCAAACACGTCATCATCAGCGACGCAATCATTTCACGCAAATCACCAGCTCCGCGAGCGGTATCCATTTTGCTTCGCGAGCGCCGGAGCGGTTGATAAATTGCATGAGCAGCGTCCATGACTGTTTCGATCAATAGTGATCATCACCGCATTTCATCATCGTATGAAATCACATTCCCACTCCCCACACACGCGAAGCAATTGCGCACTGCTCTACTCGTGCGTTTCACGGCGAGCAAAGCGGGACGCAGGAACACACATCCGATTTCCGGCAACTACGAGTGTATCGACAACTGCCCACGCCAGTGAGGCGGACGAGTCGAGCAGTCGCCGGCCGGTAAGGCCGGCCGCTTCGTTACATGGCGCATGGAAAGAAACAGGCTTCGGGAAGCAGGGTGGCGCAGGATAGGCGTTGTTTTTGTAACACCGCCGCCATACCCCCATCATCCCCCCTCAATCCCAGAGGTTGCCGCCCTTCTCCAGTGCCTTGGGCGGGGAGAATATCGCGTGGAGGACGACCGCCCTGCGCAGGGTCGTTACGTTATCGAGCTGTACGTCGATCCCGCCGTCGTCGTGGGTTGAAACGCGCGCCGCGTGCGGGCGGGCGCGGCCGGAAGATCGATCGTCCTTATCCGTAGCGCGGCGCTCCCGTTCTTCGGTCGCGTGCGGCCGATAGGGCTTCGCCGTTTTGCGATCCTGCGCCGGCAGCGGCGGCGGGACGGCGGGTGTGCCTTCCGCCGTCTCCGTGATCTGTTTGATAAATTCCTCGATCTTCCCGCCCCCGCCGGACGACTTGCCCGATGCCGACTGCCGTTTTCGCGACTCGCCGCTCTGGGAGAGGGCCTTGATCAGCCACTGTATGAATATAAGTCCGCCGATGACCAGGAAGATCAGTATATCGAAGGCGTCCGCGACGATCACCGCCGGGACCTCTGTGGAAAGCAGGATGTTCATCGTACCGCTCCCGTCTGGCAGCGGCGGGGCGGCGGCCGTCCGCCGCCCCGCCGGTTATATCGGTCTGCCGGGCCCTACTGCTGCCGGCCGCCCGGGCTCTCTTCGCCGGACTCGTCCGTTCCGCCGATCTTCTCGCGCATGGAGGTGTCGGCCTTGATGTTCTGCATCCGGTAGTAGTCCATGATCCCGAGGTTGCCGCTGCGGAAGGCCTCGGCCATCGCCTTGGGAACCTCCGCCTCGGCGAGGACGACCTTGGCCCGGTTTTCCTCGACCAGGGCGCCCATCTCCTGTTCCCGCGCCCGGGCCATCGCCCGGCGCTTCTCGGCCTCGGCCTGGAACCGCCGCTTGTCGGCCTCGGCCTGGTCGGCCTGCAGCTTGGCGCCGATGTTCGTGCCGACGTCCACGTCACCGATGTCGATCGAGAGTATCTCGAACGCGGTACCGGAATCGAGTCCCTTTTCGAGGACCCGCTCGGAGATCATGTCCGGGTTTTCGAGGACCGCCTTGTACGACTCGGCCGAGCCGATCGTGGTGACGATCCCCTCGCCGACGCGGGCGATGATCGTCTCCTCGGTGGCGCCGCCGACCAGCCGGGCGATGTTCGCGCGCACCGTCACCCGGGCCTTGGCCTGCACCTGTATCCCGTCTTTCGCGACGGCGTCGACCGTTGTCTTGCCGGACGTGGGATTCGGGCAGTCGATGACCTTCGGATTCACCGAGGTCTGGACGGCCTCGAGTATGTCGCGGCCGGCGAGGTCGATCGCCGTCGCGAGCTTGAAGTCCAGGTCGATGTTCGCCCGGTTGGCGGCGATCAGCGCGCGGACCACGTTGATCACCCGGCCGCCGGCGAGGTAGTGGGATTCGAGGGACCGGGTATCGATATCGAGCCCGGACTGGATGGCCTGGATCTTGCTGTGGACGATAATGCGCGGATTGACCTTCCGCAGCCGCATGCCGATCAGGTCGGTGATACTGACCTTCGCCCGGGCAAAGAAACCCTGAAGCCACAAGCCGAAGAGGGGCAGAAAGAGGCCCAGAAAAACAAGGACGACCAGCACTATCGCGCCGACCACCACCCATTGAATTATATTGCCTATTTCATCTGCGATCATAATCAATTCCTTTCTTCGTCAGTGTTCTCGACCGGCGGGCCGGTCTTGTCGTTATCTGCGCGGGCCGGGGCCGTACGAACCACGACATCGGTCCCGCTCGCCTTGATCACTTCTATGTCAGTACCTTTCTGAATCATCCCCCGTTCCGTTCGCGCGTCCCAGGTCGCCCCGTCCACCCGGACCTTGCCGACCGGGCGGAGCGGGCCGAGCGCGACGCCCCGTTTGCCCACCAGTGCTCCCAGGCGATCAGTCTCGGGCGTCCCCTCCCGATCGGCCTTTCGGCCCTCGCTGAGAACAAGGAGCCTGCCGAGGGGCGTCTTCGGCAGCACTTTTACCATGAAGTACAAATAGGCCGGCGTGCCGATCAGGCAGGCAACGAGCATTAACAAGCCGAACCCGGGGCTGATAGAGAACGCGAACACCAGTGCCGCGATCTCCGCGGCCACGGCGGCGAACGCCATGATCCCGAATGTCGGCGTACACACCTCCACCACGAAAAACAGCGCGGCGATGGCGAGCAGGACCACCATGTACACCAGGTTCGAGCCGGTTTCAGCCGGCGGTATCATGCTTCGCCTCCTCGACGATGATGCGGTTGCCGTCCGTCCTCAGCACCCTGACCGTTGTACCCGCGCGTATCATGCCCGTCTCGCTTGAGGCGTCGAACAGCCCCTCGTCGAAGCGGACCTGCCCGACCGGGCGCAGGACCGATTCGGTGACGCCGACCCGCCCCGGCGCGACCGTTTCGAGCGCGGACGCCGCCGGTCGGGGGGATCCCCCGCCGGCCCGCGCCGGCCGCAATACCAGCCTGCCCGCCCAGGGCAGTCGCGGCAGGTACCGTGCCAGGGCGACCATGCCGATCACGGACACGATGAGCGCCAGGAAGAGGTCCATGAGACCCTGCTCGAAGACGCGCCACGCCCAGCCGGTGTCGGGGATGGGTATCTCGTCGGGCAGGTTGGGCACGAGCATCGCCAACCCCCCCGCCAGGATGCAGATAAACCCCAGGATGCCGGCGACGCCGAAACCGGGGATCACCAGGATCTCCGCCAGGATAAGCAGTATGCCGACCGCGAAGAGGGCGATCTCCCACCAGTTCGCCAGGCCGACGAGGTAGTGCCCGAAGAGCAGCAGGAGCAGGCAGACCAGGGCCAGGCCGCCGCAGACCCCGAACCCCGGCATCTTCATCTCCGAGAACGCGAATATCAGCATCAGGATGGTCAGGATGCTCGAGACGGCACGGCCGGTGATAAGCTCGGCCAACCGCTCAGACCAGTTGTCCTTCAGGACCGTCGGCTCGCCGGAAACAGCGAATTCCTCGACCAGGTTGGCGTAGGGCCGGCCGTCCGGGGCGGGGACGATCCTGTCGGCAAAGCCGTACGCCCGGGCCTTCTCGGGCGTCATGGTCAAAAGCTTTCCCTCCTTGACCGCCACCCTGAGAAATTCCCACGCATCGTCTTCCGTGGTTTCACCCGCCGTCTCGTCCGTTTCGGATTTCTCAGCGGACGCCTCACGGTTCGGGGGATTGACGACCCGGTCGCGGAAGTTCTCCGCGTCCACGTAGCGCAGCTCGCGGGTGCCGGTGTTCCTGACAAGCCAGACCTCCTCGTCGATGGAGACCATGCTCGTCGACAGGGGCACCGGGTAGCCGTTCCGCTCCGCCGATTCCTCGAACTCGGTTCGCACCACCGTCTCGATCTTTTCCCGCTCCGTCCCCTCCAGGGTCCCCCCCATGACGATCGGCGCGCAGTCGCCGAACTTGCCGACCTCCGACATCACGATCTCGTCGCACGCCACGGCGATCATCGCCCCGGCCGAAACGGCCCGGGTCCGTACGTAACAAACGACATAAATATCTTTTAAAGCTGTTTTTATAAGATCCCTGGTGATATCCAGCGCCGGGTGCAGCATGCCTCCCCACGTGTCCATGTCGATGATGACCAGGTCGGCGCCCTTCCCCCGGCACTGCATGACCTTCCGCTTGAGCGTCTCGTAGGTCTTGGGGGTGATCTCCTCCCTGACCGGAATCACGAAGGCATTCGCTATCTTTTCGGGGAGACGGGCCGTCCCCCCGGCCCGCGCCCGCGGGGCAAACCAGCCGTCGTCGGTCACCCGCGCCCCCGCCGGCACCGCCGCGGGGCCGGACGCGGGCCGCTCGCCGCCGCCGGAGACGGCGAACAGGCACGCGATGATCAACAGGATAGCGACTGCCTTTTTCACAATCCGAATTTTATGTTCCCGATCCCGCGCGGACAAGTAATTACTTTTTAACCCGCCGTTAAATTTGCCGCCCCCCGGCACACTGAATTGCCCGAGCCGCCGCGGCCGGATCGGGGTTCTCCCGTCTCAACCATCTTGAAAAGCCGCGCATTCATGGATAGAATAGGTTCCTGCCGATATCTTCTGCGGCGCAGCGATTGACCTCCGCCTGCAGAAACAGCGTGTTCCGGAGCCGACCCGATGCACATGGTGAAATGTCCGAAATGCAAGCACTCACTGCGTTTTAAACGCGAGGTGACGAACGCCAAGATCAAGTGCCGCTACTGCGGGAACATGTTCACCGGGTCCACTACGTACGTCAAGGAAGACAAAGAGGAAGCGCCGCCGGCGGAAAACGGCCCGGTTTCCGTCCAACCGGCTGCGGAAGCCGACCAGGCGCCCCCCCAACCGGTGCCCGTGCAACCACCCGCGCAGGCCGATGCCCCGCCCCGCGAACCGGTACCCGTAGCGCCGCCGGCGGAAGCCGACCAGGCGCCCCCCCAACCGGTGCCCGTGCAACCGCCCGCGCAGACCGACGCCCCGCCCCGCGAACCGGTACCCGTCCAACCGCCGGCGGAAGCCGACCAGGCGTCAGCCCAACCGGTGCCCGTCCCCATTCCCCCTCATGCCCACCACCCCCGGCCGGTACCCGTTTCGTCGCCGGCGCCGGCGGCGCCGTCCTCGGAACCCGTGCCGGTTTTCCCGCTCGGCGCGGAAGAATCGGCAGCCGGCGCGGCGCCCTACGAGGGACAGCCCGCCCCCGCGCAGGAGCGGAAGAAACGCGGCCGCCGAAAAGAGAAGCGCGACCCGGACGACGAAGCGGAAGAAAGAAAACGCAGATTCCAATTGATGCGCCGAAAGCAGCGCCGGTTTAACCGCATGATCGTCATCATCTCCATGGTCGTGTCCGTGCTGGCGATCGGCGCCATCATCATTTTCATATTCACCCGGCCCCCCCGGCCCGGTATCGAGGAAACCGAAGATAACACCGGCAGCGGGAAGAAGGAGGGCGAAGGAGGCGAAAGTCCCTACATCAACCCGCCGTCGGCCCCGGGCGGCGCGGCGCCGGGAACCGGGGCTGGAATGGTTCCGGGAACCGGCGTGACCCCGCCGACCGGGGGACCGCAACACCCCACGCCGCCCGGGGCGCCGCCGCCGTCCGCGAATATCGAGGAACCGCCGGGTGCCAGGAACGTGCGGGTGATACAGTTCAGGAAACTGTCTTCCCAACTGGGCGCCACCAATGAATACGTCGGCTATTTCAGGAATGTCAGCCCCAACAACCTGCGGCACGCATGGGTGGAGGTCTTTTTAAACGACGGGAGCAGGGAAACCACGAAAAAATTTGAGTTCATCCCCACCGACATGGACTGCCCGTTTTCGATCACCCTGCCCGAGGGGCTCACGGTCGTCGAGCAAATCGCGGGGTCTGAAGTCCTCCAGAGCAGCTACTTCTGCTTCAAGCTCGATCCCACGAAAAAGGAAGTCACGGAGGAAAAACTGATCTTGAGCGGCGAGTCCCCCGAGTGCGCCTTTGACCTGAAAAACGTGAAGATCCTGTGCGACATCTTCACCGAGGAGGGCAACCAGGTCGGATCGGGCAAGGGTTCATTCTACCTCGCCGACGATCCGTACACATTGAAAGCCGGCGAAAAGCAGTTGTTCCGGGTGGAATTCGATCTCAGCGGGACGCCGTACGACCAGGAGACCGCGCTGAATTTCACGAACGTGGTCCGCATGGTCGGTACGCGGTAACGGGAACCCGCGGGAGCCGGGCCGGATGTTTATCCCCATCAGCACCGACTACCGGCGGAAAGGGACCCCCTGGGTAAACTACGGGTTGATAGCGGCGAACGTGATCATCTTTCTTGCCGGCTTCAACAGCCTGACCCCCCGCAACTTTTTACTGGCGTACGATTTCATCCTTCACAAGCCCGGAACCGAAGACTGGGCCTGGTACCAGCTCTTCACCGCGCTGTTTCTGCACGCCGGGTACACGCACCTTATCTTCAACATGCTTTTTTTGTGGATTTTCGGCAACTCGCTGAACGACCGGTTCGGCACTGTCGGCTACCTGGCATTTTACCTGGCCGGCGGCGTAGCGGCCTCCGCCGGCTATTTTCTCGTCGGCGGGACCGGTCCGCTGCTGGGGGCCTCGGGGGCGATTTCCGCCGTCACCGGGGCCTTCATGGTCCTGATGCCCCGCACCAGGGTAACGGTGCTGGTCTTTTTCTTCCTGATCACCGTGATACCCGTCCCCGCAATCCTCTTCATCGGCCTGCACATCGTCTACCAGCTCTTCATGTCCGCCACCGCCCAGGGAAGCGACGTGGCATACGCCGCGCACGTGTTCGGTTATTTTTTCGGGATACTGATTTCCTTCGGGCTCATCTTCACGGGTATCATTCCCCGGACCGCTTTCGACCTTCTGAGCCTGCTGCGGCACGGGTATCGCCGGTCCCGGTTCAAGCGCGCAGCCGCGCACGGGGCCGATCCCTTCCTCTCGCGATGGGGCGGAGGGCTCCGGCGCCGGGCCGGGGACGAACGCGAAGAACAGCCCGTGTCGCCCGAACAGCGGCGGCGGCTTGAAGAAATCAACGACACGTGGCGACACGGCGACATCCCCGGCGCCGCGAAGCAATACCTGGTTGCGAGGGATACGGCGGACGCGCCCCGGCTTCCCCGCCAGGTGACGCTGGATATCGCGAATCAAATAGCCGCAGACGGGAATCATTTAGTTGCGGCGGAACTTTACGAAAGCTTTCTGAAGCGGTATCATGGATACGCGCGGGCCGGAGAGATATACCTGATGCTGGGCCTGCTGTATAGTCGATATTTACAGCAGGATGACAAGGCGGAACAGTACCTGCAACTGGCCGAAGAACAGTTAAGCGATTCCGCGCGGATAGCAATGGCCGAAGAAGAGCGTGCATCGGTCCGGCGCCGGCGGTACACAGAGTAGAAAACAATAACGGAACGGCATATGCAAAGTGCATTTTCATCTATCGTAGAACATGCCGGCGCGGAACGGTTCCCATCGATCTTTGCAAAGGCGAACATGGAATCGTTCTTCAAGAACCTGCTGGAGCATATCCGCGAAGTCAAGCTGCCCGACCTTCCCCCCACCGAAGAGATACTGAGCACCATCACGGGTATGAATTTCCTGCTCGGCACCGTGTTGTGCCTGCTCGGCCTGGCCTACCTCATGGTCGGACTGAAGCGCTACCGGCTGTTCATGATGTTCAACGGGGCCATCCTGGGAACCTTCGCGGGCGGTATTATCTGCGTATGGATGCAAGCGCCGCAACTCATCTGGTACGGCATGATCGGCGTCGGCGTCGTCGCGGGGATCCTCTGCTGGCCCCTGGCACGGGTGCTGGTGGGACTCATCGGCGGCGGGGCGGGAGCCCTGGCCGGACACTTCCTGTACGCCTGGGTGGTCAACGAATTCATGAACAACGCCGGGATGATGGACTACCGATGGGCCGGCGCGGCGGCCGGCGCGGTGATCGCCGGGGTGCTTTTCATGTTCCTCTTCAGGATATTCCTCATACTGATGACGACCGCCCAGGGATCGCTGATGATGGTCGGCGGGGCGTTGAAACTGCTGAGCCACCTGGAAGACCTCTACGTTCCCATCAGGAACAAACTGGTTGATCAGCCGCCGCTCATACTCCTGGTCATCGGCGGGCTGAGCCTGATGGGCCTGGCGATACAGTTGTCCTTCTGGGTCAGTGACCGGCGACGGCGCAAGGAGGAACTGCAACGGCGGGTTCAGACACAGGATTCCGCCTCTTTCCGGCCGATATAGGCGCCGGTGCGCCCGCCGGGCACGATCCGCATACGAGGATGCGAGCAGTCTTTTCATGAACCGCGGAATATTCTTTCACGGCGCCTTTTCTATCGCGGTCACCCTCGCCGCGGCCCCCGGGATATTGATCGGCGCAGAGAAAAAGAAGCCCCCGTCCTCGGCCGGACCCGTGCGCCTGCCGGTAAAGCAGTTCCGGGCAACGGCCTCGCGGACCGCCGAGGTCCACGACCCGTCCCACGCCTTCGACGGAAACACGAAAACCCGCTGGGCGACGGGCGACACAATGCAGCCGGGCGACTGGTATGCCCTCGACCTCGGCCGCGTCGTGTACGTCGACCGGCTCATACTGACGTGCCCCCGTCACACCCACGATTACCCCGCCGCGTACGAAGTGCGCCTCTCCCCGGACGGAAAACTCTGGTCGAAACCGGCCGTCACGGGAAAGGGGCGGAGAAAGCAGACGGTGATCACGATACCGGAACCCCTGCCCGCCCGGCACGTCAAGATCACCCAGACCGGTAAACCGTCCGGCGACTACTGGTGGGGCATCGCCGAACTGCAGGTCTACGGCCGGGCGGGACCCTCGATGAAACAGCGCCTGCAGGATACCGCGGGCAACGAACCCGATCCGGCGGAGGGATACCGGGCGCTGTTCGGCGACCGAGAAAAAGCGGTTTCTGCCACGCCCGAAAAGCAGGACGACGCGGCGCTGGCCGCCGAACTGCTGCGGACGATCGACACGATACCGCGGCGGCCCCGCCTGCAACTGCTGCTGTACGACAAGATATACGATCTCGGAAAAACGGCCGCCCCCGCCCGCGATACCGCCGTTACCGCCATGAGAAAACTGATGGCCGACGCCCCCGAGCGGGGTGGCGACTGCAGCGAGAAGTTGGTGCATCTCCACGAACTGCAGTACGCCGCCGCCGCGGGACCGGCCCGCAACAAGGCGGCCGCAGCGCTCGCGGCCGCCCTGGAGGCCGCCGGGGACGCCCTCGCCGGCGCAGGAAAGGCCGGCGCGGCGGTCAAGCGCTACGGAAAAGCGCTCGCTCTCGATGAAAAAGGCGAGGCCGGCGGCCGGAACCGCCTCTCGAAAAAGATCGATTTCGCCCGAAACCTGGCCGCGGTGGAAGACGACCTCGAATCGCTGCGGAAACAGGTGAAAGAAACGCCCGGCGACACCGACGTGCGGAACGCGCTGATCCGGCTGACGATCACGGCCCTCGACAATCCCGCCGCCGCGCAGAAACTCCTCACGGACGAAACAAACCCCGCGCTGCGAAAGAACGTGCCCCTCGCCGCGGTGCCCGCCGCCGAGATCACCGGCGGGCGGTGCCTGCAGCTCGGCCGGTGGTACCACGGGCTCGCGCGGGAGGAAAAGCTGCCCTTTTTCAAAAAACGGCTGCTCAGGCGCGCCCGCGGCTGGTTCTGGCGGTTCAAAAAGAACCGCACGGCGCGGGACGTCAAGCAACTCAAGGCCGATCTGTCGCTCGCGGAAATCGAAGCGGCGCTGAACGCGATGGTGGCCGCGGATCTCAAGGCCGGCGGCTGGATCGACCTCGCGCCGCTGCTGAGCGTCGGGCGTCACGCGGTCGCCGGCACCTGGCGTGTCCACGGCGGGACAGTGGAATGTGCGCACAAGAGTGCGAGCCGCGAACGGTCGATCAAGATGCCGGCCCGGCCGACCGGGAATTACCGCTTCGCGGTTTCATTCCGGATGCCGGCTGACGGCATCGCGTCGATCTCCCTCCCCGTACCCCCGGACCGCCGGGTGGCCTGGGCCTGCTCGGGAAACGGCACGACGGGGATCGGCCCGATCGACGGCGTACAGTGGCACGAGAAAAAGAACCGGACCCGGCGCATCGTGTCCCCCTTCAAACCGGGCGGTATTCACGAGGTCGAGGCGCAGGTCTTTTCCCGCGCCGGCACGGCCGGCGTCGAGATCGCGATCGACGGCAGGCGGGTCATCCGCTGGCGGGGACGGCTCTCGGCGGTCCCGAAAGGCGGCAAGACAATCCAGCCGGGTTTTTACCGCACCGGCGGCACCTTTCTCGACCCCCGGATCATGGCGACGACCGGCACCATCGTCCCCGTCAGGTGAGCGGTTTCTCCATCAGCACATCGTCCATGACAAAGCCGCCCCCGATATCCTTCACGTCGATCCCGGTCCGCCGAAAACCGGCCTTTTCGTAGAACGCGATCGACGAGGCGTTGTCCCGGTTTACCCGCAGCGTGATTTTCGCGCGGTTGTTCTCACGGGCGAAGTCCGCGCACCACGCCACGGCCTCCCGCCCGAGGCCGCGGCCCCGGTGTTCGGCGACGACGTAGAGCTTGGACAGGAACAGGTCATCCGTCCGGGGCAGGACCGCGCAGTACCCCGCCGGCTCGCCGGCGTCCAGCAGGAACCGGTAGCGGTACCCCTCGTCTCGTATCTGGCGGGAAATCGCCGCGAAGGACTGAAAGTGCCGCAGCATGTACGCCACCTGGTCGCGGCCGATGATCGGCGTAAAGTGCTGCCGCCAGATCACGGCGGCCAGCTCGGCGACCAACCTTATATCCTCGTCGGTGCGGACCTCAGTTGTCATCGCCGGCCTTGTTTTTGCGGGTGATCGACAGTTCCCACCCCGGCGGCGTCGGCATGGTGAACAGCGCCGGCTTGATCGTGACGCCCGTACGGATATTGTCGAAGACGGCGGTGGTGACGCTCTTGTGGCGATCGGCGCTGACGATTTTGACCGGCAGTCCGCTGTCGCGGTCGATCCACATTGCCATGACGGCGAAGTTGACGTCGTCCCGGTGCTTCTCCCGCGGCACCAGCTTCAGGTAATCGGTGTTTTTCGGATCGTCCTTCGCGGGCTCCCGCGTGTAGGCCTTGAAACGCGGGACGATCTCGTCGACGTTCCTGCCGAACGGCACCGGCAGCGGCTCGCGGCCGATTTTCATGGATTCGATCTTCTCGCCCGCGGCCGCAATCTCTATCTTCGCCATCGACTTGATCGCGTGTTTCGCCACGATCAGCCAGCGGCCGTCGAAAAGGTAGTCGATCCGGTTCTTCATTGTGCGCCCCTTCCCGAGGCGCAGCGTCAGAAAACACGCCCTGAACCGGGCCGTCGTCGGGCCGTCGGGGTTCCGCGATTTGCGGTAAGCCACCCAGCCGGTCCGCTCCTCGGTGTCCCCGGTAAGGGGCGACCTGACCCGGTAGACGATGTCGGCCCGCAGCGCGTCGTGCCGGGTGCCGGCCAGGTCGAGCCGGTCCAGTATGGCCCGGGCGTCCGGTGAAATCTCCCCGGTATCGTACAACTGCCGGGCGTGCTCGTCGCGGTGTTCGGCGGCGATGCCGGAAAAGACCATCACCGTGATTGAAAGCAGCGGAATCGCGTATTTCATCGTCTCGTCTCGTCTGCCGTCGCGCCCGCCGGCCGCCCTGCGCGCGGTTCGTATCCGCTACCATCATATCACGAAGGATCGCGGCGACGGGTGACGAAATTGGCGATTTTTGGTCGGTATATGGATTACACCGCCGGCCCGGCGGGTTTATAATCGTCTATTTCCGCGGCGCTGAAACACGCGAGCGCAACACCGACCAAGGAGGACGGCATGACCGCGCAGTACGAAGACACCCTCAGCACGGTCGAGCGGCGCGCCCTCGCGGCGTCTCCGTTCGATGTCATATACCCGCCCGAGGAAAAGATCCCCGCGATCGTGGTTGACAACTTTCCCTCCCTCGGCCGTCTCGCGGCCGCGCGGTTCCTGGAGTGGGCGGGCACGCACCCCGAGGGGGTCGTCAGCCTGCCGACCGGCAAGACCCCGCAGTACTTCATCCACTGGGTCACCCACTTCCTGGAAACCTGGGACCGGAATAAAACCCGGGCACAGCTCGATGAATGCGGGCTCGACGCGGCGGGAAAACCGGACCTCGCCGGACTCCGCTTCGTCCAGATCGACGAGTTCTACCCCATCCGGTCGTCACAGAAAAACAGCTTCTGCAACTACGTCAAAGACTTCTACCTGGCGGGTTTCGGACTGGATCCCGACCGGGCCATGCTGATCGACTGCGAACACATCGCGCTCGGGGCCGGGCAGGACCTGGACGAAGTCTGGCCCGCGGGCACCGTCGACCTCTCGCTCCGGCACCGGAAAGCCCACAACAACCTGGAGCGCCTGCAGAAGGAAACCCTCGCGAAGATCGACCAGTGGTGCCAGGAATACGAGGAGCGCATCCGCGGGATGGGGGGCATCGGGTTTTTCCTCGGCGGCATCGGCCCCGACGGTCATATCGGGTTCAACGTCCGGGGCGCCGATCACCACTCCACGACGCGCCTGACCCCGACCAACTACGAAACCCAGGCCGCGGCTGCCCAGGATCTCGGCGGCATCGAGATATCCTCCCGCCGGCTGGTGATCACGATCGGGCTGGGCACGATCACCGCAAACCCTGACTGCACGGCGATCATCATCGCGGCCGGCGAGACGAAGGCGCCGGTGGTCGCCGACGCCGTCCAGCAACCGGCGCACATCCTCTACCCGGCCGCGGCTTTGCGCTCCCTGCCGCGGGCCCGGTTCTACCTCACCGCCGGCGCGGCGCGGGGGCTGGACCGCCGGCGCTGCCATGAAATCGCCGCCGCGGAAAAACCCGCCGACGAGGTTGTCGAACGAAGCGTCATCGACCTGTCCGCGGCGCGGGGAACCCCACTGCTTGAACTGAACGCGGAGGATTTCGACGCCGATCCCCTCGCCCGCCTCGCGCTCGATCGCCGCGGGAGCGAACCGGGAAAACTGGCGCGGGAGATCCATGCCGGGCTGGAATCCCGTATCGCCGCCGGGGCGCGGACGCTGACGGGAACGCGGTTTTTCCATACCGAACCCCACCACGACGACATCATGCTCGGGTACCTCCCCTACGTCGTGCGTCACGTCCGGGACACGTCCAACGCGCACTACTTCGCCTGCATGACCAGCGGCTTCACCGCCGTGACCAACGGCTACTTCAGGTCCCTGCTGATCAGCGCCCGCCGCCGGCTGTACTCGCGGGAATTCGACGCGCTCGACGCGGAGGGGTACTTCCGGCCCGACAATGCGTCGGGACGCCAGCGGGATATCTGGGAATACCTCGACGGCGTGGCCGCGGGCAACGAGGACATGACCGACGACGGGACCTGCCGGCGGACCCTGCGAAACCTGGCCGCGGTGTATGGCGAGACCGACCGCCGCAGCCTGGAAAAGAAAATCGCGGAACTGGTCGATTACCTCGACACCGCCTACCCGGGACAGAAGGACCCGCCCGACATCCAGAAGCTCAAGGGGATGTGCCGGGAGTGGGAGGCCGAGTGCCTCTGGGGCTACTTCGGCTGGAGCTGCGATAACGTCATGCACCTCCGGCTGGGTTTTTACACCGGCGACATCTTCACCGAAGACCCCACCGCGTCCCGGGACGTCCCCCCCATCCTGGCGGCGATGCGGACGGTGCGGCCCGACGTGGTGACGGTCGCCCTCGACCCGGAGGCGAGCGGCCCGGATACGCACTACAAGGTCCTGCAGGCCGTGGGGGAAGCGGTCAGGCAATACGTCGCGGAGACCGGCAACACGAATATCCGTATCTGGGGGTACCGCAACGTCTGGTACCGGTTCCACCCCGCCGAGGCCAATATCTATATTCCCGTCTCACTGAACATGTTCTCTATCATGCAGAGCGCGTTCCTGAACACCTTCATCTCCCAGCGCGAGGCGTCGTTTCCGAGCCACGCCCACGACGGCCCCTTCTGCGAACTGGCTCAGAACATACAAGCCGGCCAGTACCAGGTCCTCAAGACCTGCCTGGGCCGGGAGTGGTTTCACAACAACGACAACGCGATGATACGCGCCACCCGGGGATTCGTGTTCATCTGGGAAATGGACATCGCGGAGTTCTCACAGCGGTGCCGGGCGCTGAAAAAGAGCACGGAGAACCGGTAGGAAGCGGCCAAAATCTCGCGATCGTGGGTTTACATACCCCTCTATCGGTATTGTCACTCTCAAACAGACCGCTAAATACTTTTAAACTGCTTTATGTGCTTAAGATATAATTGTGTTTTTACCGTTTTATGTAAACAAATAATACAAAGGAATTGAAGTATTTATTTAATTGAACTATAAAATATATACAGTTTAACTATTAAAAATGCCGACATATCTATACACTCAACGCGATGACAATATTACCGGAAAAGGCGCGTGACTTACTTGCTGAATTGGGCGAATGGCTCGAGTGGGAGCAGTGTGAGTCCGTTGACTGGATAATCTGCGGCGGAACCGCATTGGCCCTTCTCGGTCTGACAAATCGTCCGACGAAGGATGTGGATGTATTAGGTCACTGGGACGAAGACAATGCGAGGATCGTCAAACCATACGAAATTCCCGACGGCGTACAAAAATGCATTCGAAAAGTGGCGGAGCGGAATGGTGATCTCACGGCGAAGTGGATAAATACGGGGCCGGGCAGGCTCTGTGTTTTCGGCCTGCCGGACGATTTACACCACCGTCTCAAAACGGAAACCTTCGGAGCCAAATTGACCGTCAGAATACTGGGACGGGAAGATCTGATTGCCTTGAAATTGTATGCCGCCAGCGATGATCGGGGTCCGAGGAAAGAAATACATGAGGCCGATTTGAAGCTGCTCGATCCAACGGAATCTGAATTGGAAAGGGCGATCACGTGGGCAAAAACAATGCCCGACATTAACGATAAAATTCTTTGCATGAAGGATGTCGTACAGGAATTGGGCTATGACGGACTTGCTTACTACATTTAGCAACAAACTGCATACAGCGGTCCTCGACCTGCTGTACGACCAGTGGCGCGCACTGGGAACGCCCTTCCACTCGTCAAATAAGACCCCGCACTCGTTCAACACGATTGATCCCGAAGCGTTATTATGGTGCTCTCTGGAGTTTTTCCCCGCCGACCCGAGGCTGCGGGTAGAGATACTGGAATGGTTGGCTCGATACAACAGACACCTCTGGCTTTCAAGGCTTGAAAAGATTTCCGGCGCATCGAAAAAAGATTCACGGTACGCGATTTTGATTGTATTGAAAAAGAGCCGGCTTTTCGGCAGGAAGATAGACGAGACTGCGTACGAACAGCTGCTATCCGCGACATACGGGGAACATTCCTGCCACACCGTGAATTCGACGAATGAGTTACGGAAATGTTGCAATACTCTGGAGAATGAAATAACCAAGCTGGAATGCCGGGATCTGCAATCGGGCATTCCCGCCGGTCCGTACACGAGCCTGTTACGGGCCCGGGACGTGTTCGGCTGCGACGCGCGGCACTTGCTGCTGCTGTTGCTTTTGACGTTCCCCGGGGGTATCAATTTACACAAAGCGTCCCGAATAATCGGCTATTCATACGGCAATGTGCATAACATCGCCAAAGGCTGGTGCGAGGCGGGGATTGTCTATTGCGAAAAAGGCGTGTACGGCCTGAAAGACACCAGGCCCTGGAGGGACATACTGGACCTGCCGAAATCGGTGAAACTGATTCACTGGCAGCGCTTCTACGAGGCCGGGGTAGTGTTGCTCAGAAAGATCAAGAAGGGCATCGCCAATGAGCTGCGTTTTGAAAGTCCGGTGTTGCATTCGATTTTGTGCGATGCCTGGAGCGAGATTGAACAAAGCAGGCACAAACACGTGGACACTATTACCGCCCTGGGCTCAAAGCAATTAACGCAGCGCATCCTTTCCGCGTTCAGGCGCTGAAAACCGGTGGCTATCGCCTGTGCTACCTTTCCCCCGCCCTTCCCCGCCCTACAGCCCCCCGATCAGTGCCGTCCACCGCGCGGCGGCCGCTTCCACGTCCGCCAGGGACGCCCGCACGGCCGCGACGAACGCGTTGTCCTCCACCGTTCCCCTGACCGCCGCGAAATCGGCCCGCCGGACGTCCTCGTCGCCGTCCAGGCCGTACCCGATCATGCTGGCCGGGGCGAATTCTTTCTCCGCGTCTTTCATAACCAGCTCGGTCCCGCGGCGGTGGGCGTCGCGCCACTGCCGCAGGATCCCGACCACGTCGGCGGCGGTGAAATCCGCGAGTTTCTTCCCCGCCCGTTTTTCCAGGAGGTCCAAACACCAGGCCGCGTTGTACCGGTCGTAGGCGCCGCAGGCCTCGTCCAGCCGCCGCCGGAATGTATCGAGCGAGGCAATCCGTCCCGCGCCCGCGTCTCCGGCGATCTCGTCGATCACCGCGCGGGGGGCGAGCATCCCGGCGGCGTCGACCCAAGGGCCCGGCGCCTCCGGGCACCGGACGTCCAGGGCCTGTTTCATCTGGTCCAGGGACGCGGGAGTCTCGGCGGATTCAAGCTGCCGGATCACCACGTCGCCGATGTACATTCGCACGGCGGTCTCGTAGGTCTCGACGGCCTTTTCGATCTTCGAACGTTTCAGCCACGCGCCGCTATACGCGATATCATCCTCATCGCCACCGGCCATGTCTCCGAGAGCCTCGATTGCGGCGACCATGCTCCCGACCGTCCGCGGATTGAACAGGTCGAAGTGAATCCGGTCCAGCCTCCCGACGCCGTCGCAACGATCCCGGTCGGGCCACTTGTCGCTGTCGCGTTTCGTTCCGACCGTAAAGAGATTCATCGCCGGGGCGAGGAGGCTGCGTCCCTTCGATTCGAAGAGGTAGGAAAAGGGCATCGCCGACGTATCGACATTCGCGCAGTGCTTGCCGATGACCACCGTGAACGCCCCGACCCGGCAGGGCCACAACAGGCAGGAAAATGAGCCGGTCTTGGCGCCGCGCTCGAGGACGCCCTGGTGGACCGGCCCGGTCTTGTACCTGTGATTGCTCTGGTTCGACCCGCTGCCGGCGTTGTAGAACGACAGCATGGCGGCGATCAGGAGCGTGGACTTGTGGTGCGTGACGGTGTACGGCCCGGCGAAGAGGCAGGCGGCCTCCCCGCCGAAGCACTCGCAGTTGGCGAAGAACGCGCTGTCTTCCGCCGAGAACTGCTTGCCGATACGGACCCCCTGCCCCACGAAGCAGTTCTCGATCATCGCCCCGCCGTCGACGCGGGACCCGTCGAGGATGACGAATCCCTTCGCGACCACGTCGGCGCCCACGGCGGCGGGGTATTCCCCCCCGACAATCGTGCCCTCGTCAAGGCGCGACGCCCCCCGGACGATCGCGCGGGAACCGATCGTAACGTTCCTGATCTCTCCGCAGTTGAGCACCACGGCTCCCTCCCCGATCCGCCCGCGGGGCGGGGTCAGTTCGACGACCCGGCCGGCGATCCATTCGCGCACCCGCTCGACGAACGGCGTATCGTGGCGGCGCGTCGCCAGCAGGTAGGCGGTCTGGGCGTCGAGTTCCGCGAAGATCGGGATCTCCCGTCCGCCGCCGTTGTTAAGAATCTCTATCTCTCTACCGTTGCCGAACGCGGTCTCGCCGGATGTCACCAGGGAAGAGACGTCTTCCACGAGGGCCCCGGGCCCCACGTCGCACCCGGAGAGTACGCCGACGTTCGCCACCCGGGCGCCGTCGCCGATCGAGCAATCGGCCACGCAGCAGCGGTACAGCCCGGCCGGCCGGGGCACGCCGTCGCCCGCGTCGATGGTGCCGTCCAGGGAACCGAGGTCGACCGGGCCGCGGAAATGAACGTTCCGGACGCGGCCCGGCGAGAAGCCGGGGGCAACCCTGACCTCGTCCCAGGACACCGCAACGCTGCCCAGTCGCTCGAGTTCCGCTTTCTGCGGATCCGTCAGCGGTATGCTGTCCATGTCCATCCTTTACGAAACGACGCGAATCACACTCGCGCGTTCGGTCGCGTCCGCCCGATTACACTTCCGGGAGGCCGGCCAGCGTCTCTCTCTCGATATCCTTGAAATATTTGACCGTGCCAACCTTCAGTTCCATGGTGGCTTCCTCGTCGCAGACGATCATCGCGTGCTCGTGCAATTGCAGCATCGAAACGGTCCACATGTGGTTGACCCCGTGTTCCACGACCATCTGCAGCGCGCGTGCCTTCTTGTACCCGTTGATGATGATCAGCACCTCGTCGGCATCCAAGACCGTACCGACGCCGACGGTCAGGGCAATCTTCGGCACCTTGGTCACGTCGTTGTCGAAAAACCGGGAATTGGCGAGCACCGTGTCGTAGGTGAGCGTCTTGATCCGTGTGCGGGAGGTCAGGGACGAGCCCGGTTCATTGAAGGCGATGTGGCCGTCGGGGCCGATGCCGCCGAGAAAGAGCCTGATGCCGCCGGCGTCCTCGATCCGCTGCTCGTAATCGCGACACTCCTGCTCAAGGTCGTCGGCGTTGCCGTTGAGAATATTTATGTTTTCCCTGGGAATATCGACATGCTTGAAGAGGTTGTCCCACATGAAGTAATGGTAGCTCTCGGGATGATCCTCCGGGATGCCCACGTACTCGTCCATGTTGAAGGTGACGACGTTCTTGAACGATACCCGCCCTTGCTCGTGTAGTTTGACAAGCTCCCGGTAGGTGCCCAGGGGCGAGGAACCGGTGGGCAGGCCGAGGACGAACGGGGTGTCGGCGTCGGCCCACGCGTTGATCTTCCCGGCCGTGTAGCAGGCGGTCCATGTGCTCAGCGAATCGTAGTCCGGATACACGAGCATTCTCATTGCGCTCTCCTTGAAAGGGAATGGGGTCAAAATCGTGACAAATGATACACCCCCCCGGCCGCGTGGCAAAACCATTTTGTGTTATATTTCCTCCAATATGTGAAACGCGCGTAATCCGGGAAAACAATACCCCGCCCCCTATTTTGGTTTGTCCGGCACATGAGACATTGCGTATAAATACATAGACCTGATAGCCGGGTTGTTTGAAAGGATTTGTGATATGTATGATGTGTATGAAAAACGTGATGTGTGTGGTGCTACGCCTGGTGAGGTTTTGCTGTATGCTGCTGTACTCGCCGCGGGAATCTATACCGCGGTGAGTGGTATAATCACCATAATGAGTTGATCTGTCGTACCGCCATTTTGGCGTTTCACCACACGGTCGGTAATCATGGATTGAGCCTGCAACGACGGAGACGGCAGGGGGCGCTTTCTATCTTTTTTCCTGGGATACCATCAGGGGGTTACGCTGCGCCGGCCGCGCTGAACAGGACCCGGAGGAGGTATTTTACTCACTGGCCGATAGGAGATTGCAACTGCAGATAAATAAAGAGGTAAGCCGAAAAGCAGGGACGGCCCCTTCAGGGACCGTCCCTGCTTTTCGGCACTGCATATACAGTAGCAATATCATAGGTGAGGCCGAATCGGTCAGTTCGAATATTTTAAACTCCCGGCCGATAAGCAGATTGATCGTATTTTTTGAGTATTTCTTCCCCTCTTTGAAATTGGAATCGGCGGTGTTTTATGCGATAATACAGGTTTGTCGCGAAGACCGCGAACACGGCACCGCCTGCCCGGTGGCATCGCTGTCGGAAGAACGGATAATTCCGCCCGAAACACGAGTTATGGAGAGAGACCCGACGTGCCCAAAAAAGACGATTCATCTGATTCGAAAAAAGAAACTCCGCAGCAGGAGGCCCGTTACAGCGAAGATAACATAAAGGTTCTGAAGGGCCTGACCGCGGTGCGCAAACGCCCGGGCATGTATATCGGGGACACCGAGACCCGGGGTCTCCACCACCTGGTCTGGGAACTCGTCGACAACGCCATCGACGAAGCGATGGCCGGCCGATGCAGCAAAATCGGCGTGTCGATTCATCCCGACAACTCGGTCACCGTCAGCGACGACGGCGTCGGTATACCCGTCGGTGAACATCCGACCGAAAAAATATCGACCCTCGAGGTGGTATTCTGCAAACTGCACGCCGGGGGAAAATTCGACCACGGCGTGTACAAGGTCTCCGGGGGACTCCACGGCGTGGGCGCGTCGGTCGTCAACGCGCTGAGCGAGTGGCTCGAGGCCGAAGTCGTCCGGGACGGCGAGGAGGACATCTACCGGATGACGTTCGAAAAGGGGGTCAAGACCACCGACCTCAAGAAAGTCGGCAAACGAAAAAAACGGGGGACCCGGATTACCTTCCGGCCCGACCCGGAGATCTTCCCCGCGATCAATTTCCGCTACGAACTCATGGCCACCCGGCTCCGCGAACTGGCGTACCTCAATGAGGACCTCAGGATCAAGCTCGTCGACGAGCGATCCGACCGGGAAGATGAATTCAGGTTCAACGACGGCCTCGCCGCGTTCGTCAAGCACCTCAACGAAGACAAGGACACGCTGCACACGCCGATCCTCATCCGCCGCCACGACGAGGAGGCACACCTCGCCTGCGACGTCGTGATCCAGTACAACGACAGTTACAACGAAACGATTTTTTCGTTTGCGAATAATATCAACACCGTGGAGGGCGGGACCCACCTCTCCGGTTTCAGGAGCGCGCTGACCAGGACGGTCAACTACCATGCCAAGAACGCGAACCTGTTGAAAAAGGATAAGCCGCCGTCGGGTGATGACCTGCGAGAAGGGCTGACGGCGGTCATCTCGGTCAAGGTCGCGGAACCGCAGTTCGAGGGCCAGACCAAGACGAAGCTCGGCAACAGCGAGGTCGAGACGTTCGTCACGCAGACGGTCAACGACCAGCTCGGTTCATGGCTCGAACAGCACCCCGGCGAATCCAAGCGCATAATCAACAAGGCGATCGCCGCGAAACAGGCCCGGGAGGCCGCCCGGAAGGCCCGTGACCTGACGCGGCGCAAGGGCGCGCTCTCCAGCGGTTCGCTGCCCGGCAAACTTGCGGACTGCCGGTCCAAGGACCGGGAATCGACTGAAATTTTCCTCGTCGAGGGAGACTCGGCGGGAGGATCGGCAAAGCAGGGGCGCGACAGCAATACCCAGGCGATCCTGCCGCTGCGGGGTAAAATACTGAACGTGGAAAAATCGCGGCTCGACCGGATACTCAATTTCAACGAGATCCAGACGATTATCTCCGCGATGGGCTGCGGTATCGGGGAGGACGAATTCGATCCGGACAAAAGGCGGTACGAAAAGATCGTCATCATGACCGACGCCGACGTGGACGGGAGCCACATCAGGACGCTGCTGCTGACGTTTTTCTTCCGGCACATGAAACCCTTGATCACGGGCGGACACGTGTTCATAGCCCAACCGCCGCTGTATTACGTCAAGCGGAAAAAGCGCGGCCGGTTCGTCCACGATGAGAAGGAAATGCAGCAGACCCTTCTGGACATGGCGATAGAGAACACGTCTTTGGAAATACGCGAATACATCGATGGGAACGCAGAGGTGGTATCGACCTTCAGCGGCAAGAAACTGCGGGAACTCGTCGAGTTGCTCGATCACCTCAACAGCTACACCACGGTCGTCCAGCGGCGGGGATTGTCCTTCAAGATGCTGATGGACAATCGTTCCGACGCGGGCAAGCTGCCCACCCACTGGATCGCCATGGACGACCGAAATCTCTTCTTCACGACCGCACGCGAGTACGACCGGTTTCTCGCGAAACGCGCCGACCGGCTGCTGGAAAACGGCAACGGCGACGAGGCGGGTGACGAGGAGGAGCAGGCTGAAGAGATCACCGACGAAAAAGGGAAAAAACGGGCGCTGCGCCTGGTGAGGAAACGATCCGAACTGCACGAGGTAAAGGAAATCGAGAAAATCATTGCGAAGCTGAAGTCGCGCGGCATCAGTATCGAGGATTACTTCCTGACCCGGGAAGAAACCGTCACGGGAGAACTGCCGCCGGCCAAGTACGTGCTGACCACCGATAACGGGGACGTCGCTGTCGATAACGTCGCGAAGATAGCGGAGGCGGTCCGCAACGTCGGCAGGGAGGGAATCGAGATAAAGCGGTACAAGGGGCTGGGGGAAATGAACGCCGATGAACTGTGGGAAACCACCATGGACCCCGAGCGCAGGATACTCCTGCGCGTTCAGGCGGATGAAGCCGAAGAGGCCGAGAGGATGTTCTCGCTGCTCATGGGCGACAACGTCGAACGGCGGCGTCAGTTTATAGAGGAAAACGCCCTGGAGGTCAAAAACCTGGACGTGTAGGCTGGGCTGCGCCCCGGCGCCGGCTCAACAGTGCTCCCGGTACCAGGCGACGGAGCGCTTCAGGCCCTCTTGAACGAATACCGCGGGCCGATACCCGATCGACTCGGTTGCGCGGGAGATATCCGCCAGCGAGTGTTTCACGTCACCCGGACGGGGCTCCAGGAAGGCCGGTTCGCTGTCGATCGCGAATATCTCCCCGAGATACCCGAGTATCTCCAGCAGGCTCGTCGATTGACCGCAGGCGATATTGACCGCCCTGCCGTCGCAGACGGCGGCCGGGGCCCGCATCGCGAGCAGGTTGGCGTTGCACACGTTTTCGATAAAGCAGAAGTCGCGGCTCTGTCGACCGCCACCGTACACGACAGGCCGCTGCCCGGACATCAGGGAGGAAACAAACGCGGGGATCACCGCCGCGTACGGTCCCGCGGGGTCCTGCCGCGGTCCGAAAACGTTGAAATACCGCAGGGTCATCGTTTCCATCCCCCAGGTGCGCGCCCAGGCCCGGACGTATGCCTCGGCCGCGACCTTTGTCGCCGCGTAGGGACTTTCCGGCAGGAGCCGCATGTCCTCGTGCTTCGGCGATTCTTCCCGGTTGCCGTACACGCTCGATGATCCGGCGAACAGGACGCGCGCGACGCCCGCCGCACGAGCGGCCTCAAGGACGGCAAGGGTGCCGCCGACATTGACGTCGTGGCTGGTACCCGGATCCTCGACGCTCCGGGGAACCGAACCGAGCGCCGCCTGGTGAAATACGCCGCTGCATCCCCGGATCGCCCGCGCCACCGCGTCCGCGTCGCGGATATCCCCCTCAACCAGCTCGATATCTCCCATCACGTCCTCGATGTTTTCCCGCCGGCCGGTGGAAAAATTGTCGATGACCGCCACGGCCTCACCGTCTTCGAGCAGACGGCGCACGAGGTTTGAGCCGATGAAACCCGCGCCGCCGGTTACCAGGTATTTTCGCATGATATCTGTTCTCCGTACAATGGCACTGTGTCAGCCCCCGCTCATTCCGCGGCCCGCGTATCCACGCCCGCGAACCGGACGGCATCCCCGCGCGCGATGCCCGCCGCGGCGACGGTGCCTCCCCTGACTTCCAGGGCATACACGGCGGGCCGCTCGGAGGTGTACACCCGCCTGCCCGCGCAATCCGGTTCGACCCTCATCGCCGCCGTGCAGACGACGCGCATGTCCGCCCCGATGAACACGGCATCCAGCGGGTGGGCGCAGTCCCGCATGCAGAGGCGGATGATCCGCGGTTCGGGATAGATAAAGAGCATGCCGCGATCCGGCGGAATATCCGATCGGCCGCTCAATCCGTCATACCGCCGCCGCGCCGTGCGGGCCGTTTCGACCGTCCATTCCCGGTCGCCGATCCGGACGACGGGGCCCTCCCGGCTCATGTCCTTCCCGGCACAGCAGGAAAGCGCAAAGGCGAGGGGCAGGAAAACGAGCGTCTTCGGGCGCCGCTGCACGTCACCGTTCGCCGTTGTCGGCGTCCTCTTCACACGCGGCGTCCATCGCCTGCATCATCTCCGCCACCAGTTCCATCGGCAGTCCGACGACATTGCTGAAACTGCCGTCAAGCCGTTCGACGAACCGGTCGGCGGTCTCCTGGATGGCGTAGGCCCCCGCCTTCCCCCGCCATTCTCCCGTCGCAACATACCCGTCTATCTCCTCACGGGACATCGGGCGCATGGTCACCACGGTCTTCGCCGACGAGATGAGTCGGCGATCATCGTCCTCCAGCAGCGCGACGCCGGTGATCACCGTGTGCGGACCGGAGGAAATGGTCTCCAGCATCGACGCCGCCTCCTTTTCGTCGACCGGCTTGCCGAGAACGGCGCCGTCCCGCGTCACGATCGTGTCGGCGGACAGGATGCGCCTGCCGGGATAGGCCCCCGCCACGCTCCGGGCCTTCAGGTAGGCCAGGGACTCGGCGACCGAAAAGGGGGGCAGGCCCGCGGGCATCTTGAACCGGGACTCGTCGATCAGCGGCGAAACCGCCTCAAAGCGATACCCGGCCTTCTCCAGGAGCCGCGCCCGTCGCGGACTCGCCGAACCCAAAATAAATGTCTGTTGCTGTTCCATGCGTGCGCCTCGGGGCGACCGAACGTTCTGGCTGTTTCTCCGCCGACACCTCGCTGCCACGGCGGCAAAAGGTCACAGGGTAGCGGGTTACCGTACAGTATCAATCATTTATTCGGCGAATGGAGCCCCAAAAGGACAAAAAAACCCGTTTTTTTCACCCTGTCCGCTCAACGGCTTTTTCGTACAGGCGATAGGTCTTGTAGTGCTCGGGATCCAGCAGGTTTTCTATCATGCGGTTGGACTGCACGTTGTCTTCGAGCACCCATGAGGCCTCCCCAGTCCGGTACCCCCGGGCGGTACCCCGCAGGATTATTTCGTTCAGAAGCCGCGCGGTGACACCCGCGTGGCGGTACTTCTCAAGGGCGGCGATACCGAAAATACGCATGTGGGTCACCCGTTTCATCGCCCGCCGGAACCGCAGAAAACCGAAGGGCAGGAGGCGTCCGTTCATCTTTGACAAACCGACGTTTATATCCGGCAGGGCCAGCGAAATGCCCGCGGGATTGCCGTCGACCTCCGCGAGAATAATGATCTCCGGATCCACCACGCTCCTGAATTCTCCCACCATCTCCGCCACTTCCGCCGCCGATACCGGCACGTAGCCCCAGTTGTCCCGCCGGGCCTCCTCGAAGACCGGCATGAACCTGAGAATATCGTCTTTCATCTTCCGTATATCGAGCGGCCGTATGGACACGGCAGGATAGCGACGGGCAAGAAGCCGGGACGACCTGAGGAGGCGGTCATGTGCCTTTCTGCCGGGACTGAGCTTGTCCTGGCGAAGAAAGTAGGCGTACAGGTCCTTGACCTTCCGCAGGCCGGCGCCTTCCAGCAGGCGGGGGTAGGACGGCGGGTTGCAGGGCATCAGCGCCACGGGGGGATGGTCGAAACCGGTTATCTGTGTTCCGCACTCCGCGTTCATCGACGGGTTGACCGGCCCCCGCATCAGGTCCAGGCCCCGCCCGCCGAGCCACGCCTCGGCCGCGGCGACGAGCGCGGCCGCGGCGTCGCTGTCATCATCTTCGCATTCGAAAAAACCGAAAAACCCCGTCCGGTCTTTGTGGAAGTCGTTATGCGCCGTGTTGTGGATGGCGGCGACCCGCCCCACGACCCGCCCTTTTCGTTCGGCGAGAAACAGCGCCATCTCGGCGTGGTCGAAAAAGGCGGTCTTTCCCGCGAACAGTCGCGACCGGGACGAGCGGAGCGGGGGCACCCACAGGGGGTCGTCTCCGTACAGGCGAAACGGGAGATCCAGGAACCGCCGCCGGTCACGGGCACGTTCTGCGATGTGAATATGCGGTGCATTCGCCATGGCAGGCCAGTGGTCTGTAACACCTAGACAAGGGCGCAGGAATTCGTTTTCTTCAATTCCTTCATCGCGCCGACCAGGGCGTCGATTTCCCGTTCGGTGTGATTCGCGGTAACGGTTACCCGCAGGAGGGAAGTCCCCACCGGCACCGCGGGGTAGAGCACGGCACTGGCCCAGATATTATACTGGTCATAGAGGGCCTTGCCCAGGTAGACCGCCCCGCTCTTGTTGCCCTGTATCGGCGTTATCGGGGACTGGGTGGTTCCGATGTCAAACCCGGCTTTCCGGAGCCTTTTCTGGAGACTGGTGGTGTTCTCCCAGAGCCGTGTGCGCCGCTCGCGGCCGTCCGCGACGAGATCGAGGGATTCGAGCGTGGCGGCCGCGATGCACGCGGGCATTGCCTTCGTGAAGAGTATGGTCGGGGCCTTGAACTTGAGATAGTAGATGACCCGCTCGTCGGCGGCGGCGAATCCGCCGATGGTGCCCACCGCCTTGCTGAAGGTCCCGAGGTGCAGGTCGATGCGATCCTCTACGCCGAAATACTCGGCGGCCCCCCTGCCGTGTTCACCGCAGACCCCGGTGCCGTGGGCATCGTCGACGACGATTCTCGCGCCGTACTTTTCGCACAGTGCGCAGATTTCCGGCAGGCGGGCCATGTCGCCCTGCATCGAGTAGATCCCGTCGACCACGACCATTTTCGCCTGCTCCGGGGGCGCCTCCAAAAGGACCGATTCGAGATCCTCGAGATCGTTGTGCTTGAAGAACTTCGTATCCGCCCCCGCGATGCGCGCCCCGCAGACGAGACTCGCGTGGGCGTAGCGGTCGAGTATCACCAGGTCGCGGGGACTCGACAGGGCCGCGATGGCGCCCATCATGGTGTGGGCGCCGCTGCTGAAAATGAGGGACGCCTCGGTGCGCTTGAAGGCGGCGACCTTCCGCTGCAGTTCCCGGTGCAGTTCGATGTCTCCCGTCAGCGGCCGGGCCCCCATCGGGGCCCCGATCCCCGCCTGTTCGATGACATCGACCGCTGCTTTCCGGATCCGGGGGTGGTCGGCGAGACCGAGGTAATCGTTCGTGCTGAACTGGATCACCTCGCGGCCGTTGTCGCTGATACGCGGACCGGCGTTGATCATCGGGGAGAGGCGATACATCACCCCTTCCGCCGTGGCGCGGTCCTCCTCCTTGACGATACGGGAGTCCTTCTTGAATCGTACGCATTTATCGAAAATATCGGTCATGTATACCAAACCCCGTCCCGGCCGGGACGGTCCTCAAATCCTGTTATGCGAGCATCGCCACGACTTGCGTACCCCGAGGGACATAAGCCGGGACGGTCCTTAAATCCTGTTATGCGAGCATCAAGGTATGGGAAGTGAACATAATTTCAGCAAAATATCAAGAGATAAACAGTGGAGTTCGTACACACGAAGTCCATATTGTGGTAAAAAACACCGCAAACGGAACATGCTATGAGCCTGACGGGAACACTTTTTTCGCTGTACGCACGGCGCCGCCTGCGGTCCCTCGAACGGACGGGCGGGAACGCCGCGGATGTCCAACTGTCGGTTTTCCGAAAACTTATGAAAACCGCGAAGAACACGGAATGGGGGCGACAATACGGATACGCCGACCTGGACGATCCGGAGAAATTCAGAAAGCGCGTTCCCGTGACCGATTACGAATCAATGCGGAGCGTCTGGCACCGGGCGTTCAACGGCGAGCGCGACCTGACGTGGCCCGGCCACATTCGCTACTTCGCCCTCTCCTCGGGCACCACCTCCGGAAACAAGCTGCTGCCGGTGTCCCGCGAGGCGATCAGGTCGAACCGCCGGGCCGGGGGGGATCTGCTCGCGCTGCTCGTGCGGCGGGGCGGCGCGGAGAAGCTCGCCGCCGGCAGTTTCTTCTATCTCGGCGGCTCGACCGCGCTGCGGCGGCGGGGCCGCTGCCTCTACGGGGACGCCTCCGGGATCATGGGCAGGCACATACCGTTCTACGCCCGGCGGCGCTACCTGCCGGACGGGTCGATCGGGAACATAACGGACTGGGAGGAAAAAATCGCCCGCATCACGGACACCTGCGCCGACGCGAAGGTCTGCGCCCTGTCCGGCTGCCCGTCGTGGGTCTCGCTTCTCTTTCGGCAAATGCGGGAAAAAACCGGCACGCCGGCGGGCGAGACGTGGCCCGATCTCGCCTTTTTCGTCTCATACGGCATGTCGTTCGAACCCTACCGCACCGCGTTCGAGCAGCAGGTCGGCAGGCCGATCCACTACGTGGACACCTATTCGTCATCCGAGGCCGGCATGACCGCCATCGCCGCCGAGGACGGGGGGGGGCTGCAGTTGATCGTCGACAACGGGGTCTTTTTCGAATTCGTCCCCGCCGGTGAGGCCGCCGGCGACTCCCCGCCCCGGCTGCACCTCGGCGAGGTCGAAACGGGCGTCGACTACGCCGTGCTGCTGAACACCAACAGCGGCATCTGGGCCTATCCCCTCGGCGATGTGATCCGCTTCGAGACGCTCTCGCCGCCGGCGATACGCTTCGCGGGCAGGACGGCCGTGTACCTCAGCGCGTTCGGCGAACACGTGACCGTGGAAATGCTCGAAAAGGCCGTCGCGGCCGCGTGCGGGGCCACCGGCGCCGCGGTCAACGATTTCACGGTCTGCCCGCGCTTCCCCGCCCCCGGCCACCCCCGCCCGGTGCACCGCTGGATCGTGGAATTTGCGCGACCGCCGGCCGATCCTGAAGCCTTCACGCGGTTCATGGACGACACGATCCGCCGCGAGAACGAGGACTACGACACCCATCGCCGGAAGGATTACGGCATGGATCCCCCCCTGTTGTATCCGGTCCGCCCGGGGACGTTCTACGCCTGGATGAAGGCGCGGGGGCAGCTCGGCGGACAGCACAAGGTCCCCCGGGTCATCGACGACGAGGGCGACTTCAACTTCTTAACGGGGGAATAAGGCCCGCGGCGGCGTACCATTCGGCGGTCTTGCGCATACCCTCCGCCGGCTCGACGGCCGGCCTGAATTCCAGCTCGCGGGCCGCCTTTTCGCCGGTGCAGGTCCACCGGTCCTGGAGCATGTCCCGCACCTTCCGGCGGGAGATGATCGTCGAGCGGCCCGTCAGCCGCCACCAGGTCTCCCCGATCTCCCCGGCCAGCCGGACCGCCGTTTCGGGCAGACGAAGGGGCTTCAGGTCGGTGTCCAGGGCAGCACCCACCGCGGAAACTATGTCGGCGCAGGTGTTTATCGTACCGGTGATAAAGTAGGTCTCCCCGGCGGCCCGCGGGGCGGTACCCGCCCGCACGATCCCCGCCGCCAGGTCGGGGGCGTAGACCGTGCTGATCAGCTTCTCCGGAGAGCCGGCGACCGGGGCGATGCCCCACCGCCGGGCGGACCGGAACATCGGCAGGAAATTCAGGTCACGCGGGCCGTAGACGACGGGCGGGCGGACGACGGTGACCGGTATCCGCGAGGCGTACTCCGCCGCGACGCGCTCGCCGGCCAGCTTGCTGGCGCCGTAGCCTCCCCGCGGCCGCGGTACGGCCGTCTCGTCGAGCGGCGCGTCGCCGGGATTGGGGCCGACGGCCGCCAGGCTGCTGACGTAAACGAACCGCCGGAGGGAGGGATTCGCCGCGGCCGCCGCGGCCAGGACGGTCCGCGTCCCCGCGGCGTTGACCCGCAGGTAGGGACCCGCCGACCGGGCCCGGGTCAGCCCCGCGGCGTGAATAACGATGTCGACATCACCCAGCGCGGCCTCGAGCGCAGCACGGTCGGCGAGCGGGGCGACCCTGACCGTCGCACCGAGCGAGCGGAGCCGCGCGGTATCGCTGGTCGGCCGGACGAGGCAGACCACCGCGAAACCCTCCGCCATCAGACGGTCGACAATATGCCCGCCGACAAAACCGCTTCCGCCCGTCACCGCCGCTCTCATCGCCGCTCCTTTCGCACCTGCCGCGCCACCCGGACACGGCACCGCCCGTTCAGTTTCACCGGGCGACGGCCTCCCGTCAACCGTGCTTGACGGTGATACCACGCCGCCGTATGATCCGCGGTACCGTCTAACGGTAACCGGATATGCGCATCTTCAAAACATTAATCGTTTTCGTCGCGACGGTCGCCATTCTCGCCCTGGTCGTCTACCTCGTGGGTTTCGAGGAAACCGCCGGGGCGATTCAGCGGGCGGGCCTTCCCCCGTTTTTGGCGGTGGGGGTGCTGCAACTGTTCTTCCTGCTGCTGCAGGCGGCCGCGCTGAAGACACTCAGCCGGCCCATCGGCCACCGGATACGCCTCTCGTGCCTGCTGGAAGCGGCCGTCGCGGGAATGGCCGCGAACCTCATCACCCCCTCGACCTACCTCGGCGGCGAGCCGGTGAAGGTCATCTTCATCGGGCGGAAGACAGGGCTGCCCTACCGGGAGATCGCCGGCACGGTCGTCCTGGCCAAGTACATGGAGGCCCTCAGTTTCGTGTTCTTCCTGGGCACGAGCATCGCGGTCACGCTCGTGGTCTTCGGCAACACGCTCTTTTCGGGACCGCATATCTCGATCGGGATAACGCTGATCGTCCTGGCGGCCCTGGCGATCACCCTCTCCGCCGCCATCCTGCTTTCGCTCATGCGCCACGGGCGGCCCCTGACGGCGATCGTCGAATTCGTCAGCAGACCCCTATGGTTCCGGCGTTTTTTCGCCCGCCTCCGCACCCGCACCCGCCGCATGGAACAGCAAGTGTCGACCACGTTCATCGAGGAAGGCCGGGCCTCCCTGGAGGCGCTGATCGTCTACATCCTCACCCACGTCGTCCTCTTCCTGCGGCCGCTGGTGTTTTTCGGCCTCGGCTGGGAGATGGGGCTGGATTTCGAGCTGCTCTGTTTGATCTTCATCGCCTCGCAGGTGCTGCTGGCGTTCCAGGTCACCCCGAGCGCCGTCGGGGTGCTGGACGGCGGCCTGATCGGGGTCCTGGCCCTGGTCGGGGCCGACGCGGTCCTCTCGGTACCCATGGTCGCCGCCTACCTTCTCTGCATACGGTTCTGGGACGCGGCGGTCATCGGCGGCGGGGCATTCATTGCGGCGCGGTCGGGCGCGGGCCTGCTGCCGGGGCCGAAGCCGGACGGCGGCCCGGACGGCGAAGACGAACCGATTGGAAAAGGGGACGGGAGTCTTTTTGATAAAGATACGCCTTGAACAATGTTCTGATTGGGCAAAAAAGACTCCCGTCCCCTTTTCCGCTTACTTGCGCACCAGCGCCACCCAGTCCATCTTCACGTCGGTCGGCGGCGTGCCGAGCGACTGCATCCCCGGCCCCGTTATCGTCGGCACCGAGCCCGCGACCAGGCCGCCCCCCTCCCGCGGGTTGTACCACCGGACGGTGTACGCTCCCGGCGCGACCTTCAACTGCGTCGTCCCCCCTTTCGGCAGGTAGACCGCGTAGACGGCGCCCTTTTGGGCGAAACAGTAATCGTCGCCGGCCGCGGTAAGCCCGTCGGCACAGGTCATCTCGTCAAAGGGCAGGTGGTCGCGAAAAAACGCCAGGGCGATTCGCGTCTGCCGCCACATGTTCTCGCGGCTGCGCCAGTCCTCGCAGTTCAGGTCATTGTGGGCGAACTTGTAGCCGAAGTACCACTCCGCCCCGCTCCCCCCGGCCATCAGGTTGCCCCACAGGCCGTAGTGCCTGACGGCGCGGTGGTCCGGGTCGTCGGCGTCGGGCTTGACCCCGGTGTGCGCGGGCCCGATCTCGTCGAGGCAGACAAACCACGGCCGCCCGGCCTTCGCCGAGGCGGTCACCCATTTCAGCGTCTCGGCGTGGGTCTTGCGGACATTCCCGATCTGCAGCGACGGGCCCTCGAACGCCGCGAACCCCAGCAGGGGCGTGTAGACCTTCTCGTACTTCCCGGGAAACGTGTGGCAGATGATCGGGTGGTCCCACGGATCGAGCCGGCGGATGTAGCGGCAGAACTCCTTCCGCTGGGCGTCGGTGTTGGTGTTCTCCTCGCCGAGGTTCCAGAACAGGGCCGGATGGTGGGAGAAGCGGGCGATCAGCTCGCGGTAGTAGAGCCGCCGCCTGATCCCGAGGCGCCCCCCGTCGAGCCCCTGGTCGTTTTCCTGCTCCTGGGTGATCATGTGCATCGCGATACCCATCTTCGCCATGTGCGAAAAGACGATGTCCCACTGGTCGAGCTTGCTGCAGTCGTACCGGAGCCGCTCCCGGTGGTCGGTCCAGGGCCAGACGTCCTTGCCGTCGCCGCCGTCGATGTTGTAGGGGATAAAGTAGATACTGTTCATCCCCTGCGACGAGAGGTAATTGACCGCCCCGATGATGCCCTTGCCCTTTCCGTCCCCCCAGGTCGGGTCTCCCGCCCGCCAGTCACGGACGTGGGGCTTGTAGTGATGCAGGTCCTTCGTGCGGGCCTCACCCTTTCGTCCCCGGCCCGCCTTCCTCACCCGCGCGGTCCCGTCGAAGTCGGCATAGCCGAGGAAGTTCTCGGGGCTGTCGGCGCCGCCCTTCAGAAAGTAGTCGCCGGTTTCCGCGAACCGGAGGTACCGCGTCCCCGTGTATCGCAGCAGGCCCCTGCCCCGCAGGTCGGGGCCCGTCTTGTCGGTTTCCTCGACGGTGAACGTCCCGGTCTTTCCGTGGAACGCGCCGGGCCGGCCCGCGGTCGGCCGGTCGACCACCGCGACGTTGGTGCCCGTCAGGAACGATGCCTGCCAGGACCACTCCCCCGCCGCGGGGGGCATGAAGTGGACCTTCCAGGTCCCGCCCTTCGCGGCGCCGGTCATGCCGGCGTTGCCGTCGGCGGCGTAGTAGCCGGGCACGGTGATTGTCCGGTCGCCCCGCGTAAACGTCACGTCCAGCCGCGTATCCAGGAAGGGGTTCGGATCGGCCTGCTCCGACGTCGCCGGCCCGTCGAAGGCGATGGTGACCGCGTGCCAGGTCTTCAGTTCGCCGGAGATTCCCGCCGCTCCGGAGCCGCCTTCGCCCGGCGGTTTCGTCTCTTCTGTCGGCGGCTTCGGTGCCGCCCCCCGGAGTTTCGCGGCCGTCACCCGTGTCTCGGGCAGCCGGGTGTCGAGGGCGATCTTGTTCTTGACCTTTTCGTGGTAGAGGTGTACCCGGTCGATGCTGAATCCCTTCGACCGGCCCGAGACTTGAAAAAGGTGCACACCCGGCTCCAGTTGATAGGAGGCCGGGGGTTTCTTGTTATGGCCGTGTTCGTGGTTCGACCGCCAGGTCCATTCCCCCCGCTTCGAGGAGAAGGTCTTGACCCACTTTTCCTTGTCCATCCGCGTCCAGCAGTCGTTGTGCTCGGTGGAATCATGGAAATCGTGGCGATTGTGAATACGGAGATTGTAGGTCCCGCCGTGTTCGATCCACAGCGGGTAGGACAGGACCCCGACCCCGCTCTTGCGAAAGAGGTCCTTGCCGACCCAGGTGTAGTACGCCTCCCCGGTGAAGCCCTTCATCTTTTTCTCCGGCTTCCAGTCGCCGCTCGGCGGACAGGACTCGATCTCGATGACCACCACGCCCTCCACCTCCCTGAAGACGTATGCATTCCCCGGCAGGGCGCCGGGTATCGCCGCGGGCCCGTCGGCCGTCTTCGCGGCGGCCGCGTCCTGCCCGGCGGCCCCGCCGCCCTTTCCCGCGGTGACGGTGAACGAGACGGACAGGGCCTTCCCGGCCTCACCTTTGCCGCCGGGGCGGCCGCAGGGCGTCGCCGTGATCCTGTGTTCTCCCGCCTCAAGCGGCCACGGCTTGTAGTCGCCGTCCGTATCCCCGCCGATGGCGAACGGGGCCGTGCTCTCGGTGTGCACGTTGTCATTGCCGTCGAGGGCGAACCTGACGCTCGCGGGGTTCCCTTTGACCACCGCGCGTATATTGATGTTTTTCCCGGCGGGTATTTCCAGCCGTTTGCCGTCCCCGATCGGCCCGATGTCCCTGTCGGCGTCTGCATCGACAAGCATAAGCCCTTTTACTTCATAGGCTTGCAGGATTCCCGGAACCAGCAGTATGCAGATTATCCCTCGTATCACCGTGTTTTTCGCCTTCATATGGGTTTCTCCGTCTGAATAGCGCATCTCTGTACACTACACGTCGGTAAGTAAATGCCGAAACGTCACTGAATCTTAGCAAAGAAAACCGGGAACGCGGATTGTACCCGCCCGAAAAAAAAAGACATCTTTTTTTCACATTTCCCTGATAAGATTCGCCCCTTTTGCTCATTTACTTATGAAAGCAAAGGAAACCGGCGGACACAGCCGCCCGGCAATCCGGAGGCACAATTATGAAACAGATAACGAAAAACACCGATACCGGCAATGCAAAGGCCCTATTCCAGGGATTCGCCGAGATTGAAATACTCTGCAATAACTGTAGAAAGTGGATCGCTATAGAGAGTTCCTTCCCCGGCAGCATGTGTCGCTGCCCGTATTGCAAGTCGATCGTGGTCATCGCCGGCAACCGGGCCCGGCTCCCCTTTCGCCGGCCCCTCCCCGCCCCGGTTCCGGCACAGCGGCGGAGCGTATACACCCGGGCGAAATCGCCGCCGCAGTCCCCCCTCGCCCTCACCGCCTGCATGTGCATGGCGATCGGCGCATTCATGGCCTTTTTGGCGATGTGCGTGTAAAGGCGGTTGGAAAGGGCCTGCGCGACCGTTATCACCCGGTTTCGAGATCTTCCACTTTTTCAACATCCCCATTTTTTATTTTTCGTGGGATTTTTCCTATACTGACGCCTCCCTCAGAAATATTTCTTATGCCGCGATAGACATGTGCCCAATAGCG
>CAZLBC010000033.1:0-40914 GCA_964557575.1 uncultured Planctomycetaceae bacterium
TTTGAAGAGCCAGGAGAGTTTTGTGTTGACTTCTCGCTCTTCATAGGTGCGTGTCGGCTTCGTGTCTGCGTACAATTGCACAACCGGCGGGCGGGCCGAGCTAGACGAACGGAAGCGAGGTAACGGAAACATGGGCCGAAAAAAACGCGCAGCGAGCCGTCGGAAGAAGATCCTGACCGCGGCGGCGATCGTCGTCGCCGGGACGGCCGCGTACGCGGCGTGGGCGGTCCTGTACGGCGGCTGGCCGTTCAATGCGATCCCCGGCATGGCGGACGCCGTGCGGCCGTGGAGCTGGGCGACGCCGGTGGAGGACGATCGCCTCGAGAATTTCTACCAGGTCTCCGGCGACCTCTACCGCGGCGCGCAGCCCGACCGGGAGGGCATGGTCCGGCTCCGGGAACGGGGCATCGCGACGGTGGTCAACCTGCGGAAGCTGCATTCAGACGACGACGAACTGGCGGGGGTTGATCTCCGGCATTACCATTTCCCGATGACGGGACTGATGCCGGACGACGAGGACCTCGTCGCGTTCCTCCGCGTCGTCATGGACCGGCGCAACACGCCCGTCTTCGTCCACTGCTGGCACGGATCGGACCGTACCGGGCTGATGTGCGCGGCGTATCGCATCTTCGTGCAGGGGTGGTCGCGAGCCGAGGCGGTCCGCGAGATGAGAGAGGGCGGGTTCGGTTTCCACACGGCCTGGGGCGACATCGACGGGTACCTCCTCGATGACATGGACGCCGGGTCGATCCGCCGGCAGCTTGGTATTGAATAGGCAAGAAACGAAGAGCGAACGGCTGTTGGCTCAATCGGCCCGGCAGCGCCGAAAACAGAGAATAAAATGGACACACAATACGTTCGCATTCTCATATAATCGGTTTCGGCAGTGGTGTACTATATCATCATCGGTCCGGTGGTTTGCGTATTGAGTGTCCATTCTTTGTCCATCTTTGACGGCACGTATTGCGTGTCCACTCTTTGAAGAGGTGTGGTTTCGATGAAAACGGGATGGCTGATAATCATACTGGCGGCGACCGTATTGCCTGTCCCCTTCCTCGAGCCCTCCCTCGCCCCGGCCGCCGACTGGCCGTCGTGGCGGGGGCCGACCGGCGACGGGATCTCTCCCGAGACCGGCGTCCCGGTCCGGTGGTCCGCCGACGGGAACATCGCCTGGAAAACGCCGATCTCCGGAACGGGACACTCCTCCCCGATCGTCTCGGCCGGACGGATCTTCCTGACGTCGGCCGACCGGTCGAAGTGGACCCGCACGCTGCTGTCCCTGGACGCGAAGACCGGCGAGATCCTCCGGCGGCGGGTCGTCCTGAAAGCGAAGCCCGAGAAGACCCACCGGCTCAACTGCCTGGAAGCCAAAACCGGCCGGGTGCTGTGGCGCGAAAAACTCGGCCGCCACCACAGCGCCAGCCCGGTTTCGGCCGGCGGCAACCTGTACTTCCTCGACGACGCGGGCGTGGCCTGGGTCGTCGCCGCGGCGCCGGCATATCGGCTGGTTGCCCGCAACGATCTGGGCGAGCAGTGCCGCGCCTCGCCGGCCGTCGCCGGCGGCCGCATCTACATCCGCACCGCGCGAAACCTGTACTGCATCGGAAAGTGATCGACCGCCGCCGGCGTTGGAGAGCGGCGGTAAGGAGAGACAACGATGAAACGACGCGCGTTTATCGGAACGATCGCCGCCGCGCCCCTGGCGGCCGCCGCCCGCCGCGACGAAGCGGCGCCCGGCCCGCGAAAAAAGATCGCCTGGAACAAGCACATCCCGGTGCGATGGGAGGCGGACGTGGCGGTCATCGGGGGCGGGATCGCCGGCGTCTCCGCCGCCTGCGCGGCGGCCGAGGCGGGGGCCCGGGTGGTCCTGGTCGAGCGGTTCGCCGTCTGCGGCGGCGACCTGACCGCCGGCGGCGTGGCCAGCTTCTGCGGGAGGCTGGCGGGCAACGGGAAGACCTTCGACGAGATCGTCGCGGGCCTGAAGAACTGGGGGGCGATCGAGGGGCGGATCTTCGACCACGAACTGCTGGCGGTGGTGCTCCAGGAACTGCTGCTGCAAAAGGGCGTCAAGCTGCTGCTGCACACCCGCTTCGCCGACGTCGCGGCGGCGGACGGACGGATCGCGGCATGCGTGCTGGCCGGCTTCTCCGGCCCGGAGGCGCTGGCGGCCCGGCAGTTCATCGACTGCACCGGCGGCGGCGACGTCGCCCGGCAACTGGGCTGCGCGGTCATGGTCTCCGACGAACCGTTGCCGCTGTCGATGATGTACTTCGTCCGCGAGGGCCGCGGCGCCGGCCCCCGCCTGCCGGCGGACTGGACGGCCTCCGGAGAGAAAAAGCTGCCCCGCCGCAGCGTCTGGCCCAACGGCCCCGGCGAAAAGGCCATGAAACAGTGGCTCTTCAATCACTCATCGATCGACACCGAGTCGATGACGGCCGCGGAGATCGCAGTCCGGCGGACCGTGATGGAACGCCACGACGCGGACCTGAAGGCCGGGAAACAGTACCGCTACGATCACTGCTCCCCCATCGTGGGCATCCGCGAGGGGTGCCGGGTCAGGGGAGACTACGTGTTGACGGTCACGGACGTGCTGGCGGGCCGGTCGTTCGACGACGGAGTCGCCGTGGGCAGCTACCAGCTCGACAACCACATCCCCGGCGCGCCGATGGCCTACAAGAAGGTCCCCCCCTACCAGATCCCCCTCCGGAGCCTCGTGGCCCGCGACGCGCGGAACCTGCTGACGGCGGGGCGGTGCTTTTCCTGCGACCAGCTCGCCCTCTCCTCGGCGCGGGTGTCGACCAGCGGATCGATGATGGGCCAGGCGGCGGGCAGCGCGGCGGCGCTGGCGGCGGCGGGCAACTGCGACGTCCGCGATCTCGATCCGGCCGACGTCCGCGGGGCTCTCCTGGCCCGGGGTGCGGCCCTGGAGGTGTGAGGTTCAGTCGTTCTCGCGTTTTTGCGCGAGGCACACCCATATCATCGGGGCGTTCGCGGAATCGTAGCGGTCCCTCCTGAGCAGGTGTATCGCAAAATCGGGCTCGATCGCCGCGGCGACGTCGGCCGCCGCCATGCGGGGCGGCCCCGGGGAGATATCCGGCCCGTCGGCGCTGCCGATCATGCTGAGCCACCACCCTCCCGCGCCGAGGTTCCCGGCGACGGCGCGGGCGCACCGGCGGCGGTCTTCGGGGGCGTCGAACGAGTGGAGGCAGCCGCGGTCGCAGGCAAAACCGAACGGGGCCCCCGCGATCGGACCGTCGAGAATGTCGGCGGCCAGGAAGGCGACGTCGAGTTCGGCGGGAAGGTTCTTTTTGGCCGCCGCTATGGCGGCGGGGGCAATATCGATCGCCGTGACATCGAAGCCCATGCGGGCCAGGAGAATGGATTCGGCGCCGTACCCGCAACCGATCTCCAGGGCGCGGCACGGGGCGATGCCGGACTCATCGACGTACCGCCGGAACACCCGGTCCTCGCGGCCGGTTTCCCAGGGCGTGTCGCCCTCGATGTACCTGCGGTCCCAGTCTTTCTTTTCGGTCATGTTCACACGCAACGCTCACGCCTGCGCCCGAAGCATCGTCAGCAGCATCTTGAACCGGGCGGGGGCGCGGACGGCGTGGGGAACGTCGGCCGGCATCAGGACGGCCCGGCCCGCGGGGGCGGCGACCGTTTCCCCGCCGATCGACAGTTCCGCCTCCCCCTCCAGGACCTGCACGAGTGCGTCGAACGGCGCGGTGTGCTCACTGAGTCCCTGCCCGGCGTCGAAGGCGAAGAGGGTGATCGACCCGGCGTCGTTTTTCACCAGTTCCCGGCTGACGATGCTCCCGCCGGCGTATTCGACCAGGGAGGCGAGTGAAACCGCTTCACCCGACGGCATGTTGACCCCACCACCCTCGCAGCAGCAATTGTTGTTGTCGGTATGCATGTTCATTCTCCGTACCCGCCGCATATCCCGGCTTCCGGGGCGGCGGGAGTCCCATTATGCCCGCGGCGGAACCGATTGCAAACGTTCGCCGGTATATCAGATCCCGCCGCCGTCCGTGTGCAGGCCGCACTCCTTCTTCCCTCCCTCCCACGGGAACTTGCCGGCCCGCCGGCCAAAACGCTCCTTGACGGGAATATGGCAGGGCTTGCAGCCGATAACGCGGTAGCGCTCGCCGTACGGCGACTCGTATTCATAGAGGGCGTTGCAGGGAACATCATGGCACCGTATGTACTCGTCCACGTCGGCGGCGGTCCAGTCCAGGAGGGGGTTGAGCTTCAGTATCTGGCGTTTCCCCGTGCCCGTCGCCCGGGAGATCCTGCGGGCCGCATCGGCCCGGTGTGCGGACTGGTCGGCGCGGAGACCGGCAATCCAGATGTCCAGCGTTTCCAGGGCCCGGCGGAGCGGCCGCGACTTGCGGAATTCGCAGCACATATCCCGCGCGAGAAAATGGGCCCACTGTCCCACGTTTTCGCGGAGCAGGCGGAGATCGCCCGGATCCGGTTCAAAGCGCTCGATCGCAATCCCGTACCGCCGCTCGACCGCTTCCAGCAGGCGATACGTCTCGTCGTGGTTCATGAGCGTGTCGATGAAAAACACCCGTAGCGGCAACCCCGCGCGGGAGGCCATGTCGATCATCACCACGCCGGTCTTCTGGAGCGAGGTGCCGATCGCGGCGCGGTCACCTGCCTGTTCATACGCCATCCGGAGAAGGTCTTCGGCCTTCACGGCGGCGAGTTCCGCCGGGGCCGCGTTCCACAGGTCCGTATCAATCCCGGTCTGTCTGCCGCGTGATTTCATCGATCACCTCCGCGGCGGGAACCTTTCGCGCCGCCGGTGTCGCCAGCCGCCCGTCGCGTCCCATCCCGCCGCCGGTATACACGTCGAACACTTCCGCGGTGCCGCCGTCGCCGCGCGAAAGGCGGCCGGTGAGGCCGATAGCCGCCACGGCCGGCTGGGCGCAGCCGTTGGGGCACCCGGAAATGCATATCACCGCGCCGTTCAGCGCGCCTGCCGAAAGCTCGCGACGGATGCGGTCCGCCGTTTCGTTCGTATGAACCAGCGCCCGGGCGCACCACCGCTTGCCCGGGCACGCGACGACCAGCGGCCGCGGCGCCGCGCGGGGCGCCCGTACCGCGGATGCCGCCAGCGCGTCGTCGAGCGTCCGTTGATCCCGGCCGAAGACGATAACGCGGTGGTGGGTGTCGATCCGCACCAGGAAATTATCCGCCTCGGCAAGGCGGGCCAGTTCATCCGCTTCTGCGGGTGTAACATCGCCGTTTTCGAACGCGAGGGTCGCGGCGGCGGGATAGGCGGTGGCATTATCGGGTAATACCACCTCCGGCCAGTCCCGATCGCGCAGGGATTGGCATTCCGCGACGACGCGGTCGAGAAAGACCTCGTCGCCCATCCGCTCCCGCACGTGGCGCAGCCGCGCCCGCCGGCGGTTCTCGCGGTCACCGTTGTCGCGGAAAAAACGCACGACCGCGGACACGAACGGCAGGACCTCGCCGGGTTCCAGCCGCCGCGGCAGGGCCACGCCCGTGCCGGGTTTGGCCCCCAGCGAACCGGCGACGATCGCATCAAAACCGTAGCGTTTCTTTTCGGGCCGGCAGACCAGGCCGACGTCGTGTATCCACGGCTGTCCGCAGGCCGGGCCGCAGGAAAGGGAGATCTTGAATTTCCGGGGCAGGTCGTATATGCCGTCGATCCCGCGCAGCACCCGGTCGATACGCTTCGCCAGGGGCATCAGGTCGGGAGACCCCGGCCGGGTGCCCGCGCACGGGCAGACGATGATGTTGCGAAAGGTATCGCCGGCGGCCCCGAAACACGTCAGGCCGGCCGCCGCGATATCCCGCTGGACCGCCGGCACCTGCCCCGGCGAAAGGTCGTGGATCTCGATATCCTGCCGGGTCGTCAGGTGCAGCGGTGTTTGGGGACTATACGCGCGGGCGATCTCGGCCAGGCAGTGCCACCGGCTGCCGTCAAGGCGGCCACCGGGTATGCGTATCCGCTGCAGCATCCTGTCCTCCTGCCGTTGTTCGTAGATCCCGATCAGCGTGCGGTCGGCCCGTTCGCCGGGCACGCGGTCGCAGGGAAAAAGGTTCGACTTGTCCGTATCATGCCGCATGTCCATCTTCTACCTTCGCCGCCGGCGCAGATGCGCGACGACCTCACGCACCGCGGCCACGGTATAGTCGATGTCCCCGGCGCTCGTGTCGGGGCCCAGGGAAAAACGCAGGCTGCCGCGCGCCAGTGACGGTTCGACGCCCATGGCGGCGAGGACGTGCGACGCCTCCATGACGCCGGACGTGCACGCCGAGCCGGCCGAACAGGCGATCCCCCGGCGATCCAGCGAGATCACGGCGGGCTCGGCCTCGATCGAATCAAAACCGATACTGGCTATGTTCGGCAGCCGTGCCGCGGCGGCGCCGTGCACCGTCACCCCGCCGATATCGCGCCGCAGCCCCTCCTCGAGGCGGTCGCGCAGGTCGATCATCCGCGCGGCTTTGGCCTCCCGGTCGCCGACGGCCGCCGCGATTGCCCGGGCGAGGCCGGCGATCAGCGGCACGTTCTCCGTGCCCGCCCGCCGTCCCCGCTGCTGGCTGCCGCCGTGGATGATCGGTTCCAGCCGGCAGCCGCGTCTGACGTAGAGCGCCCCGATGCCCTTGGGGCCGCCGAACTTGTGGCCGGAGAGCGACAGCAGGTCGACGCCCAGGTCATCGACGTCGACCGGGATTTTCCCGATCGCCTGCGTCGCATCGGTATGCACAATCGCGCCTGATGAGTGAGCGGCCCGTGTTATGTCCGCAACGGGGTGCAGGACACCGGTCTCGTTGTTGGCCGCCATCACCGATACCAGCAGGGTCGGCTGCCGCAGGGCGGTATCGAGCGCCGCGAGGTCGACCACGCCCGCGCCGTCGACGGGCAGCCGTTGAAGCGGCTGTCCCTGCCGCCGCCGGTACGCGGCGGGAGCCGTGACGGAATGGTGTTCGACGGCGGAAATGACTATCCCGCCGTTGTTGTCGCCGCGGGCGGCCGCGGTTCCCAGGATCGCGAGGTTGTTGCTTTCGGTCGCCCCGGAGGTAAAGACGATCTCCCGCTCGTCGGCGCCGATGCAGCGGGCGACCGTATGCCGGGCGTCATTCAGCGCGTCCGCGGCCCGGCGCCCCCGACCGTGGGGGCTGGAGGGGTTGCCGCAGTCATCGGTAAAGAACGGCAGCATGGCCTCGACGACCGCGCGTCGCACGGGAGTCGTCGCCGCGTGGTCAAGATAAACCGCCCGTTTCTCCGTAGCACCGGGAGAAACGGGTTTGTTACGGGACCGGCAGGCACATCTCGGCCCGCACGCATTAGTGGCCTTTGCAGCCATCGTTTCCCGTTCCCTTTCCAATCATGAAGTTATATTGACTATCACATTGTATAGTATCTTGATCAATTTAGTCTACTATTATATCAGTTTTTTAATTTCATGTTTTACATTGGCTTATGTTTTTTTATCATCAACCGAGGGACATCCAGTCCTTGAGAACCGGTTGATACCCCTTGTGTTTGAGCATCCGTATAACCGCATCGACACTCCGCTCGTCGGCGATGGAAAACTGCGGGGTCGACCCGTCGCGGCGGGTATGTCCCCCCACCCGCGTCGTAGACCCCGCCGAGAGCCTGGTGATACCCAGGGGAAGCAGGTTCTCGCGGGTGGCCGCGTCCTCCCGCGTCGAAAGCGTAATGCCCACCCGCGGCAGAAATATACGCACGGCCGTAATAATCTGCACCAGTGCCCGCACGTCCACGTCGGCGGCGGGCAGGTATGTGCCGCCGTGCGGCCGCAACCGCGGGATCGAGACGCTGACCTCCAGGGCCGGCCAGGTATCCTGCAGGTACCGCGCGTGCATCGCCGTGTAATAGGCGTCCGTCCGCCAGTCACCCAGCCCCAGCAGCGCCCCGATGTTGACCCGCCGCATACCCGCCTCCGCCCCGCGTTCGGGGGCATGGAGGCGGTAGCGGTAATCCCTCTTGGGGCCGGCGGGATGCACCTCCCGGTACACCCGTTGATCGTAGGTCTCCTGGTAGATCGTCAGGCCGTCGACCCCCGCCCCGACCAGTTCACCGTATTCGTCGCGATCCATCGCGTATACCTCGACGGCGATCGAGCTGAAATAGCCGGCGAGCACCTCAACGCAGCGCCGGATATACGAGACGGGCGTTTCCCGGCGGGAGGAACCGGTGAGCACTAGCACGTGGCGCAAGCCGGTCGCCGCGATGTGCGCCGCCTCCCGTTTGACCTCGTCGACCGAGAGCTTGCTGCCGCCGCCGTTCCGGGCGCTGAAGCCGCAGTAGCGGCAGGCATTCTCGCAGTAATTCGAGAGGTACAGCGGCGTGTACAACTGCATGGTCCTGCCGAAATGCGCCGCGGTGAGCACATGAGACCGTTGAGCCATCGTCTCCAAAAGCGGCCCGGCCGCCGGCGAGAGCAGCGCGAGAAGATCGCGGTCGGAAAGAGAGGCCGAATCAACGGCCCGTTCCGCCTCGCGGGAGCCGATCGTCTGCATGACCGCGCCCGGGTCGAGCGCGGCGCAGCGTTCGTACCGCGAGAGGAATCCCATGACCGGTCAACCGTCCGCCAGGAAACCGGTCAGGGGCGAAGAGGCCTCGCCGCGGGTGATCTGTCGGCCGGGGCCGGCCCGGTACGCCCGCCGCCCGGCGTCGACCGCCGCGGAAAAGGCCCGCGCCATCTGAACCGGATCGCCGGCGGTCGCCAGGGCGGTATTGACCAGGACCGCGTCGCACCCCAGTTCCATGCACTCGGCCGCCGCGGAGGGCAGCCCGATGCCGGCGTCGACGATAACCGGCACGTCGATCTCCGCAACCATGATGCGCACCAGTTCCCGCGTCCTGAGCCCCCGGTTGCTGCCGATGGGGGCGCCCAGCGGCATGACCGCCGCCGCGCCGGCATCGACCATTCGCCGGGCGGCGGCCAGGTCCGGATTCATGTAGGGCAGGACGGTGAACCCCTCCGCCGCCAGGGTCTCCACCGCCGTCAGCGTCTCGGCATTATCCGGCAGGAGGTACGTGTTGTCGCGAATCACCTCGACCTTGACCCACGTCCCGAGTCCCGCGGCGCCGGCGAGCCGGGCTATCCGCACGGCCTCGTCCGCGTCCCGCGCGCCGGACGTGTTGGCCGCGACAACGCACCGCGCAGGGATATGGTCCAGTATGTTTTCGTCGGCGGAATCGGTATCCACACGGCGCATCGCCACGGTCACGATCTCGGCGCCGGACGCGTCGAGCACCGCCCCCACCACCGCCTTGGCGGAGAACTTGCCCGTTCCGACGAGGAACCGGCTGGTGAATGCCCTGCCGCCGATCACGAGGGTATCATCCATGGTCAGCCGCCCCCCACGAAAGACACGATCTCGATGACGTCATGCTCACAAAGAACGGTATCGGGCCAACGTTCCCGGAGGACGACCGCGCGATTTCGTTCCACGACGATTCTGTCGGGATCGAGGCAACCGCCGGCCACCAGGTCCGCCACCGTCTTCGCGTCCACCGTTCGCTCTTCGCCGTTTATCCGTATGTTCATCGCTGCCGGTTCCTGCCGGGCGCGGCGGGCACGCCGAGCGTTTCCACCATGCTCTCCACGGCCCGCCGCGCCCGCCGGGCGACGGCCGCCGGCACGCGGACCTTCCATACCATATCCTCCAGCGACCGCAGAATCTTTTCCCGGTCGATCTTCTTCATGTTCGGACACACCGCGGCCTCGGAGACGGGATAGAATTGCTTATCGGGGTGTTCCCGCCTGAGCCGGTAGACCAGCCCCAGCTCCGTGCACACGATGAACTCCCGGGCGGCAGATTCCCGCGCCCAAGCCAGCATGCCGCCCGTCGAAAGTGCACAGTCGCCGCGCTCGACGACGTCCGGCGGGCACTCCGGATGCACCATCACTTCGGCGGCCGGGTGCGCGGCCTTCAGGCGCACGATATCCTCGGCAAGTATGCGGGCGTGTGTCGGACAGTATCCTTCGTAGAGGACCAGGTCCCGCCCGGTCACGTCGGCGACGTAGGAACCGAGGTAGCGGTCGGGAATGAATATGATCCGCCGGGACGGATCGATCGATGCGACAACCGCAACGGCGTTCGAGGACGTGCAGCAGCAGTCGCTCTCCGCCTTGACGGCCGCGGACGAGTTGACGTACGAGAGGACCACGGCATCGGGATACCGCTGCTTGAGTTTCCTGACCTCGTCGACGGGCGCCATGTCGACCATGGGGCAGCCGGCTTCGGGCTCGGGTATCAGTATCGTCTTGCCCGGGCACAGGATAGCCGCGGTTTCGGCCATGAACCGGACGCCGCAGAATACGATGACCTCCGCGTCGCTCGCGGCAGCGGTTCTGCTCAGGCCGAGGGAATCGCCGACGTAATCAGCGGTATCCTGCACTTCCGGCAACTGGTAATTATGCGCGAGTATGATCGCGTTCCTGTCGTGTTTGAGCCGCTCGATCTGTTCAGTCAGGGGATCCATCGGCATGTTTTTTCAACAGTTCCGCACGAAAAATGTATCATTACAATTTATATTGGACTATATTGATCAACTTACTCAATTATAATAACCCGGCAATGAGAAATTCAAACAGAAACCGTACCGAGACGTGCTTTTGTTTCGGTACCGAGCCGCGTCAAAAACATAGTATGATTCTGTCACCGAGGAGTTTTTATACATGGAATACTGGCTGGGATACCTTCTGCTCGGACTGGCGGCAGGCATATTCGGCGCCACGCTCGGCATCGGTGGTGGTGTCATCATGGTGCCGGCCCTGGCCATACTGTTTCACTTCCCGCAGAAATCCGCGCAGGGAATCAGCCTCGCCGCGATGGTACTGATGGCGGCGGTGGCCGCCACCCGGTACGTCGCCAATCCCGCCATCACGGTCGACCTGCGGGCGGCGGGCCTTATCGGCGCCGCGGCGGTCGGCGGCGCGCTGGTCGGGTCGTGGCTGGTGGGATACCTGCCCGTGGGCGTCCTGCGGAAACTGCTGGCGGCGGTCATGGTCATCGCGGCAATCAAGCTGGCCTTCACGGGCAGGACACCGGCAGCGACGCGCGATCGCCCCTCTCCTCCCGCCGCAGAACAGGCAGTCGACGGGGAATCCGGGGTGGAACCATGAATATCCTGATCGCCGAACGCCAGACGGATATCGAGCCGGGCACCCGCCTGATGGCCCTCCGCGATCAGGTCAAGCCGGGGGCCGACGTCGTGGTCCGCAACGGTGCCCCCGCCTCCGCCGACGTCGAACTGCAGGAGGGCGACCGCGTCGTATTTATCCGCCGGGGCGAACGGCCCGGCGCCGAGGAACTCGAACACCTCCTCGCCGCCCGCCACACCCCGGGCGTTCACGAGAAGGTCAAACATGCGCGCGTCGGTATCGCCGGACTGGGGGGACTCGGCTCGGCGGTCGCCATCGCCCTCGCCCGCATCGGAATCGGCGCACTCGTCCTCGCCGACTTCGACGTCATCGAGCCGTCGAACCTCAATCGCCAGCACTACTTCATCGACCAGATCGGCATGCCGAAGACGGCGGCAATGGCCCTTACCCTCGAGCGGATCAACCCGTGCATCACGGTGGAAACCCACCGGGTGAAACTCGACCCCGAGAATATTCCGACAATCTTCGCCGGCGTCGATCTGATGGTGGAGGCCTTCGACACCGCCGCGGGAAAGGCGATGCTGGCCGGCAGCTTCGCGGGCGCCTTCCCGGATATCCCCCTGGTCATGGCGTCGGGACTCGCCGGGTACGGCCCCGGCGATACGATCGGCCTGAAACGGCTGTCCGCCAACATCTATATCGTCGGCGACCTGACCAGCGGCGCCGAACCGGGCCGCGGCCTGATGGCCCCCCGGGTCGGCATCGCAGCCCACATGCAGGCAAACACGGCGCTGCGCCTGCTGCTGGGGACGGAGGATCGTTAGACGGCGCCGATGAACAGCTATCGAGAACAGGAGCATACGATGCAGGTGACATTCACCTACCTGGCACAAATCAGAAAAGAGGCCGGCACCGGCGCCGAGGAGATCGTCCTGGACGACGGGGCGTCGATCACCGGCGGTATCGGCGTCGCGGCCGGACAACACGGCGAAGGGTTCCGGAAACTGGTGGCGGACGAAAACGGATCGGTTCGACCGAGCCTGCTGGTGCTGGTCAACGGCCGTCCCGCCGGGCCCGACCAACGCCTGTCGCCCGGCGACGAGGTCACCCTGCTCAGCGCGGTTGCCGGAGGGTGAGCGCATGCCTTTCAGGAACACCCCTTTAAACGACGAAGAACGCGCCACCTACGAGTGGCAGATGACGGTCCCCGGTTTCGGCGAGGAGGGCCAGGAAAAACTCAAGGCCGCCACCGCCCTGGTCAGCCGCTGCGGCGGGCTGGGCGGCCCGCTCGCCTACAACCTGGCGGCGGCCGGCATCGGCACGCTCATCATTGCCCACGGCGGGACGGTCAAGCACAGCGACCTGAACCGGCAGATCACCAACACCTACGACTGGCTCGGCAAGACGCGCGTCGAATCGGCCCGGCGGCGACTGCAGGAACTCAATCCGCGGCTGGAGATCAAGGCGGTCCCCGCGAATATCTGCGAGGAAAACGCCGCGGAACTCGTCGGGAAGGCCGACATCGTCTTCGACGCCGCGCCCCTGTTTTGCGAGCGGTTCCTGATGAACCGTGAATGCGTGCGTCGGGGCATTCCCCTTATCGAGGCGGCCATGTACAGCCTCGAGGGACAAGTCACCACGATCATTCCGGGCCACACCCCCTGTCTCGCCTGCCTCTACCCCGAGGACCCGCCGGCATGGCGGCGGCAGTTTCCCGTGTTCGGCGCGGTGTCGGCCCTGGCCGCGGCCGTCGCGGCGATGGAGGGGTTAAAGGTCATTGCCGGCTTTGGCGAAACGCTGGCCGGCACCCTGCTCTACTACGACACCGCGAACATGACGTTCCGCACGATCCCGATCAAGAGACGAAAGGACTGCCCCGTCTGTGGATAACAGCACACACAATACGGTCTCGCGCGGGCCGGCGGCGGCCCGGCCGCTTTTACTTGCCCTGGCATGCGCGGCAACGATGCCGTTTTCGGGCTGCACGACACGTGAGGATACATCACCGCCGGTCACCGTACTGTGCGGGGCGGCGAGCAAACCCGCGATGGAGGAGTGCGCCGCCGCATTCGAACGCGAGACGAGCATAGGAGTCGACGTCCAGTTCGGCGGCTCCGGCCACATGCTCTCGCAACTGCAGATGGGGGGGCGCGGCGACCTCTACATACCGGGATCGCCCGACTACATGCGCATGGCGCGGCGGGCGGGAGTCGTCCACGACAGCGTTACCATACTCGCCTACCTGGTGCCCGCAATACTCGTCCAGAATGACAATCCCCGGAACATTCGTTCGCTGGCGGACCTGCAGAAAGAGGGCATCGCGGTCGGCAGCGGCAATCCCACCGCGGTCTGCGCCGGCCTGTACGCGGTGGAGCTGCTGGAGAATGCCGGCCTCCTCGACAACGTGTCGAAAAACGTGGTGGTCCACACGGAGAGCTGCTCGAAGACCGCCGCCGTCGTTTCGCTGAAGAAGGTGGATGCGGTCCTGGGCTGGCGGGTCTTCGCCGCGTGGAACCCGCGACGTATCGAGGCCGTGCCGATCGACCCCGGCATGGTTCCCCGGCTGGGCTACGTTCCGGCGGCGATCTGCCGCGGCGCCCCGAACCCCGGCGGCGTTCGCCGCTTCCTGGCATTTCTCGCGGGGCCGGAGGGACAACACATCTTCGCGAAATGGGGCTACCTGGCGACCAAACGGGAGGCGCGGAAACACGCGCCGGATGCGAGTATCGGCGGACGCTACCGCCTCCCCGACCGATTCCGGCGCGACGGCGGGAGCCCGCGGCCATGAATGCCCGCGGACTGCTGCAGGAGCGTGTTTTCCAGGTATCGGTGGGGACCACCCTGGCGGTACTGGTCCTGTTTTTCGCCGGGCTCGTCCTGTCGCTCGCCGCGTCCACCTCGCTTGCCGAGCTGTGGGAACTGCTCTCCTCGCGGCATCTCCTCTTCGCCGTCAAACTGAGCCTCGTCACCGCGACAACCGCGACCGCGGGCGCGGTCACCCTCGCGCTCCCGGCGGCCTACGCGCTGTCGCAGTGGGAGTTCAGGGGCAAGGCACTCGTGGATACCCTCCTTGATCTCCCCATCGTCCTCTCCCCCGTCGCCCTCGGTGCGGCGCTCCTGGTGTTTTCCAGCACCCCGCCCGGCCGGTTCATCGAAAACAACATCGGCGATTTCGTTTTCGCGGTCCCCGGCATCATCATCGCGCAATTCACCGTCGTGGTGGCCCTGGCCACCCGCCTGCTGAAATCGACGTTCGACATGATCGATCCCCGCTATCTCGGCGTGGCCCGGGTCATGGGATGCTCGGCATTCCAGGCCTGCCGCACGGTGGCCCTGCCGCTGTCCCGCCCGGGGATCATCGCCGCCGTCATCCTGACCTGGGCGCGAGCCATCGGCGAATACGGCGACTCGGTGACCCTCGCCGGCGCGACGGCGATGAAGACCGAGACGCTGCCCATCGCGATCAATCTCAGCCTCGCCTCGGCCGAGGTGGAAAAGGCCGTAGCCGTGATATTCGTCCTGATCGCCATAGCCGGCGCGGCCCTCCTGATCCTGCGGTGGCTGGGTCGCCGGAGCGCGGTGCGATGATCCGTATCGAACATCTCGCCTGCGCGGCCGGCGACTTTCGCCTGTCCGGGATCAACTTCACCGTGGCGGAAGGCGAGTATTTCGTCACCCTGGGCCCCACCGGCGCCGGCAAGACCGTCCTGCTGGAGTGCATCGCGGGCTTGCACCCCAACCCGCCCGGCAGCGTCCGGATCGGCGGGCAAGACGTCTCGTCGTGGATGCCCGAGAAGAGAAATATCGGCTACGTGCCGCAGGACTACGGCCTCTTCCCCTTCATGACCGTCGAGGAGAACATCCTGTTTCCCCTGCGGCTTCGTTCCGGCCCCGACGGCGACGGCCGGGCCGCCGTTCGCGAAGCGATCGAATTGCTCCATATCGATCACCTCCTCGGCCGCAACCCCGCGTCCCTGAGCGGGGGAGAGCGGCAGCGGGTGGCCCTCGCGCGGGCCCTGGCCGTCCGGCCGCGGCTCCTCCTGATGGACGAGCCATACTCAGCCATCCACGGCGGGCTGCGCCGCAAGCTCTGGCTGGACATGAAAATCCTGCACGCCCGCTTCAACACGACCGTAATCCACGTCACCCACGACCTCGAGGAGGCATTCGCGCTCGGCCGCCGCGCGGCGGTTCTCGCCGGCGGATCGATCATGCAGGTCGGCACCCGGGAGCACATTCTGCGGAATCCGGCGAACCGTCGCGTCGCCGAATTCCTCGGCATGGTCAATATTTTCGCGGGCGAGGTGGCCGGCGTGGATGCCGAACGGGGGTACCTGGATATCGTCTCCGGTGGACGGCGGTTCGTCGCGCCGCGCCGGGAAGGCATTGAACCGGGACAGGCGGTCGAATTCTGCATACACGCCGACCGTCTCCGGCTCAACGGCGAAGCCCGTTACGGCGCGGCAGGCGGCTACGCCGGTGTGACAACCCGCGTGATCGACTCAATCAATCACCGCGGCGGCAGGAGTATCTACCTGCACATCGACGGATCGCGCTGCAGTTGCCGGGAGTACGACCTGGAACTGCAGCTTCCCGATACCTCCCCCTACGTGAATCTCTGCCGGGCCGGCTCAACACTGGAAGTTACCATACCCGCGTCGGCGGTACACGTGTTTCGGGGGCAGCCGCCGAACAGCGGCGCAGATCCCTCCTGCGATTGCCGTTTGAACTGAATCCCCGCGACTCAGCCCGCGGTCGCTTTATCCAGGGCCGCCCGGTACGCCGCGGCGTCCTTCGCGCCCTCGATCCGCGACGTGATTTCGCCTCCCGCGAACACGAGTACGAGCGGGATGCCGCTGACGTCGTACTCGCGCGCTATTTCCTTTGCGTCGTCGACGTCGACGGCCACGAATGCGACGCGATCCGCGTATTCGGCGGCGAGTTTCTCGATGGTCGGGGCGAGCGCCTTGCAGTACCCGCACCACGCGGCGTGAAACTCCACGAGGACGGGCTTATCGGCTTCGAGCACCTGCTTGTTGAAAGCCTGCCGGGTGGCAACATCCACGATCACCGATTCCCCGGCCTCTGTCGCGGCGTTTGTTCCCCCGGCTTTTTTTGTGTCGTCACAGCCGATCATCAACACGAAAGCGGCGCCGAGAAAGAGCCCGAGAAGACCGCTCCGCCAGGGGGTGCAGGTCAACGGACAGGTCCCGCCGCTGCACCGGCTGATATATCCCAGCGCCGCGCCGCCGGCGAGACCGAGCACGCTCCCGATCAATATGTTAAGCCATATAGCCATGATTGATCTCCTTTTCTTTACAAACACATTGAATACCGTCATTCCTGTTAACGTCCTCGCCGGGGTGCGGGTTCCGTCGATTGCGGAATCGGCGCGCCCGCCGTTGTGGAACGCCATGCGGAGTCTCTTCGTTCAGTACAGTGGAATGAAAGGAAACAATCATGTTTTGTTATAGCGAAGTACTGATCCCCGGCGTGCTCTGCGCCATCCCCCTTCTGCTGATCATGGCGTCCGGCCCCGGCCGCGGCGGAGAACAGGACAGCCCTTCGCCTGTTCCGGCGGAGGACGCGGAATCGCCCGCGGGCGACGGCGATGAATGCAACCGCCTGGCCGGGGAGTCCAGCCCGTACCTGCTGCAGCACGCCCGCAATCCCGTGGACTGGTACCCCTGGTCCGACGCGGCGTTCGCAAAGGCGAAAAAGGAGGACAAACCCGTGTTCCTGTCGGTGGGGTATTCCACGTGCCACTGGTGCCACGTGATGGAGACCGAGTCGTTCGAACGCGCGGACGTCGCCGCAATACTCAACGAGCACTACGTGGCGATCAAGGTGGATCGCGAGGAACGGCCCGCTATCGACCACGTCTACCTGCTCGCCACGCAGATCATGGCCGGACGGGGCGGCTGGCCGAATTCGGTCTGGCTGACACCGGAGGGCAAGCCGTGGTTTGCCGGTACCTATTTCCCCCGCGAGGACATGCGCGGCCGCCCCGGGTTCAAGACGATCCTGAAGGAACTGGCATCCGCCTGGCGGACCCGGCGGGACGAGCTGGAGCAGCGCGCGGAGAAGGTGGCCGGCTTCATCGAACAATACGCAGCCTACGAAGAACACGGTCCGCCGGCCGCACTCTCGCCGGCCTTGCTTACGCGGGCAGCCGCGGCGGCGAAAAACGAATTCGACCAACAGAACGGCGGTTTCGGCGGCGCGCCGAAATTCCCGCCCCACGCGCGGCTGCGGTTCCTGTTTGCCGAGCATGAACGGACCGGTGACCGTGAGATTCTCGATATGATCACCCGCACGCTGGACGCCATGGCGCTCGGCGGCATCCGCGATCACCTCGGGGGCGGTTTCCACCGGTATGCCACCGACCGGCGTTGGTTTGTGCCCCACTTCGAGAAGATGCTCTACGACAACGCGCAGCTCGCCCGGTCGTATACCGACGCCTTCGCGGTCACCGGCGACGACCGCTACCGCCGGGTGGCGGCGGATATCTTCGAATGGGTGCGGCGTGAAATGACCGGGCCGGGCGGCGGATTCCACGCGGCCCTGGACGCCGACAGCGAAGGCGGTGAGGGATTGTTCTACCTCTGGAAAAAGAGCGAGATCGTCGACATACTCGGCGACCGGGACGGCCCGTTGTTCTGCGAGGTCTATGGCGTCGTCGCCGCGGGGAACTACCGTGAAGAGGCGACCGGCGAGCGGAACGGCCTGAATATCCCGTATCGCAGGCGGCCGCTTGACAAAATCGCCCGGGATCGGGGGGAAACGCCCGCCGCATTCGAACAACGGGTGGAAGCGATGCGGCAGAAACTCCTCGCCCGCCGCGCGGAGCGGGGCCGCCCCCACACGGACGACAAGATCCTGGCGGCGTGGAACGGCCTGATGATTTCATCACTGGCACGCGCGGGGAACATACTGGGCCGGCCGGACCTGACGGCGGCCGCCGAAAAGGCCGCCGGTTTCGTGCTGGAGAACATGGTCCGGGACGGAACGCTCCTGAGGAGCTGGCGGGCGGGAACGGGCGGCGGGCCGGCCTACCTCGACGATTACGCATTCATGGCCGAGGGCCTGCTGGACCTCTACGAGACGACCGGGCGAACGCAATGGTTGAAGCGGTCGGCATCCCTAGCCGACGCGATCATTGAAGACTTCGCCGCCGGCGACGCCGGCGGCTTTTTCCTGACATCCGGCAAACACGGCGCACTGATCGGGCGGGTCATGGATCCCACGGACGGGGCCGTTCCCGCGGGCAACGCCATCGCCGCATCGGTCCTGGTCAGGCTCGCCGCCCACACGAATACAGAGACGTACCGCAACGCGGCGGGAACAACGCTCCGTTCGTTCGCCGGCCTGATGCAAACAAGTCCCGCGGCCACGGCGTCGCTCCTGGTGGCAACCGGACAGTACCTTGAGGCCGCCGGTTCGTCCGGAACAGCGGTGGTCACGGTTGAACCGCACATCGCCGCGCCGCGGGGCGCGGCCGGCGAGATGGTAACGCTGGCAACGACCGTTACAATACGCCCCGGCTGGCACATCAATGCGGCCGCCCCCGGCGGCGATCGGGGACCAGTGGAACTGCGGGTGGACGCCGGAAAGGACGTGACCCCCGGAGAGACGGTCTTTCCCGACGCGAAGGAAGTGCCACTTTCCTTCAGTGACGAGCCACCGGCGGTCTATAGCGGAACGATAACGCTGACGACGCCATTGGAAATCGCCCCCGACGCCGCCCCGGGCCCGCGGACGGTCGCCGTGACGGTCGCCGCCCGGGCGTGCAATCAGACCGAGTGCATCGCGCCGGCGGAATACACGGGAAAGACGGCAATTGAAATAGGGCCTGCTGAATGATTTACCGCCGGCCGATAAAGCCGTACTCCCGGGCGTGGTCATAAAGTTCTTTGCGCAAGGCGGCCCGGGACCGGCTCGTCCTGCTCTTGACCGTGCCGACGGGGACACCCATGATCTCGGCCACATCACTGTGTTCCAACTGCTCGACGTCCACGAGCAGGAGTGTCATCTTCTGGTCGTCCGGAAGCCGGCCGAGGGCATCGATGACCTGCTGGTCGGAAAATTGCTCGATAAGGTCGGCCGTGCCGGACCATTGCTGACTGTCTTCACCGTTTGCTTTGACGGGGTGCTCATCCTCAAGCGGCAGGACGGTGCCGACCACCTTGCGGTGGCGCAGCTTGTCGATCCATGTGTTGCGAAGTATCCGCATCAGCCATGCCTTGATGTTGGTTCCTTCCCTGAACGAAGAAAAGCGCTGCAGTGCCTTCAGGTAGGTCGTCTGAACGAGATCTTCCGCCTGCTGCCGGTCCCGGGTGAGCATCACCGCCGCCCGGTACACGCGGTTCAGTTCGGGTATCGCGATATCTTCGAATTGTTCGGTAGCGGTTACCATCCGGCCGTTCTTGTCAGATAGAAAAGTTGGCGCACTCTTTCGGGTCGTGTACGCGGGCATCTTCCGCGAGGTCGGCGATAGTGACCTCATTGAGAACCGTTATCACGGCGCGCATAGCCTTTCGCCACACGGGTCTCGTCACGCAATTCATGTTTCTCTCGCAGGTGCCGTTTAAACACGGGATCAATTCGATTTTACCTTCCATGGCCGTCAGCACATCCGCAACGGTCACGTCGGCGGCATCGCGGTTAAGAGAATAGCCGCCCCGGGCCCCCCGGTGACTGCGCACGAATCCCTCGGCCTTCAGCTTGAGAAGCAACTGCTCGACGTAATCCATCGAGATGCCTTCAGACTCCGCCATTTCCCGTCGCTTGATGACACCTTTCTCGCGGTGCAGCGCAAGGTAAACCATCAGCCGTGTCGCGTATCGTCCTTTTGTTCCAAGTTCGAGCATGATATTCTTCTCTCTTTCGTGTTTAGTATACACACGGTATTGTTGTTTTTCTTGATCAACTATATTAAATTGTGTTAATAAATCAACATTCATTTTGATAATCTTATGCATGCCACCAACATTATTAAGGGAAAATTACAAAAAATGTTGAGCGTAAGGGGGAACTTAAATTACGATAGTATCGTTTGTAATAAACACTAAGCAAATTGTATGTCCTCGCTTTTACCCTTTGGCGGTTTGTTCGGCGATGGAGAACACTATGGGAAACAGACACGTCTACATGGATCACAACGCGACCACGCCGCTTCATCCACGGGTGATTTCCGCGATGTCCGAGGCCATGGAGGTATACGGCAATCCGTCCAGTTTCCACGAGGACGGCAGAATCGCCCGCGAACTGGTCGAATCGGCGCGAAGTGAAGCGGCATCCCTGATCAATGCCGCCGAAGACGAAATCGTTTTCACCGGCAGCGGCTCGGAGGCCAACAACACCGTGCTGAATCTCTTTCCCTGCCCGTCGGCCTGTTCCAAGGCGCAGCGGGGCTGGAGAAGCAAGGTCGTCACCACGAAGATCGAGCACCCCTGCATCCTTGAAACGGCCCGGTGCCTGTCGATCCGCGGCACCGACGTCGCGTTCGTGGGCATCGACAAAAACGGGCTGGTCGATATCGACGAACTGGAAAACGCCGTCGACGATCAAACCGCGCTGGTCTCGGTGATGGCCGCCAACAACGAGATCGGCACCATACAGGATATCCGGACGATTGCCAGCCTGGTGCACGAGCGCGGGGCCTATTTTCATACCGACGCGGTCCAGGCCGTGGGAAAAATACCCATGGACGTCGTGGAACTCGGCGTCGATTTCCTGTCGTTTTCGGCCCACAAGATGTACGGCCCCAAGGGCGTCGGCGCGCTTTACGTGGCCAAGGGCGTCCCCTACTGCCCGTACATACACGGGGGGCACCAGGAGCAGGGCCGCCGAGCCGGAACGGAGAATACGCTGGGCATCGTGGGTATGGGCACGGCCATAGCCTGCCGGAAGGAAGAAATGGCGGCCGAAGACGCCAGACTGCGGAAACTGCGGGAACGGCTGAAGTCGGGTATCGTTGAAAACATACCCGACGTGCTGTTCAACGGCGACCAGGAGCGCACCCTGTCCGGGACACTCAATGTGACGTTCACCGGCTGTGAGGGAGAGGCCCTCCTGCTCTACCTCGACATGGAGGGCATATCGGTGTCGACCGGCTCGGCCTGCTCGTCGGGCTCCCTGGATCCCTCCCACGTCCTTCTCGCCACGGGCCTCGCCGCGGAATCGGCCCACGGGTCGATACGGTTCAGCCTCGGCCGCGGCAACACCGGGGAGGACGTCGATTACGTGGTCGACCGGCTTATCACCGTGGTAAACAAGGTGCGGTCGATGTCGTCCGTGTACACCGCGGGAACATAAATGAAACGGAGCGGCACCATGGACTGGGTATACAGCGAAACGGTAAAGGATCACTTCACGAATCCGCGTAACGTATTTTCACCCGACGAGCATTTTGAGGAAGACGGCACGGGCACGGTCGGCAACGTCAAGTGCGGCGACCAGATGGAGATGCGAATCAAGGTCGATGCCTCGGGCGAGCGAATCGAGGACTGCCGTTGGCGGACCTACGGCTGCGCGAGCGCGATCGCCAGCACCTCTCTGCTCTCGGAGTACGTGAAGGGCAAGACGCTGGAAGAGGCGTGGAACATCTCCCCGAAGGATCTCGCCGCCGAACTGGGGGGACTGCCCGAAAACAAGATCCACTGTTCGGTGCTCGGGGACAAGGCCCTCCGGGCGGCGATCAACGATTACCACAAGCGATCCGGACGGGAGGACCTGGTCCGACAAGACGAGGCAAAGACGATCTGCCAGTGCATGAACGTAACGGATCACGACATCGAGGAGGCGGTCCTCGAAGGGGCCCGTACCTTCCTCGAACTGCAGGAACATACGAAGCTGGGAACGGTCTGCGGACAGTGCAAGGGCGAGGCGGCTGAACTCATGCAGACCTACATCCACATGCACTTTGAATAGCACTGAAACACCCGTTGCCGACAAGTGCGAAAGCGGAATGCACAATGCGCGGTATGCGATTATGTTGATCAACAATACCTTTTTAATCGCAACAGCGTCACAGCGAAAGAACGGTGAATCATGACCTACTGCAACGATAACGCCGAGTCGATAGGAAACACCCCCCTCGTCAGGATACAGCGGGTCGCCGGCACGGCGGCGACGGTCCTCGGAAAGGTTGAGGGCCGGAATCCCGCCTACTCGGTCAAGTGCCGTATCGGAGCGTCGATGGTCTGGGATGCGGAAAAGCGAGGCGTCCTCAAGGACGGCATGTCCATCATCGAACCCACCAGCGGCAACACGGGCATCGCCCTCGCCTACGTGGGGGCCGCCCGCGGCTACCCGGTGATGCTCACCATGCCGGAGACGATGAGCATTGAGCGGCGCAAACTCCTGGCCGCCTTCGGGGCAGCGGTCGTCCTCACTCCCGGCGACGAGGGAATGACGGGGGCCATTCAGAAGGCCGAACAACTGGCCGCATCCGAACCGGATCGCTATTACCTGCCGCAGCAGTTCAGCAATCCCTCGAACCCGGCGATCCACGAGACGACGACCGGTCCCGAGATCTGGGACGCCCTCGACGGGCGGATAGACGTGCTCGTGGCCGGCGTGGGTACGGGGGGAACGATCACCGGCATCAGCCGCTGCATCAAGAAGACCATGAACCGGGCGATAACCACCGTGGCCGTGGAACCCGCCGACAGTCCCGTGATCTCGCAGACCATCGCGGACGAAGAACTCGCGCCGGGTCCCCACGCGATACAGGGCATCGGGGCGGGATTCATTCCTGCCGTGCTCGATCTCTCACTCGTCGACCGCGTGGAAACGGTGGAAAACGAGGAGGCCGAGGAATACGCCCGGCGACTGGCCCGGGAGGAAGGTATCCTCTCCGGGATTTCGTGCGGTGCGGCCACGGCAGCCGCCGCCCGGATCGCCGCGGAACCGGCGTACGCGGGCACAACCATCGTGGTGATCCTCCCCGATTCCGGGGAACGGTACCTCTCCACGACGCTCTACGAGAAATGATCGGGCCTGTACATCCCCCGCCGGCTACGCGATAATGCCCGACGCCGCCATGAATTCTGCCGCGGACATAGACAAATCGGTCGCCGGCCTCCTGCCCCGTGTCACCGACATGCGCCGTGATATCCACGCGCACCCCGAACCGGCTTGCGCAGAACACCGGACCGCGGCCCTCGTTGCCGACTTTCTTCAGGCACGGGGCATGCCGGTGCGTACCGGTGTCGGCGGCACCGGCGTCATCGCGGAAGTCACCGGCGACCGGTCGGGACCGGTCGTCGCCCTGCGGGCCGACTTGGACGCCCTGCCGATTGTGGAGACGTCCGGCACACCCTGGGCCTCCACCGTCGCCGGCGTATCCCACAGTTGCGGTCACGACGGGCACACCGCGATACTCGCCGGCACGTGCGCCGCGCTCGCCGAAAACAGGGCCCTGCTGTCGGGCACGGCCAGGGCCGTCTTCCAGCCGGCCGAGGAGGCCGGCAACGGGGCCGTCGCGATGATAGCCGGCGGCGCCCTCGATAAGCCCGTGCCGGCGGCGATCTTCGCGGTGCATGCCTGGCCGGGACTGCCGACGGGCCACGTGGCATCCCTCCCCGGGCAGATGGCGGCGGCAAACGACACGTTTACGCTCACGCTGAGCGGCCGCGGCGGGCACGGGGCGCGGCCCGCGGAAGCGCGGAGCCCGCTGCCGGCGCTGGCCGACTTTATTCAGCGGGCCGGGACCCTGACCCGTACCGCGAAACACCCGGCGCCGCCCCGCATCGTAAGCGTGTGCGCAGTCCGCGCCGGCGACCGGCCAAATGTCATCCCCGCCGATGCCGTCGCCGCGGGGACCGTCCGCACGACGGACGAGGACTGCCGGCGGGAAACGCACCGGGAACTTGCGCGGGTAGCGGAGGCAGCGGCCGCTTCCTGCGGTATATCCGCCGAAATCGATTTTACCGCCTACTGCCCGGCGGTCGTCAATGACCCGGGGCTCTACGACCTGTTCGAGCAGGTCGCCGACGAATTCCTCGGCCCCGGCGTACGGTCGCGACGTGCCGAGCCGTCCATGGGTTCCGAAGATTTCGCCCGCTACCTCGCCGCGGTGCCGGGGCTCCTGGCCAGGATCGGGGTCGGCACCGAAGCGGGCACGCTCCACCACGGCGGATTTGATTTTAACGACGGCGCACTCGGCAACGGGATGAAACTCATGGCCGGGCTCGCGATACGCACCCTTGACCTGTACGGAAAGACAGACACGCCATGAAACCTTTTCGCGGAAACGATTACCCGACACTCGGCGTCGAGGAGGAATTTCACCTGGTCGATCCCGGCACCGGCGACCTGAAGGGCTGCGTTGAGGAGGTCCTGGCGCTGCTCGACGATGAGATGCGGCAGCGGGTGTGTTACGAACTTTTCGACTGCGTCATCGAAAACCGCACCGGCGTCTTCCGGACCGCGGCGGATCTGACCGGCGCGGTGCTCGACGGGCGGAGGCGAATAGCGGCGGCCTGCGCACAGGCCGGCGCCCTCCTGGTAGCGACGGGATCACACCCGTTCGGGAATCACCGGAACCTTACCGTCGCCGCGGATCCGCACTATCACGACGTGGTGCGGCGGTACGGTCTCGTGGCCCGCCGGCTACTCGCGTTCGGCCTGCACGTACACGTCGGTCTGCAATCCGCCGAAGCCGCGATCGACGTCCTGGCGAGCATGAGGCCGTGGGTGTACGCCCTGCTGGCGCTGTCGGTCAACTCCCCGTTCCTGGCGGGCGAAGACACGGGCCTGTGCTCCTGCCGGACCGATCTCTTTTCGTCGATGCCGAGAACCTATCTGCCGCCGCGTTTCACATACTGGCAGCAACTGGAGCGACATTACGAAATAATGCACCGGGCCGGTGACGTGACCGCGCCCGGGGAACTCTGGTGGAGTATCAGGCCGCAGCCGCCGCTGGGCACCGTGGAACTCAGGGCCACGGACCTGCCGACCGATGTCCACCGCATCGGGGCGATCGCGGCCGTCTTCCAGGCGGCGGCGCATCACTTCCAGGAAGAATACGCGGCCGGCGAATCGCCACCGGTCTGCAGCGAGGAGTATCTCAGGCAGAATCGCTGGCGCGCCTGCAGCGACGGTCTGGACGCGCTGTTCGTGAATCCCGTTTCCGGGGAGGTGATCCCGGTCAGGGAATACCTCGACGGGTTTCTCGATACGATAGAGCCGGCCGCCGCCGACCTCGACGGGCTACCGTATCTCAGGTATGCCCGGGACATGATCCGCGGCGACACGGAGGCCGACCGCCAGCGGAAGCGGGTCGGCGAACTCGACGGCGACCTGGCGACACTCGAACTGGAACTGGCCGAAAAAACTAGTTCAGTTGAGGACACGCAATACCCGCAGTTGAGTTGACGCAGTTGAGTTGAGGACAATACCCGGTGAGTTGAGGACACGCAATACCCGTATATGAAAGGAAAATGAGCAGACCCACTCTTCGGCAGTTCACTTCTTTGCCAACTGCTCCATACCATTGGCATCGAGCACAGTAATCTTCCGCCCGTCGATCGAAATAAGCCCCATTTCACGCATTTTCCCCAGCGCCCGGCTCAGCGTCTCCGGAATCGTCCCTATCCGTTCTGCCAGTTGCTTCTTGGATTGATTGAGCAGGATGGTGTCGCCGTCGGATCCGGCCGGCATCTCGAGCAGGATCTCCGCCAGCCGGGATGGAACCTCCTTGAGGGAAAGCTGTTCGATGAGACGATTGAACTCCCTGAGCTTGGACGCCATGCCCGCCATCATCTTCATCGCCAGGTCTTCGTTTTCCGCAATTATGGTTTTTAACCGCCCCCTGCTGACCGACATAATCGTCGCATCGTCTACCGCGTCGGCGAATGCCGGGTAGCTGATTTCGGCCCACATCGCCGCCTCGCCGAAGGTGTCGCCGGGACCGTAAAGATGGAGAATCTGGCGATCACCTTTCGGTGAAAGCTTATACAGGCAGACTCTGCCGGAGAGAATGATGTAAAAACGATCGGCCTCCATCGACGGAGACACGATTCGCCCTCCCGCGGGAAACGTCCTGGCCGGACAGTGGTCGATCAAACGATCGAGTTCAGTGTCGGACAGCGCCGCAAAGAGCGGAATATCCCGAAGCACATCGCACGTATCGCCGGAAGAGCCGTTCATAGATACGATTGTATACGTGCATGTAGATTCCGGACATGCAATATACTCGAAAAACACGCAACAATTTTCTTGCTTTCCTTCATTATGTTCGTATTCTGTTAGATGCATTAGGCCACGATAGTATTATCACTTTAAACCGCCGATTACAGAAAGGACCTTCAAAATGACTATCGCGCGAAAAGAAATCATAAACCACGGCGAAATTGGTGTTTATCACTGCATATCCAGGTGCGTGCGGCGGGCATGGCTTTGCGGCAAAGATGTATACACCGGCAAAGACTACAGTCATCGCAAGGGATGGATCGAGAAACGGCTCGAACACCTGTCGAACAACTTTACAATCGGCGTCTGCGGATATGCAATCATGACAAACCATATACACCTGATTCTGCAAAACCGTCCTGATCTGGCTGCGGATTTGTCAGACAGGGAAATAGCGGTACGGTGGCTCTCGATTTATTCCGGTAGATATGTAGAAAAAGGGAATCCCCGAACCCTAGATGACGGCAAGGTGGATGCACTCGTCGCTGATAAAGGACGTATTGCTCGTTTGAGAAAGCGTATTTGCAGCATAAGCTGGTTTATGAAAACTCTCAACGAGAACATCGCGCGCATGGCCAACCAGGAAGACGACTGCAAGGGAAAATTCTGGGAGGGCCGGTTCAAATGTACCCGCCTGCTGGATGCTTCGGCAGTGCTGGCCTGTATGGCATATGTAGACCTTAATCCCATCCGGGCCGGTATCGCAAATACGCCGGAAACAAGTGATTATACCAGTGTTAAACTCCGCTGCAGAAGTCGCAATGCCAAGCGAATCGGCCAGGAGAAAACCACATCATCGGATCAATACCAACAAAGAGCAACCGCGACCAAAATTCCCTGCGATTACTGGCTCGCCCCGGTTTTTCGCGATAACGACACGACACCCGGCAGCGAACTTATCTCCGCCTCATTGGATCAATACATCGAACTGCTTGACTGGACCGGAAGGCAACTGCAGGCGGACAAACCCGGCACTGTTCCGGCACACCTGCAGCCGGTCATACAACGGCTTGAGATTGACGCTGAGAATTGGCTCGAAACCACGAGCTGCTTCGGCAAAAGATTTTATCGCATTGCCGGTGTCGCAGACAAGATTCAGGAAGCCGCCGCAAAGGCGGGAAAGCGGTTTTTCAAGGGACTCCAAGCCGCAAGAGTGATTTTCTGTAAACCAGCGCTGTCGACCTGATCTCCGAGATCAAGGAGCACCGCTAAACACAACTTAAATGTCGGGGGGATAATAGAAGCAATATGCTCTCGCTGAGCCCATAGGGTATACCAGTCACGGGTCATCAGAATCGACATAATTTCCAAACAGTGATATGTAGAACTCCTACCGTTCGGTCAAACTTCAACAGAGACATATCGCGTGCGGATTAAACATATTCAATTATGGTTCTCAATACACCACACCATTCTTTCTTATTGCCTGTCCTGTTCTTTTTTCTTTTACGCAAGCATGCCGGCAAGGTCCTCGTCGGGGGTGGTGATCGGCGTGAGATTAAACTGATCGACCAGCACCTGCAACACGTTGGGACCGATGAAGGCCGGCAAATTCGGCCCGATTTTCATGTCCCGTATGCCGAGGTGCAAAAGCGTCAGGAGGATGCAGACCGCCTTCTGCTCGTACCAGCTCAGCACGAGGCTCAGGGGCAGGTCGTTGACCGCGCAATCGAATGCCTCCGCCAGGGCCCCCGCCACCCGGATCGCGCTGTAGGCGTCGTTGCACTGCCCACAGTCGAGCAGGCGGGGGATGCCGCCGATGTCGCCGAAGGGAAGCTTGTTGAAGCGGTACTTACCGCAGGCCAGGGTCAGGATCACGCAGTCATCAGGTATCTTTTCGGCCAGTTCGGTGTAGTAGTTCCGCCCCGGCTTGGCCCCGTCGCAGCCGCCGATGAGGAAAAAGTGCCGGATCTTCCCCGCCTTGACCGCCTCGATCACCGTCTCGGCGACCGACGTTATCGCGTTGCGCGCGAAGCCGACGGTGATCGTCTTCTTCTCGGCATCCTCCGCAAACCCCGGCGCCGCCCGCGCGGCCTCGATGACGGGGGTGAAATCCTTTTCGCCGCCGGGGCCGGCCGGGATATGGGTCACGTCCGGCCAGGCGACCAAACCGGTCGTAAACAGCCGGTCCTTGTAGCTGCCCTTGGGTTTCTGGATGCAGTTGGTCGTCATCAGGATCGCGCCGGGAAACGCGTCGAACTCCCGCTGCTGGTCCTGCCAGGCCCCGCCGTAGTTGCCGACCAGATGCCCGTACGCGTGAAGTTCCGGGTAGCCGTGTGCCGGCAGCATCTCGCCGTGCGTATAGACGTTGATACCCGTCCCCTCGGTCTGGTCGAGGAGCATCTTCAGGTCCTTGAGATCGTGTCCGGAGACACCTATCGCCTTTCCCGCCACGGGGGTCACGCGCACCTCCGTCGGCTCGGGATGGCCGTACGCGCCCGTGTTGGCCGTATCGAGCATACCCATGACCTTCAGGTTCACTTCCCCCACCGCGAGGGCCCCGGCGACCAGGGCATCCACGTCAGCGGGATTGCCGGCGAGGAAGTCCAGCGTTTCGTGAACAAAGGCGCAGACATCGTCGTCCTCGACGCCGAGAATGCGGGCGTGATCCATGTAGGCCGCCATACCCTTCAGCCCGTAGGTGATCAGTTCCTGGAGACCGGCCGCATCATCGCCGAGGGCATCGATCCGCTTTTGTATCGTCAGGTCCTCGCCCTGGCTGATCATCCCATCGAGATCGCCGGCGGGCTCGATGGCCGGGTCACCGGAAATGGTCTCCGGCTCCTGTCCCGCCGACCGGCAGGCCTCCACGTAGATCCTCCGTGTCTCGTCCCGGACGGTCGCCCCCCGCCGAATCATGCCGGCGACCCGTTCGGGGTCGAAATCCACGTTCGTCACCGTGGTAAACAGTGCCTCGACGACGAACACGTCGGCCGCGGGAGTATGCGCGTCCAGGGACCGGGCCCGGTGGGCGTATCGGCTCACGCCCTCGGCGACGTGAACCAGGAGATCCTGCAGGGCCGCGGTTTCGGGACTCTTTCCGCAGACACCGTGGGCCGTGCAGCCGGTACCCTTCGCGGTCTGTTCACACTGGTAGCAAAACATGGTCATGTCGTTCTCCTTTTTAATGTAAAAGTCTTTAATTACTTTCCTGAGCCCAGTTCCAGCTACTCGTTATTGCGTGTCCTGTTTAATCTTTTGACTTCTCGCTCTTCATAGGTGCGTGTCCTGTTTAATCTTCGTTATTGCGTGTCCTGTTTAATCTTGCTGTTTAATCTTGTTTCATTGTTCCGTCGACACCGACGACGATATTGTTCAGGGGCATGTCGTTCTTTCCGGAGCGATGAAGGGCCTGCCGCACGGCGGTCGCTATGCCCGCGCAGCACGGGACCTCCATCCGGGCAACCGTGACCGACCTGATATCGTTATCCGCAAAAACGGCGGTCAACTTCTCCACGTAGACGTCTAGGTCGTCGAGCTTGGGGCAGCCGACCGCGACGGTCTTGCCGGACAGCAGGCGGCGGTGGAAATCTCCCATGGCGTACGCAACGCAGTCGGCCGATACCAGGACGTCCGCATCCCGCCATATCTCGCCGCGCGGCGGCAGCAGGGACAGTTGTACCGGCCAGTGACCCAGGGACGATCGGGACGCGTCGCCGGCGGCCGGCTGCGGCGGCGAGCCGGGATCGATCGCCCGCGCGGCGGTTCCCGGACAACCGCAGGGCAGGGCCGGCGACCGGGATTCCGCCTCTTTTCCATCCAGCGGAACTCCCCCGGTTCGCTCGGCTGCCGCGGCCGGCTCGAAATCATCCGCGGGACGCTCCTCTATCGTGATCGCGTCCTTCGGACAGGCGCCGATACAGTCGCCGAGGCCGTCGCAGAGGTTGTCCGCGATCAACCGCGCCGTTCCGTCCACGATCTGTATGGCCCCCTCGGCGCACTGCGGGACGCAGAGACCGCACCCGTCGCACCGGTCGGGGTCGATCCTGACTATCTTGCGCATCGTTTTGACGGTCATGGTCATGATCTCCTTTCATCCGTATTCGGCGGCATTGTATACCCACCCCGAAACGGAGACCTTGACCTGAGTCAATTACCCTGTTTTTTTGTACGAAATCGGTTCCAGACGCTGCGTTCAGGCGTTCAGTGCCCGGTCGAAATCCGCCGTGATGTCGTCGATATGCTCCAGGCCGACCGCCACGCGGATAAACGCCGGCGTCACCCCGGCCGCCCGCTGCGCCTCCGCGGACATCTGCTGGTGGCTCGTGGAGGCCGGGTGCAGGACGAGCGTCTTGGCGTCGCCGACGTTGGCGAGGTGGCTGGCAAGCGTTACGGTGTTGATGAATTTCTCGCCCGCCTCCCGGCCGCCGGCAACGCCGAACCCCAGAACCGCCCCGTAACCGCCGTCGAGGCAGCGCCCCGCCGTCTCGTGCCAGGGGTGGTCCGGCAGCCCGGTGTAGGTTACCCACTCGACCTTCTCGTGACCGCGCAGCCAGTGCGCCAGTTTCAGGGCGTTGTCGCACTGCCGTTGTATGCGCAGGGGAAGCGTTTCGAGCCCCTGGAGAAAGAGGAAGGAGTTGAACGGGCTCGGGCACATCCCGATGTTTCTCATTCCCTGCAGCCGCGCCTTCAGCGCGAAGACCACGTTACCCATCCCGGGAACGTCGGCGAAGGCCTCGCTGTACACGATGCCGTGGTAGCTCTGGTCGGGCGCGGTGAAATCCGGAAAACGGCCGGACGTCCAGTCGAACGTTCCGCCGTCCACGATCACTCCGCCGATCGAGGTGCCGTGGCCCCCGATCCACTTCGTGCACGAATGCAGGACGATGTCGGCCCCGTGCTCGATCGGGCGACAGATGACGGGGGCGAACGTGTTGTCGACCAGCAGCGGCACGCCGGCCGCGTGGGCGGCGCCGGCGACGGCGGCCAGGTCCGGTACATCCCCCCGGGGGTTCCCGATCGTCTCGACGTATACCGCCTTCGTCTCGGGTCGTATCGCCTGCGCGGTCTTTTCCGCGGTGATATCGTCCACGAAGGTTACCGCGATGCCCATGCGGGGCAGCGTATGCCGAAAGCAGGTCTCGGTACCGCCGTAGAGTGACGACGACGCCACGATGTGGTCGCCGGCGGCCGCGAGATTATGGATCGCGAGAAAAATCGCCGCCATCCCGCTGGCGGTGAGCAGCGCCCCGGTCCCCCCTTCGAGGGCGGCGATGCGCTTCTCAACCACGTCCGTGGTCGGATTCATCAGCCGCGTGTAGATATTGCCGAATTCCTCGAGGGCAAACAGCCGCGCGGCATGGTCGGTGTCCCGGAAGGTATAGCTGGTGGTCTGGTAAATCGGCACCGCCCGCGCGCCGGTTGCCGGATCGGGCACCTGGCCCGCGTGGAGGGCGAGCGTTTCGGGATTATTCGTGCTGAAATCCATGGGGCTCCTCTGTTATTCAACGGTGACAGTGGTGTATTAATGCGTCTGAACGAGCCGGTCGAGCAGTCCCACCAGGACTTCGTGAGGCGCCTCCCCGGCGGCAATATAGGTGTGTCCCGTGACGCCCACGGCGGCCATCCTGCATTCCTCGAACGCGCAGTTGCACCAGGTGCGGCCTTCCTGCCGGAAAATCCGGCCGAAATGCAGGGAATCGGGATCGTCGGGTACCGAGATGATCGACACCTTTTTCCCGTCGATTTCGACAAGCACGACCGCCACGTCGTTTCCCCGGAATTGCGCGATACGCCACCCCGCATAGGAACAATTCCCCTCGAGTCGCGGCAATGGGATGCGGCTCGAACACCTCCCCTTCAGCCGCTCGGAGATGTTCTCCGGATCAGCGGCGGCATGAAAACCGTCTGCGCCGGCAACCATACTCCGATGTATTCTCGCAATACGCGCCTGGGCGGTAGCCGAATCGGTCGAAAAGACAAAAATACCCGCAACCACCAGGATCGCCGCCGCGGCGGCAAGGATCCCGACCTTGTAGATGACCCGGTTGAAAACCCCTCCCCCGCCGCCCGATCCGCCGCCCCCCTCTTCGGCGGAACGCGCGTGTGCCAACTCTCCGCGAATCCGCTCCGCGAGACCGGCGGGCAGGCCGATCGTCGCGGCTGCGGTCCTGAGTTTGTTTCGGACGGCACGGTGTCCGTCCAGGCGTGAGAGCGAATCTTCGTCAACACCATCGGGAACCGGAGATTTCCCGGTAAGTATGTCTTCGATCTGTTCTTCGGCGAGCTTTTCCATTTATCCTTAAGCCATTGTAAATAATATACTTAATAAAATAAATAACAGGTGAAAAACCGCGTGTCGTTATTAAAAACGATTGTGCCGCATTTCGCGTTCCCGCCAAGGCGTATTTTTTAACAGATTCTTTACGTTTCAAGTACCTCCGCGAGTCCCCGTGCCGACACCGCGGCGGTCAATGTCTCCATGGCTGCCGCCCGTCCCGCGCTACCCATGCAGTGGGCGCCGGCCGGATCGGAAAGGATGCCCTCCAGGGCGGCGTGCAGCCCATCCGCCGTGTCGGGATCGTAGATCACGCCGCCGCCGGTCAGTTCCACCAGCTCGGGTAACACGCCGCGCCGGGGGAGAACAACCGGCACGCCGGCGACAAGGGACTCGGCAACGAATACCGCCGACGCCGGCCTGCCGCGGTCCGGAACACACAACGCGGTAAGCGCCGGAAGGCAGTCCCGCTTGTCGGAACGGTCGAAATCATCGAGCCAGTCGACGCAGTCGGCAACTCCCGCGCGGTGCAGCCGCCGCCGGACCGAGGCGACGAACGTCTCGTCGGCCGAGGACATCCCCCCCGCGATTTTCAACCTGAGGGCGTCAAACCGGGCCTGCTGTTTCAGCCGGATATATTCATCGGCCAGCACATCGAGGCCCTTTCCCGCGCACATGCGTGACAAAAAGCCGACGGCGGGCGGATCCGGCGGCGCCGCGGCCGGCGCGTACCCCTCCGGATCGATACCGCTGCGCACGACGCGAATCTCGTTTTCGGGCAATCCCAGGCGGTCGGCCATGAGGGCGGCGTAGTAATGGCTGCCCGCGACGAATGCATCGATGCGGCGCGATTTCTCTCGCATCATGTTCCATACCTGCCGGGCATACGCGGGACCGAGCGACGCGACGAACTCGTCCTCGTCCTGCAGCAGGCAGACCAGTGCGCACCCGAGGTCCTCCCGGAGCCGATCGGCCAGGCCCAGGAGCAGGGCGTTCGACAGGACCACCGCGTCCGGCCGGAAATGCGCCTGCAGGTATGCGACAAGCCGGCGCAGTTCCTTGAACTGCCGCCCTTCCTCGCCGCGCAGCATCGAGAGGGTGGTATTGCCGAGTTGTGCGGCATCGGTCATGCCGGCCATTCTCGCCGCGTATTTCAACACGCGCGGGTGATCCAGCCACCGGTCGAGCCACCGCGGGGTTCGCCGGAACAGCGGGATGTTCTGCTGGAGGTAGACGTTGACCCCCCCGAAAAAGACCGGCGAATCCATCCCGGGGTTCGTGTCGTCCATCAAGGGCGGCAGGTAGAGCGGCACCGAGATTGCATCATGCCCGAGCGACCGCAGGGCAACCACGAGGGCCTTGTCGCGAATGCAATTCTCGCAGTAGAAATTGTCCCCGCTTCCGGGCGTGATAAAGACGATGCGCATGCTTCCTGCCCCGCTGTTCAGCGCAGGTCATATCCTGTCGATGACGATGACCGTTTCATCGTCCGTCATATTCCGCTCTCCGCGATAACCGTCCACGGCGTCGAGTATGCCCCGCGCGCATTCTTCCGGCGCCGCGCGCCGGTGATCGGCAACAGCCGCCAATAATCTTTCGTCACCGAAGATTTCGGCGGGGGCCCCGGCCTCGACGATACCGTCAGTATACAGGACCAGTCGATCGCCCGTCTCGAACGTATGACAGCACTCCTCCGGGGAGAATTCATCCATCCCCAGAAACAGATCCGTGCCGCCGAAACGTATCGGGTCCGCGGCGTCGTTACCGAGCAGGATGGGCCGGGGATGTCCCGCGTTCACGAAAAACCCGGTCCCGGTCGGGGCGTCGATAACAAGGTAAAACATCGTGCAGGTGATAACGCTGTCCGACCGCAGGCCCGTGTCGATCAACATCATGTTGAGGGTATCGAGCATCTGCAGCGGCCGGCCGACACGGTCTTTCTCGGTACGCAAAAACCCCATGATCTGTGCCATGATCAGCGACGCCCTGATGCCGTGGCCCACCACGTCCCCGATCACCACCGCAATCTGGTCACCGTTGATCCGGATAAAATCGTAGAAGTCCCCGCCGACACCACCGCACATCCGGTTGACGGCCTCGACCCGGTGATGCGGGCAGTCTTCGGGACAGTTCCTCGGCAACAGGGAGGCCTGCAGGCGGGCGGCCAGCAGGAGATCTTCTTGGCTTACCGTTTGTTCAGCGCGCGACATGGGTTCATTTCTTCGAATTCTTGCCTTTGACCTTCAGCCGGGGGACTTCCGAGGCAACGAGGCTCCCGGAGTCAACCGACTGCGTGACAAACGTATTGCCGGCCACGGTCACGCCTCTTCCGATGACGGTGTCGCCGCCGAGTATCGTCGCATTGGCGTAGATGGTGACGTCGTCCTCGATGGTAGGGTGCCGCTTGATGCCCTTGATCGCCCGGCCCCGCTCGTCCTTCGGGAAACTCAGCGCGCCGAGCGTGACACCCTGGTATATCTTGACATTGCTGCCGATAACGGCCGTCTCGCCGATCACCACGCCGGTGGCGTGATCGATAAAAAAACTGCTGCCGATTTCGGCGCCCGGATGAATGTCGGTGCCCGTGAGGCGGTGGGCGTGCTCGGTCATGATCCGCGGCATCAGGGGGACCTCCAGGACGTGGAGGGCGTGCGCGATCCGGTAGACCGCGATTGCGTAAAATCCCGGATAGCAGTAGATGATTTCGGCAATACTCTTCGCCGCCGGATCGCCGTCGTAGGCCGCCTGGGCATCCAGGGCCAGCAGTTCCCGGATCGCGGGGATGCGCTCGAGAAAATCGACGGCAATCCCCTCCGCCTTTTTTCTGCAGGATACCGTATCGCAGCAGTCATCGCACTGCCCCCGCGCGCAGTAGCAGTGGTATATCTCCTCGGACAGGTCTGCGGCGAGGTCGGCCAGCAACCGCCCGACGTGCGTGTCAAGCGTCTCGCGGAGCAGCTTTTTCCGGCCGAAAAAACCGGGAAACAGGACCTTGAAGAGGTCTTCCAGCAACGCGACGATCCTGGAGCGGGACGGGAGAAACTCCTCCCCGATACGACGCGTCCGCCCCTCCTTGTCGCAGCCGGCGAGAATCTTTTGGGTAATGTCCTGTATTCGATTATGCATCGGATGGTCCGATCGCGGTTGTTATGCCCGTTACTCGAGAGGGGAAAAATCCTCGGCACCTGCGCCGCATTCCGGGCAGACCCAGTCGTCGGGCAGATCCGCGAACGCCGTCCCGGCCTCGATGCCGTTTTCAGGATCACCCTGCTCGGGATCGTACACCCACCCGCAGATATCACATTCGTACTTCATCGTTACGCTCCTTTCCCGTTGTGTAATGGTGTGAACATCTATCCAGTAGTATGAAAGGCGCTGGCCGTGAAGCAGCGTACGACGCTACCCCGGCCCGTTTTCAACCGCATTCATTATCTGCCGCGCAATGGTCTCGCCCAGTTCGCGACAGGCAGCCAGGGCCTCGTCGTCCGGGACATACTTGACCAGCAACGGCTCGGAAACCGCGTCCAGCTCCATCTCTCCCAGCATGTCATGCAACTGCCGCGGCGCCTCGCCGCTCCATCCGTACGACCCGAAGGCGGCCGCCGCCAGGTGCCGGGGTTGCAGCCCCCTGACGTAGGTCATCACGTCGGCGACCGTGGGAAAGATGTTGTTGTTCATGGTCGGGGAACCGACCGCGAATCCGCCCGCCTCCAGCAGTTCGGTCGCCACGTCACTGCGGTGGCTCGCATCCATCGACATACCCCTGACCGCAATCCCGCACCCGGAGAGCCCCTCGCAGACGGCGCGGGCCATGGTCGCCGTGCTGTTCCACATCGTGTCGTAGACCACTACCGCTTTTTTGGCCGGCGCCTGTTTCGTCCAGCGGCCGTAGGAATCGATGATATACCGGATGTCCCCGGAGCGCCGCCAGATCGGCCCGTGATCGGGGGCCACCATCGTCAGCGGCAGACCCAGCGCGGTGAGCTTCTCGAGGGCGCGGCTGACGGGGTTGGCAAGGGGCATCAGTATGTTCGCGTAGTACTTGGCCGCCTCGTATTCGATGACCGGCCGGTCGACCTGGTCGGCGAACCGTTCGGACGACGCCAGGTGCATGCCGAACGCGTCCTGGGAAAACAGGATTTCCGCGCCGTGCAGGTACGCGACCATGCTGTCCGGCCAGTGACACATGCGGGTCTCGGCAAAGGACAGTTTTCCGCCGCCGAGATCGAGCGTCTCCCCGTCGCCGACGACCGTGATGTCCCGCCCCGGACGGAAATGCTCGGAAAGGGCCTTCTTCCCCATCTTCGAGGCGAAGACCTGCTCCGGATCGAGCATGCCGCAAGCGCGGGGAATGCCGCCGGAATGATCCATCTCCGCGTGGTTGGATACCAGGTAATCCACCGTCACGGGATCGATAACGCTGGCAACACGGGCGATCATCTCGTCGAGGAACGGAGCCTTGACGGTGTCGATCAGGGTAATCTTCTCATCGAGTACCAGGTAGGCGTTGTAGGTCGTCCCGCGACCGGTCAGGTAGCCGTGGAAATTGCGGACATCCCAGTCGATCGCTCCGACCCAGTAGACGTTATCGGCTATTTGCAGCGCGTTGAAACTCTCACTCATACTGTCACCTGCAAGCTTGCGCAGTGGTTCTCGGTCGCCAATCAGGCCTTCGATCCCGAAAGGTCGTCGAGCTCATCGGTCAGTTCGACCACGTGGGCCTTTTCCTCTTCGATAACGGCGTCGACCCGCTCACGGTCGGCCGGCCGCCGCATGGAATCCCTGATGCCGAGGTAAAATGCGATGGTCTCCTTTTCCAGCGTTATGGCGTACTTCAGGATTTCTGCGGCCGCATCCATGGCGGGCAGTTTCTTTAGCGGGTCGCCCCGATAATCGAACACCTTCCCCGAGATCAGCGACCGGAGATACTTCTCCGCCAGATTATCCGGATCGGTGGTGGGGGGAACCTTCTCCTCGGGAGTCAACGCAATCCGCATCTCGCGAAAGATCTGCCGGTGGCGGTCTTCCATCTCCCCCAGCCGCAACAGGATTTCCCGCGCCCGGCCGGGCGCCTTTTCAGCCGCGGCCCGGTAAAACCTGCCGCCGTTGCGCTCCATCTGCTCGGCGATTTCCAATACTTCGTCTGCGACAAAACTCATGGGCATATTCCTTATTCCCCGCCGCCCCCGAGCGTACGCGCACCGAGTTCGCGATCAAGGACAAACGTGCCGCCCGGCGCCCCGTCGACCAGTTTCAGTTTCTGGATAATGTCATCGACGCCGGCCTCTTCCTCGACCTGCTCGGCAACGAACCACTGCAGGAAATTAAACGTGGCGTGGTCTTTCGCCTCAGCGGCCCGGACAACCAGGTCGTTGATTCGTCCCGTCACCACCCGCTCGTGTTCGAGCGCGTTCTCGAAGGCGGCGAGGGGCGAATCCCATTCCTCGGGCGGCGCGTCCATGGCCCCGAACACGGCCCGGCCGCCCCGCTCGTTGAGATAATCGTAAAACTTCATGCAGTGGACCATCTCTTCCTGGTACTGGACCTTCATCCAGTTCGCGAAACCCCCGAGGTTCTGCGCATCGAGGTAGGCGGCCATTCCCAGATAGATATTGGCCGAGTACATCTCGAAATTCATCTGGTCGTTGATGCCCTGCTCAATCTCTTTCGCTATCATGGCCCCTATCCTTTCCACAACCCGTGGACGTTGCAGTATTCACGCGACTGCAGATCGCCGGCGGTTACGGGAAACGTCGCTGCCGGCTCATCGCCGGGATTCAGGTAGCGGCGATAAACCGCCCCGTCGGCAAGAAGTTCAATCATTTCTATGTAGTGTTCCGCGGCCATCGGGTGCGCCTGGTTCTGCCCGACCCGTACCGTTACAGCGTCGCCGGTTTTTTCGATAAACGGCACATGCTTTTCCGTCGCGGCATCCTCGGTCTTTTCCTCCTGCAGCACCATCTCCGACCCGCAGCACACGGGAACCGGCCCGCCGCCGTGGAGCATCTCAACTATGTTGCCGCACTCTTCGCACTTGTACACCTGCAGTCTTTCAGTCATTCCCGTTCTCCTTGTCTAAACAGGTTTGCACGGCCGCGCGGGCCGCCTCGTAATTCGGCTCGTGGGTTATATCGTCGACAACCTCGGTATACGCAATCGTTCCGCCCCGGTCAATAACAATCACCGCCCGGGCGAGCAGTCGCAGTTCCTTGATCAACAGGCCGTATGCCTGCCCGAATGAAGCATCCCTGTGGTCCGACAGCAGTCGTACCCGGTCGATGCCTGCCGCCCCGCACCACCGTGACTGGGCAAACGGCAGATCCATACTCACCACCAGGATTACCACGTCACCCCCGAGGCCGGCGGCCTCATCGTTGAAGCGGCGGGCCTCCGTGTCACAGACCGGCGTATCAATGGACGGCACGGAGCACACAACCACGACCCTGCCGGCGAAATCGGACAGAGACACCGGGTTGACCTCTCCGTCGAGGACCGTAAAACCGGGTGCCTGATCGCCGACCTGCGCGGGTTTCCCGACCAGGGTGAGGGGATTGCCCTTGAAACTCACTGCATCGTTTCTTTCCTGCATGTTACACCGTCCTTTCCGCTGATACCGCCGCCCGCCTGACTGCCGGGATAAGCCGCGAACTCGCGCTCACGGACCGCACCCCCAGTGCGCGAAGGCGGGGGATCACCGCCGGGTTCGAGGCCATTTCGCCGCACACAGACAGGGGCGTGTTCTTGTTTGAAGCCATAACGACCAGCCGCCGGAGCAGGTTCCAGAAAATTTCGTTTTCGTATGAATAGTCACCATCAATCAACTGGTTGTTCCGGTCGGCGGCAAAGATATACTGCACGAGGTCGTTGGTGCCGACGCTGGCGAAATCGGCTTCGTCCAGGAGCCGATCGGCGTCCAGGAACGCCGACGGCACTTCAAGCATGATACCGTGTTGAATATCGCCTCCCGTCAGGTCCCGGGTCGCATCCGCGAACCGATCCCTGAGCAGGCGAAACTGCACGGTATCCACGATCATCGGGTACAGTACCCGGACCGGACCGTGCGCCGCGGCCCGGACAATCGCCCGGGACTGTCCCCGGAGCAGATCGGGCCGCCGCAGCAGCAGCCGTGCCCCCCGGAGTCCCAGCGCCGGGTTTTCCTCCTCGCCCAGTTCGAATATCGCCGCGGTCTTGTCGGCGCCGATGTCCAGGAGCCGTATGTACACCGGCTTCCCGTCCATAGCCCGTACCACCCGGGCATATCGCTCGTACTGCTCATCCTCACCGAGCAGCGTATCGGCGGCGAAAAACTCGAATTCCGTGCGGTAGAGCCCGATGCCCTCGGCCTTCATTTCCAGGGCCATGTCGACGTCGTCGGCAAGGCTTATATTACCCATCACGTCGAACCCGTCAACGGGATCAACGGGAACCGGGCGATCCACCGACCGGATCCTTTCAAGCGCGTCGCGTTTCGTGGCCTCATCCGGCCGAACAATCAGCACCCCGGCATCGCCGTCCACCACGACCTCGGTGCCGCACGGGACGATGTGCGCGATACCGGGTATACCGGAGACGGCTGGTATGCCCAGCGCGCGGGCAAGAATGGCTGCGTGCGACATCTCGCCGCCCCGCTCGGTGACAAACCCGAGAACCTTGTTCGTCTCCATTTCAACGGACATCGCCGGTGCGAGTTCGGTCGTGATGACCACCCGGTCGTTCCCCCGCCGACAATGAGCATCCGATGCGCACTGGAAGGAAGGCCGGGTATCGCAAAGGACGTCCAGCAGCCGGCGCTTCAACTCCCCGACGTCGTTCGCCCTGAGACTCATGTACTCGTCGTCGAGCTCGATGAGCCGCGACTCGTATTCCCCGAATACCTGCATCAGGGCCGACTCGGCGTTGTACCCCTTCGCCAGCACCTCATCGACCATGGTCATCAGTTCCGGGTCCCGGGCGATCATGGCCTGGGCCTTGAAGATCTGGGCCTCGGCGTCGCCGACCTTCTCGAGGACCTTGTCCCCGATGGCCTGCAACTGCGCGACCACCTCGCCGACGGCCCGTTCGACCCTGGCTTTCTCACGCTTAACACCCCGGTCGGAAGGAGTGTAGGCAGGCAATTCCTCGTGCATCGACTGGCTGAAGAGGCATACGGGCGCAATCACGACCCCCGGACTCAGTGAGATGCCGTCAAGCCTTGTTTCCGCGTTCGCCTGCAATTCCATTACGTCGCTCCCGCATCATGTGTACCCGCTTTCACGAGTCGGTGCAATATGCCGTATCCGAGAATTCCTGCCAGGATCACCGCCGAAACGACCTTGAACCAACCGGGAAGAAAGCCGCCGCCCGCAGCGGCCCGCACCGCCGCGGTCGTCACCAGTT
>CAZLBC010000033.1:41014-44841 GCA_964557575.1 uncultured Planctomycetaceae bacterium
CCGGGAAGAAAGCCGCCGCCCGCAGCGGCCCGCACCGCCGCGGTCGTCACCAGTTGATCAAGCAGGAGTCCCCCGCCGAACGCCGCGACGCACATGGTGGCCAGGTACAGCAGGCACGTGGTGCCTCCCATCACGCGCCAGACGGTGACCACCGTCGCCCCGTTCGTCGCCGGCCCCGTCATCAGCAGGGCAAACGCGGCGCCCGGCGAAACCCCCGCGACGATCAGGCCGGCCGCAACGGGTATCGAGGCGGTCGCGCAGATGTACACGGGTATCCCGGCGATCATCATGACGGCGATCTGCAGAGGCCCCGGCGGCACGATATCCGAAAAGAAATTCTCAGGCACCAGCGCGGAAATCAACGCCGCCACGACCAGGCCGATAAGCAAAGCCGGTCCGATATCGCGGGGAAGGGTGATGAAGCCGTACCTGGCGATCCGCAGGAAGGGATTCCGCCGATGCCCGTGGCTGCAGCATTCGTGTTCGCAGCGATTGGTTTCGCCGCCGCGCGATGAATCGCCCCCGGCCACCATCGAAACAACTGAACCACCAAGGATGCCGCTGAAAAACGCGACGAGCGGTCGGAAGACGGCGAACACGGGGCCGAGCAGGCTGAACGTCGCGGCGATGCTGTCGGCCCCGGTCTGGGGTGTAGAGACCAGAAACGCGGTCGTCGCGCCCCTGCCGGCACCGTGTGTGCGCAGTGAAGCGGCGACGGGGATCACGCTGCACGAGCACAACGGAAGCGGAACGCCGAACGCCGATGCCTTCAACACGGGCAGAAAACCGCTCCCGCCGAGATGCTTCTCGATCTTCTCCGCTGAAACGAGCACCGAGAGCACACCGGCGACAAGGAATCCCAGCAGAAGGTAGGGCGACATCTCACCGCCTACCGCCGCGAAGTTATGTACAATGTCAACGGCCCACTGTGGCACGATTCATTTCCTTTCGTTTTCATAACACCTGAACATCAGCAATAACCGGATGCTGCCGGTCAGCGACATACTCCGGCAGCACATACGGGTAAACGTCGCAGTGAGGCGTGAAGTTCCCTCTTCCGGCTGAATAACAGATAAACACCGGTTCATCCGCCGGCAAAATCTTCCGGTGACGGAACCCGGTTTTTGAAACGGGCGAATCTACCAGTTCTCGCCGAGCAACTCGAAATGCGCCCGAAGATGGAGACACGCCGGACACGTATGGGGTGCCTCCACGCCCTCGTGCAGGTAGCCGCAATTCCGGCATCGCCACACAACCGGCTCTTTCCTTTTAAACACCCTCCCGGACTCGATATTCTCCGCGAGCGCACGGTATCGTTTTTCATGGTTTTTTTCCGCGACCGCGATCGACTCCATCGCGTCGGCTATCTCGTCGAAGCCCTCCTCCCGGGCGATCGCCGAAAATCCCGGGTACATCTGGCTCCATTCGTACTGCTCTCCGGCCGCGGCGGCCTTGAGGTTCTCGGCCGTGGAACCGATGGCACCGAAGGGAAACGAGGCATCTTCGTTAACGCCCGACATCGACGTGCCGCCCGTCATGAACTTGAAAAATCGCTTGGCATGCTCTTTTTCCTGGTCGGCGGTTTCCGCGAAGATCTCCGAAATCTGGACAAATCCCTCTTTCCTGGCGACGCCGGCATAATAGGAATAGCGGTTCCTGGCCTGTGATTCCCCGGTAAACGCCGTCATGAGATTTTTCTGGGTCCTGCTTCCCTGGAGGTCCATCTGCATAGCTCCTTTCCTGGTGTTCATCGGCTGCCCGGCGGGCGGATCAACGATTCGCCCTGCAATCGCGGCACACCCCGTGAAAAACGAGTTCATACCCGAATATTTCAAACCCGTCGACTTCGACCTGTCGGCAGAGGTCACCCACCTGCTGCGCGGAGACGTCGCTTACCCTGCCGCACTCGATGCAGCGAACGTGGTAATGGGCGTGGAGACCGCCGTCGTAGTAGGACCGTTCCCCGTCGATATTCAGCTTGCGTATCTTCCCGGCACCGGACAGCAGTTCGAGGTTCCGGTAGACGGTACCCAGGCTGATGTTCGGTATTTCTTTCCTGACCCCCTCGTACACCTCGTCCGCGCTCAGGTGTATCCCGGGCCTGTTCAACTGTTTGAGGATAACCTCTCTCTGCCTGGTCATCCTGAACACGGGGCGCGCCGATGAATTGTCTGGTGACATTGCGGGAGTTCCAAAAAGTCGAAAAGCAGGCAATACACTACCTTCATCTTACATTACATTTTTAACATATTTCCATTTTAGACTCCTGCATGGCCGGGTTTCAATGATGATATGCGTTTTTTTCAGCCGCTCCACACCACGCGAACCGCGATCGCAAGCAGAACAATCCCCCCGCCGCACACCGCAATGCTGCCGTAACGCCGTCCGAGGCGGCCCCCCGTACAGATACCCGCGACGCAGAGCGAGGCGGTAATCACCCCGATGACAACGGCCGGCAGAAACACGTTCACGCCCATCAGTGCCATGCTGACACCGACGGCGAGGGCATCGATGCTGGTCGCGACCGACAGCGAAACGAGCATCCATCCCCTGCTCGGATCGGCGGCATTCTCTCTCGCCGCCTTCGAGAATGATTCGACAATCATCTTCACCCCGATACACGATAACAGACCGGCCGCTATCCAGTGCGCATAGGGCGCCGTCCACCCGGCAATGGCCCTGCCGCCGACCCAGCCGATGACCGGCATCATGAACTGGAACAGGCCGAAGTGAAACGCGATGCGGAACACGTGGCGTCCGGTAACCCTCCCGATCACGGCACCGGCGGCAATCGACACCGCCAGGGCGTCGGCCGCCAGGGCAATCGCCAGTGCAATAATATCCACCCAACTCATGAAACAGACCCGCCTATCTCATCAGCAGCAGGCTCAGGGCCATAACGACCATCCCCGCAATCAGGCCGATCAGGCTGTCGTGCCCCTTGCCGTACGCGCGGCTGGTGGGCAGCAGTTCGTCGAGACTGATATAAACCATGATCCCGGCCACGCCGCCGAACAGTATCCCCATTACCTGGGGAGGTATCACGCTCGCGTCGCCCGCGCCGAAAAAAAGGCTCAGCGCCGCGTAGGCGACACCCGCCCCGACCGGCTCGGCAAGACCGCTGAGCAGAGAGTACAAAAAGGCCTTCCGGCGGTTTCCCGTCGCGTAAAAGATCGGAACGGAGACGCTTATTCCCTCGGGGATGTTATGAAGGGCGACGGCAACCGCTATGGCAACACCGAGCCCCGGATCCTTGAGCGCCGCCAGGAACGTTGCCAGTCCCTCGGGAAAATTATGTATGGTGATCGCCAGGGCCGTAAAGAGTCCCAACCTGAGCAACTTCCGATCGTGCGGCCGGTGGTCATGCATCCCCTCTTTCGGCGCGTCCCGGTGAGCGATACCTTCGAAATCCGGCATCGGTGCCGCCGGATCACCCAGCGGTGCCAACTCCGCGTCGGTATGGACTTCATGAGGATTTTCCGCCGATGGAATCAGCCGGTCGATCACGGCGATCAGGGCGATGCCACCAAAAAAAGACGCCGCGCTTATCCAGCCGCCGCCCACGTCGCCGTAGACCTCCGCGAGGGCCTCTTCGCCCTTGAACAGAATTTCGACGAACGAGACATACAGCATCACCCCGGCCGAAAAACCGGTAGCGACTGAAAGGAAACGGTAATTCGTTTGCTTGGCGAAAAAGGCCAGTCCGCTGCCGATTCCCGTTGATAACCCCGCGAAAACCGTCAGCCCCAGTGCAATGATGACATTTTCCATGATTATGGGAACTTTATCTGTTCAAGTAACGTTTTTCAACGCAGAAGCGAATAGAA
>CAZLBC010000034.1:0-44418 GCA_964557575.1 uncultured Planctomycetaceae bacterium
ACGTGCCGGCCCGCGGAAAACGGCTCTATCCCTGCACGATCGTCACCGGCCAGGGGACCAACAAAAAGCAGGAGCGGATCGAGCTGAAGAAGTGATCAATCCCCGGCGCGGTGCCGCAGTACCCGGCAGGCACTACCAGCGAGCACCCCGGACAATGGCCCGTCGCCCGGCCGGCGTTACCGGGATAGCGACCTTCAGGCCGCCCCATTTCATCGACAGTCGATTGTTTTTCCTATCCACGTCAACCCGTGGAGTACGAACGTTCCCGTCCCCGACTTCCACGGCAAAGCCGAGGGCCGCACATTCGAACGTCCGCAAATCGTATGTGCGTTCTTCGCCCGACCACAGGACACAATCAAGCCACGCCCGGTCACCCTCCCGGCCGCTCTCCCATCGCGGCTCGTGACCGTCGAATCCGGCAAAGGGCATCCCGACGGCTATCCGCACATCACCGAAATCGAGTACGGTCGAGCCGTTCAGATCCTCCGGCTCCTTGAGTTTCACCCCCGCTGCGCTGCCGCCAAACTCGAAACGCACCCTCAGGTCTTCGGCGGTGAACAGGCCATTCCTGATCCTGTCGAGTGAACAGTGCCTGTTGCCGCCGTCCAGGGCGAAGTTCAAGGCAGCCAGCACCCTTCCCTTCTCCTGCGCGGTAAAGAGGTAGCCGTCCGAGAAATCATACCCGTTCCGCAGCAGTCTGAAACGCATGAACGCTGGCGCTTCGGGTGTCCCCCAGTATGCCAGCAGGCCGCGCCGCTGGTTCCAGGTGAACGTGTAATTCACGCTGCCGAGGGTAAACCATTTCGTCAGCCAACTGGTGCCGATAACCGGCGGGTTGCCGCCGGCGTACTTCCTGACAACCAGGCGCGGCTGATCCAGGCTCACGAAATACGGCACGTATCGTTCAGGGCACGGCATCACCAGCCGCTGCTCGGTGATCGAGGGCCGGTCGCAGCCGAAATCAACCGCGCCGCCCAGCGACCGCTGGAGTTCGTACTTCGTGGAATCCCGCAACAGGGTGCTGTAGCAGCGGCTGTGCGGGCCCGCCCACTGGCCGCTGGGCGGATGAAAATGCATCGCCACGTCTTTCCAGGCAAGATCGTACAGTGCTTCCACTTTGCCGCGGGCGCGCGGCTCGAAGATATGCTGCCGCATCCGCGACAGCTCGTGGAGTGCCACGATGGAATACGTGGGACTGTTGTACTCGTTGAAACCGCCGAGTTTCATGGTGTGGTCGTACAGGCGCTGCAGCCGTCTCCTCGCGTAGGCCGCGACGTCATCGAGCCCGTACAGTTCCGAAGCCAGCAGCGTGGCGTAGGTACCCATGATCGCTATGTTGGTATAGCCCGGTCCCACGTTGCGTTTCATGATCGAACGCACGGCGTGGTATATGGCGCCGTCAACCTTTGCGGCCAGCTCCCGGGGGAACCGGTGACGGTGATCGCGGGCGACCTGCAGGAGCTGGACCCCGCAGAAGTCGGCCCAGTTCCAGTCGGGCGGCGACATCTTCTCGAGCGGCTCTTCGTAAAACCACGACCAGATCCCGTAGGTCCTGCTTACGGGATCCCGGTCCTGCAGTGAAATCACTTTCATCAGAATGTCGCATGCCCGGTCAAGCCATTTCTCGTCACCCGTGTCGAGAAGCGCCGTCGCATAGGTCAGCGATTCCCTCGTCCGGTGAACCTGCCCTCCCGTGAGGGTGGTATGATAGCCCGGGGAATGAAAGGCCGACCGGAGCATCTTTACAGCGGGATCGTAACGCTCATGATACGGCCGCAGGGCCCTTTGGAGCCGCGCCTTCGCGCCCGCGCTCATCTGCAGGCGGTTCCGGGTCGGCGGGGTATAAGCGAGCTCGGGAAGCGTACCGTTCCGCGCCGACACCTCCCCGGCGTTATCAGTCTCCCCGCACGCCACGACCACCCTGAAACCGACGTTGTGGACCCGCTGCCGGGGGGGATACGCCGCGCGGATCGACGACCGGAACCGGTGACTGAAAAGAGCTTCCTCGTTCTGCGCAGACCGGGCCGCGGCCGCGGCGGCCAGGAGGACTACCAGTGCCGGCAGTGACGTTCTTGTGAACATGACGTTTATTGTACACCAGCAACGCACCGCGAGCCCGGAAATATCCGGACCGGTTTTTCGGGACAACGTGTGCCGGGGGTGCTATCATATACCGCCGCGGGGGAGCCGTTCGCACGCGGTCTCCCCCGTTGGTTACCGGACGAAAGGAGAATACGATGACACCGAGCAGACGAGAATTCATCGCCGCCGTTTCGTGCGCGCTCCTGGCGACCGCCGCCGGCCTCTCCGCGGCGGACGCAAAAGACAGCACCGCACTGCCGAAGGCCTTTATAGACGGCACCGGCCCGGGCTGGCGGGAACTGGTTGAAAAGGACTTCGGCCCGGTCAACTGCAACCCCGACACCTGGACCTGGAAGGACGGGGTGATTCGCTGCACCGGCAAGCCCACCGGCGTGATACAGACAACACAATCCTTCAAAAATTTCGAGCTCGTCGTCGAATGGAAGCACCTGAAATCCGCCGGCAACTCCGGGGTCTTCGTCTGGGCCACTGAGAAGTCGCTGGAGACCCTGAAGAAAGGCAAGGGCCGGCTGCCGAAGGGCATTGAGGTGCAGATCCTCGACCACGGCTACGCCGAGCAGTACCAAAAGCGGCACAAGAAGAAGGGCGACTGGTTCACGACCAACGGGGACGTCTTCCCGGTCGGCGTGAAGATGAAACCCTTCCCCCCGCTCTCTCCCAACGGGAGCCGGAGCTTTCCGTCCAAGAACCTCAGCCGGGGCGCCGGCGAGTGGAACCACTACTACGTCCGCTGCATCAACGGCGAGGTCAGGCTCTGGGTGAACGGCGAAGAGGTCTCCGGCGGCAACGGGTGCGAACCCCGCGAGGGTTACCTCTGCCTGGAATCGGAAGGCTCCCCGATCGACTTCAGGAACCTGCGGATTCGCGAACTGCCCTGAAGGTGACGGCGCCGGCATTTTCGGCTTGTGTTCGGGAACGCAGCGCCGTATGGTAACAGGGAATCATTCCTGCAGACCCTCCTGGTCGACAACCTCTTCGGGGGGTCCGGGAAGTTCCTGACGCAGCTTAATCGGACCATGAACGCCGGCAAGCCCGTCGACTGGGTCAGTTCCGCCGACGACGGGGACATCGTCGCATCGGCCCGGAACTTCGCCCTGCTCCGGTCAGGCAAGAGCCCGGCCGCCGTCGCGGCGGCCTTCCGCGAGACCCGGCGGAAGAACACCCCGGCCGTGAAGGACTGGTCCTGCACGGACGATCCGGTGCCGGCCCCCGATTTCGGGAAGGCGCTGAAAGAACTCAAAGACACCCGGTTCGTGGTGGTCGGCGGCGGCTGGGGCGGCGACCGGTTCCGCACGGCCGCCGCGGATGTGGTCGGGGTGCAGTTCATCCCCGTGGGCTTCAAGGAAATCGCCGCGGCCTACACGGCGGCCGACCGCAAGGCGGCCGTAGCATTCGCCGACCGGTGGATCGATACGGCGAAAAAGGTCGTCGAGCCGTCCCGGAATGAGATCATCAAGTCCGGCGCGATGTACGGCGCGATGAAGATGCTGATGGAGAAACACAAGGCCCGGGGCATAAGCATCAACTGTCTCGGCGGTTTCTACGGGGGTCACCTGAAGGCCTACCCCTGCCTCGGATTCAGCCAGCTCAACAACGACGGGCTGGTGGGCGGCTGCGAGGCCGACCAGATGTCCGCCCTGACGATGACCGTGATGGGGAAACTCGTCGGACGCCCCGGGTATATATCCGATCCGGTCATGGACACCTCGAAAAACCACATCATTTACGCCCACTGCGTGGCGACCACCAGGCCCTTCGGCCCCGGCGGCCCCGCGAACCCCTACCTGATCCGCGACCACTCCGAGGACCGCAAGGGCGCGGCGATCCAGTCCCTGCTGCCCGCCGGGTACATGACGACGTCCCTGGAGATCAACCCGGTCTCGAAACAGGTCCTGATCCACCGGGCCACGTCCGACGGCAACAACGACAGCGACATGGCCTGCCGGACGAAGCTGGAAGGGCTGGTGCGAGGCGACATCGAGAAGCTGACGGAGAACTGGCGGATGGGCTGGCACCGGGTCACCTTCTACGGCGACCTGAAGGACCACGTCGCCGAGCTGTGCAAGCAACTGAAGCTTCAGCTCGTCGAGGAGGCGTGACTATTATGGCTTGTCCTTTTTTTCTGAATCCGCGGAACGCGGGTTCCGGAAGAGCATACTCTACTCGCGGCAACCGACCACTGTAAAGGCCGAACGAAACGGGAAACGGCCGGTGCCGGTCACTTTTTCGGCAGTGTGCCGCCCACCCGCCGGAACCGCGTATGAAATGTGCTTCGTAATTGAATGCGCAGGTCAATTCGGCTATATATCACAGATACCAGGTTCGAACAACATCCCACGGAGAAACGATACTATGAAACGAATCCTGCTGACCCTGACAATCGCTGCAGCGGCAGCCGCTTCCGTCCGAGCCGGCCTGCCCAAGATCAAGCTCACGGACGCGTGGAAGGAAAAGATCCGGCAGAAGGCCCCCGCCCGGCCGACTGTGAAGCCGGCCAAGAAACACACGGTCCTGCTCTTTTCGCTGATGACCGGCTACAAGCACTGGGTGACCCCCCACACCGCCGCGGTCGTCAAGATCATGGGCGAAAAGTCCGGCGCGTACGACGTCGTCGAGAGTAACGATGTCGATATGTTCACCACGCAACACCTCGCCCGGTTTGACGCGGTCATACTCAACAACAACTGTTCAAAGGGACCGGGCCGAAACCTGTTCATCGACGCGCTCGGCAAGGACAAGAAGGAAAAAGCGGCCGCACTCGAGCAGAACCTGGTCGATTTCGTCGCCGGCGGCAAGGGGCTGATCGCCCTGCACGGTGCGATCGTCATCCTCAACAATTCCGAGACGTTCGGTAACGTGCTGGGCGGGGCCTTCGACTTCCATCCCAAACAGCAGGAGGTAACCGCGACGCCGGTCGACCCCGACCACCCGCTGGTCAAGGCGTTCGGCGGCGAGCCGTTCGCCCACGTCGACGAGCCCTACCTCTTCAAGGGGGCGTATGCGAAAAAAAACTTCCGTCCGCTGATGGTCATGGACACGGCGAAGCTCGACTGCGGCAAGAAAACGAAGCGGGTCAGGGCCGACGTCCGCTACATCGCCTGGATCAAGAGACACGAAAAGGGCCGGGTCTTCTACTGCAGTCCCACGCACAATGCCCAGAGCTACGACGACCCTCGCCTGATGCAATTCATGCTCGACGGCTTCCAGTACGCCCTCGGCGACCTGGATTGCGACGATACCCCGCTGAAACGAGGGTCGGACCACAGTAACTGACTGCTGCATAATATGTTATATCGATTACATGGCTGTATGAAGGCCTTAGAAGCGATTTTGACCCCTGAAAAACGCCTGTAAGACTTACATCCACGCATGCCGCAGCAACAACAGACCTCCTGCGCCACCCTGTTTCCCGTAACCCGTCCTCCTCCATGGGCCCGGTAACAAAGCAGCCTTACTCTACCGACCGACTCCTGCTCGACACGTGCGTCCGACCGGCGCGGGACGGGTTTTATGTGCTTCGCACGAACATCGGATTGTTTGTTTTACCGTCCCGCTTTGTTCGCCGTGAAACACACGAGTAGAGCAAGACGCATTTGCTTCGCGTTTGCAGTGATCGCTACGAATATCAAGTGATTTGGCAATGGAGTAATGATCACTATTGTCACAACAGTCACGGATGGCATGTTGTGATGAAAGCACCCGCAACGGCGCTCGCGGAGCAATTTGAACCGCTTGCGGAGCTGGTCATTTGCATGAAGGCACTATTGGATCGTGAGTACTATGCAAACCTTTTGTGTTGCGCACATACGTCAATTGAATCCGGCGTCAGCAGATGACCCGGAGCAAGCGGAAGGCGGCCGGCAGGCCGGCGGCTCACGGATAGAATCGCCTGTGACGATACACCGAGTTTTCCGGCCAGGGCGACAGGCATGGAGCGCCTGTTGTTTCTTCTCAGAAAAAGGTACCTGACCCTTTTTTAGCATCCCTGACCCTTTTTTAGCATCTGACCCTTTTTTAGCATTACTTCTTCTTCTCCCCGCAACAGGCGCGCCCCGGCGGCATCAGCCGCACGGTGCGAAAGTGGATTTCCCCGCCCTCCGACTGGAGGCCGATCTTCCCGGCCACGACGGCGAGGCCGGTCGCCTCGTTGACCTTCTCGCCGTTGAGCATGATCGTAATATCGCCCCCGTCGAGCGTGATCTCGTAGCGGTTCCACTCGCCGGGCTTCTTTTCGTTGTCCTTTATTTTCTTTACGCCGGACATCTTTCCGATCCTCTTGCCTTCCGCGGAGATAGCCCGCGCGGTGTCGCCGGCGACGGGAAAGCCGTGAAAGCCGTAGATGTCCCCGACCGAGCCGTGCTTGAGCTGCGCCTCGGCGCACTTCGGCAGGGCCCGGGGCGCGCCGGTAATCCGCAACAGCACGCCGCTGTTGGTCGGCTTCGTGCCGGGCGCCCATCGCCACTCGACGAGGAGCCGGAAACTGGTATATGTCTTTTTCGTCGCGAGGTACCCCATCGGCTCGCCTTTGCACACCAGCAGTCCGTCCCTGACGCTCCAGACGTCCTCCATCTTCAGTTCGGGCTTGACGAGATAGTGCTCCCAGCCGTGGAGGCTCGTGCCGTCAAAGAGTTCGACGACGGCCTTCGGCTTGTCCGCCGGCCCGGGCTGCACGGATGAACAGGCCACCATCGTTGCTGCAAGGGTCATCATCAGGATTTTTGTGCCGTTTTGACGTCGTGTGTCATTCATGCCGTTTCCTGTCACCGGAGGGTATGGATACGCGGTGAGTCACATAATCGCACGTCGCATCTCTACGCCGGGAAGGGGTGACTGTCAATGTAATACATCGGAATTACGAGTCTTCCCGCTCGGACTCGATCAGCGAGAGCATCGCCCGGGCCGCGGAATCCTCGGGCTTCGCCGCGAGGTATTGTTCCACGAGATCCGCCGCCTCGCGGTCCCGCCCGAGCCGGTAGTAGAGCCGGGCGAGGTAGAGAGAGGCGGAACCGGCGGCCGGCTGCTGCTTTTTCGCCTGTTCGTAGTAAACGACCGCCGCATCCTGATCGCCGGCCCGCTCCGCGAGGTGGCCGGCCCACAAAAAGACCGCGGCATCCGGCTCGCCGCGCTCGATGAGCTTTCCGACCGCCTTTCGCGCGTCGTTCACCCGCCCCCGGCGGAGCGCCGTCCGCGCGGCGGCGACGTGCATCGATTCGGTGCGGTCGCCGGGTTCGACCATTCCGAGCCATTTCTCGAGAAGGTCGTCCCTGCCGCCGGTGTCCGCAGCCCGGATCAACAGGTCCATCGTCTCGGTGTCCGCGGCGGCCGTTTCGGCGCGGGGACCGGCGAGGAGTTTCCGGCCTTCGTCCACGGCCGTCATCCAGTCCCCCGCCGAGAGCAGGGCCGCGATAAACCGGGTCCGGACATCAGGGTCGGACGGCGTACAGAGGAGTTCCGCTTCGATCGCGGCCAGTGATTCCCGGTCCTTCCCGGTCTCCCGGCGGCTCCAGGCCAGGTTGCGCCACAAGCCGGGATCGACGGGGGATTCACGCAGGAGCGCGGCGGTGATCCGCCCCGCGGTTTCCGCGTCGCCGTCCGCGATGGCGAGCGACAGTTTCGCCCGCCGAAACCGGTCGTCCAGCGGGAACCGCAGCATCCCGTCCCGGACCAGCTCCCGCGCCAGCTCCCGGTTTCCGGATCGCGTTGCCGCCTGGTAGTAGAAGAGCAGCGCGTCGGCGCCGCAGTCTTCGGTGTCCAGGTACCGCCCCAGCAGGCCGACGGCCTTTTGCCAGCGATTCCGCCGGGAGGCGATCTCCGCCAGGGCAACCCCCGCCTGCCGGAGCGTCGCGTCCATGTCGAGGGCCGTTTCGTACGCGGTGGCGGCCTCGTCGAGGCGGGAAAGTTCCTGGAAGGCCCGGCCCAGCAGGAGGTGGCGGAGGGCGTGGTCCTTCCCGTCCCAGCCGGCCAGGGCGCCGGCGGCCTCTTTCGCCTTACCGTGCCGCAACTGCCGCTCCGCCGCCTGCAGCAGTTCGGCCAGCTTCGGCGGGAGCTCGACGGTCGTTTCGCCGGCGGGCGATATCGTCGCGATGAGGAACAGTACCGTGATGTGAATTATTCGTTTCACACCGCCTACTCCAGCTTCCAGACAAAATTGCTGGTCACCCGACAGCGAACGGCCCGGCCTCCCCTGAGAGCGGGCCGGAACCGCAGGCTGCGGGCCAGCCGCCGGGCGGCCTCATCGAAAACGCCGGCGGGCGTGCTCTGCAGGATGTCCACGTCGGTGACCGTGCCCTCGCGGTCGATTGTGATCCGAAACCGTGTCTCACCCGTAATCCCCCGCCGCCGCGCCCGGAGCGGATAGAACGATTCCATGTCGGGAGGCCTGATCAGGACCGGTCCCCGGCCGGGTTCGGGATGACGGGCCGCCGGTTTTTTCGCCGGGGGCGCGGGAGGACCGACCGCGGTCGTCGCCGGTTCCATGGCGGTTCTCGTTATCCGCGGCACAACGTGCGGGAACGCCGTGTCGGGGATAGCCACCGACGGCAGAATCGGTTGCTCGGCGTGCAGGCGTGGAGCGGCGAGGGCGATGCGCGGCGGCGGGGGCGCGGGAAGCTCGACCGTATCGAGGCGCCGGGTCGGTGAGGGCATCTCGACCGTCTCCTCGACCGGCGGCGGTTCGATTTTCTCTTCCACGACCCGCAGCGGAACGGTGCTGACGGGAACCGGGGACGTTTCGGCTGCCCCGGCCCCCAGGCCGACCAGGAACAGCAGGATACCGCCGCTGACCGCGAGGCCGATGAACGCGGCGGCCAGGTGCGCAGCCGGTCCCGGCGAGTATGCCGCGCCGGGGTTGTCCTGTCGTCCTGTTTTCACCATATCATTTCCTCACTGCGGCCAGGTCGACGCGATCGGCCCCCGCGGACCGGCAGGTGTCCATCACCTCCAGCAGCAGCCCGGTCGGGACGTCCCGGTCGGCCTGGAGCACCACCCGGGATGCCGACTGCTGCCGCAGGGCCTCGGCCACGGCGCCCCGGTCCCCGGAAGAGATTGTCCGCCCCGCCACATGCACGGTGCCCGACTTGGTGATCGCCACCGGCAGGAACTGCCCGCTGATCCGAGCGGCGGCGTCGCTCTCGGGGCGGTCGACGTTGACCCCCGTTTCCTGCAGAAAACTGGTGGATACGATGTAGAAGATCAGGAGGATGAAGACCATATCAATCAACGGGGCCATCTCTATCGCGGCGGCCCTGCCGCCCTTTCTGCGTCCGGTGAGCGCGCCCCGCCTCATGCCGCCGCCTCCCGGGCGATCGCCGCGCGGACCATCGCCACCACCTTCTGTCTCCGCCGCAGGAGCACCCGTTCGGCCAGGAGAGCCGGGGCGGCGACGGCCAGTCCGTACTGGGTGGTCAGCAGGGCCTTCGAGACCCCCCCGCCGATGCCGACGGCGAAGAAGCCGCCGCCGCAGACCTCACCGAAGACCTCGATCATGCCGGTCACGGTTCCCAGCAGCCCCAGCAGCGGGGCCGCCGCGATACCGGCCCTGATGAGCGCCATTCTCCGGAGGCCGGAAATCTCAACCTGCGGTGCCGCCGGCCTTCGGCCGGTCTCCACCGCATTGAGCTGAAGGCCGGTGGCGAAAAACCGCTCGGCGATCAGGAAGTACAGAACGACCGAAAGCGCGCCTATTGCCGCGGCACACCAGCCGCCCGCAGAGAAGAAGGCGATAATGGCCTCGATCATGACGTCTCCTCCCCGGCGGTTTGTTCGACGCCGAAAGCCGTCATCGCGTCGCGCTCCAGCAGCGCCTCCCGCCGCTCGATCCACCGGCTCAGCCACGCGTGGGCGAGCAGCAGCGGTATTGCCACCGCCAGGCCGAGCTGCGTGGTGATGAGGGCCTCCGATATCCCCCCGGAAAGCAGCCGGGGATTCCCCGTCCCGGCGGAAGAAATCGTCTCGAAGGTCCGGATCATCCCCGACACGGTGCCCAGCAGGCCCAGGAGGGGGGCGACCGCGGCCATCGCCCCCAGGAGGGACAGCGACCGCTCCAGCCGGGGCGACTCGGTCAGGAGCGCCGACTCCATCGCCGTTTCCCGCTGCTCGTGGCTGCGGCCCGCGACGTCGACGGCCGACAACAGCACGTGCGCGGCCGGTACGCGGGAAGACGAAAGCGTGTGCCGCGCGTCGTCCAGCCGGCCCGCGCGTATCATCGCGACCGCATCTCCCACGAGCCCCGGCGGGGTCTTGGCCCGGAGAAGATAGACGCTTCGTTCGATAACCAGTCCGATCCCCACGATTCCCACGGCAATGATCGGTATGATAAACATCCCACCCGCCTCAAGCCACGACATGATGCCGGTGGGTCCGAGCGGCTCCCGGCCGCGAAGCGTACCGTCTATGTCGACCGGTATCGCCGCCGGCCGGCCGCGCGCCCACGCGTCAAGGGCTGACGCGGCGGATTGCCGCATGAGCGGTCCGCCGACGACCGGCGCGCCGTCGGTTTCACGGAGGAATCCCCGCACCGCTTCGCTGTCGCCGCATGCCAGCGCGGCGAACGCGCCCAGTCGCAGCACGGGAACGGTGCGCGTATTTCCATGGCGGTCGACAACCGTTTCCTCGCGCAGCGACACCCGGCGGCAGTCGCGCAGTTCCGCGAGTTCCCGTTCCAGTGTCTCGGTCAACGCGGCGCGCAGCGTTTCAACGCCGGCGGTGGGATCCAGTTCGACGCCGGCCGTGTCCGATACCCGGTTCAGGAGGGATTCGATGCAATACGTGATCTGCCGTTCATTCCGGCCGGTATCGGATTCCCGAAGGCGGCGCAAGATTTCGGCGGTTTCCTCGGCTTCAACTTTCGCCGCGTCCAGTTCCGCGTAGGCCGTGTTGAGTTCCGCGGCGAGGCGGGTGCGCTCCTCAAGATGCCGCTTTCGCGCCGCCGCCAGTTGTTCCTCCGCCGCGCGGCGACGGGCGGCGGCCTTTTTCAACAACGCCGTCTGCCCGGTGTTCTCGCCGCCGCCGGCCGCGGCGGCACACGACAGGATCGTCGCCGCCAGAAGTATGGTTCCCCGCCGGCTCATCATTTAGCCTCCGCCGGACGATCGGCCGTCACATCGCCGGCCGGCAGAAGCAGGAGTTCGGGCGCCGCCCGCGCCTCGAGGACCGCCAGGGTCTTCCGTATGCTGTCAGCCTCAGCGGGGCCGACGGGTCGAAGGATCAGTCGCCCGTCCTCGACGCGGGCGGTGCCGGCCTTCTCACCGTCAAGCGCAACCCACCACGCGGCCGCGCCCCCGGCCCTGAGGAGCTTGACGGTCACTGTCCGGCCGCCGAGCCGCCCGGCAACCAGTTCCACGGCCGCACCCGTGCCCCGCCGGCGGCTGCCGCGCAGGCGGGAGATCGCGGCGGCGAATTTGCCGGCCGGATCACTCCCGGTGTCCGTCGCGGGCGGGACGAGGCCGGGCAGGGAAGCGTCCGCCACCTCGTTGAGCGTCTTCTGCAGCCGGGCGGCAATCGCGCCGACCATGTTCTCTATCGCCCCGCGGCGGTCGCGGAGTGCGGCGAGTTCCCGCCCCCGCTTTTCCCGTTCGGCGATCCGCTTTCGATCGGCGGCGGCCGCCGACCGATACCGGGCGGCCTTGTCGCGAACGGTGGATACCAGGAGTTTCAGTCGCTGCTGTTCGGCGCGCCGCGCCTCTTCTTCTTCCAGGCGCGCCCGCCGCGCCCGGCCCGCAGCGCGGAGTTCATCGAGAACCCGCTGGGATACCGGGCGATTTGCCGACTCGGCCCCGGGTCCCGGTTGTTCTCCGCCCGCGGACGGGAGGAGTGCCGCCAGGCACAGGACCGGCGTAAGAAACATCCCGCGGATACGGGAACCAATACCGATTGTCTTTTCGTGCATCCGATCTCCGTTCAGCAAAAGCGGTAATTTATTATTAGAATGTCCGGGGCCGCCGAGGGCAAGCACCTTTCCGCATCACATACGAACGACACGTCCTTTCGGGACAGGGAAAAAGGAACGTACCCCGGAACGGGATGTGTCACGACATGCGGCGGGGCTGGCCGGTGAATTCGAGAACACTCTGCCAGAGATCACCCTCGGTATCGACATACTGCCTGCCGCTGGTGACCAGGTCGATCGGGAAATGGACGTACTGGTCGTTCCAGGTGCCGATGACCATCCCGGTCCGCCCGGACATCGCCGCGTGGGCGGCACCGTGGGCGAGCTTCGCGCAGTAGAGGCTGTCGTGGGCCGTGGCGGGCACGCTGCGGATAATGTAACTCGGATCGATGTACTTGACCGTGTGCCTGATTCCCTTCTCGTCGAGGAATTGCGTGATGCGGTGCTTCAGGTAGAGGCCGATGTCTTCAAGGACAACATTGCCCGACGCATCCTTCCGCGACTCGTCCAGTTCCAGCAGGTCCTGGCCGGCGCCCTCCGCCACGATAATGCAGGCGTGGTTCCTCCGCTCCAGGCGCCGCCGCAAGTGCTCGAGAAACCCGCCGGGCCCCTCCAGCGAAAACGGAACCTCGGGAATCAGGACGAAGTTCGCGACACCCGCGGCCAGGGCGGTATGGCAGGCGATGAAACCGCTGCGGCGGCCCATCAGCTTGACCAGGCCGATTCCGTTGGGGGCCCCCTCGGCCTCGGTGTGGGAACAGAGGACCGCTTTTTTCGCCTCGGAGACCGCCGTCTCGAAACCGAAACTCTGCTTGAGATACCGTATGTCGTTGTCGATGGTCTTGGGGATTCCCACGACCGCTATGTCGCGGTCCCGTTCCCGTATGATCGACGCGATCTCCCGGCCTCCCCGCTGCGTCCCGTCGCCCCCGATCGTGAAGAGAATATCAACGCCAAGCACTGTAAGGTAATCGGCGACGGCCGACATGTCCTGCGCGCCCCGGGAGGACCCGAGGATCGTGCCGCCCTGCTCGTTGATGTCCTTTACCACCGCGGGGGTCAGCTTCAGCGGTTCCAGGCCGGCATCCTCAACCATACCGCGGTAGCCGTATCGAAACCCGATGATCCGCCCGACGCCGTACCGGTAGTGGAGGTTCATCACCAGGCCGCGGATGACGTCGTTGATGCCCGGGCACAGGCCCCCGCAGGTCACGATACCGGCAGTGACCCGGGGGGGATCGAAATATATCTTCTTTCGGGGCCCGGCCACCTCGAAGGCGGGCAGGCCTGAGACATCCCCGGCGTCGCGGAGATGATCGGCCCGGTTTTCAAAAAGGACCTTCGCGCCGTCCGGCACGAAATTGACCGCCGGCCGGCCATCCCCGCCGTCTTCCAGGAGCGGCGAATCGATGTCGGCCGGACCGAGACGGGCTATGGCCAGTGTTTCGCGGGTGATCTCCTCGTTGTCCGGCATATCGACCTCTCCTCTGCTGCTGCGGCGGCGAAACAGATCGGGACTGTGCCGCGGCGCACACGTTCCTGTCTTCGCGCACGAATATACTGTCAAGCGGGATCAAAAAAAAGGTGCCGCCGCGAATTAATCACATTGGACCCCCCATGCCACCAATCTCTCGAAGAACCCTTGTTTTCGGCCGCGGGCTTTCGTATGGTGGTCACTGCAACCATGGTATCTCGCACATCACAGCCATTCGCACGTTTCGGGAGGATACGATCATGAAACAGATCAAACGCCGCAGGTTTCTCCAGGCCACCGCCGGCGCCGCCGGCTCGGCCATGCTCTTCTGCAACGCGAAGACCGCGGAAAAGGCCGCCGGGGCCAACGACCGCTTCCGCATCGCCGTGGCCGGCGTGCACGGACGCGGCAACAGCCACATCGGCGCCTACCTGAAGCAGAAGAACGTGGAGGTCGCCTACCTGATCGAACCCGACCGGCGAACCCTCGAACGGGCCCTGAAGAAGTACAACAAAAAAGTCGACGGCTCATACGAAATCAAGGGCGTCGAGGACGTCCGGAAGGCCCTCGAAGACAAGGACCTCGACGCCATCTCCATAGCCACGCCCAACCACTGGCACTCGCTGATGACAATCTGGGGCGCGCAGGCCGGCAAGCACGTCTACGTCGAGAAACCCGCCAGCCACGATATCACCGAGGGCCGGGTCGCGGTGGAGGCCTGGAAGAAGTACGGCGTGGTCATCCAGCACGGCACCCAGCAGCGGAGCAGTGCGGGCACCGCCGGCCTGACCAAGGCCGTCCGCGACGGGAAGTTCGGGAAGCTTAAGATCTCCTACGGGTACGCCTGCAAACCCCGCGGCGGCATCGGCCACAAGGAGCCGTCCGATCCGCCCGACCACCTGAACTGGGACCTGTGGCGGGGGCCGGCGGTGATCGACCGGTACCACGGCAACTACGTGCACTACAACTGGCACTGGTTCTGGGTTACCGGCAACGGCGACCTGAACAACCAGGGGACCCACCAGCTCGACCGGGCCCAGTGGGCGATCGCCGAAGACCAGATCCACCCGGTGCGGGCCATGGCCATCGGCGGCCGGTTCAAGTGGGACGACCAGGGCGAGACCCCGAACACCCTCTTCGGCATCGCGCAGTATCCCAACGGCCAGTACGTCTTCTTCAACGTCCGCAACGTCAAGTACGACGGGTACAAGCGGCAGGTCCAGAACGAATACTACTTCGAGGACGGCGGGAAGATCCTCTCGGACAACAAGTACTACGCCAAGGGCGCCAAAGAGGGCGAGAAGGTCAAGTACGACAAGGTCGACGTCACCCCCGGCGGGACCTTCGGCAGTTTCGTGAAGGCCTGCCGGGAGGGCAAGCCGGAGATGTCCAACGCCGACATGGCGGTCGCCCACCGCTCCTGCGTCGTCGGCCACCTGATGAACAATTCCTACCGGATCGGCAAAAAAGTGCCGTTCAACGCCAAGGCGGGGACATTCGGCGACAACAAGGACGCCCATGAGCACTTTATGAAACTCCACGAGATCATGGAGGAAGGGTGCGGGGTGCCGGTCGACAAGGCCGAGTACGTCGTCGGTCCCTGGGTGGCGTTCGATCCGAAGACCGAGCGATTCACGGGCGAGCACGCCGCCGCGGCCAATAAGCTCCTGAAGGACCCGTGCCGGAAGGGCTTCGAAGTCCCCGACCCGAAGAAGGTGTAGTCGCAAAAACGGTTTTCATTACCGCGATTTAATCTTCGGGCCCTTGGCGCGGAAGTACTCCAGCCAGGCCCGCTTTATGGCGCCGGCAATACCGGTTTTTTCAGCGGCGTATTCCGCGGGGGTCGTGCCCCAGTAAAAACCGATGTACCCGTCGGCGATGTCCCGGGAACCGTCGATAAACCGGTCGAGCTCATCCACGCCGCACTTGAGGGGAAACATCTCCTCGATTACGAGGGGTGTGCCCATTTCGTATACACGCAACGCTTCGAGCGCCTCTTTGACCTTGTCCTTTTTCGGATAAAAATGAACGCTCACAAAGTCCAGCATTTCGCCGGCCTTCCCGGAATAGAACAGGGGCTTGATTTTGTGGGGATAAAACGCCAGCGCCCACGGGATAATGCCGACCGTGATCAGGTGGCGCCGGTCGTGTTTCCTGATCGCCGCGACGAGGGCGGCGACCCAGGCATCGACCACCGCCTGCCGCTCGCGGCCGGCGAGATCGAGGGCGATCCGCTGGACGAAGTGCTTGCCCCCCAGCGCTCCCGCCAGCCACTCGGTCTCGACTTTCTTCCGGCCGGGAACGATCGGCTCGTTGATCAGGTCGTAGCAGAAGACCGCGTCGCTGCCGGCACAGGTCCGGGCGACGGCCTCCCAGAACCGCCCCTGGACCGCCCAGCGGTCCTGTTCGGCCAGTGCATCATACCAGGCGGGGACATCCTGCTTGTGGTAGCAGCCCAGGCCGGTGATATCCAGGTACAGCCCCGTCCGTTCGGCCAGTGTCACCAGTGCGGCCAACTGTTGCAACTCGCGCGGATCGGCCGTCTTGCGGTCCTTCATGAACCGCCCGGTCTGGAGGTGGATGCGGACCACGTTGGCCCCCAGGTCCTTCATTTCGCGGAAATCCGCGACGACCGTGTCCCACTGCTCGTGCCAGTAATCCTCGATGAGCCGCCCGTCGCCGTCGTGATCGTAATTGAACCCCCAGCAGACGAACCGCGTTCCCGTGCGGGTTTCGACGAAACTGTTCCCGTCGGCCGCAATCCCGATCCGCGCAAGCCCGGTTGCCGCCGGCCCCGCGCAGGCGGCCGGGACCAGCGCGAAAAGCATCACACCGGCGGTTCGGACCGGCAGGCAGGTCGGTGATCGTAATTTCTTCATGGTAACGGTTCTCCTTCAATCCCGCTTCGCATCGTACCGCGCCGCAGGCGGCGACCGCAATGGCAACAATCGCCTGACGATCGCTTGCGTTGCGAAATCCGGGTTGTTACAATTTTCAGATCAAGGAATTCATTTCATTCATCTACTTTCAGGACGGGAGGTGAAACCATGTCCGGAAAAACACTCGCTCTGCTGTTGTGCACGCTGCTGGTGGTGTCCGCCGGCTGCGGCATGCCGGGTCTCAAGGGACACTGGTCGTTCGACGACGGCGCCGTCACGGGCGGTGAAAACGTCGGTGGACTCAAGCCCGTGGACGGCAAGACGGGGAAGGCCCTCGCATTCGACGGGAAGGGCTGCGTCAAGATCCCCCACGCGCCTTACTTCCACTCCCCGGCCCACACCGTGACGGCCTGGACGAAGCTGGAGAACACCGGCGACTACCAGTACATCGCCTGGAAGGCCGGCCCGGTGTATCCCGAGGACGAGAATCTCCGGCGCATCGACATCTGGGTGAATATGGACGGCACCATCGACGGCCTGCTCGACTGCCGCGGCGACGCCGGCGAGCGGATTCACGTGACGGGCGATACCGTCATCGCCGACGGCACGTGGCACATGGTCGCCTGGGTCAACGACGGCAAGAAGGTCCGGCTCTACGTCGACGGAAAACTCGACACCGAGGCCGACCTGCCCGGGCCGCTGGCGAAAAACGAGTTCCCCCTGTGGATCGGCGCTCGCCCCAACGGCGTGGCGGCGACGGGTATCATCGACGAGTTCCGCTACTTCGCCCGCGCCCTGGACGAGAAGGAAATCGCGGGCCTGTGCGGACCCTGATGCTGCAAGCAGTGCTCTCAGCAGGCTACTCGGACCGCGGAAGGGGTTCGATGATGATGTTCCGGTAGGCCACCGGTCCGTGGTCGCCCTGCAGCATCATCGGACCACGCGGTTTTTCGTCCCGGAACATTGCCGCCCGCGTGGGACCGGTCACCGCCACATTTTCATGGACCACCTTCCCGTTGTGGACCACTTTGACGAACCGGGCGTTCTTGATCTTCCTGCCCTGTTCATCGAAACGCGGCGCGCGAAAGACGACGTCGAACTCCTGCCACCGCCCCGGCGGACGGGAGGCGTTGATCCGCGGGGACCGGCCCTCGAAGCCCTGCTTCCCGCGGCCCCGCTTCGGGTCCCACCGCTGGTAGATGCCCCCGCAGTCACCGTGCTTCAGCTTCTCCACTCCCCAGCTGTCCAGCACCTGTATCTCGTAGCGCCCCTGGAAATAGACGCCGGAATTCGAACCCTTCGGCACCATGAACTCCACGTGCGCCCGGCAGTCGCCGTGCTCCCGCTCGGTCACCAGGTGGCGGGTCCGGCCTTTCTTGCCGTTGACCAGGCACCCGGTGCCTTCTTTCCATGCCAGTTTCTTCGGGTCATCCGGGCCCTGGAACACGTCGCCCGCGGCGACCCAGTCGCCGGTATTCCCCCGCCAGCCGTCGAGGCCGTCGCCGACCGGCAGGCGGACGGCGCCTTTTCTATCCGCCGGCGACGCCGCGCTTCCCGCCGCCCACGCCGTCCCGCGGACCACAAGCGCGCGGAACCCGGGATTTGTCATGTTCGCCACACCGTGACCCAGCAGAATGCCGCAACACCTGCCCTTTTCGAGTGTTGATGAAACCACCGCCGGGTGCCGGGTCTCTTTCCCTTTGTGCGTCGAGCGCGACGAGGCCAGGACGGTCGCCCCCTCCACCACGCCGGGGTTCCGCCAGAGTTCGTCGGTGATCGTGAAATCATCGAGTCCGGCGGTCACGGGATGATCGACCGACTCGATCCGCACCGTGAACTCGTGCCGGCGCCCGTGGCCGGTCCTGCCCTTTTCCCAGTAGACCAGCGCGACCTTCCGGTACGCCGGCCAGCCATCATAGAAGGAACTGCCGCCGGCGTGCACCGTCACGTGGCCCCCGCCGCTGCGGACGAAGTTGACATAGGCCTTGCGGGCCGCCGCCGGCCAGGCCTCCGCCGCCTCCCGGTCCGATCCCCAACTGTTCCAGTTGCTGAGGATCACGTCGTATTTTGCGAGGGTGTCGGCGTCCAGCCCCGCCGGCGGCTTCGTCGTCTCCACGGCGAACCGGCCGGTTTCCTCGAGTATCTTCCGCAGCGCCGGCGTGGTCTTCTTCCAGTCGTGGTTATTGGCCCCGGTCAGCACCAGGACGCGGATCTTCTTCTCGGCGCCGCCGGCAAAGCCAGCGAAAACGGCGAGGATCGCGGCGAGCGACACCGTCAGGCGGCGGGTGATGTTCATCTCTCTTTCCTTTCAGGGCAGAAAAGCGGCGGGAAATGATGCACCGCGGTTACGTTCGATCCTGCATGATAGTGTACGGCAGGCCGGAACTCAATTATTCGATCGCACCGGCGGCCGACCGGCGAAGGGAGCGTATTTCGTTTTCCCATCGCCGGCGCCAGGCGTCGAGCGAATCCGCTTCCTCCAGGAACAGCTCCCTGAACAGTTCCAGCGAGTTACGCGACACCCAGTCGGCCCATCGGCGGCGAAAACCGGGCCCCGGTTCCCCGCCATCGGCAAGGAAAGCCTTGAATGCCGCCGCCGGCCGATCGAAAAACCCCCGCCGGCAATGCGCCAGGTATGTCTTCAGTGTTTCGCGCCGCGCCGCACGGACGGACGGCGCCGGGTGATACAAAAGCGTGTGGACAATGCCCCACGCCACCGCGTAGTCTTCGGTGCTCATCGGTGTCCCGAATACCTTCCTGATCACGCGCTCGATGCCGGGAAACCGTGCGGTACCGATGATGTCCTCCAGTTCCCGCAACCGGTGTAGACTGATCCTCCCCGCCCGGAGGCGGCCGTCTTCCAGGCACAACGCTTCCATGCAGGTCGCGACCCCCTCCTGCAGCCACCGGGGTACGGACGCGAGGCGTTGTGGTCCCGCCCCCGTCCTCCGTTCCGCGGGCCGGCGGAAATCGAAACACCGGTGCAGGTAGAAGTGCGCGGTCTCGTGGAGGACGATGGCTGACGGTTCGGAGGTGGCGTCCGCGGTCATCGTCAGGTGAATCTCTCCCGTCCCCGGATAGTGGGTCCCCCGGGTCCGGGCGGTAAAGGACGGGTTCGCCGCCGATCGCCGGAACTCTCCGAGCGTCGCGTAGGCGACCACCGTCACCTTTTCGTCGCAATCAACGCCGAAGGTGCGCTGCAGTTCCTGGAACGCGGCATCGACGAGGGCGCCGAGCCAGGAGGCCGCGCGGGGGCCGATGTTCGACCGGACCGAGCAGTGTCGGCCCTCGAAACGGTACGGCTCATACCATGATCGGGTCATCCCCGGCACGATGATTCCCTCATCGACGAGCCGGGCCGGGTACACGGGGTCTTTGCGTACCGTGCACGATATGCAACTCACCATGCACGCAGCCACGCACCAGATTCGGGGACATGCCTTCATTTCACGCTCGATGTCGGCGCCGCCGTTTCTTTCCTGAAATGCTTGTCTCGCAGCGAGTCGCATACCTTCCCGGCCAGGTTGCGGACTTCCTCCGTGGACAGGTCATCCGGATTCTTTCCCGCATCGGACATGATATACCGCGTCAGTTTGCTGCAGTCGGCGATATATTCCCGGAGGGCATACATCATGTCCCGCTGCCGGGGACTGGCGAGCCGGCTGATATAATCCCGCAATACCAGCGATTTTTCAAGCGCCAGGACGATCTGCGAGCCGAGGCCGGGCTCGCGGGGTTCGTAATGACCGTCCCTGACATATGACCGCACCCGGGACAGTATCGTCCTGAGGATCACCTCCTGGGTGCGGGAGGTCTCTTCCCGCTGAATCTCGGAAAGCACTTCGAACGCGCCGTTTTGCAGCACCGCGCTCGGGGACACGGTGGCGACAAGATCGATGCAGATAACCTCCTTTACCCGCCGCGTCCAGTGCGTCTCCCGCATATCCGGCGTGCGCGGAAACGGCTCGGGATGACCGCAACGGCGATAAAGGTATGAAATCAGCTCGTTGCAGTAGAATGCCCCGCCCTCATCGGCGTCCTTTTTAAACGCGCAGTCGAACGCAACGGGATTATCTCGATTCTCCCGCCAGAACGACCGTGCCGCATTCCCCAGCGATGCGGTCTTCTCCTGGCCGCGTAATCGTACCAGCGCCAGCCGGCTGAAATGGTGGAAAAACTCCTGTGGCGGTACGGATTCCAGCCCCTCGTACTGGATCGACAGTATCCGTCCTGTCCCGTCTTCACCGACGTAATACAAACCGGAGTGCGAATACCTGCCGGCGGGCATCCCGTACTCGGTAATCAGCAAGGAGGTGAGGGTTTTCCCGAATCCGAGGATAATATCGCCTTCACGAAGGCGGGGACCGTCGAGGGGAAAGCGATCCGGGCCGGCGGCGGCATCGACGGCACGATCGTCGTTACCGCAGCCGGCGAAAAGGCACCACAGTACGAGAAATGCACCGACCAGCGGCAGGTGATGCCCGCCCCACTCTCCACGGTTTACCAACTGTAGCTCAACTGGAACGCGTACGTACACTCGTTGACGTTCTGGTCCCACAGGTCATGCGAGAAGTTGAAGCCCGCCGCCCAGTGGTTCTTGTTGTAGCCCACCTCCACGAAGTGCCGGAACGTGCAGTCGTCCCAGCCGCTCGGCAGGTCGTTGGCGTACGACCAGTTCAGGCCGACGGCGCCGTAGAAATGCTTTGAAAACGGGATCCGGTAGCGGGTCATCACGTCCTGGAAATCAATGTAGTTGTTGCCCGCCAACTGGTTGTCGTTGCCGATGTCCCAGGCCCACGTCTGCATGAACGAGGCGCCGAGGCTGCCGAGCGGCAGGGGGACCTCGCCGCCGACCGAGAAACCGAGCGTGTAAAAGTCCGGGTTGTCGTCGTTAAACGCCGGCCCCGGTCCCGGCACCCGTGCACCGACCACCGGAGCCCGCGCGCCGGCCGGAAAACCGTGATCGTAGCAGATATGGTGGTACCCGGTGTGGATACCGACGTCGAGGTCAAACCCGTGCACGTCCCTGCGGAGAATCTGGTACGAGGGGGCGAGGATAACACCGACCCGCGTGTTGTCGTTCTTCTCCCAGATCGGCCCCTTGAACTCCTCCCGCTCGATGGGAACGATCAGGCTGGTGGTGAAGGCGCCGCGGTTCAGGGTGAAGCTCAGCGTCTCCATAAGCGTGTGCGAGTCGGCGTCGTCCCTGCCGCCCAGCGGCGAGATCGGGCGGCCGAACAGTGTCGGGTTGCCCATGATGCCGCGGTCGTACTCGGTGTGGCGGTAGGCCGTCCGCGATCCCAGCGTAAACCACCAGTCGCCGCCGACTTCAATGGTCTCCGCGGCCTCGACCGGCTGCTTCGCCGCCTCGAAGTTGTCGGAAGACGACTCTTTCCACGGCTGCGTTTCATACGGATCCTGTCCGGAATAATCTTCCCAGCCAGCCTGTGGTGAAGAATGTTTTACGCCGTCCGGTCCGGTCCATTTTGTTGTTCCATAACTCCCCTGACCGGGACCACCCTTTTTCCATTTTCCCGACGAGATCCATTCATTATAATCCATGGTGACAGGTTCATCGACGAAGCCGGCCGGTTTAAACGTTATCTTCCTGATAACCTGCACCTGCCGCTGTATCGCACTGTACCCCGTGTAGTTCCGCCCGTATTTCAGGTGGGTCAGGTAACCGGTCTTCGATGAACTGCTGCTGTTCGGACACGGCCCGGAATCCTGAGCATAAGAGGGTGCCGCCATCCCCGTCACCATAAAAGCGGCAAGCAAGCAACCTGTCGTGATCCCGACACTTTTCCCAGCGTTCATGTGCATTCTCCTTATATCACATCCTCTTCCGACAGCGAAATATCATGCGTCCTCTGCATCCGAGGGGCATGTATGAAGAAATGATTAAGAAGTTCCCCGCATAAATCAAGTCAAAAAAATGTTTTATTTCGATCGGCGTGTAAAGAACGAATCGACAGTCATAATCGTGTAAGACCCCATGTTCATCCCTACCGGCGATACGCCGAACCCCCCGCAACTTTATCCCGTGGGTGAATTACTCATTGCTGGCCGCTAACGTCGCGGTGTACGTGTTGATCGCGCTGCCGCTCTCGGCGCGGAGCGTCGGCCCGGACGACCCGCTCCTCGTCGAGTACCTCCGCCACCTGCTGCCGTTCCTGATCGGGACGGAGTCGGGGGTCGCCTACGGGGAACCCCGATCCCGCAACCGCCCGGCGGGCCCGCGAGGCCCTCGCCCTGATCGACAGGTATCGCCGGCGGTAATAATCGGCGCGGGGAAATCGCAGACGTTGGATTGTCGTCTGAACGCGCCGGCCGGCGGCCCGTAAAAGGGTTTTGACGGAATCCCTCCCGGGCGGATACAATTCCCCCGGTTTCCGGAACGATCGCCGTGTCCCGTTCACCCGCGTACCGGTCTCCCATGACGGACGATCCATACATCATGAAACGATCCTTTCCAACCCTGGTCGCCCTGGTCCTGGCCGCATGCGGGCCGGCGGAACAATCGGCCCCGCCCGAAACCCGCCCGGCGGACACCGAACTGACCGGCTCGGTCACCTGCCGCGAGTGCCACGAGGCATTCTACGAGAAGTGGGCGACCTCCCACCACGGCCTGGCCATGCAGCCGTTCACGGCGCAATTCGCCCAAGAGAACCTCAGTCCGCAGGCCCGGCCCGTAACGATCGCGGACGTGACCTACACGGCCGACCTGGCCGGCACCGTCATCGAAAAAGGCCCCGGCGGAGAACGGCGATACCCCATCGAGCACGTGATGGGCGGCAAGAACGTCTATTACTTCCTGACGCCCATGGAACGGGGGCGCCTGCAGGTCCTGCCCGTCGCCTTCGACGCGGCAACCAGGCAGTGGTACGACACGGCCGCGAGCGCCGTACGCCACTTCCGGGACCGACCCCCCGACGAACCGCTCCCGTGGACGGACCCGGCATACACGTTCAACACCTCGTGCTTCAGCTGTCACGTCAGCCAGTTGTCCAGGAACTACGATCGGAAGACCGACACCTACCATACCACCTGGGCCGAGCCCGGCATCAACTGCGAGACGTGTCACGGTCCCGGCGCGGCGCACGTGCGCGTGTGCCGGGCCGCGCCGGACGGCGAACCTCCCGCGGATCTGAAGATCATCCGCACGGCCGACTTCACGGTCGCCCAGCAGAATGACACGTGCGCGCCGTGCCACGCCAAGATGAGCTCGATCAGCACCACGTTCACACCCGGCGATCGGTACTTCGATCACTTCGACCTGGTGACCCTTGAGCACGTCGACTTCCACCCCGACGGGCGCGATTTGGGCGAGAACTACACGCTCACGACCTGGCTGATGAGTCCGTGCGTGAAGTCCGGAACACTCTCCTGCACGCACTGCCACACCTCGAGCGGGCGCTACCGGTTCGCCGAACCGTCGGTCGCCAACAACGCCTGCCTGCCGTGCCACGAACAGCGCGTGGAAGATCCGGTACCCCACACGCACCACCCCAAGACCGATAAGCCCGGCAGCCGGTGCATCGATTGCCACATGCCCAAAACCAGGTTCGCGAACATGGCGCGCAGCGACCACTCCATGCTGCCGCCGACGCCCGCCGCGACGATCGCGTTCGCCTCCCCGAACGCCTGCACACTGTGTCACACGAAAAAGCAGGAGGACGCGGCCTGGGCCGACGCGCTCGTGCGCCGGTGGCACAGCGAAGACTACCAGGCGCCGGTCCTGGCCCGCGCACAACTCGTCGCGGCCGCGCGAAAGGGCGACTGGACCGATCTGCCCGCGATGCTCGCTTTTATCACCGACCCGAAGCGCGACACCGTGTTCAAGACCGGTCTGATTCGCCTGCTCGCCGACTGCCCCGACCGGCGTACGTGGCAGGCGCTGGCGACGGCCCTGAAGGATCCCGCCCCCCTGGCCAGGGCGGCCGCGGCCGCGGGCCTCAAGGACAACCCGGCACCCGCGATCGTGCAGGCGCTGCTCGACGCGACCGAAGACGACTATCGCCTGGTCAGGATTCGCGCGGCCAACGCGCTCGCATCATATCCGCGGCAGCACCTCGATGGCGTCGACCGCGCGCGCCTGGCAAAGGCCACCGCGGAACTCGAGGCCTCGCTGCGGTGCCGGCTCGACGACTGGACAGCGCACTACAACCGGGGCAACTACCTGTCGGACCGCGGCGATCCAAAGGGCGCCCTGGCGGCATACCGTGAGGCGATCAGTCTGCGGCCGGACGCGCTGATGCCCTACGTCAACGCCGCGATGCTATACGCGCGGCGGGGACGCCCGGACCTGGCCGAGAAGAACCTTACCGCGGCCCTGGCCCTTGCACCAAAAAACACCGCGGCGAACTTCAACATGGGGCTGCTCCAGGCGGAGAAAAAAGATTTCAAAAAAGCGGAGAAGCACCTTCGAGCCGCCCTCAAGGCCGAACCCGACATGGCGCAGGCCGCGTACAACCTCGGCCTGCTCATGGCGACCGACAGGCCCGACGAGGCGATTGCCATGCTCAGGAAGGCGTCCGCGCTTTGCCCGCACGCGCCGCGGTACCGTTATTCACTGGCCTTTTACCTGGACCGGTCCGGCGAACGGGCGGGCGCGTGCCGCGCGCTCGAGGACCTCATCGACCGGCACGGCGATTACTGGGACGCGTACCTGCTCCTGGCCGGCATATACGAAAAGCGGAAGCAGTTCGAGAAGGCCCGGGAGGTGTACCGGCGGGCCCTGAAGAGAAAGCAACTGCCCGCGCGTACCAGGATGCACATCGAATCCCGGCTGCGGGCAACGGGGGGATCGTGATCTCTTTTTCGGTGCAGCGGATACCACTCTGTCCGTTTTCCATGAGCTGCGCCGTAGTTTTGAGATTTAAAAAAAAAGCTTTGAAGTCACCCTGAAATCGATCGATCTGTGCACAAACAGGAACGTGAAGCCGCCGGCAAAACAGGGGGCGTATCGTGTGCTGAACGGCTTCAGGATTATTGTTCGCGCAGGCGCCGTCCGACGTCCTTCAGCGTCTTGACGTCGTCGGGGTGTATCGAGCCGTCCGGGAGCGGGCCGGTGTTCAGGAGCAGGTTGGCTCCCATCTTCTTCGCCCCCGCGAGCATTCCCCTGACGTCGTCATATAGTAGTAAACGGTCAACACGAACACAACATTCCGGCGGATTCGCAAGATCTTTGCCCCGGTAGACCGGCACCGCCGGCGAAGCGAATAACGTCGGCACCGCAGCCGGAACCCTATTTATGATTTGAGCGCGGGGGTCGCATCCCCTAAGATATATTTGCGCGCGGCCCGCAGACCCGAGGGAGGCGACCATGTTCGGAAAAAAGAGGAGCACCACCGCCGGTGTCCGGTTCGTCCTCTGCCTGGTCGCCGTTTTTGCCCCGCTGCGCGCCGGGGCCGGTGAACCACCGCCCGCAACGCCGCGCGCAACGGTCCTCCTCGCCGAGGGCGGGAAGGCCCGCATGCCGGTCGTCACCGCCGCCGACCCCGGCGAGCGGGTCGCGCAGGCCGCGGCGGACCTGGCGGCGATGCTCGGCCGGATCACCGGCGCGGACTTCGCGGTCTCCGGCGGCAGCGGCAAGACGGGTATCGCCGTCGGGCGCCCCGGGGATTTCCCGGCCCTGAAACCGGACGGCGCGTTCGGCGGCGGCATTGCCGGCCGGGAGGCCTACCTCCTGCGGTCCCGCGCCGACGGCCTCCTGGTCATCGGGGCGACGGAAACCGCGGTCGAAGACGCGGTCTGGGACCTGCTGTGGCGGATCGGCTACCGCCAGTTCTTTCCGGGCGAAACCTGGGAGGTGGTCCCCGCAGTGCCCCGCCTTCAGATTGCCCTCGACGTCCGGGAACGGCCGGACTACTGCTCCCGGCGGATCTGGTACGGCTACGGCCTCTGGGACTACAACCGCGAACCCTACCGGCGCTGGTGCGTCCGAAACCGGGTCCGCCAGGGCCTCCGGCTGCACACCGGCCACGCCTACGGCGGCATCATCGCAAAAAACAAAACGGCCTTCGCGGCGCACCCCGCGTACTACGGCCTCGTCGACGGAAAGCGGACGTCCTCGAAGCTCTGCATCGGGAACCCGGATCTCCGGAAGCTGGTCTGCGACTACGCCGTCTCCGTCTTCGACCGCGACCCCGACCGCGACAGCATCTCCATGGACCCGAGCGACGGGGGCGGGTGGTGCGCGTGCCCGCGGTGCGCGGCGCTGGGGTCGGTCAGCGACCGCGCGGTCACCCTGGCCAACGCGGTCGCCGCCGCGATCAACGAAAAATACGACGATAAGTACGTGGGCATGTACGCCTACAACTACCACTCCCCGCCGCCGAACGTGACGGTCCATCCCAACGTGATCATCAGCGTCGCCACGGCCTTCATCAAGGGCGGGCTGACGCTCGACGAGATCATCGGCGGGTGGGCCCGGCAGGGCGCGACGATCGGCATCAGGGAATACTACAGCGTCAACACCTGGAGCCGCGACCTGCCCGGCACGGCGCGGGGGGGCAACCTGGCATACCTCGCCCGGACCATCCCGGCATTCCACGAGCAGGGCGCGCGGTTCATGTCGGCGGAGTCGGGCGACTGCTGGGGCCCCAACGGCCTCGGCTACTACGCGGCCGCGCGGCTGCTTTGGGACGTCGACGAGGCGCGGCGGGTCGACCGGATCGTCGACGATTTCCTTGACCGGGCCTTCGGTACCGCGAAGGAGCCCATGCGGGAGTTCTACCGCCTCATCGACGGCGCGCATACCGTGCTGGTCTTCGAGGACCGGCTCGCCCGCATGTTCCGGGCCCTGGCCGCCGCCCGGCGGGCGACCGGCGACGCCCGCGTCAGGGGCCGGATCGCGGACCTGGTGCTCTACTGCCGGTACGTCGCGCACTACGACGCCTACCGCCGGGCCGAGGGGGACGCCCGGCAGGCGGCCTTCGAAGCGCTGATCCGGCACACCTACCGCATGCGCGAGACGATGATGGTACACGCCAGGGCCCTCTACCGCGACCTGGTCCGCCGGGACAAGAAAGTATCAATCCCCGAAAACGCGACCTGGAACGTCCCGGAAGAGAAGAATCCCTGGAAGTCGAGCGCCCCCTTCACGCAACCTGAGATAGAAGGGTTGCTGAAAGAGGGCATTGAAACATACCGGCCCGTCGAACCGGGATTCGAGACGGTTCGCTTCAGCCGCGATCTCGTCCCGGCCGCGCCGCTGGGCCTCGACGACGTCCCGGCGGGAACAGTCCCTCCCGGCCGGGGGACCCGGCGATTCTTCACCTGGGTCGATACGGCCCCCGCCGCGATCGAACTCCGCGTGACCGGCGGCCTGATCGCCCACTACCGCGACCGCGGCAACGTCCGGATCACCCTCTCCCGGATAGCGGGCGACGGCGACCGCCGGGAAACCGTGGTAGACCGGGACCGCAGCGTCGCCCCCGACGGGAAGGAGCGCACCGTCATCCTGCGGGCGCGGGAGACCGGCCTGCACGCGATCACCGTCGCCGACGGCAAGGACCGGACGCGGGTGGACTGGGACGCGGGGCTGCCGATGACGATCGTTTCGACCGTTGAAGAGCCGGCCGGCCTCGGGGTCAGGGCCACCCTTTATTTTTACGTGCCGAAGGGCACCGCGGTCCTCGGCCTCTACGCGAAGGGAGGCGGCAGCCTCATCGATCCGGACGGAAACGAAGCGGCCGTCTTCGCCGCGCGGCGCGGCGCGTTCCACCGGATCGCCGTCCGCCCCGGACAGGACGGGCGGCTGTGGAAGTTCCACAACAGTTTCGGAACGCGGCTGCTGATGACGGTCCCCCCCTGCCTGGCCCGCCGCCCGTCCGAGCTGCTCCTGCCCCGCGCGGTCGTGGCGGCGGACGCGAAACACGGGGAGTGATGATATCATGATGAAAACAACCATGAGCACTGTCGTTTGCGTCGCATGCCTGTGCGCCGGGAACCTGCCGGCGCTGGAACCCGGCACAGGCTATTCCCTCGTCGGCGAAATCAAGCCCCGCCACGCGAAGGACATCACGTCTTCCAACTGGTCGGTCGGCGCGGAGACCATGGGCCGGGACTACACCATATACGCCAACTGGAAATCGTACCTCGGGCCGCTCGGCGTCAAGAAGGCCCGCATCCAGTCGGGCTGGGCCAAGACCGAACGGCGGAAGGGCAGGTACGACTGGGCGTGGCTCGACGAGATCATTCCTGACATGGTTGCCCGGGGCGTGGAGCCGTGGGTCTGCCTGTGCTACGGCAACCCGGTCTACCCGGGCGGGGGCGGCACCGGTCTCTCCGGCGGGCTGCCCGCCTCGCCGGAGGCCCGCGCGGCATGGGAGCGCTTCGTCGCCGCGTTCGTCGACCGCTACAAGGAACAGGTAGACGAATGGGAGATCTGGAACGAGCCCGGGCTGCACGGATCAAACAGCGCGGGAACATACGCCGCGTTCTTCATGCGCACCGCGCGCGTGGTCCGAAAGAAACAACCGAAGGCGACGATCATCGGCCTGGCGCTGCCCGGGATTCCCCTGTCGTTCGCAAAGGGATTTTTCGAACACCTGAAAAAGAAAGACGCCTTCGACCTGCTCGACGTGGTCAGCTACCATCCCTACTCCTACAATCCCGACGACAGTTACGGGGCGGTCAGGAAGCTCCGGGACCTGGCGACGTCATACGCCCCGCACGTGACGATCTTCCAGGGAGAAAACGGCGCCCCCTCGATCGGCGGGAAGTTCGGGGCACTGTCGAACTACCGGTGGAACGAGCAGCGCCAGGCCAAGTGGGCCGTCCGGCGCCTGCTCGGCGACCGCGGCCATGACATCCCGTCCTCCTACTTCGCGATCTGCGACATGATCTATACCGTGGGGGCCAAGGGGCGGGACGCGGACATGCGCGACGACCCGGGCTCGGTGCGCACGCGCCTGAACAGCAAGGGGCTCCTGGCGGTCAGGCCCGACAAGACCGTCGACCACCCGAAGCGGGCATACCGGGCCGTCCAGAACGTGACGGCCGTGTTCGACAGCCGCCTGACGCGGGTAACCGAAAAGACCTGCACGCTCACCGGGGGCCGGCCGAAGACGCGTTACCCCGTATTCCACTATCGCTCGGATGCCGGCGCCCACGTGATCACGCTCTGGCGCGGCAGCGACCGGCCGGGGGAGGATACCGCGGTCGAGCGGTTCCGGTTGACGGTCGACAACGCGACGTTCGCGCAGCCGGTCCTGGTCGACATGCTCACGGGCGCCGTGTTCGGCATCGACGCCGGCCTGTGGGAGCAGCGGGCCGACACCGCGATATTCAGGAACGTCCCCGTCTACGACTCGGTCGTCCTGGTCGCCGAGCGGGGGGCGCTGCCCCTGAAAACGACGGCGAAGCAGCCCGCCGCCCCCGCTCTCGATATCGGCGGCGCCGTGACGGTGCGCTGCGACACCGAAAACACGGCGGTCAGGCTGGCGGTCGCGGACCTAATCGCCGACCTGGAGAAGGTGCTGGGGAAACCGGCGCGGCACGTCGCTTCCGGTCCCGCGGGGATCGTGGTCACCGTCGACGGGACCATCGGCGGCCGGGAACGCTGGACCCGGGACGTCACGAAGGAAACGGTGACGATCGCGGGCAGCGACGCCCTCGGGGCGGTGTTCGGCGTCTACGCATTCGCCCGGGACGCGCTGGGCGTGGATCCGCTCTGGTTCTGGAAGGACCTGCCCCCGGAGAAACGGGACCGCATTCGCGTGACCGTCGGCCGGACCGCATCCGCGCGACCCGTATTCCGCTATCGCGGCTGGTTCGTCAACGACGAGGACCTGCTGACCGAGTGGAAACAGCCGTCGGGGAAGCGGTTCATACGCTACCCGTTCTACGATCGGGTGATCGCGATCGATGTCGCGGACCGGATCTACGAGGCCCTGCTTCGTTCGGGGGGCAACCTGGTGATACCGGCGTCGTTCGTGGACGTGATGAATCCGCCGGAGGCGGCTCTGGTTCGCCGGGCGGCGGCGCGCGGGTTGTACGTCACCCAGCACCACATCGAGCCACTGGGCGTGAGTCATTTCGGATTCGAGAATTACTGGGAGAACAAGGGGAAGAAACAGGCGTTCAGCTACGGAGACAACCCCGACAGCGTCCGCGAGGCCTGGCGCGCGTTCGCCGGGCGGTGGGCCGCGCTGGCGGGCGACCGCGTGGTCTGGCAACTCGGCCTGCGGGGCAAGGGCGATACCGCGATCTGGAACAGCGACCGATCCGTCAGCCGAACCCAAGCCGGAACATTCATCAGCCGCGCCGTGGCCGAACAGTTTGACATCGCGCGGCAGGCCGACCCGCGGCCCGATCCGCCCGCGACGACGACACTCTGGCTCGAGGGATCGACGCTCATGAGCGACGGCAGCCTGACATTCCCCGAAAACGTCACGATCGTCTTCGCCGACGAGGGCGCCGGCCAGCAGATGCAGGAGGATTTCGCCACGACCCCGCGGCGGCCCGGCCGCGCGTACGGCGCGTACTACCACGTGGGATTCTGGTCGCGCGGATCGCACCTGCTCCAGGGAACGACGCCCCGGCGCGTCAAGGAGGTCTTCGACCGAATCGTCGCAAAGGGCGACACGGCATACGCGATTATCAACGTCTGCAACATCCGGGAGCACGTCCTCGGCATCGCGGCCTGCATGAAGGCGATGCACGGGCGGCTCGATCCCGACCGGTTCATGCGCGAGTGGCGCCCGCCCTGCCTTCAGGCGTCGTACGACCTGCTGCTGGACAGCTTCATCCCGCTCGGTGCCGGCCGCCTGCTCCAGGACGGCGCCGTTTTCCAGGCGATCCGGCGGGGGATCGAGACGCTCTCCGCGGGAAAGACGATCCGGGGCGGACTGACAACCGCCGCCTTCGACGCGTCGATCAGGAAACTCGACCGGCTCATCGCCGGCTACCCGGCCGACCGGATCCCGCCCCGCATGCGCGACTTCTACGACGTGCACCTGCTGACCCAGGCGCGAATGTGGCGGGCGCTGCTGAAGTGCATCCGCGACCTCAAGCTGGTCGGCAAACCGCCGGGAAGCCTGGCGAAGGCGGAAACGGCGCTGGAGGAATTCATCGACGCGCGATCGCGCGCGGCGCGCGGGCGGTGGAAGCACTGGTACCGGGGCGACAAAAAGGTCAATGCCCCCCGGATACTCCGGCGCATCCGGGCGATCAGGCGACAGCGCGGGCAATAGTGACGGTGGAACTGATTTTTCGCGGGTTTTTCGTGTCAAAAGGCCGCAGATGGTACAATAGCTTTGTAACAGCGCAACCTGCCGGACACCACACGGTACACGGAGAATAACCATGACACTGACCCGCATCATTCCCGCGACACTCGCCCTGGTCGCTTCCGCGGCCGCCGCCCCGGCCGCCGAGAACCTCCTGCTGGAGGCCGAGGGATTCGACCGGAAGGGCGGCTGGAAGGTCGACCAGCAGTTCACCCACATCGTCGGCTCTCCCTACCTGCTGGCCCACGGGATGGGGAAACCGGTCGAGAATGCCGCGACCGCCGCCACTTTCCCCGAGACCGGGACCTACCGGCTGTGGGTGCGGACCCGCGACTGGGTCCCGGGCGACTGGGAGGCCCCGGGCCGGTTCCGCGTCATCGTCGACGGCGCGCCGGTCGAGACGGTCTTCGGGACGAAGGCCGGCTGGGGCTGGCAGGACGGGGGAACGGTTACCATCGGCACAAAAGACGTCACCGTTGAACTCGATGACCTGACGGGTTTCGACGGGCGCTGCGACAAGCTCTTTTTCACCACCGACACCGCCGCCCGCCCGCCGAACGAGATCGCGGCGCTGCGCAAATGGACCAACCGGCTGCTGGGGCGTCCGGCGGTGCCCCCGTCGGCGGGCCGGTTCGACGTGGTTATCGTCGGCGGCGGCATCAGCGGCTGCGCGGCGGCCCTGGCGGCGGCGAATAAAGGACTGGCGGTCGCCCTGATCCAGGACCGGCCCGTCCTCGGCGGCAACGCCAGCAGCGAGGTGCGGGTCCACACGCTCGGCGTTCACGGCAAGGGGGCGGCCATCCTGCGGAAAATAGACAGCCGCCACTGGCCCAACGGCTCGGCCGAGGCGATACCGGACACGAAGAAACGCCACGCGGCGATGGACGCCGCCGCGAACGTCAGGCAGTTCCTCTGCCGCCGGGCCTGCGCCGTCAACAAAAAGGGCAACCGGATCGAGAGCGTCGACGCCCGGCACATCGAGACCGGCCGGACGCTGCGGTTCCGCGCCCCGGTCTTCATCGACTGCACCGGCGACGGCTGGATCGGGTACTGGGCCGGCGCCGACTACCGGTACGGCAGGGAGTCCCGCGACAGGCACGGCGAGGCGTGGCCGCAGAAGGGCGAACTCTGGTCACCCGCGAAGCCCGACAACCGCGTCATGGGCTCGTCGGTGCTGTGGAACACGGAGGAGGCGGACGTCGAAACGGATTTCCCCGCGGTCCCCTGGGCCATGGACGTCGCCGGGGACAAGGCCGCGGTTTCCGGGGAATGGTACTGGGAGTACTCCGCCAACGACAAGCACCAGGTCTACGACGCCGAGGAGATCAGGGACCACCTGCTCCGGGCGATCTACGGCTCGTTCGCCAATGCCAAGCGGAACAGGAAGCACGCCAAGCGCCGGCTGAAGTGGGTCGCCTACATCGCCGGCAAGCGGGAGTCACGCCGCCTGGTGGGCGACTACGTCTACACCATGACGGACGCCACCGAACGGCGGACTTTCCCCGACACCGTCGTCGAGGAGAAACGGGCCATCGACGTCCACTACCAGCGGAAACTGAAGGGATCGAAATACGATTTCCTCTCCGAGGCCATCTTCAAGCGAACGGGAAAGTACTACATCCCCTTCCGCTGCCTCTACTCCCGGAACGTCGAGAACCTGATGATGGCGGGGCGGTGTTTCAGTTGTTCCCACATCGGGCTGGGCGGGCCGCGGGTGATGAACACCTGCGGCCAGATGGGCATCGCCACGGGATACGCCGCGGCGCTGTGCGTGAAATACGAGACCACCCCGCGGGGCGTCTACGAGGAGTACCTCGACGAACTCCGCGAGATCATCGGCTACGGCCCCGCCGGCGAACAGCAGCCGGCCGGCGCCGTCCGGCACACGGCGAACATCGACGCGAAGACACTCACCCGCTGCGCCGACAAGTACGCGATACAGACCCTGCCCGGCGAGTTGAAGGGCCTCGACGCCGTCGCCGTCCCCCGCGGCGACTCGGGCGCCCCCGCCCCCGGGTTAACCTTCACGGTCAACCTGCCCGTGACTGTGTATCTCCTGGTCCACGACCGCGGGAACTATACGCCGCCGAAAGAGTGGAAAAAGACCGACCTGTCGGTCACCTGGTTCGGCGGCACACACAGCGACACCGTCTACCGGCGGGACGTCCCGGCCGGGACGGTCGCCGTCCCGGGCCACCGGGGCACCGACGGGCCGCATTGCGGCGTTCCGAACATGGCGATCGTGAAGGCCCGCGTCAAAAAACAGTCGGCACTGAAGATCACCCCGGCCGAGTAGCGCGCCGGGCGATACGGATACCGGAGACGGCGCATTGAAAAACACGGCACTCCTGGTCTCGGCATTACTCGTCCTGTTACCGCCCCATCCGCGCCCGGCGGCACCGGCCGAACAACAGAACACGCTCCGCGCCGGCGCGGCCGCCGTGGACATCACCCCGACAAAGCTGCCCGTCGTCGTCAACGGGGGCATGCGGGAGCGGACGGCGAACAAGGTCGTCGACCGCCTCCACGCCCGGTGCCTGGTCCTCGACGACGGCAGGGAAACCATCGCCGTCGCCGTGGTCGACAGTTGCGGGGTGCCGCGCGACCTGCTGGACCGGGCAAAAGCGATCGCTGAAAAAAAGACCGGCATCCGGACCGACCGCATGCTCATCTCCGCCACCCACACCCACTCCGCGCCGTCCGTGTGGGGGGCGCTGGGGACCGGCGTCCAGGCCGACTACGCCGCGGCCCTGCCGGCGCTGATCGCGGAGGGCATCGAGCGGGCGAATGAGAACCGGGCCCCCGCGGCGGTCGGATGGGGCGTCGCCCAGGAACCGAAGAACGTCTTCTGCCGCCGCTGGCTGATGAAACCCGGGACCGCGCCGACCAATCGCTTCTCCGGGAAGAAAAACGACCGGGCCCGGATGAACCCGGGATATCGGAACCCCGACGCCGTCGAGCGGACCGGGCCGCGGGATACCGCCGTGTCCGTCCTGTCGGTCCGCACCCCGGCCGGCCGGCCGCTGGCCCTCCTGGCCAACTACTCCACCCACTACGCCGGCGCGCCCGCCCTGTCGGCGGACTACTTCGGGGTCTTCGCCGGGCGGATCGCCGAACTCCTCGGCGCCGGCGACGGCAGCCCGCCCTTTGCGGGCATTCTCTCCAACGGCACCAGCGGCGACGCCAACTGCTGCGACTTCGCACATCCCCGCCGGCAGTTCGACCGGTTCTCGGTCGCCGAGGACGTTGCTCAAGCGGCACTGAAGGCATACCGGGGCATCGAGCACCGCCGGGACGTCTCGATCGCCATGGCCGAGCGGACACTGGCGATCCCGGTCCGGATGCCGTCGAAGCAGGAGGTCCGGGAGGCGAAGGCCTTCCTGGAGAAGATCGACCACCCGAAGCCGAGAACCATACCCGAGGTCTACGCCCGGGAGACGGTCCTGCTGGCCGGGATGCCCCCGACCCGGGAGCTGAAGCTCCAGGCGATCAGGATCGGCGGCCTCGGCATCGCCGCGATCCCCAACGAGGTCTTCGCCGCCACCGGCCTGGCGATCAAGAAGCGCAGCCCCCTGCGGCCGACCTTCACCATCTCCCTGGCCAACGGCTGCGCGGGCTACATCCCCCCGCCCGACCAGCACGCCCTCGGCGGCTACACGACCTGGCGGGCCCGCAGCAGTTGCCTGGCGGTCGACGCCGAGCCGCGGATCCGCGCGGCGGTCCTCGCGCTGCTGGAGGCCGTCGCCGGGAAACCCGCCGCGACCGCCGCCGTGTCGCCGCAACACCCGCCCGATCACCGCCGTCCGTGAACACCCCCGGAAAGGATCCGACATGAATGCTTTCACCAGACGCGCCGCCGCGATCCCGGCGATCGCCTGCGCGGCGCTGTGCGCCGCTCCCCCTGTCGCCGCCGCACCGCAAAAACCCCGCGAGCCGCTCCACCGCCTGCCCCGCATGGTCCACGAGTACTTCGTCGGCCGCGTCCGGGCCGTCGACCGCGCGATCCGGGACCGGATCGCGGCACTGGAGACCGCCGACGACGCCCGGGCATACGTGAAGCGGGTCCGGGAGCAGGTCCGGGGCAGCTTCGGGCCATGGCCCGGAAAGACCCCCCTCACGCCCCGGGTGACCGGGACCGTCAAGCGGGACACCTACCGCATAGAGAAGGTCATCTTCGAGAGCCGTCCGGGGTTCCCGGTGACGGCGAACCTGTACATCCCGACGCGGGGCGAACCGCCCTTCCCGGGCGTGGTGGGTACCTGCGGGCACTCCGCCAACGGCAAGGCCTCGAAGTACTACCAGTCCTTCTCCCAGGGCCTGGCCCGCAAGGGATACGTCGTCCTGATCTATGATCCCATCAGCCAGGGCGAGCGGCTCCAGTACCCCGGCGACGACCTGAAGTCCCGGATCGGCGTCGGCGTCCGCGAGCACCTCTACGCCGGCAACCAGCAGTACCTGGTGGGGGAATTCTTCGGCTCCTGGCGGGCGTGGGACGGGATCCGGGCCCTCGACTACCTCCTGACCCGGACGGAGGTGGACCCGAAGCGTATCGGCGTGACGGGCAACTCCGGCGGGGGGACGATGACGACCTGGCTGGCGGGGGTGGAGCGCCGCTGGACGATGGCCGCCCCGAGCTGCTTCGTGACCACCTTCCGACGCAACCTGGAAAACGAGGTGCCCGCCGACACCGAGCAGTGCCCGCCCGCGGCCCTCGCCCGCGGGCTCGATCACGCCGATTTCCTGGCCGCCATGGCCCCGAAGCCGATCATCATCCTCGCCAAGCGCCAGGATTTCTTCGACATCCGCGGCAGCGAAGAGGCCCACCGCCGCCTCAGGCACATCTACGCCCTGCTGGGACACGCCGACCGGGCGGCCCTCTTCGTCGGCCCCGGCGGCCACGGCTACTCCCGGGACAACCGCGAAGCGATGTACGGCTTCTTCAACCGCGCCGCCGGGGTCACGGGCCCCGCGGCCGAACCGGAACTGGTCATCGAGAAGGACGCGACCCTCTACTGCGCCCCGGACGGGCAGGTCTGTCGCCTGGACGCCCGGACCGTCCAGTCGTTTACCCGGGCGCGGTCGCGGGAACTGGCGAAACAGCGCCCCGCGAACATGGCGGCCACGGAGTTGAAGAAACGGGTCCGGCAGGTACTGGCCCTCCCCGACGACGTCCCGTCGGCCGAGCCCCCGGATTACCGGATCCTCCAGGTCTGGCTCTCGCGGGGCTACCCCCTCCGCAGCACCACCTACCTGGTCGAAACCGAGCCGGGCATCCGGGCGGTGGTCTACCGCCTGGCAAAACAGCGCCTCCGCTTCCCGCCGGGCGAGAAGAAGGAGGCGGTCCTGTACTGCTCCCACCAGTCGGCCGACGCGGAACTGCGGGACGAGCCGCTGGTCGGCCAACTGCTCAAGGAGCACCCCAACGCGGCTTTCTATGCCTGCGACGTCCGCGGGGTGGGCGAATCGCGGCCGGGGACATGCGGCGGCGCCTGGACGAGCCCCTACGGCGCCGACTACTTCTACGCCGCACACGCGCTCATGCTCGGGACCCCCTGCCCGGGTCTCAGGACCCGCGACCTGCTGCGGGTCGTCGACTGGCTCTCGGCGATCGGCCACGAGAAGATACACGTCGTTGCCCGGGGGTGGGGGACGATCCCGGCGACGTTCGCGGCCGTGCTGTCGGACAAGGTGACCCGCGTAACACTGAAGAACGCCCCGACGTCGTACGCGGATATCGCCGAGTCCGAGCGCTACGCCTGGCCGCTGTCGTGCTTCGTGCCGGGGGTGCTGGCGTCGTTCGACCTGCCGGACTGCTACCGCGTTTTGCGGGACAAGGACCTGGTGCAGGTAGAACCGCTGGGACCGGAGATGAAGGCGCGGGCGGCGGAAGACGGGTAACATGCGTGCTGGTGGTACATTATTTCTGTATTGATAATAATAATTTTTTTATATCGTTTCTTGAATTGACAAGGGGGGGGGGATATAATCGTTATTGTCTGAATAATACCACTGCACGAATCAGGGGTTTTACATGCATCCAAGAGTATTGGGAACATGGCCTGTTACGTTCTCAATCATTCTGCTCACGGCGGGAATCCCTTTCAATGCTGCATGCCCGGCCGGTGACGGGGAAACCTGGAACCCCCGGCAACAGGGCCGATTCATCGTTTCCCTCTGCGCGGACAACGACGGCGGTATATGGGTCGGTACGGAGGGCAACGGGCTGTGGCGGAAGGCCCCCGATGAGGATAACTGGACACACGTGACCCGCGCGTCGACCGGCGGCTTCGCCGAAGAGCTGGGGCCGGTCCTGACGACCGGCACGTCCGCCGAGACGTGCCTCGGAGACGACACCATCTACGCCCTGGCATGCGACCGGCGGGGGCGGATATGGGCCGGTCACCTGAATCACGGCGTCAGCGTCTTCAACGGGACGGCGTGGCGCAACTACGACGTCCTCTCGGGTCCCCTCGGTGAGCGGGTATTCGACATCGCCGTCTGCCCGGTCGACGGCGACGTCTGGATCGCCTCCGACGCCGGTCTCGCCCGCTACCGCGAGAAGCAGGATACCTGGTCATACTACACCCGCGCCGACGGCCTGCCCGAAGACCAGGCCAATTCCCTGGCCTTCGACAAGAGCGGCCGGCTGTTCGTCGGCACCCAGTGTCACGGCATCGCCGTCGCGCCCGCCCGGAAAGAGGCCCGGGGGCGGCTTGCATATCCCCGGTGGCGGGTCGTCTCGGCCCCGGAGCGGTTCGGGCCGGGAAAACGATGGCAATTGCCCCTCTCCCCGGCCGGCAACGGCCTGCCGACGAACATGATAAACCAGGTGCTCGTGGGCCGCGACGGGACGGTCTGGGCGGCGACGGTGGCCGGCCTGGCCTTCAGCCGGGACGGCGGGGGCAGTTGGCGGCATGTCCGCGGGAAGAACTTCGTCGCCAAGGTGGAGAAGTCCTGGGCGGGCACGCCCCCGGGCTGGAAGCGCCCGCCGAAGCGGATCATGCAGCGCCTCCTGCCGGAGGACTATATCACCTGCCTGGCCGAATACGGCGACAAGCTCCTGCTCGGGACCTGGCGAAAGGGCCTGGCGGTATACGACCCCGCCGCCGGCCGGTGCGTGGCTGTCGAGAAGGGGGCGGTGACGCTCGACGATGACTACGTCTCGGCCGCGGAAACCGGCCCAGCGGGCAGACCATGGATCGGGTCGTACGGCGGGGGCCTCGCGCGGGCACGGAAGGTGCTTGTGCCGGGAACGGGTGAAGACACCGGTGCGCTGTCCGCAAAGAAGTCGAAACGCGCCCCCGCTGAACCCGATTCCGGAGCGGCAAAACTGCCCGCTCCCGCCGCCCCCCCGACCGCCGAAGACATCGATGCGATGATACGCGAGGTTCGGCGGTATACCAAGCCCCTGCCGCAAACCTGCGCCGCCGTTATCGGCGACGACTGGACCACGTGGGGGGACTGGGTGGGACGGTACGGGAGGCAGGCGGGTATAAACCTTGGAGTCAATGCACCCGCTGATATGGTTAACGGATATGTTGGGATTGGCGGTTTTGACATCAAGGGCTATCTCGGCCCCCATCACCGGAAAGGGGATCGGTTGAGGGTTTGGTGTGCTGAACCGGAATGTCCCGGCAACGATAAACGCCGGCGCTTGTGGGTACCAAAGATTGGTATCCGGCGTCAGGCCTCGTGGGATGATCACGGGGAGGCCTATCCGCGAGAGTATGAGGGACCTAACATCTGGCTGAAATTTACGGTTCCGGACGGCATATATCGTGTTTGCATATATTTTTTCAACAACGACGGTCACAGGGGCAACAATCGACATCGGGATTACCTGGTGCGCGTGTATCAAAACCCGCGGGTTTCGAAGATACACATCCCTGAAACAAAAGGCGATTTTGATCTGAAACGTCACCTCATCGAGGAAAAAAGCGTAAGAAAACGCGACCTGGAAAACTGCAACGCGGCATACTTTCGCGAACCGTTGTGTAAAACGCGCGTCAGGCAATTTCATGGTGGAGTATACAAGCAGTTTATAATGAAAGGACCGTATTCCTACTTCGTAAATGTCAGGAAGAACGCCAGTTTCAATATTAAGTTTTCGGGGTTATTTATAACACGCATAATCGGCGATAAACCTCGTACGGAGCGACATTTTCCTGCCTTGGCGGCCGGTATTAATTATCAGAATGACGCCTATGAGCGTTTGAAGAATCAATACACTATCCACGAAGAGAACATCATAAGAACAGTAATGCAGGTGAATAACGCCGCCCGAACCGCACTCGCGAGAAGAGGTGGAGTAGAATTGTGGGAAAAAGTGCGATTGTTGGCGTATCGCACAGCCCTTGATGAGAAGGCCACGGTTGAATTATTATACGATTTAAGATGGCCGTTGAGGTTATGGACGTGGGGGGACCGGCAGGAATATCGGGACCTGATGACATTTACCTGGTACTGGTATCAAAAGAAATATGATTTTGATCGTTTAAAAAAAGCGAGACAGTACAGCCCGCATGTCTATGAAACGGCCGAAGAGTGGGAAGAGCACGAAGAGGAATTTAAGCCCATAAATAGATTTCGTATCGGATTTGATAACCGTTAAAATAGATAAGGAGAAGACGATGAGTGAAAAAGGAAAGCAGTCGAGTATTGTCATTCTTGCTGTATTATTATTCGTAACATGTTTTATAACGCATGTAAATGCAGACAGTGAAGCCGTCTGGGAATTGAAGGTTTTTACGGAAACACCAAATACCGAGGGACACAAGATAATAAACAATGTGCCAAAAGACGGGCGAGATATAACATTTGATCTGGAAGTTGAAGAAGGCGATTATCCTGAACGGAGAAACGAGACAATTAAGGAAGGCCCGATTTATATATGGAGAAACGAAGGTGGACGCTCTGCGCCTTTTGAAATAACCCCGGAGAGCGGAAAAGGTAAACGGACACGGCACGTGACAATACGGTTTACCGGCTATTTGCCGGGCGAGGACGGCTACGGTGAACCTTGTTACGGCGGCGTAAAAGATGTTGATGTCTCAGTAGAGGTAAAGTTTGTAATGGAACACGAAGAGACCGGCGAGACGACAACAATAACGGTTTACGAGGGGAGCAAAGATATCCATGCGCATTTCGGGCAGTGGGTAGAAAGCAATCAATATAATCCTGATCCCACACCAAAACCATCTAATTATCACCATGTTCATTACACAACATGGAGAGCGGGAATGGATGATGATGATAACTTTGTAATGAACGATATTGGAGAAGGGGACCTCTATAACCAAGAGCACGGTGGTCATGCTCAAAGCTCGTTTGGATTAAGACCAGGAAGTGGCATGTTTTTCTCAAATACAAAGGCGCAGCATGAGCGATGGATGGTCGTAAGAGAACAATCGAGGCTTAAGGATCATAACGAAACTGAAAATATCTGGGCTGAAGCAAAAATAGACCCGTGTATGAAAGGGCGGGTTATAGAATGGAAAGGATGCCCTGATCCGCCTGAGAACGATACGCCACTTCCATACACATCCGTGAGATATGAAGGAAGAGCCGGATATGTTGTGGCCTTTAATGCAAATAACTACAATTTAAGTAAGGGATGGGGATTAGTGCCCCTCCCATCGCAAGGAACAGCAGGTGGTTTTGCTAAGGCAAGTTGTTCAGTAGAGGAGAACTTCCTTGTCACAGATGACGACTTTAAAGTTAGTGTCAATAACGCAGGGACGATGGCCTATGTGGAAGGTACAGATGATAATGTCACCGGGAATATTAGTTTATCATTGACTGGCCCCTCAGTGGGATTTTCGTGGGATGAGGGATCTAATATCATGTATGCAAGTGAAGTAGGTAAGGAAACAGAGGAAAGCAAATCCTATACAGTCAATTTCGGCGATGAGAATCATAGATATGTATTAACTACAAATATAGATGGTTATTCCATGTCAAAAACGTGGAATTATGCCTCGAATGGAACTGGAGCATCTTTGGTTATGATAATTATGAAAGGGTCATAGGTTGCCATAGTCAGATTTATTGTTCAGAAGATAACATGGATATCGTAGTTATTGAAATCATATAATGGATATGCATAATGAATTACGTTAAAAATAATAGAAAGTATTTATGTATACACTATGTATTTATTATATCAATTGCATGCATCTGCATATTGATATCTAGATTTTCAATTGTTCTTGGCACGCCTGGCAAGGCTCAAAGTGATTCATGGGATATCATTTATGCTGAAAAGCCTGTTATAAACCAGCAAAGTAAGCATAACACTTTTAACGTGTTTAAAATACTATATGATTGTGCGAAAAAACATCAGGCAAATGATACGGGGTTAAAAAAACTGATAACCTATCTAAAGCAACATTTAAAGAAGTCTGAAATCGATACTTTGAAGAATTACAAACATAATCCGCGATGGGGCATTAACGCATATTTTAAGCAATTCCGTGATCATTATAGGAAACCGAATATAGCTGAGTCGAAAATACTGGCAGTATGGGCAATACTAAAAGACATGGCAAACAGTCATTATCCTGATATCGAACAGCAGGAACGTATTGTAGAATATTTCGATAATCAAATTGACCAATTGAAAACCGTAATCTATGATACCTTTAAGGAGTGCTTAGGAGATGAATACTCCGAGTATCAACAGACTATCAATGTTAATTATAAACAATACAATCAGACAATTAAACATCATTTCCGCCTGCTATTAGCTGACCCTTTCATGCCCTACGTAAAGGATGTTCTCAGTTCAAATAAGTGGAGCAAGACATTTGAAAAAAAAGGGATGTTTAGCAATTTTAGTATTTCAGATAAAAACGGCTCTTTAAAGCAGCAAAATAATAATACAACCCGTACATCTGGTCCAAATACACAATACTATTACTTAAAAAATGAAATAAGCAAGCATATTGGTATGCCCTGCAAAGCAACCGACATTCCTTTGTTACGCAACATAAACATTAATAGCTATAAAGATATGGATAACAAGATAGCCAAATGTTTCAAGCAATTGTCAAGCTTTATATTGTATGAGTATATATCTTGTAGCGCAAAAGAACCGAAGTCTCGTTTTGGTATAAGAACTATTGGAATGTGTATGCAAACGGAACCAGCATTGTATTATTGGCCCGTGGATGTAGAGGTTAGAGGACTTCTGAAATATATGGTTAGATACCGAAGGTATGTGAAGGGTAATGATTTTGCCACAAAGGAAGAAGTGATGAAATATTATAACGATAATAAAAAGGACTGGGATGAGAATATCAAAGATAAAGTATGGTCGCGAGTGCGGGACCATATTAAAAATATACACATGCAGCAATCAAGGTAATATGAACAATGGCTATGAAGCCAGTAGTGGTACTGTGATTCAATGAAACTGTAATTGATTATAATGTTAAAGGGATATATTATGAATCAGTATCATCCTTTAGTAATCTATGCTATCGTTATGTGTAACGGCCTGCTGGTGTATGCAGATGAAAAAATTATTACAAAGGGTGAGGTTATTAAGCATCTTCGCAGTAGCATTGAATCAGTCAGCTACGGGGCCCAATCAACCATAGCAAATAACAAGCATGACAATGCCTTTATAATTGACAATGCTCATGAGGCAAAAACTTTATTTAACACCATTGATATACCGGATATTGTTACAAATAATATGCCTGATGATATTTCCGTCAATGCCATTGGCATGGAAAAACAATATCTTTTAAACATGCTAAAAATAAATATACATTATGACAACAAAGAATTAGCCACAATGAAAATCAAGCGCAGTATTTACAATGTTATACTCTGGTCAAAATACCTTAATAATACAACACCGATATCCCAAGCTAAATATGAACAAATAGTATCGAGCATACAGCCACTTATCGATAGGTGCCGCAAGATACTGCATGATTATCTTGATTCAACGATTAAGCCACAACGTATTGATAATAAGATAAACCAGCTTGAAATGAGTATCAAACAATGTGCGAGAATACGACTTATCAAATCTTTACATTGTCCATTGCCTTTACATAAAATTGACGAGATCGCCGATGCGCTTGAAACAAAGCTGATATCTTCCATAAAAAGCATTAAATTAGCAAGAGTGGCATCACAAAACGCACCCTTTGGTTATGGAATAAATTCTGACTATATTATTTTTCAATTGATCAGGTTTATTCAAGGCAAAATTTTTGATAGTACAAAAAACGAGTCAATTATCAATATAAATAAAGAAGCTTTATGCCCTGGTTACTCGGCCCTTAATGCAGAAATATCAAGGTTACGCAGGGAACTCAGAAAAAATATCGCTGCACAACGGGATGCGAAGACAGGTAAACGACAACCCGTCAGCAAGCGTTACTCGCATGATTCACATAAGCCTGCACTATCGGATAAAGAAAAGAAATCGTTGAACCGAGAATACCGGAAGGCACTGAGGGAGTTTGGCATAGTTGAATCCGACAATGCTGAGTCGACTGAGAATAACGAAGACCACAGCCCCCGCCAGGACCCCCGCCAGCCGTCGGGTTTCAATTACGCAAATTAGCCCCCGGCAGCCGGCCCATCACCGTTCCCCGCCGTTCTTCCCCCGGCCGATCTTCTCGAAGGGGATCGGCTTGAAGCCGGGCAGCTTCTCGAAAACGGGCGAATCCTTCTTCAGCCGCAGGTCCAGCTTCTCGAAGTCCGCGAACCGCAGGTCAATAAATCTGAGCAGACAACGCCTTCTTTAGAAAGACGAACGACGAAGTCCCCTGTTGTTTACATGAAGTTACGACGCTCCAGATCTTTTCACACCACCGTTTT
>CAZLBC010000035.1:0-4849 GCA_964557575.1 uncultured Planctomycetaceae bacterium
CTAGTACATCTGAGGATGATGTCACATTAATGCCGTCGTTCTGAATCTTCCAACGGATCCCCTTGTGGTTTAGAACCTTTACGTTCTGCACCTTCACGCCCTTGATCTTGACCAAGTCAACCGACCAATTGGTGCCATCTTTGACCACTATGCCGTTGATCTCAACATTGTGTGAGGTTCCACTGGTACTGGAGGTAATGACCCGCCGCCGAGGATGCTCCTTGCTCTGTGTGAGAAAGACAGGCGGCTTCTTGCTGAACAGGTTCATCAGTTTCACGCCGCTGGCGTCCACTTCTCCGCGGCCACGAATAGTGACATTGGCCGCATTGTCGATTACAAGAACCGCATCGACACCGCCGTTATGCTTGACCTTGTAATGCTTCTGGTTTCCATCCGCCTTCAGAATCGAGCCCGGAGCCAGGTAGAGATCAACATTGTCTTTAAGGTACAGGTGTCGTACGACGTACAGACCCGCCGGCACATAGACTATGCCTGGCTTCCCCGGTACACCGTGTTTGCTCGCAGCGTTGATGGCGCGCTGAATTGCGGGCTGCGCATCTGTTGTCCCCGCCTTATCGGCGCCAAAAGAGCTGACTACGTTGAAAATGCCCTTCCCGGTAGATGAGGGGACGTTGGTTTCGGGCGGGTCTCCGAGGATGACCAGTTTCTCGAGTTCATTGATCTGTAAGACGAAATATCGTGGGGTACTGTTTGCATCAGGCGACTGGCTTACAGAAAAGGTCAGGTCTTTTCCCGAAACGCTTCCGTTGATGCCCAGGCTCCCGGGGCTGATCTTGTATTTCCTGATGATCTCCGGTGTGGTGACCTTTACATTGATAGTGCTGTCAAAAGCAAAGTGAGCATAGTGGTAGTCCATGTACTTCATGACCGGCACTGATTTACCATCAATTGCCAGCGCGAATTCGGGGCTAATGACCGATTTGGGCGAAGCCGAATAGATAGTCGCATCAGCTTGCGACTCCGAGCAAGCGGCCAGAATAAGCAACAGTGATCCCAGGATTCTCTTACAACTCTTCATAAGGCTCTATTCTTTTGGACGAACAACTTAATACACGCAATTAGCGCCGGCGCAGAGAGTCATTATACCGAGCCCGATACACAAGGTCGAAAAAGAACCGCCCTGATCCCCGCAAGTCCCTGCCACTGAGAACCCCCGCAAAGAAGAACCACGCTGCCTCCCGCGTAAAGCAGACAGAGTAGTCCCTCCGGTTCGCCGAGGGCAGACCCGCAGAAAAGGAAGGTCTCCAGAACTATTTTCCGGCTCAAATTAATCGACGTTACTTCTTTAACAACAATGAAATAAAATAGTTCTGACCCCTTTTTTACCGCCGCTCCTCGGGGATCGGGCTGTAGCGGCTCAGGGCCTGCTCGTAGGTCGGCTCCGGCCGGAAGTTCGGATGCCCCTTGTACTCCAGGTTCCGCCGGCCCCAGTACGACCCGTAGTACTGGGCGTTGGTATCCACCCAGTTGGTGATCTTCAGCAGCTCCGCCGGCGTCATCTGCCTGTTGACCTTCGCGTGCTTCTTCGCCAGCTTCGCGGCGATCTTCGCCTGCTCGGGGTCCTTGAGCGTCACCTTCCCCGGCGCCAGCATCGCCACCAGGATGCTGCTGTGGGACCCCAGCGACCGGGCCGGCAGGTAGTGGACGTTGCCCGTCTTGGGGTGGTTCTCCCCGATCGTCACCATCAGGGGATAGCGCCTGCGCCCGTTTCCGCGGCGCCGCTCACGGACCAGCTTCTCGTAGGAGACGTTGAACAGCGTGGTCTTGATGCCCGAGAGGTCGAGCTTCCCCTTCGGGTTGTCGCCGGAGTGGCAGGTCACGCAGTGCTTGTCGAGGACCGGCTGGACGTCGGCGGGGTAGTGCAGCGGGCGGCCGCCGGTTTTCTCGCCGACCTGGGGGCCGGCGGCGGAGGGCGCGCGCTGGAGGGCCAGGAGCCGGCCCGGCGTGCGGGTCTTCGCGCTCTTCGTGACGTCGTCGGGCGTCTCGTGGCAGCCGATGCACGACCGCTGCTCGCCCGGCATGTAGTTGACGTAGGTCCGCTCGGTCTGGACGGCCAGGTAGTTCTCGTCGAGGGCCTGGAAGAAGATGTTCTTCATCGCCGGGACGTAGAAGTGGGCCGAGCCGTCCTTCTCGACGGGGACCACGCCGTGCTGGACCTTCAGGCCCAGGTGGGTGTCCTTGGAGATGCAGGCGTGCTGCTGGTCGTAGGTGTCGCCGCCCCAGCGGCGGCGGGCCTCCCACGGGCGGGGGACCTGCTCGAGGATGCGGATGTACTTGATCGTCCCCCGTGCCACGTCCTCCATGCCGTGGTAGATGTCGGTGACCACGCAGACCGCCCGGTTCTCGGCCGCCGGTTTTTTTTCCCGGGGCGAGGTCAGGACGGGCGGTTTCGTTCGCTTCCGGAAGGGGTACGGCAGGAAGCAGGAGATGTCGGGGTCCCGGTAGAGGGGAAAGACCCGGCCGCCCTCGCCGAGGAAGTAGAGATCCCAGGCCGCCTCGTCCTTCCAGGAAGGCCCGGCCGGCTTGTGGGAGACCAGGAAGAGCTTATCCGAGAGCGGGTAGGGGTCCTTGAACAGCCGCCCGCGGCCCTTCCCGTCGCGGCGCCACCGGCCTGCGGCGGGATCGTCGCGAAAGGCGAATCCCCCCTCGCCCCTGATGTCCGTGCGCGGGGTGATGCAGGTCATCGGCTCGCGGGTGCGTATGGCCTTGGTCATGTCGAGGCGGATGACCGTCCCCACGGCGTTCTGCGGGTAGTGCGGGACGCCGCAGCAGACGTACCGGTTGGCCGTGCCGGGTATCGGCCGGCCGTAGGTGAACGTGGGGGGGAGGCTGATGTCGTTGGCGTAGACCTCCGCCGAGGCCGAGCCGTCCTGGCGCATCGACCAGAGGCACTTGACCGAGACCGCCCCCTTGTCGACGTACTCCCAGCGGGTGTACATGATCCGCCCGTCCGGGAGCATGACCGGGGCCTCCTCGCTGACGGAGCTGTTGGTCAGGCGCGTCAGCGCGCCGGTCTCCCGGTCGCGGCGGTAGAGGACGGTGGTGGTGAAGTCGTCGGGCCCGTCGCAGAGGATGCCGTACCGGCAGCGGGTTGAAATAAAGCAGATGTCGCCGTCGGGCAGGTAGCAGGGGTGCATGTCGTCGGTGCCGTGGTGGTAGTGGGGCCGGGCGCGGTACATCTTGACCAGCCACGCCTCGTTTTCCTGCGGGAAGGTCAGTTGCTCGAGCTTCCCGACCCGGCTGCCGGTCGCCGGGTCGAGGCGTATCTCGTAGAGGCGGTACCCTTCCTGGTGGGCGCACTTCCAGCCGAAGCAGACGCGGGAGGCGTCGAACGACAGGTCGAACCGCCCGAAGACGCCGCCGGTCAGTTCCGGCACCAGCGCGGTGACCGCGCGGGTCTTCAGGTCCAGCAGGCAGAGGTTCCCGCCGGGCTCCCAGTGGCTGTTGATATGCTCGGTGTAGTAGTGGTTGGCGTCGTAGGCGTTGCGCTTCACGAAGAGCAGCCTGTCGAAGTCCACGAGCGGGTTTTTCTCGACAAGGGCCTCGGCCCGCAGGGCGGCCAGGTCACGTTTCCACGCGGCGAGCCGCCCGTCTTTCGGCGCGCCGCCGGCCCACGCGAGCACCGTCGATTCCAGTGTGTCGATGCGCTTTGTGAAAGCCGCGGCCTGCCCGTCGGCGTAGATATCACCGAGGAGCCCGCGGAACCCGTCGAGGTCGCAGTCGGCCACCAGCCCGAGCATCTCCCTGCGGCGCCGGGACTGCAGGTAGACCGCGCGGACCGCCTTGAGGTCCGCGGCCGTCTCGACGCCGGCGGCCAGCGTCGCCGCCCGTTCGGCGAGCCCGCCGGGTCCGTCGATCGCCCCGGCGTAGCGCCGGGCGACGGCCGGCAGCCCGACCGTCCGCCAGTCGGCACCCCAGATCCCGTCGGCCCGCTCCCGGGCCATCTGCTCGCGGGCCGTCTCGCCGGGATGGCGTTTGGCCAGTCGCCGCCAGAGGGCCGCGTCGGGCGGCGCGCCCCCGGCCGTCCGTATGACCAGGTGGGCCTTTCCATCCAGTTGCAGCGCCGCGCCGTGCACGCCGGGCGCGTACGTTGTCTTTCCGCGGGGGACGGCGTGGTTCAGCGATCCCGACGTGTCGCCGCAGGCCCCGTCGAGGGGCAGATGCGCCCGGGTCCCGCCGGCGGCGGGGGCCGGGGCGGATTGCCGGTCGCCGTCCCCGCAGGTATCGCAGCTCGCGGCCGACGCCTTCCCCTTCTCGCAGAGGGAGGCGATCTCGCCGGCGTCCAGGACCCGGCCGTAGATCCGCAGGTCGTCGATCCCGCCGCGGAAATGGTTGTCACCCCCGGGGAAATTCGTTGACGTCCAGCCGATCTTGAAGACGGCCCCTTTCGGGTCCGGGTGCGTGCCGAGGTCCCCGCCGCCGTCGGGCTTCCCGTCGACGTAGAACCGCAGGGGGCTGCCGCCGGTCACCGCGACGTGGTGCCACCGGCCGTCGGTGATCTTCGTCCTGCCGTTCGCGCACCCGACCCAGCCGATGTCGAAGGCGGGCTTGCCGCCGCGCAGAAAAAACGCCTTGCCGCGGCGGATCCACTTTCCCTTCGGGGCGGTGACAGCGAAGATCGTCCCGTCAGCCTTCGTGCGGACCCAGGCGGCGACCGTGAATTGGCCGGTGCCGAAGTCCGGCAGCGGGACGGCCGCCGCACGTTTTTCTTCCGGGGCCGCGGTCCGCATCGCCAGCAGGTCGTCGAACCAGTCGGCGGCGGGAGACACCCGCCCGACGGCCAGGAGCGTAATCAGGGATAGAGACAGCGCTGTTTTGTTCGACATCA
>CAZLBC010000035.1:4949-18775 GCA_964557575.1 uncultured Planctomycetaceae bacterium
TTCGACATCAGGTAACCGCTTCCTCTTTTTCAAGCAGGTTGTAGCCGATCCGCCGCGAGATCATCGCCGCGTAGCGGCCGACGCGTTCAGCGACGTCCGCGAAGTCGGACGCCGGCAGCCGGGTCGAGGGCGCGACGACGGTCAGCGCCGCGACGGGATAGGCGTTGTGGTCGAGTATCGGGCAACTGACGCAGTGGAGGCCGGGGACGATGCCCTCGGCCCGGTCGGTCCCGTACCCCCGCCGGCGGACCCGCGCCAGCTCCCGGCGGAACGTTTCGGGGTCGGTCATGGTCGTCTCGGCGTGGCGGGAAAAACCATCGTCGCCGTCACCTTCAGCCGCTCGGCCGCGGGCAGCCAGGCCAGGAGCACCTTGCCCGGCGCCGAGCAGTGCAGGCCGAACCGCGCGCCGGGATCGACGACGATCCGGACCTCGTGGGTCGACGGCACCGTTTCCAGGACGATCCCCTGGGCATCGCAGATCGTGTTGAGCTGGACGGTCTCGGTCGTCTCGTCCCTGAGCCGCCGCATGTACTGCAGCGACTCCTCGACGATGTTGTACCGGCAGACGGTGGTGTTCGAGAGGACCATGAGTTTCCGGGAGAGGGTGATCCGCCGGGTGGCCTCGTCCCGCTCGATGTAGCCGTGGTAGAGGAGGGTGATCACGATCCGGTACATGCCGGTCCGGGGGATCTCCAGCCGCTCGGCCAGCGCCATCATGGGCATTCCTTCCGGGTGCCCGGCGAGGGTCTCGAGGACGTCGAGGGCGCGGCTGAGGTTGGGCACGCGGTACCGGCGGTACTCGTCTTCGGAAACGGTCTTTGTCATCAGGTCACCGGAACGGCCGCGGCGGGCGGCTGTTTTCATATTAGAAACCTGTTTTCAGTCTATAGTATTGAGGTTTCCCGCAGGCTTGTCAAAGGGGCGCACAAAAATAGCGCCATTGTTTCGCGGGGCGTCTTCGCCGGCGCTGCAAATACGGTATCCGAAATATGACGTCTTGATAAAATCGACCGCGCTAAACTAGTATATACACCCCACGCCAAACGGAGTGAATTCATGCAAAAAATACTCGCGCTGCTGCTACTGCCGGCATTGACCGCCCCGGCCGCCCCCGCCGGGACCTGCTGGGTCGCGCCCGGCGGCGACGACGGACATCCCGGCACGAAAGACAAGCCGTTCAGGACGATCCAGAAGGCGGCCGACACCGTGCGGCCCGGCGACACCTGCCGCATCCGAGGCGGCACCTACCGCGCGGCGGTGGTCCTGAAGACGGCGGGCCGGCCGGGGAAGCCGATCCTGTTCGCCGCCGCGGACGGCGAGCGGGTCGTCCTCGACGGCACCCGGCCCGTGACCGGCGCGTGGACCCGGCAGAAAGACGGCATCTGGGCAGTCCCGGTCGACGACCCCGTCGAACAGCTCTTCGCGGGCGAGACAATGATGGTCGAGGCGCGGTGGCCCGACATGGACTTTCCCGACCGGCTCTTCGACCGCGCAACGTGGGCGTCGGCCGCGAAGGGCAGCCGCTACGGCACGATCAGGGACCCGCAACTGGCCGGGACCGGCATCGACTGGACCGGCGCGCACATCACGCTCAACGTCGCCCACCAGTTCTTCACCTGGACCCGCACGGTCACCGGGCACGGGGCGGGAAAGGACACGCTCACCTACCCGAAGGACCTGAAGGGCATCACGCACTACGCCAAGCACGAAAAGGGCTGGCAGGACGATTACTACTTTCTGTCCGGCACGCGGGCGGCGCTGGACCGCCCGACCGAGTGGTATTACGACGCCGACAAGAACCGCCTGTATTTCTCCCCGCCCGGCGGCAAAGACCCGTCGACCCTGGACGTGCGCTACCGGGTACGCCAACACGCCGTCACCGGCAAAAACCTGCACCACGTTCACCTCCGCGGGCTGCGGTTTTTTGCCTGCTCGTTTCGCTTCACCGGGTGCAGCGACCTGGTCGTCGACGGCTGCCGCCTGCGCTACCCCACCTATTCGCGTCACGTGCGGAACCCGAAATATCGCACGTGCAGGACCGCCCTGTCCGGCGACCGCAACTGCGTGCGCAACTGCGTCATCGCCCGGGCGTCGCACGGCGGCCTGCGTGTCGGCGGCAACGAGAACGTGGTGGAGGACTGCCTGATCCGCGACGTCTGCTGGCACGGCTCGCTCGGCTACGCCGGGCTGAACATCTCCGGCGAGGCCAACGTCACGCGGCATAACACGATCTACAACGGCGGCAACGCCCTGCTCCAGTGCCCCGGCGGCAACCAGCGCGTCGCTTACAATCACGTCCGCGACGGCGGCCTGCTGTGCCGCGACGTCGCGCTGGTCTACACGCAGTTGCCGCGCTGCCGCGGGACGGTGATACACCACAACTGGGTGCACGGCTGCATGACCGAGGGCTACGCGGGCCACGACCGGGTCGGCGGGATGGGGATCCGCGGCGACGACCAGACCCGCGGCCTGACCGTCCACCACAACGTCGTCTGGGACTGCGGCATTCACGGCATCATCGTCAAGGGCGACGAGAACCGGGTGTTCAACAACACCGTCTTCGACGTCGGCCCCCGGGACCCGGCGAAGCGAAACGACAACAACAGCCGGCACCTGCTGATTCCGACCCGCGCCGAACCGAAAAAGCCCTGGCGCAAACAGCACCCCCTGCTGGCGGTCCAGAACGCCCACAGCCTCTTCTGCAACAACGCCGTGGGAAATATCGTGTGGCGCAAGAAGCCCCTGCCGCCGGGCGACCGAGTCAGCCACAACCGCCGTCTCGGCGGAAAACCCATCGGAAACTGGCTCGTCGATCCGGACAATCACGACTTCCGCCCGAAGAAGGGGTCGCCGCTGATAGATGCCGGCAGGCCCGTCCCCGGTTTCGCTGTCGACTACGCTGGAACAGCCCCGGACATCGGCGCCTACGAGTACGGGAAAGAGCCGTGGAAACCGGGCATCCGTTGGGACCCGGAAGAGGGAGAGTGAAACGGCGCCGGCACTGTTCAGCGCCGAGTCAATCGAAAAACCGCTCGACGATGTCCCCGGGCGCGTCGACCAGTTCCCGCGCGCCGTGCGCCAGGAGTTCGGCCGGCGTCCGGAATCCCCACGTGGCCCCCAGCGGGAAGAACCCGGCCGCCGTCGCCGTCTCCATGTCCGTGTTCGTATCCCCGACGTAGACAACCGCGCCCGGGTCGGCGGCGATCCGCTCGGCCACGGCCAGGGCGCCGGCCGGATCGGGTTTCGGCGGGACGCCCTCGCAGACGCCCTGCACCGCGCCGAAAGCAGCGTCGGGGAAGTAGCGCTCCACGCACTTGACCGTGTACTCGTGGGGCTTGTTGGAGAGAACCGCCGTCCCGACTCCCCGTTCCCCGAGCGCCGCGAGCATTGCCGCAACTCCCTCGTAGGGAGCGGTGGTCGCGTCCCACCGCCGCGCGTATTCTCCCCTGAACGCCGCGACGCACTCCCGCATCGTGTGCTCGTCGCGGGCGACGGGGGGCAGCGCCCGCTCGACCAGTTTCACCACGCCGTCTCCCACGAAGTACTTGTAGGTTTCATGCGGATGGGGGGGAAAGCCGGCCTCCTCCAGGACGATGTTCATCGCGTCCGCCAGGTCGCCCAGCGTGTTCAGCAGCGTACCGTCGAGGTCGAATATCACTGCGGTGTACTGCATCGCGTCTCCTGTGCAATCCGGTGGGTGTCAACGGGTGCTCGGCCGGGAAAACCGCCGCGCGTCACAGCTTCATCGACAACAGGAATTCCGCGTTGGATCCCGTCTCGTGGAGCTTCTCGAGCAGCATGTCCATCGCCTCGATGGGCTGCATGTTGCCCAGTAGCCGCCGCAGGGCGGTGGTGAGCCGGTATTCCTGGTCGTCGAGGAGCAGTTCCTCTTTGCGGGTTCCCGACGAGGTCAGGTTGATGGCCGGCCATATGCGGCGGTTGGCCAGCGACCGGTCGAGGACCAACTCGCTGTTGCCGGTGCCCTTGAACTCCTCGAAGATCACCTGGTCCATCCTGCTGCCGGTGTCCACCAGGGCGGTCCCGATCACCGTGAGCGATCCGCCGTTCTCGATGCACCGCGCGCTGCTGAAAAAGCGGCGGGGATTATCGAGGGCCGAGGCGTCAATGCCGCCGGTGAGTATTTTCCCCGATCGCGGCGCGCAGGCGTTGTATCCCCTGGCGAGGCGGGTAATGCTGTCGAGGAGAATAACGACCTGCTCGCCGTACTCGACCATCCGCTTGGCCCGGCTGATCACCGTCTCGGCCACCTGGAGGTGGCGGGTGGCCGGCTCGTCGAAGGTGGAGGCGATGACCTCGGCGTTCGTGTTCCGCTCCATGTCCGTCACCTCTTCGGGGCGCTCGTCTATCAGGAGTATGATCACCTTGGCCGCGGGGTGGTTGGCGTCTATGGCGTTGGCCATCTTCTTCAGCAGAACCGTCTTGCCGGCACGCGGAGGCGACACGATGAGCATGCGCTGTCCGAACCCGATCGGGGTGATGAGATTCACGACCCGCATGTCGATCTCGTCCGGCACCGTCTCGAGGAAAATACGCTTCTCCGGGAAGGTCGGCACGAGTTGCTCGAACGACGTTTTCTCGGCCAGCTTTTCCGGGGATTCGTTGTTTATGGCCTCGACCTTCAGCATGGCGAAATACTTTTCGGAATTCCGCGGCGGCCTGATCTGGCCCGCCACGAAATTGCCCGTGCGTATGCCGAACCGCTTGATCTGCGACGGGGAGATGTAGATGTCCTCGGGGCTGGGCAGGTAATCGTAGTCCGGGCTGCGGAGAAAGCCGAAACCGTCGGGAAGGATCTCCACCACGCCTTCCCCGTACATCATCCCGCTTTTTTTCACCCGGACCTTGATGATCTCGAATATCAGGTCCCGCCGCTCCATCGAGAGGTAATCTGCCACGCCCTCTTCCCGGGCGATGTCCCGCAGCCCGGTAATGTCGACGTGGTGCAGTTCGCTGATATGCAGGCGGCTCCGTTTCACGTCCTCGTACTTCTCGTGCAGCGATTCCGCCTGCTCGCGGGACGTATTTTCCCGATCCCGCGGCGCTGGCGACGGCGACGGCGACGGCGATTCCTCCTGGCCGTCATCCTCGTGTGTCTCGACGTCATCCGCGTCGTCGCGCAGCTTTTTGGCCCAGTAGTAAAAGGTCGATATTGAAATGTCTTCGCGCGTACAGAATTCCTTCACCGAGAGTCCGCTGGACCGCCACGCGCGGTAACGGGCCTTCCAGCGATCTTCCTTTTTCCTGCTCTTGGCCCCCGCGCCCTTGTTCCTGAGCGAACTGCCGCCGACCGCGTCCTCCGCATCGTCGTCGGCGGCTTCGAACTTTCGGGCCCAGTAATAAAACGTGGAGATGGAGAGATCCTCCCGCTCGCAAAAATCCTTTACGGACAACCCGCTCGACTGCCATCGTTCGTAGCACGACAGCCAGGCGTTTCGTTTTTCCTCTCTGCTGGTCCTCTCCCCGGAGGAAGAGTCATCGGCGCGCGCAACGAGCGCTCCTTCCTTGACGTTATCATCCGACATGATCCGGTTTTTCTCCTTCTGCATGCATCATTCTTACACCATATCTCGTGTGTTGTTATCCGGCTGGCAGGGCTCTCCGTCGCTCCCGATGGCACTGCTGCCTCCCGACCGCAACGACATGCCGTCCCACGGCCGGATCTTCCCTCGCCCCGCGTTGCGGAACGATCAATATGCCATTTCCCGCCAGGGAACAACATCTGTTGCAGCGGGGTTCCTCTGAAAGATGAAATACGCGTTACAGAGGCTCCAGTCCTACGGGAATTGTCAACCTCCGAAGACGGAACTGAACGATATCGATGATCAGCTATCGCTCATAATGTTGTGGAAAATGTCACCCACCAGTTCCGACAGGCGTGAACCATCAGAATTGTTAACGGCGACATAAGAACACCGTTCCCGTTTTTTGTCAAGGGGAATCTGGGACGATTCCCGATCGCCCAGTTGCTCTTCAGACCATCCCCGCTGAGTCCGCACCCGCGCCAGCCGCAGATCGCGCGGGGCATCCACGAACACGGTGTGCGTGCACAACTCGTCCCAGCCCGCCTCGAACAGGACCGCGGCGTCTATAACGGCCGCCGGGACGCCCGATTCTCGGGCCGCGGCTATCTTTTCCACGATCCGCTGCCGCATGCCGGGATGCAGTATCCCCTCGAGCGTGCGCCGGGCGGCGGGATCGGCAAAGACCCTGTCGGCGACACGACGGCGGTCGACGGACCCGTCGTCACGGAACGGTTCGTCGCCCCAGGCCGCCCGAATACGATCGCGGACGGAACGATCCGCCAGCAGTTCGTGGCCGATGCGGTCGGCATCTATCACCGCGCAGCCGCGTTCGGCAAACCGGTCGGCTGCCGCGGTCTTGCCCGCGCCGATACCGCCGACCAGCCCGATAACCGGAAAGCGTTTGGTCTCTGATGCGGCCATAGTGCAATAATAATCCGTTATCCCGGCGGATCAATACACCCGCGCCCGGATTCCGGAAACGGGATGCCGGCTGCGCGACGTTTGCAGCAGTATGTCGCAAGAATTTTCCACCGTGAAACAATCAAGAAACAACAGAAACGACAGGAACGACAGGAACGACAGAAACAACAGAACAACAAAAACAACGTAAACGACGGAAAGAACAAAAACACCAGAAACAACTGACATCCTGCGCCACCCTGCTTCCCAAACCACGTTTCTCTCCATGCACCCGGCAACAAAGCGGCCGGCCTTACCGGCCGGCACCTGCTCGACTCTCGCGTCTCACTGGCGCGGGCAACCGTTGAAGCCGTAGGATGCATCAACAATTGAACGGCGATGTATACGCCCGCTTCACCCGCCGTGAAACGTTTCGAGTAGAGCAGTACGCAAGTGCTTCGCGTGTGTCGAGATGGGTGGGAATTCCCTGCGCTCTCGTAAGAACATGATGATCAGTATTGATCGCAATGGTCACATTCGCCGGGGGGGGGTGAAAAACCGACCGCTTCGGCGCTCGCGGAGCAAATTGAAACCGCTTGCGCAGCCGGTTTTTTGCGTGAAGCAGTATTCGTATCTTGAAACGATACACATGCGGGATAGAAATATATGCTGACATTCAGTGCCCCGTCAGCAAATGACCGGTTATGCAAGTGGTGGCCGACCGGTAGGCCGGCGGCCTGCAAACCGGCGCGTTGTGACGAGCCGCCATGTTCGATATGCAGAGCGACGGACAGGGAACCACCGTTGTTTATATTTTGTATTGTTGTTTTTATGCCGACCCGGCGTCAACAATCCTGAACGGTTAAGATTTGTTGAACAATTGATTACATTTCAGAAATCGCCGCCGGGATCCGGTCACCGGGCTTCCGACACCCGCCGCAGCGCAGCCACCAGCCGCTCGATCTCTTCGGGCCGGTGCCCGGCACACAGGCTGATCCGCAGGCGGCTGGTGCCCCGCGGAACCGTCGGCGGCCTGATCGCCGGCAGGAGGAACCCCTCCTCCAGGAGCCGCCGGCTGACCGCGGTCGCCCGTTCGGCGTCGCCGATGACGACCGGGATTATCTGGCCGGCGGCATCAAGCGTGTCGAACCCCGCCGCCGCGAGCCGCTCCCGCAGGTCGCGGGCCGCGCGCAGCAGGCCGCGGCGGTCTTCCGGGCGGCGGTCGATCAATGCCAGGGCCGTTTCGGCCGCCGCGCACACGGCGGGCGGCGGCGCGGTGGTGTAGATATACGACCGGGCCGTGTTGCGCAGGTATTCACACAGCACCCGTGGGGCCGCGATAAAACCGCCCAGGCAGCCGACGGCCTTCGACAGGGTGCCGACGGTGCAATCAACGTCTTCCTCGACCCCGCAGTGCTCCGCGACCCCCCTGCCCCGCGGACCGAAGACACCCGTGCCGTGGGCCTCGTCGATCACGAGCGCGGCGTCGTACCGCCGCTTGATTGCGACCAGTTTTTCCAGGGGTGCGAGGTCTCCGTCCATTGAAAAAATCGAATCCGTCACGATGAAACAACGGTCGTAATCCGGACGGCGGCGAGCGAGGATCTTCTCGAGGGCTTCCGTATCGCGGTGGGGATAGGTCTTCATCCGAGCCCCGAACGCGCGGGCGGCGTCGAGGATACTGGCGTGATCGAGCTTATCGCAGAGCACCAGGTCGCCCCGCCCGGCGAGCGAGCAGATCGCGGCGCGATTGGCCATCCACCCGGTGGACGTTACCACGGCGTCTTCGGCGCCCTTGAACGCCGCGATCGCGCGCTCCAGGCGCCGATGGGGTACCATAGTACCGCTGACGAGCCGGGACGCGCCGCTGCCGACCCCCCACGTGCCGACGGCGTCGGTCGCGGCCTGCACGACCGCGGGATCGGCGGCCAGGCCGAGGTAGTCGTTGCTGCAGAGGCATACCACCTCGCGGCCGTCCACGATAACCCGCGGTCCGGCCGCGGAGGACAGCTCGACCGGGCGGCGGCGGAGGCCCGCATGTTCGAGCCGATCGAGTTCAGACCGCAGTTGTTCGAGCATATTCATATTTTTATTGTATTTTCACCAAAGCTTGGCTTGCTTCAATCCCTCCGGGAGAATAAAAAGTAGTTTCTTACCCGAAACCCCGAAACCCAGGTGTCCCAATGCAGAACAAAATACAATACGAGGCGATAACTTTCGACGACATCCTCCTCCTCCCCAACTACTCCGACGTGGATCACGACGACCTCGACATGTCGACGAATTTCACGAAGAATATCCGGATGAACATTCCCCTGGTGTCCTCGCCGATGGACACGGTCACCGAGTCGAAACTGGCCGTTGCCCTTGCCCAGGTAGGGGGCATCGGGTGCATCCACCGGAATCTCGATATCAAGACGCAGGCCCTGGAAGTCGAAGAGGTGAAGCGCAGCGAAAACGGCATCATCACCGACCCGGTGACGCTCCCCCCGACCGAGTCGACCGACACGGTCCGTGCCACGATGCGGGAAAAGAGGGTCTCAGGCATACCCATCGTCGAGGAAGACGGCACCGTGGTCGGCATCGTCACCAGCAGGGACATGCAGTTTCTGCCCGAAGAGAGCCGTCAGATTTCCCACATCATGACCGCCGACAACCTGGTCACCGCGCCGCCGGAAACCTCGCTGGAGGACGCGAAAGAAATACTGAACCGGGCGCGTGTTGAAAAACTGATCCTCGTTCGGGACGGGAAGCTCAAGGGCCTCATCACGATGGCCGACATCGAGAAAACCAAGCGATTTCCCAACGGGTGCCACGACGACCGCGGCCGGCTGCGGGTGGCCGCCGCCGTCGGTGTCATGGACCTGGAGCGCGTCGAGCGCCTGGTCGCCAACGACGTCGACGCCATATGCGTGGACACCTCCCACGGGCACAAGGGCATCGTCGTCAAAACGATCCGGGAAATCAAAAAGAACTTCGCGATCGACGTCATCGCCGGAAACATCGCGACCGCCGCGGGCGCAAAGGACCTCGCGGAAGCGGGGGCGGACGCCCTGCGGGTCGGTATCGGCCCCGGATCGATATGCACCACCCGCGTGGTGACCGGCATCGGCGTCCCGCAGGTATCCGCGATCCACGAAACCGCGTCGGTCGCGAATACCTACGGCATACCGGTCATCGCCGACGGCGGCATCAGGCACAGCGGCGACATAACGAAGGCCCTGGCCGCGGGTGCGTCCTGCGTGATGATGGGCAGTCTCTTCGCCGGGATGGACGAGTCGCCCGGAGAAATCGTGATCTACCGCGGGCGGCGGTTCAAGACCTATCGCGGCATGGGGTCGATGGACGCCATGCTCGCCGGTTCGGCCGACCGGTACAACCAGAGAATCGATCCCGCCCGGGGGGCCGCGGCACTGGTCCCCGAGGGAGTCGTCGGCAGAATACCGTACCGCGGCCCGCTCGGCGACTACGTCACCCAGTTACTCGGCGGCCTGCGCAGCGGGATGGACCACTGCGGCGCCGGGAACATCGCGGCGTTGCGGGAAAAAAGCCGGTTTATCCGCGTCAGCGCCGCGACACTCGCGGAGAGCCACCCCCACGATATCACCATCACCCAGGAATCGCCGAATTACTCGCTCGAATTCCGGGCATCGCCCGAGTTATAGCCCCGGGTATCGTCGAGGTACCGCGACATCCGCAGCGGCCGGGACAGGATCCCGGCGACGATGTTGTCCAGGAATCGCACCGCCGCGCGGGCGGTTTTTGCGTCCATGCCGGGGTTCCGGCCCGATTCCGCCGCTCTGATTGTCTCCAGGCCGACAAGCGCGGCACGATCCACGCGCATCTTCTCTCCCGTACCCGCGCCGCACGCAGCGCACAGCAGCCCGCCCTCACGTTGCGAATAGTACACGCCCCCCGGGGATTCGGTGCCTGCCGCGCAGAGATCCTTCAGGCACCCGGTGCATTTCTCGATCTCCCCCAGCAGTCCCACCCTGACCAGGACCTGTTTCTGGAAGTACGCCAGCACCGACAACAGCGGCGCATCGTCGTCGCCCAGGCGGGAGAGCGCATTCGACAGGAGCGTGAAAACGCGGGGATGGGGATCGCCCTCGGGAACCAGTTTGCCGGCGAGTTCCAGGGCGTAGAGCGCCGTGTTCAGCCGGGCGGTGTCCGCGCGGAGGGCGGTGTGCGAAACGGTCTCGGAAAATTCCAGGAGATTGCCGAGGGTGTCCGGATTCTTGCGGGTGTATACCGCGATGCCCTCTGAAAAGAGATCGACGGCGCCGCCGGACTTGCTCTTTTTGCGCTTCGTTCCCTTTGCCATCAGGCGGACAACCCCGTCGCCCGGCGTGAGAAAATGAACGATCTGCGACGTCTCGCTGTAATCCCTCACCGCCAGGCACACGGCCGGTTCGCTGCGACTCATCTACGGCAACTCCCCCTCTCCGCGTCGGGTGATACGCAGCGACTGGATTCTCCGGTCATCCGCCTGCAGCACGGTGAACTCAACCCCGCAACTCGTGAACTTCTCATCGACGCCCGGAATATAGCCGAACTGGGCGATCGCGTACCCGGCAACCGTGTCGTAGTCTTCCTCCAGCGGCAACGCGATATCCAGGAGATCGTTTATCTCGTCGATGCGCATACGGCCGTCCACGTCGACCGTCGACTCGTTTATCCGCCGGACGCGGGGCACCTCGGCCTTGTCGTACTCGTCGGCGATCTCGCCCACGATCTCTTCCAGGACGTCCTCTATCGTGACCAGTCCCGCCGTACCCCCGTACTCGTCCAGCACGATCGCCAGGTGAACCTTCCGGAGCTTGAACTCCCTGAGCAGGCTCTCGATCGACTTCGTCTCCGGCACGAAGAAGGGTTCCCGCAGCATCGCGCCGATACCGGCGGCATCGTCGTCCGGCGGCAGGCCCAGCAGATCCTTGGCATAGACGACGCCGACGATGTTATCCATGTTCTCCCGGTAGACGGGAACCCGCGAGTGTCCGGCGGAACGGATTTCCCGCACCGCCCGGGAAAAATCGGATTCCGCCTCGAGCGCGAATATATCCGTGCGGGGCGTCATGATTTCGGCGGTATCCACCCGGCTGAGCTCCATGATCGACTCGATCATCTTGACCTCGCTGGCATTGACGGCCCCCTCGGCCCGGCCCTCCTCCACGGCCTGGAATATCTCGTCCATCGCCTCGGCGTTCTCGTCCTGCGATTCCTGCCAGCCGCTGAGCCGCCGGGCGAGCGTGTCGAACACCATCATGACCCGCGTCAGTGGATAGCAGGCGTACCGGGATCCCACGATCAGGGGAAACGTCACCGAGAGCAGTTTTTTGCCGGCGTAGGCAACCCAGGCGAAGGGGACGGCCACGCCGAAGACGGCGATGATTCCCGCCGACACGCCCAGGGCCTTCAGCATGCCCGTCCAGGCGAGCCCGTCACCGCAAAAGTAATAGACCATGGCGATGACGAGAAACAGGTTGCTCATGGCCCGCAACAAAAACACCGTGAGGCATATTTCCTTGTAGTGGGCGTCGATCCACGCGAGGCGGCGGGTGCCGCGCCATCCCTCGAACACCCCGACCAGCCGGGCCTTGTTCAAGGAGCGCAGGATAAAACCGTGCAAAGCGAAAAAACAGGAAGAAACGGCGGAGACGACCACCACGAGTATGGCAAGCTCCATACTGCATGCACTCCAACAATCGCGCCCCACTGTCACGGCGGGCCGGGCGGATCGATCCATCGGCGGGGGAACGCATGCGCAGGATCGGTCCGCGAACCCGGGGGTTTAACGCAACCGCCGGGTTACTATCCCTGCCGCTGTGATTATAATAGGCACTCCGCGAATTTATGCAAGCAGTGAACGCTATTCAATGAATACCGAAAACAGCGACAGCGGCGGGAACGACGACGGGACGGCCTTCGGCACCGCCCCCCCGCCGCTCGCCTTGATGCACCTGGCGGCGTATCCCGGGCTGCCGCTGGCGGGGTACCTCCTCGCGGCCGGCGCGACCGGGTGGCCTCCCGGCCATGACGCGCTCATCCGCGTCGGGATCGTCGCGGCCCTCCTCGCCGCCGCTGCGGTCGCCGCGGCCCGCGCGAAACACAACACCGTCCGGGCGGTCCTCCTGGGTATCGCCGTCGGGCTAAGCTGCGCCGCCGGCGCGGCGGCCGCCCCCCTGTCGGGCACCATCGCGCCCCTGCTCCCGGCCGCGGCGGCGGCCCCGGCCTGCGCGGTATATGCAGCGATACTGTGGTACCGGCTGGGATCGCGCGCGCCGGCGGCGGGCCCGGTCCCAACGTGGCTGCCCCTGGCGATCGCGGCCCCGCTCTCTATCGCCGCGGCGATCAGGGCCCTGCTGTGGGGCGGGGCGGGCTGGGGGATCACGGCGGTGACGGTCTACCTGGCGATCTGGATCACGTTTCGCACGGGGTATTTCTGCCGCGCCGCCGCCCGCCGGCCGACCCGGCCGGTGATCGAGCAGGCCTGCAGCGAGATGCTCAGGGGGCTGATCCTGATCGAGGCATCGCTGGTAACCGGTTTCGTCGACGGCCCCGCGGCCGTCGCCGGCGTCGTCTTCCCCTTTGTGGTCATGCCCGTCGCCGGGATGCTCAGCCCGTGGAAGATCAAGTACCGGAAGTGACCGAATACGGGGTCGGACCACAGGAACTTATTTCTATGTAATATGTTATGTCGATTATTGGGCAATATATTGCCTTTAGAAGCGATTTTGACCCCCCGAAAAGCACGTCTAACGTTTCAATCAGCGTATGTTGTAGCAACAACAGAAACAACGGAACAACAACGGAAACAACGGCCCTCCTGCACCACCCTGCTTCCCGAACCCCGTTTCTCTCCATGCACCTCGCAACGAAGCGGCCGGCCTTACCGGCCGGCTACTGCTCGACTCTCGCGTCTCACTGGCGTGGGCAACTGTTGAAGCCACATCATGCATCAACAATTGAACAGTCATGTATACGTCCGCTTCACCCGCCGTGAAACGCTTCGAGTAGAGCAGTGCGCAAGTGCTTCGCGTGTGTCGAGGTGAATGTCAATTCCATGCGATTTCGTAACGAAGTGATGATCACTATTGATCGCAACGGTCTCAACCGCTGCGGGGTGAAAAACCTACTGTCCGGCACTCGCGAAGCACAGCGCGCCGGCTTGCGGAGCCGGTCATTTGCGTGAAGGCAATCTTCGACCCCCGGGAACAATAAGAACCACGGATGCCGGTATATGCCTCAATTAAAGACGCCGCCAGCAGACGACCCGGAGCAAGCGGAAGGCGGCCGGTAGGCCGGCGGCTCACAGACAGAAACGCATGGGACGAGCGACCGGATTGTTCAGCAGCCAGTAATTAGGTATGGTGTCCCCATAAT
>CAZLBC010000035.1:18875-35784 GCA_964557575.1 uncultured Planctomycetaceae bacterium
GTCCCCATAATTTTAATTCGCTACCGACCCGTCGTGCCGAACCAGTCCCACCAGGGCCGGTCCCCGTCCTCGCCTTCACCGTCGATCTCCTCGGTTTTTTCGGTGACGCCCATCAGGTCCCACCAGGGGCTCTTGCGGTACCTGACCGTCGGCTCCGGCAGCGTCTCGGTACCCACTTCGCCGGAAGACCAGCTCCGCGGGTCCATCCCCAGATCCTGGCCGGTCTGGCTGACCAGCGACGCGCGGGCCTCGTTGCGGACGTTGAGATCCGGGTCTTCCAGGCACCGCAGCAGGGTCCGGAACACCGGGTCGGTCCGGTAATGGCGGAGCGAACCGGCGGCGGCCGCCCTGACATCGGCCGATGTGTCATTGATAGCAAGCGAACGGAGCGGCTCGACCGCGCGGTCCGTGGGCATGTTTTCCAGCACGTTCGCGGCGTCCCACCGCACGATGGGCGACGGGTCCCGCAGCGCGGCGACGATCTCCCGCTCGTACTTTCTGCTGCCGGAGGCGCCCAGGGCCCGCACCGCGACCGCCCGCACCACGGCGGCGTCCTCGACATCGGGATCGGTCAGTTGCGCGAATCGCTTGAGGTAGGGTTCGCGGAGCGCCCAGGAATTGTGCATGAGCTTCTCAACCGCCGCGCGCCTGACGTCCGGGTCTTCCTGGTCGAAGACCTCCTTGGCCCGCTCCACGGGCATCTTCTGGTCAACGCCCAGCGCATCCTTGATGGCCCGGTCGAGCGAGAACGCTTCGGTGTCGTCGCTGCACCCGCCCGCCGACAGCGCGAGCAGCGGACACAGGACCGCTGCCCGAATCGTTGTTCTCAACAGGGATTTAATCATCGCCGCCGACCCCCGTATGGGAGAGCGTCTCCAGTTCGTCGGTCCCGACATAGTCCACCGAGTCTATCGGCTTCCCGCCGAAACGCATGCCCAGTTCGGCGAACCGCTCCGGGTTGTCGGTAGTATAACACCGCAGGCCGCCTTCGCCAGCATCGTTTTCGATTCCCTCATCCCGCAGCCTTTCGGCGACCCGCCCCGCGGCGGCCTCGCCGCTGCAGACGAGGACCGTGTCCGGGCCCATCAGCTTGGCGATGGCGCCGGCGATCAGGGGATAGTGGGTGCATCCCAGGATCAGAGCCCCGGGCCGCATCCGCTGGATATCCCTGAGGTAGTCGCACAGCACGTGGGTGACGATCGGGTCGTCCTCGCTGCGCCCCTCCTCCACGATCGGCACGAGCAGGGGACACGGGACTGCGGCGATCGCGCGGTGCGGATCGATCCCGGCAATCGCCCGCTGGTAGGCGCCGCTGCGGATGGTGGCCTCGGTGGCGGCGATAGCCACCGTCCCGGCCGTGGCCGCCAGGGCGGCCTTCGCCCCGGGACGGATGACGTCGACGACCGGCACCGGGATGGACTCCTCGATGGCGTCGATGGCGGCCGCGCTGGCGGTATTGCACGCCACGACCATGAGCTTGGGATCGAACCGCATGAGAAAGGAGGCGTTTTCCAGGGCGAACCGGCGGACGGTTTCCAGCGATTTTATCCCGTACGGGACCCGCGCGCTGTCGCCGAGGTAGACGATATCCTCCCCGGGCAGGGCCCGGTGGATCTCGCGGACGACGGTCAGCCCGCCCAGCCCCGAATCGAACACGGCGATGGGGCGTCGCTCTGTCGGCAATGGTTCCGCCATGCGGGCATTGTAACAGAAAGGGCCGAACGCCGACAGGGCGCAGGCGGGGGAGAACCGGGGACTTCGGTCGGGAGACGGCTTGGAGAGCCTCTCCCCGACACTCAACGTCGGTCCGAGGCCGAGCGAGGCGGCCGCGGGCAAGGAAGTCGAAGCAGGCGATGCTATACGAATCGCCGATGGAGGCTGACGATGAGGTGCGGAAAAATGTCCTATCGCAGGCTCACCACGAATTGTTCAGCAGGCCGTTAGTAGAAAATCCCCCTGCCCACGCCGCGAACCGTGTCGTTCCCCGGGGCGCCGTGTGACTTCAACCGGCCGGTCATGAAGGGATCCTGGCCGCTTCGGATATAGGGCCCCGCCGCCGGGAAGAAGAAGGTGGTGGAATCGACGCTGGAGCCGTGCCAGCCGTACGACCGGTTGGGCCGCAGCACCCCGCCGGCGCCGATCTCCGTGAGAACCTCCATTTCCCTCACTTCCTCGTCGGTCCAGTTTTCTTCGGCCCAGGTTTTTGTCGGCACCAGCTTGCAGGAACCGTCGCTGTACAGCACGTTCGCGCCGTCATCGTGGTTGCTCGCGAGTTTCGAACCGTCCGTCCAGGCCCGGTCCATGGCGAGGACCACGCGCCCCTTCGGCAGATCAGGGTACTCGTTCGACGTCACGTAGCGGGCCTTGACGTGCGACAGGTACGTCCTGATGGGATCGTTGTAGCCGTCGCCGCCACGCCCGGTGTAGCGGGAAAAGCCGGTGATCTCGTAAGAGGAGTACCGCATCGGGTCCTTGTCGTCGGTTCCCGCGGGGTACAACTCATCGGAGGACTTGCAGCGAAGCGGGTGGAACATCTTCTTCCCGTCACCGTAGTTGAACCGCACTTCATCGCCGCCGCCGATGCGTTCGGCATAGGCCCCGAGGTACTTGTCGCAGAAGGAGGCGACCTCCGGTTGCTGGTCCTCGATATTGCCGGAGTTGATATTGGGATCGTACTCGGCGTAGGGCGCCAGGTAGCCGGCACTCCCGGTACCCACCGTGAGGACGGGAAGCTCGTCATCGTTGTCTTGGGCGAACTGCTCGGCACCCTGGTAGAGGTTGTCCAGCCGATACTGGCAGTCGGCGATGTAGGTGTTTTCGAGCGCCTTGAGAAACGAGGGAACGCCGAGCGTCAGGAGAAGGGCGATGATGGTCACAACGATCATCATCTCGATAAGCGTGAACGCCGGACATACTGAACGTCTGTTACCGCTGGTGTTATGCATGAGATACATACTCCTTCCCCCGCGGAAAACCCGCGCGGCGGTAATATTTCAAAGATTTGAACGTCTATTGAATTATATCCCTTCACCGCGCAGGTTGTCAACTATCGGCGTTCATAATGCACCCGCAGCAGCGTCAGGCCCTCGGCCGGGGCGGTGGGGCCGGCCAGCGCCCGGTCGGCCGCCGCGAGTATCGCGTCGATCCGCTCCGGCCCCCAGCGGCCCCGGCCGATCTCCAGCAGCGTCCCGACGATGTTCCGCACCATCCGGTAGAGGAAGCCGTCTCCCCGGACGGTCACGCCCAGCAGGCAGCCCCGCTCGACGACGTCGCAGGAGAAGATCCGCCGGACGGTGGACTCCCGGTCGTCGCCCTTCGAGGCGAACCCGGCGAAGTCGTTTCTTCCCACCAGTTGCCGCGCCGCACGCCGCATCGGTTCGACGACCAGCGGCCGCCCGTAGTGCCACACGTTCCCGGCGGCGGCCAGCGGTTTCCGCGGCGAGACGGACAGCAGGTACCGATAGGTCTTCCCGGTCGCGTCGAGGGAGGGATCGAAATCCGGCGGCGCCTCGCGGGCCGACCTGACGGCGATGTCCCCGGGCAGCCGCGCATTGATCGCGCGGCGCATGCCCGCGAGGGGAATAGACCGGTTGCCGGTGCGGAGGCACACCACCTGGCCCGCGGCGTGGACGCCGGCGTCGGTCCGGCTCGCCCCGCGGGTGCCGACCGGGTGACGGAGCACGACCACGGCGGCCCGCTCGAAACGCTCCTGGACCGTGTCGATACCCGCCGCCTGCCGCTGCCACCCGTGGTAGGCCCGGCCGTCGTAGGCGATCACCATCGCAACGTGTCGTTTTTCCCGCGGCTCTTCCGTCATCGCGGTCATTATACGGCATCGCGTTCGTATATTCACGAGAATGAGATCCCGCCCGCCGGGCGGCGTCTTGTTTCCCGTCCGGACGGGCTTGACCATTCGCGGCCCAGATGGTACGAATTGTCCTTTCGACGGGACCCGGCGGTCCCGGCTGAGCGGAGTGGTGACCATGGAAAAGACCGAACTGGCCGCGAGGGTCAAGGACGCCGCGTACCGTGAAGGCGACTTCGTCCTCCGGAGCGGCAAGCGCAGCAGTTACTATATCGACAAGTACCGGTTTTCGTCCCGGCCGGAGATCCTGGCCGAATACGGCCGGCGGCTGGCGGCATTTGCCGGCGACGTCGACGTCATCGCCGGCCCCGAACTCGGCGCGGTCGCTCTGGCCGCGGCGACCGCGATGGCGGCGGGCGTGCCGATGGCCATCGTCCGGAAGGCCCGGAAGGGCTACGGGACCGACGAGTTGATCGAGGGCCAACCGGTGGACGGCAGGCGGGTCCTGCTGGTCGAGGACGTCGGCACGACCGCCGGCGCGGCCCTGGGCGCCGCCGAAACGCTCCGGGCGGCGGGGGCCGAAATCGTGCGTCTCGTCTTCGCCCTGGACCGCATGGAGGGCGCCCGGGAAAACGTGGAGGCGGCCGGCTACGAATTCCAGGCCATTTTGACCATCGAGGATCTCGGCATACGGAAAGGGGCCGCCGATTAGCACGGGCTGGTGAACAATGCGCAGAAACATCGTCCATCACGGGGCGTCGTCGCTGACGTACGCCATACGGGAGATCGTGCAGATCGCCCACCGGATCCAGGCCCTCGGGCAGGAGATCACCTGGGAGAACATCGGTGATCCCATCCTCAAGGGCGAGCAGGTGCCGGCGTGGATAAAGGCAATTTTCCACGAAACCGTCGACAATAACCGCTCGTGGGGCTACTGCGACACGGCGGGGGTGCCCGCCACCCGGGAATTCCTGGCCGCGAAGGCCAACGAGCGGAACGGCACGCAACTGACGCCCGACGACATCATGTTTTTCAACGGGGTCGGGGACGCGGTCTCAAAGATATACGGGTTCCTCAGCCGGGAGGCCCGGATCCTCGGCCCCACGCCCGCCTACAGCACCCACTCTTCGGCGGAGGGCGCCCACAGCGGCTACGCCCACCTGACTTACGAACTGGATCCGTACCGCGGCTGGATGCCCGACGTCGAGGATATCCGCCTGAAGGCGCAGTACAACGACGCGATCGCGGGCATCCTCCTGATCAACCCGGACAACCCGACGGGCGCCGCCTACCCCCGGGAAATCCTCGCCGAGATCGTCCGGATCGCCCGGGAATTCGACCTCTGCATCCTCTGCGACGAGATATACGCCCACGTCGTATTCGAGGACGGCGCGACCGTGCACCTCTCCGAGGTCATCGAGGATGTCCCGGCCATCGTGATGCGCGGTCTCAGCAAGGAGATTCCCTGGCCGGGGTCGCGGTGCGCCTGGCTGGAGGTACTGAACCGGGACCGGGACGAGATGTTCGACACCTATGTCAACTCGCTGCTGGCAGCCAAGCGGCTGGAGGTCTGCTCGACGACCGCCCCGCAGATGGCGATCCCGAAGATATTCGGCGACGACCGGTATCCCCGGCACCTCGCCGACCGTGCCGCCATGCTCAACGCGCGGGCCGAGGAAGTCGTCGCCGCGTTCGACGGCATTCCGGGGATCCTGGTCAACAAGCCCATGGGCGCGCTCTACGCGACGGTGCTGTTCGAGGACAGCGTCCTCAACGACCGCCAGACCCTGGCGATAGAAAACCCCGCCATACGAAAACTCGTCGAAGAACTGACGGCCCGCAGCCCCGCCGACCAGCGGTTCGTCTATTACCTGATGGGGGCGACGGGCATCTGCGTGGTCCCCCTGAGCGGGTTCTACTGCAGCCGCGACGGCTTCCGGATCACCCTCCTGGAGTGCGACGACGAGAAGCGCCGCTGGACCTACCGGACGATCGCCGAGGCGATCGGCGCGTATCTCGCCTCCGCGGCCTGATAATCACTCTCCCACGGTCCGCTCGATATACTCCCTGACCGCGCCTGCGTCCGCCGGGAGTTCAGCGCAGCGGGTTGCCATTCCGGCCAGCGCGTCGATTGCCGGGTGGCGGGCCGGCTCCCGTGTCCCCAGGGCCCGCTCGACGGCCTCCGGGAACTTGGCCGGATGGGCGGTCGCCAGGCACAGCAGCGGTGCGCCCTCGACGCCCATGGACTCGGCGACGGCCACGCCGGCGGCGGTGTGGGGATCCAGGAGGTACCCGTGCTCGGTGTAATACCGGGAGATGGTCGCCAGGGCCCGCTCCTCCCGGCAACTCGCCGCGGTGAAATCGAGGTCCGCCGGGCACCGGTCGTCGAAGAGCAGGCGGCCCTCGGCGGCAAATGCCGCCATCTTTTCCCGCAGCGCGGCCGGGTCGCCGCCGAGCCGGTAGTAGAGGTACCGCTCGAAGTTGCTGGCCACCTGGATGTCCATGGAGGGGTTGATCGTCCGGTACACGTCGCCCTTCGAGTAGTCGCCGCTGTTGAAGAACCGGGCGAGGATGTCGTTTTCGTTTGTCGCCAGGATGAGTTTCTCTATCGGGGCGCCCATCTTCGCGGCGTACCAGCCGGCGAGGATGTTGCCGAAATTGCCGGTGGGGACGGCCACCCGCACGCGGTCGGCACCGGTTGCCGCGCACACCCGCAGCGCCCCGTAAAAGTAGTAGACGATCTGGGCCAGGACCCGGGCCCAGTTGACGCTGTTGACCGCCCCGATAGTATGCCGGCGCTTGAAATCCAGGTCGCCGGCGATCGACTTCATGATCTCCTGGCAGTCGTCGAAGCTGCCCGCGACGGCGATGTTGTGGACGTTAAGGTCAAGGGCCGACGTCATCTGCCGCTCCTGGACGGACGAAACCCGGCCGGCCGGATGCATCATGAATATCTCGATGCCCTCCCGGCCCCGGACCCCCTCGATGGCCGCGCTGCCCGTGTCGCCGCTGGTCGCGCCGAGGATGGTCAGCCGCTCGTTTCGGGCCGCGAGGATATACTCAAAGAGGTGTCCCAGCAACTGCAGGGCGACGTCCTTGAAGGCCAGTGTCGGGCCGTGCCAGAGTTCCTGGATCCACATCGGCCCGACGGAAACGACCGGCGCGACCTGCCCGTCGGCGGAAAACGACGCGCCGTACGACCGCGCCAGCAGATCCGACAGGTCGGCCGGCGGGATGTCGCCGATATACGGGGCCATGACCCGCTCGGCCAGCGCGCGGTAGCCGAGCGTCGCCGGCGCCGCCGGATCGCCGGAGAGATCGGGTATCCGCGCGGGAACCAGCAGCCCCCCGTCGTCGGCGAGGCCCATCATGACCGCGTCCTGGAAATCGACGGGATCAATCCCGCCCCTGGTGGATACGTATTTCATCGTCGCGCTCCGCCCGCATCACAACCGCGGGTTGTACTGGCGGTCTTCTCTTTTCTGCCGCTCGGTGGCCCGCTTCAGGATCCGCTTTTCCCGGCCGCTGAGGCTCTCGATGCCCGCGGTCTTGATCTTCTCGAGGATCCGGTCGATCTCGGCCTCATGCTGCTCCTGAGCCTTGATCTTCCGCTCCCACGACCCGCGGCCGGCGGCCTCCCCGGCGTCGCGGGCCGCCGCGCGGATCCGCGGCAGGACCAGAACCCAGACGAGCGCGGGAATGACGCCCCCGAGGTGCGCGACGTGCGACCAGAACGTGGGATTGGTCATCATGCTGCGCGTCTGGAGGGTCTGTATGATGACCACCACCATGCCCGCGAATATCAAACCCGCCAGCCATCGTATCGGCAGCGGAAAGATAAACATCACGAGGACCCGCATGCCCGGGTAGAGTACCGCGCAGGCGAAGAGGACCGCGAAGACGCCGCCGGAGGCCCCGATCAGGGGGGTGCCCCAGGCGGCGGGTGGCATCAGGATCGCCTGCACGGTAACATAGGCGAGACCGGAGAAACAGCCGCAGGTGAGGTAGAACTTCAGGAAACCCTTCGTCCCCCACCGCCGCTCCAGCGGCGTGCCGAAAAAATAGAGGCCCAGCATGTTGAGCCCGATGTGCCAGAGACTGACCGGCGAGTGGAGAAACTGGAAGGTAACATAGCGCCAGGCCTGCCACCAGCCGCGCGCGGTTGCGCCGAAGTGGGTGCTGAGGGGCGAGCCGCTGCTGACGGTCAGCAACTGGACAAACCAGACGACGCCGCATGCGATCATGATCAACTTGACCGCCGGACCGGGTTTGGGGAACGCCAGGCCCACCCCGCCCCCGCCGCCCATGCCCGCGCGGTAGCCGCCGGAATCCTCTTTGAGGTAGTGCCGGTCGTAGAAACCCATTACGCCTCCCCCCGCCGGGCGGGCGGGCGATATGTGCACAGGCGCCCGGCGCAGATGAGCCTCTGGTGTTTCGTTTCGCTTCTCATGGTTCGATTATAGGTCAGAACGCGAAATGCGACAACAGCCCCGGGGCGGGAAAGGGATACCGGGGGAGAAAACACGGCACTCAGGAGGTACCGGGTGCGGTTTGTACACCTGATCCGCGATGTTCTCTTAACTCAAACTGACCGATAGGAGATTGCAACTGCAGATGAATAAAGAGGTAAGCCGAAAAACAGGGACTGTCCCTTCAGGGACACTCCCTGCTTTTCGGCGCTGCATATCCAGTAGCACTATCATAGGTGAGGCCGAATCGGTCAGTTTGAATTCTTAACGTGCCGTTTTAAGGAATATTATATGCCCCAACGTTCTTAACGTCCGCTTGACTTCAACACCCTCTCCCCTCACAACTCCGCGAGGCGGCGGGCGCGGTCCCGGGCGGCGAGGGCGTCGATGAGTTCGTCGAGGTCGCCGGCGAGGACGGTATCGAGGTTGACGTTCCCCTCGTCACCCCCGTCCTCCTTGAGACGGTGGTCGGTGCAGCGGTTCTGGGGCCAGTTGTAGGTCCGTATCCGGCTGGACCGGTCCCCCGAACCGATCATCGCCTTGCGGGCCGCGGCCTCCTCGCTCGCCTGCCGGCTGCGGGCCTGCTCGTAGAGACGGGCGGCCAGGATCTGCCGGGCCTTGGCCCGGTTCTTGTGCTGGGACTTCTCGTCCCGCATGGAGACGGTGATACCGCTGGCGGGGTGCTCGAGCTTCACGGCGGACTCGAGCTTGTTGACGCTCTGGCCGCCGGGGCCGCCCGCGCGGCTGGTATGCTCGATGACCTCGTTGTCCCAGTCGATCTCGATATCGATCTCCTCGGGCTCGGGGAGCACCGCGACGGTCGCCGCCGAGGTGTGAATGCGGCCCTGGCTCTCGGTCTTGGGGACCCGCTGGACGCGGTGGCCGCCCCCCTCGTAGCCGAGCCGGGCCCAGACGCCGTCGCCCTTGACGTTGATGATGATCTCCCGGAAGCCGCCGACCTCGGTCGGGCTCGCCGACATGATGTCGAACCGCCAGCCCTTCCCCTCGGCGTAACTGCGGTACATCGACAGCAGGTCCCCGCAGAAGAGGGTGGCCTCGTCCCCGCCCGTTCCGGCCCGGATCTCGAGGATGATCGACGAGATCTCCTCGTCCCGGCCCATGACCAGCAATTCCTTGATATGCTCCATCAGCGCGGCGGCGCGGCGGGTCGTTTCGTCCAGCTCTGCGGCGGCCAGTTCCTTCAGTTCGGCATCCGCCGCGGAGTCGGCCATGATCTCCTCGGCCTCGCGCCGCCTGGACACGGTGTCGCAGTAGTCCCGGTACGGGCCGACGATCTTCGAGAGCCGGGCGTGCTCCTTGGACAGCGCGACGATCCGGCGGCCGTCGACGGCGACGTCCGGGTCGTTCATTTCGGCGGTGACCTCCCGCAGGCGGTCGTCGAGTTCCTGCAGCCGGGCAATCAGAGAAGAATCGGCGGTTTCGGTCATGCCGGTCTCCGGGCATAGAAAAACCGGCGGCACCAGGGGAAACCGCCGGCTTGTCGGTTGAACAACGCTACTTCTTGGACGCGGGTTTCTTCTTGAAGTAATCCCCGCCGTATTTCTTGGTGAATTTTTCGACGCGGCCGGCCGTGTCAACGAACTTCTGCTTGCCGGTGTAGAACGGGTGGCAATTCGAGCAGATCTCGATGCGAAGCTGCTCCTTGCCCACGCAGGAACGCGTCTCGAAACTGTTTCCGCATGCACAGTTTACGGTTACCGCTGTGTATTCCGGATGTATGTCCTGTTTCATGCCAAAATCCTCAAGTGTCCGGTTTGCGGCGGGCACTTTACCACATACAAGGTAAAAAGCAAGGTCATTATCGCAGGGGTGATGAAGAATTCCGCGGGCGGGAAAAACCGTCGCTACCGCACCAGGTCGCCGAGGAGACGGACAATCTCGGGGGCGTGCCGCACCACCAGCGCGGCCGGCGCGACGAGCATGGCGGTGGCGATCAGGAGCATCGATACCGCCACGGCCCGCGGGACCGCCTCGATCCCCCGCACGCGGGCGGAAAACAGCACCCGGAAGTCATCCCAGAGGGCGTCGTCCCCGCCGGTCATGCGGACGGTCACGATGCCCAGGAGCGGAAAACCGGACAACTCGACGAAACACCGCTGCCCGTCGACCGTGACGCCCCGGTCGGCCGCGGCGGCGGGTTTTCCCAGTTTTTCGAGTACCTCGGTCGCGATCCTCCCCGCCCGAAACCGGCTGATGTTATACACGACCAGGCTCCGGTCGCGGGGGGCGAGAAAAAAGCCGCACAGCGCGAGCAGCAGCAGCGAAAATCCGATCGCCGCCGGGGAATCCCCGAAATAATAGATCAGCGGCCCCAATACCAGGGGACTCAGGGCCACGGTGAGCACGATGAACTCCTGCCGGCCGCTGAGCAACTGCGGGCGGGTACGGGTATTCAGAAAGCCGATAATGAAAAAATACAGAGCGACCGGCCCGATCATGGCCGCCAGCTTCAGAACCAACTCGACCTGTTGAACACCAATGTACGGCATTGCACCTTATCCTGCGGGCAGTATCCCCGACGCAGAGTGATTGTCATTATATCATTCTAGCGCCGAGTAGGGAACATCGTCAACGCATATTCGTCCAACCGGCCTTTTTTCGCGGCCCGTCCGTTCGCGTGGCGGCCGGAAACGCGGATCACCCGGGAAGCAAATCAGACGGGAAGTTCGCCGTCCGCCTCGCCGACCGAATCGGCGCCGGCATTCCCGGTGGTATCCTCGTGCATGAACTCGAAATCGCGGTTGTCCGGGCGGGTAATGCACAATTCGCCCTCGTCGTCGAATTCGAAGCCGAGCGCGTCTTCGCACTCGGCGATCACTTCCCGGGCCTCCTCGATCGACGAGGAGGACACCAGCAGGGGAATGTTGCCGCCCCCTCCCGCGCCCGGATCGAGCACCTCGTCGTCCTCGTCGCCCACCACGGCGGGAATATCGTGGTCTTCGAGAACCTGCCTGAACTCTTCCGCCCGGCGGACCGTGCCGGTATACAGCAGGACTCGCATCTGCCCCTCTTCCGCGTAGACATCCACATCCTGACGTCCCATATCATTCTCCTGCGACTCAAAAAACCTCTCAAGCATCCCTGCCGCCCTTCCCCGATACACCACTGCGGCTCCTGAGAGGCTGCCGAAATTAAACGGCTCACGCTCCAGTGCATGTCCCGTTTTTACCGACCGCCGAATATCGCAGGACAGATAATAATGGCTCGCAGATCGAGCGATATTCGCGCTCGGGCGCACCACGCGGTGAAAACGGGCAACAACGGAGTAATTGTTTCCATCGGCCTCCGCCGATGTGTAATTATAGGCAATCGCATCGACGCGGAAAAGAAAATCTTTTGTCCACAGAACGGTTGCAGGAACATACCCGTTTTCGTATTCTGTAACACGAGGACCATGTCACCGATAACGTTTTAGAAAGGAAAGAAATATGACAAGCAGAACCTTCGGTCATGTTGTTGCCTTCCTCTTCATAGGCATTCTGGCGATCGCGTTTTCCGGGTGCGTTTCCGACACCAATCCCCGGGTCAACTACCGGTCGGGAACCGTCGAGCGGTTCGTCAGGACCGAAACGGCCGGGCAGGCTGCGGACGGCGCGAACATCGAGGTGTACACCATCCAGAACGCCAACGGGCTGAAGGCCCGGATAACCAATTACGGCGCGATCATGCTCTCGCTGATCGTCCCCGACAAGCGGGCCCGTTACGACGACATTATCCTCGGCTTCGACACGCCGCAGGAATACCTGCGGGAGGAGTACGTGGCGAACTGCCCCTACTTCGGCGCGGTGGTCGGCCGGTACGCCAACCGGATCGCAGGCGGCGCATTCACGCTCGACGACCGGAAATACACCCTCGCCACGAACGACGGGGACAACCACCTGCACGGCGGGACGAAGGGATTCGACAAGGTATTCTGGACCCTGCAGAACACCTTCGAAAACAAGGACCGGCTGGGGATCGTCCTCCACTACCGGAGCCCGGACGGCGAGGAGGGATACCCCGGCACCCTCGACTGCACGGTCTCGTACGCCCTCTCCTCGAACAACGAACTGATCGTCGCGTACGAGGCGGCCACCGACAAGGAGACGATCGTCAACCTCTCCCAGCACAACTACTTCAACCTCGCCGGCCACGGCAGCGGGGATATCCTGGACCACGAACTGAAAATAAACGCCGGTTACATCACCCCCGTCGATGCGGGCCTTATCCCCACCGGGGAACTGATGCCGGTGGACGGCACCCGCTTCGACTTCCGCGCACCGACGGAGATCGGCAACCGGATCGAATGCAGGAAAAAGAAGAAGGATCTCGACGCGGACGACATCCAGATCCTCCGGGGCGGCGGTTACGATCACAATTTCGTGTTGAACCGCGGGAAGCCAGGGTACGAACTTGAATTCGCCGCACGGGTCGTCGAACCGACCTCGGGCCGGATCATGGAAGTCTTCACGACCGAGCCGGGACTGCAGTTCTACTCCGGGAACTTCCTTGACGGCACCATCATCGGCAAGGACGAGCAGCGCTACCATCACCGCGGCGGTTTCTGCCTCGAAACCCAGCGTTTCCCGGACACGCCGAACCAGCCCCGGCCGGAATTCCCCCCGGCCGTCCTCAAACCCGGCGAGATATACCAACACAAGACCGTATTCAGGTTCAAGACCCGCTGATGCCGGAACGGCGACCGGCCGCCGCCCGGTCGCCCGATCACCGATTCCGGGAGGTTGCTCCCGGCACCCGGCGTCTGAGCCGGGAACAGCGGGCCGGCGCCCGAAAGTGAAACGTACCGTTGCCCGGAGAATACAGGATCCAACAATTCGAAAACGGGTTGACCGTTATCGCCCAACCCATGGAGGCGGCGGGATCGACGGCCCTCATCGCGATCGTTCCCTGCGGGGCCGCCGCCGACCCCGCGGGCGCTGAGGGAGCCGCCGCGGTGGCCGCGGAATGGCTGATGCGGGGTGCGGGGGACCGGAACTCCCGGCAACTCAGCGGCGCGCTTGATACCCTCGGTGCCCAGCACAGTCTTTCCGCCGGACACCGGTTTCTGCGGTTCAGTTCCCTGCAGTTGAATCGCAACCTGCCCGGCGTTCTGGACATCGCCGCCGACATCATCCTGCGGCCCGCGCTCCACGACGAGCACTTCGCTGCGTGTCGCGACCTGGCGATCCAGGATATCGCATCACTGGAAGACGAACCGACCCGCCGGGCGGGGCTGCTGCTGCGGGAGCGGTTTTTCCCCTGGCCCCTCGGCCGCATGACGCTGGGAACAACCGCTTCGCTGAATAACATGGCCGCCGCCGCGGTCCGCGAGCACATACGGTCGCGGCTGGTGCCGGCCGGCAGCGTGATCGGCATCGCGGGCAACCTCGATTTCGACGACATGGCCGGCAGGCTCGAGACACTCTTCGCCGCCTGGACGGGAGACGAGCCCGGCTACCCGGACCCCGCGCTGGCGCCGGGGGGCGTCCTGCACTGCCGGAAGGATACCGCGCAGCAGCAGATCGCCGTCGCCCACCCCGCGCCGCTGCTGAGGGACACGAATCGCTACTACCCCGCCCGCGTCTTCGAGGCGATTTTGTCGCACGGGATGGGCAGCCGGCTGTTCGTCGAGGTCAGGGAAAAGAGGGGACTGGCGTACCACGTCTCGTCGGGCTACGGGGCCATCCCCGAAGCGGCCGGGATGTTCACCACCGCCGCCTCACGGCCCGACACCGCGGCGGAGACGCTGGCGGTGCTGGCGGAGGCGCTGTCCGCCACGGGCGAAGCGATTACCGAAGACGAGCTGGCTCGGGCGAAGGTCCAGATCCGCAGCGCGCTGGTGATGCAGGGCCAGTCCCCCGCCGGCCGGGCGGCGGCCCTGGTCGCCGACTGGGTCCACCTCGGCCGTGTCCGTACGCCGGCGGAGATATCCGAACACATCCGGACGGTGGAAAAAGGCGCTATCATCGAGTATCTTGCCGCCTTCCCGTTCCGCGATCCGGTCATGGTGACGGTCGGCCCGAACGAACTGCCGCTGCCGCGATCGTGACCGCACGCGAAAAGGCTGAAGACCAAAACCATGGATTTCAAGGAAACGAGATTGCCCAACGGCCTGCAGGTCATCGCGGAGATCTGCGAGACGAAACCCTCGCTGTCGATCGGGTTTTTCGCGAAAACCGGGAGCCGCGACGAGGCGCCGGACGTCGCGGGCGTGAGCCACTTTCTCGAACACATGATCTTCAAGGGCACCGACCGCCGCTCGGCCGAGGAGGTCAACATCGCCTTCGACCGCATGGGCGCCCGCTACAATGCCTTCACCTCCCACGAAAACACCGTTTTTTACGCGGAAGTGCTGGCTGAATTCCAGGCCGCCGCGCTCGGACTGCTCTGCGACATCATGCAGCCCGCCCTCCGGGCCGACGATTTCCAGACCGAGAAGGAGGTCATTCTCGAGGAGATCGCCATGTACCGGGACATGCCCCCCTTCCGTTTGCACGACGGGCTCATGGCGGCCCACTTCGACGGCCACCCGCTCTCCCGGCCGGTCCTGGGCACCCGCGAATCCATCTCCGAACTCCGGATCGAGAGAATGAAGGAATACTTCCTGAGCCGGTACTGTCCGTCGAACATGACACTGGCGGCCACGGGAAACGTCGCCTTCGCGGAACTCGTCGACACCGCGGGCCGGCTGAGCGCCGACTGGCCCGATTACACCGCCGAACGCGCCTGCCCCCCCTGCGGCGGCAGCGGTAGCCGCGCCGCGATACGCGACGACAAACTCAGCCGCGAGAACATCGGCCTCATGTCCCCGGCGCCCGCCGCGACCGACGAAGACCGGCACGCGGCGATGATCGCCTCCTACCTGCTCGGCGATACCGCCGGCAGCCGCTTCTACCACGAACTCGTCGAAACCGCCCTGGCCGACGAGGCCCACATGACCTGCAGCCCGATGGACGGCACGGGCGCGATGATGACGTTTATCTCCTGCAGCCCCGAACACGCCGCCCCGGCATGCGAGCGGGCGGCGGCGGTGATCGAGGAATTCCTCGCCGACGGCCCCGCCGCCGACGAGCTGGTGGCGTCGAAAAACAAGATGGCGACCGGCGCGACGGTCAAGACCGAACAGCCGCTGGGCCGGCTGCCGAGCCTCGGGCTGGACTGGGTCTACCGGTCCCGCTACGAACCGGTCGCATCCCAGATCGAGCGGATCTACGCGGTGACGGCCGACGAGGTCCTCCGCGTCGCCCGCGACTGCCGGCTGACCGCGCCGACCGCGCTGTTCCTCGGGCCGCTCGAGGAGCCGCCGGTATGACCGCCGAACCGCTGGCCGGCCGGCGGGTCACGGTCATGGGCCTCGGGCGCTTCGGCGGCGGGGTGGGCGTGGCCCGGTGGCTCTGCGCCGAGGGCGCCGCGGTAACCGTCTCCGACATGGCCCCCGCGGACCGGCTCGCCGATTCGGTCCGGCAGCTCGCCGACTGCGACCTGTCTGTCCACCTCGGCGGCCACGACCCCGCGGACATCCTGGCAACCGATCTGCTGGTGGTCAACCCCGCGGTCCCCCCCGGCCACCCCCTGCTGCAACAGGCCGCGGCGGTCCCGCAGACCACGGCGATCAACCTCTTCCTGGAACGCTGCCCCGCGCCCGTCGTCGCGATCACCGGCTCGGCCGGCAAGTCGACCACGACGGCGATGACCGGCGCGATCCTCTCGGAGAACCGCACCGTCCACGTGGGCGGCAATATCGGCGTCAGCCTCCTGGAAACACTCCCCGCGATCGCCGCCGACCACGTCGTGGTCATGGAGCTGTCGAGCTTTCAGCTCGAGCGGCTGCCGGCCGCGGGCATCTGTCCCCACGTCGCGGTGGTGACCAACATCCGCCCCAACCACCTCGACCGCCACGGGACCATGGAACACTACATCGACGCGAAGAAGAACATCTTCCGCTTCCAGGGCCCCGGCGACGTCCTGGTCCTCAACGGCGCCGATCCCGCCCTCGCGGACTGGGCACCCGCGGCGCCCGGTACGGTCGCCTTCTTCTCCCCCCCCGGCGACGACCGCTTTTCAGAGGACGACCGCTTCCAACTGGCGGTCCCGGGCGACCACAACCAGGCCAACGCCCAGGCGGCATATGCAGCCGCGCGGCAATTCGGCGTTGCACGCGACACCGCCGCGCGGGCCCTCGCGGAATTCGGCGGCCTCCCCCACCGCCTTCAGCAGATCGCGCGAATCGGGGGGGTCACCTACGTCGACGACTCCAACTGCACCGCGCCCGACGAGGCACTGGTGGCCCTCGAAACCTTCGCCGCCCGCAGCCCGGTGATCCTCCTCGGCGGCCACGACAAGGGCTTCGATTTCGCTCCCCTGGCCGCGGCGGTCGTCGACACGGCGACGGCGGCGGTCGTCTTCGGGGCGGCTGGCGACACGATCCGGCAGGCGATCGCGGCGGCCCGCGGTGACCGTCGGCAGCCGGCGATCATCGCGGCGGCCGGACTGGCCGACGCGGTGGCGGCCGCGGCGACAGCGGCCGAATTCGGCGACACGGTCCTGCTTTCGCCGGCCTGCGCGAGCTACGACGAGTTCGACAACTACCGCGCGCGGGGCGAGCGGTTCATCGAGCTGGTGAAGACGCGGGGGT
>CAZLBC010000035.1:35884-44397 GCA_964557575.1 uncultured Planctomycetaceae bacterium
AAGACGCGGGGGTCGGACCACAGTAACTAGTTATTTATTAATGTTTTATGTTTATTTTCCGTCGATATATGGGCCTTAGAAGCGATTTTGACCCCCTGAAAAATGCTTCTAAGACTTCAATCAACGTATGACCTGAAAAAAAGAGAATAAGGTACCTGCCCCTTTGCTTCACCCCAAAGCATCAGTTGATTCCCCCCTACTCCAGCGGGTTTTTCCACTGCAGCCCGGAGAACCGGGAAAAATCGGCATCCGTGGAGAACAGCGTGCAGCCGTATTCGATCGCTACCGCCGCCATGTGCGCATCGGTGACCAGGTTCGCGGTCGCCTTGCCCTCCCTGAGCAGCCGGCTCAACAGCCGCCAGTGCCGCGCCGTCGGCACCGCCAGGCGAACGGGAGGCTGGTTCAGCCAGCCGTCGACGCGGGCGGCGGCCTCTTCGATCGACAGGGGGCGCTCGAACACCCGGGGGTTCGTCCCGATGCGAATAAACGCGTTGATCACCATCCAGGCCAGGTAGATCGGCGTGGCCCTCGACAACTGGCCATCCCACCAGCGCCGGGCCGCTTCGTGCAGCGGGCTGCGGCTGTCCTCGGCATACAGGAGGATATTCGCATCGACCATGATCACCGGGCATCCTCGCCTTCAACCCGGGCGAGCAGTTCCCCGATATTGTCGAGATCGTATCCCGTGCGGAGGCCCATGGCGTGCGGATCGGTGGTATGCGGCCGCTGCTCGGCGGGTTCCGCCACGACATCGATTCCCGCCCGCAGGGCCTCGTTGACCACCGACCGGAACGAGGTCTTCCGTTTCTCGGCCAGTGTCCGCGCGCGGTCCAGCACGTCGTCATCGATATTGATGGTCGTCCTCATATATGCATTATAGCATCATATAAAATGATGTCAACGCATCATTAAATTTCTGATTGACATTCTGTACATATTACTGTACATTAACGTACAGATCGGAGACGACCCATGAAGACAGTCAATCTGACCGAATTTCGCAGCCACACCTCCGGCATGCTGACGGAGGTTGAAGAAGGGCAGACGATCATCATTCTCCGGCACGGACGGCCTATCGCCGAGGTCTCCCCCGTCAGGCACCCGGCACACCGCCGCCCCTCGTGGAAGCAACCCGCTCTCCGACTGGCGGCGAAGGGTGCGGGGCTCTCATCCGCCATTCTGGAGGAGCGAACACGTGAAGGCGTATTGTGATTCCTCCTCGTTTGCAAAACGCTACATAGAGGAAACGGGGAGCGACAGGGTAGAGCATATCTGCGCCGAGGCCGCGGAACTGGGATTGAGCGTGTTGTGCGTACCCGAGATTATATCCGCCCTCAATCGCCGCCGTCGCGAAGGCACCATTACGGGCGATCACTATCACGCCGCAAAGTGTCGCCTCCTCGAAGATGTGCGGGACGCCGATATCATCAACCTGACCGCGCCGGTGGTCGGCGCCGCGGTCATTGTTCTCGAGTCGTCTCCCGTCGGAACCCTGGACGCGATGCACGTCGCCTCGGCCCTCGAGTGGGGAACCGATGTGTTCGTCTCGTCCGACAAGCGACAAATCGACGCCGCGCGACGGATGGGTCTGAACATCGCGCGCGTGTAGTCGCGGCGTTTACAGTGTCCCCGGGATTAGGAAATTAACATAGTTAAGTATGGTGTCCCCGGGATTAGGTATGGTGTCCCCGGCGGTAGCCCCTCTCGATGTAGCACTGGGCGAGGATGCCCACCGCCGCCACGGTGCCGATGATCAGCAGCAGCATGACGTTCCCCTTCGAGAACAGGTCTTCCAGCAGCCGGAGGGGCCCGCGGCTCTCGTAGGCCGCCAGCAGCGACCCGGCCCGGGAGATGAAGTACTCCGCCCCCGCCACCGTGCCCACGCTCCCGAGGATCGCCGACGACGCGATGAAGACCGGCCGGTGCACATACACCGCCAGCACCCCGCCGACCAGGCCGATGCCGAGGGCGATGAGCAGCCGGATATGCTCCGAGATCCCCGGCGCGAAATAGGCGATCAGGCTGAGGGCGGCCATGATCGCCCCGAGCATAACCAGGAACCCCATGATGAAGACGATGACGTAGTACATCGAGTTGCGCAGAAACCACCCGGCCAGGATGCCCGCGATCGTCGCCGGCAGGAGAACCAGCGGGCCGAGAGGCAAGGCGAGAAAGACCGCCAGCAGGGTGATGAAGAGGATCGAGTAGAAGGCGGTGATGCCCCGGAAGATGCGGTACCCGAAGAAGCAGTTCGCCAGCGACCAGATCATCAGCAGCGCCACCGCCGCGTTGGTCATCGTCGTTCCTTTCCCTGCGGGATCTACCCGAGCTGTTCGGCGGCGTACCGGGCCGCCGCCGCGAGGGCCTCGCCGAGCTTACCGGGCTGCTTGCCGCCGGCCTGCGCGAGGCGGGGCTTCCCGCCCCCCCCGCCGCCGACCACGGGCGCGACCGCGCCGACCCAGTCGCCGGCCTTCAGTTGCCCCGCCGCGATCAGCTCGTCGGCGACCATGGCGATCATCATCACTTTTTCCGCCTCCTCGTCGGCGGCACCGATAAAGACCGCGGCCGCCCCCGCCTGCCGCTCCCGGTCGCAGATCCCGCGGATCGCCCCGGGATCCGGCACGGCGGCCCGGGCGACCAGCACCTGCCCGGCAGGCGTGTCCAGCCGGTTGACGTCGGCAAGGGTGCCCCCGCCGCCGCCGCCGGGTTTCTTCTTGAGCTTCTTGATCTCTTTCTGCATGGCCCGCACCCGGTCCGGCGCCTCGTCCGGCGGGACGCTGAGAATCCCCGACAGTTCGCGCAGCAGGGCATCGCTGCGGCGGGCCCAGTCGGCGGCCGCCCGGCCGGTGACCGCCGTGATCCGGCGGACGCCCTTGGCGACCGATTCCTCCGTGAGGATCTTGAACAGGCCGATCCGCTCGATCCGGTCGAGGTGCGCGCCGCCGCAGAACTCAGTGGAGACCGGCCCGTCGGGGCCCTCGATCCGCACCACCCGCACCGGGTCGGGGTACCGCTCCCCGAAGACGGCGCGGACGCCGGGGATTGTCTTTGCCTCGTCCAGCGGCCGGAACTCGGCGACGACCGCGCCGCCGGCGAGGATGCGCGCGTTGACCAACCGCTCGATCTCCGCGAGTTGATCCGGTGTCACCGCGGCGTTCCAGGTGAAGTCGAACCGCAGCCGGTCCGGGGCGACCACGCTGCCGGCCTGCTCGAGCCGGCTGCCGTCGGGGTCGAGCACCGCCTTCAGGGCCCCGTTCAGCAGGTGGGTCGCGGTGTGGTTGCGACTGATATCGAGTCGCTCGGGTGCGACGCGGGCGGTGACCTGCTGCCCGTGCGCGATCCGGCCGGCCACGACCCGGCCGACGTGCAACACCGACGCGCCGGCCGCCTGCGCGGCCTCCACCGTGAACACTGCGCCGTCCGCCGCGTCCAGCCGCCCCCGGTCGCCGACCTGGCCGCCGGCCTCGGCATAGAAATTCGTCTTGTCCAGAATCACGGCGGCCTCGTCGCCCGCTTCCAGGGCGCCGTCCGCGACGAACGCGCCGTCCGCGACCCAGCCCAGCACCGTCGCCTCGATCGGCGGCATCGCGTACTTCGCGGCGTCGTCGGTCGCGGGCAGGCCGACGATCGAATCGGCGTCGAAGGTCCCGCCGTCGGCCCGTGAGGTCTCCCGGTGGGCCTCCATTTCCCGCTCGAACCCCTCGACGTCGACCGACAGACCCCGCTTCTCGGCCATCAGCTTCGTGAGCGTCACGGGGAAGCCGTACGTGGCGTGGAGCATAAAGGTTTCAGGGGCGGTGACTTCACTTCCACCTTCGGCTTTGACCTTTTCAAAAGTCACTTCGAACATGTCGAGACCCTTCTCCAGGGTCTTCCCGAAGCTCTCCTCCTCCTCGCGGACCTGCTCGATGACCGCGTCCTGCCGCGCGGCGATCTCGGGGTAGGCCCCGGCAAAGGTGTCGACGACCACGGGAACCACCTCGTGGAGAAAGGCGCGGTCCACGCCGAGTTCCCGCCGCCCGAATCCCGCCGCGCGGCGGAGGATCGACCGCAGGACGTAGCCCCGGCCCTCGTTGGAAATCCGTATGCCGTCGGCGACGGCGAAGGTCAGGGCCCGGACGTGGTCGGCGATCACCCGCATGGCGACGTCGACGAGGTTTTCCTCGTCCGCGGCGTCGTAGCGGTCGCCGGCATCGGCGCCCGCGCCGTAGGCGGTGCCGGCGATCTCCTCGATCCGCGCGATGACCGGCACGAACAGGTCCGTGGCGTAGTTGCTCTGCCGGCCCTGCATGACCGCCGCCAGCCGCTCGAGTCCCATGCCGGTGTCAACGTGGACGGCGGGCAGGGCGTCCAGGGCGCCGTCCGGGCCGCGGTTGTGCTGGATGAAAACCAGGTTCCACAGCTCCATCACCCGCGGGTCGCCGGCGTTGACCAGGGACGTCCCGGTCCGGTCGGGCGTCAGGTCGATGTGGATCTCGCTGCAGGGCCCGCACGGCCCGGTATCGCCCATCTCCCAGAAGTTGTCCTTCTGGTCGCCGGTGTGGATCCGCCCGGGGGGCAGGTACTGCCGCCACAGGTCCGCGGATTCCTCGTCCGGCGCGAGCCCCTGAGCGGGGTCGCCTTCGAACCAGGTGGCGTGCAGGCGGTCGGGCGCGATGCCCCAGGTCTCCGTCAGGAGCCGCCAGGCCCACCCGATCGCCTCGGCCTTGAAGTAATCGCCGAAGCTCCAGTTGCCGAGCATCTCGAAGAAGGTGTGGTGGTAGCAGTCCCGCCCCACGTCCTCGAGGTCGTTGTGCTTGCCGCCGGCCCGGATGCACTTCTGGGAGTTGACCGCCCGGGCATACGGCCGATTCTCGGTGCCGAGAAAGCTGTTCTTGAACTGGTTCATACCGGCGTTGGTGAACAGCAGCGTCGGGTCGTCGGCGGGCAGCAGGGAACTGCTGCGGACGAACGTGTGTTCGCACTCTTTCGTGAAAAACGCGACGAATGCGCTGCGCAGCTCGTTTCCGGTCTTCTGTTCCATGGTCACCTGCGTACAAGGGTCGGCGCCGCCGGGCGCGGCGAACGGACTCAGGGGGGATTGTATGGCGGGACGGGCGAGACGACAACCGTTTAGCCGGCGAATTCCCGCTCGAGCCGCCGGAGGGCCTTGCGGTTCGAGAGTTTTGCGATGCTGCCCATTTTCTCGACGAAGGTGATCCCCTCGATGTGGTCGTATTCGTGCTGGACGACCCGGGCGCCGAGATCCTCGACCGTGCGGGAAAACGACCGGCCGTCGAGGTCGACGGCCTCGACCGCCACGCGATCGGCCCGCCTGATATCAGCGAAGATGTCGGGAAAACTCAGGCACCCCTCCTCCCCGGTCGCGGCCCCGTCCCGGGAGACGATCCGGGGGTTGATGTATACCTCCAGCTCGTCGCGGTCAAAGGCGGGCGACGCGATGAAGAACCGCGCGGTGATCCCCACCTGGGGGGCGGCAAGGCCGATACCCCGGGAGACGAACATGATCTCCGCCATCCGCTCGATGACGGCGGCCATTGTTCCGTCGACATTTTCCACGGGTGTACACACCTCCCGCAGCCGGGGGTCCGGGTAGCAAACCAGCTCCAGCGAATCGATATCCACCGATGCCATTTTATCGGCTGTTTCCATCACCCCATGGTATACCCGCGTGCCGTTGCATTCAAACACCAACCCGAAAATGAGGAGCCGGTGCCGGCGCTAAATTTTCGCTTCCCCCTTTTATTCGCCGCCGGGATTTTCTACAATTTCGAAGAGCGCCGTCGACGGAAACCGCCCGTCCCGCGACAATCGCGATCAACGCGGGCGGTTCTCGACGCCGGCAGATGCGGAGTGCCGTCATGAAGGAAGACATAGTCGCCCGGTGTCAGGAGATACTCGACTACCGCTTCGCCGACCCGACACTGCTGCAGCTCGCCCTGACCCATCCCTCCTGCGCGCTCGATACCGGCGAAAGCTACGAGCGGCTCGAATTCCTCGGCGACGCGGTTCTCGGGCTGCGGGTCTGCGCCACCCTGTACAGCGAGTACGAGCAGCTCAGTGAAGGCGAGATGACGAAGATCAAGTCGAGCGTCGTCTCCCGGAAAACGTGCGCCGAGATCAGCCGCAGCACGGGACTCAGCGACCTGCTGTTCCTCGGCAACGACCTGCCCCCCGGCAGGGATCTCCCGGAATCGGTGGCCGCGGCGGTGTTCGAGTCGGTAATCGGGGCGCTCTACCTCGACGGCGGCCTCGCGGCGGCCGGTGAATACGTCGACCGGCACACCCTGCCCCTCATCGCCGAGATCATGGACGGGCTGCACATCGGGAACTACAAGTCGCTCCTCCAGCAGCACGCCCAGCGGGAACGGCTGCCCACACCGGAGTATCTCCTGCTCGACGAGAAGGGACCGGACCACAGCAAGTGCTTCGAGATCGCGGTGTCGCTCGGCGGCCGCCATTTTCCCAGCGCGTGGGGGCTCAACAAAAAGGACGCCGAGCAGGACGCCGCCCGGCTGGCCCTGATGGAACTCGGCGTCATCGATGACGAGGAACCCGTCGACGAGGCCTGAGGCGTCCGGGGGCGGGGGGATTTTTTCACGGGGACGGCCGCGCGCCGCAATCGCCGTATTTCACGGCAAAAACCCGCCTTTTTGGGCGGTCCCGCCGTATCCGGGGGGCCTGAAATTCTGATGGTTTTGCTTGCTTTTTGACGATAAGCCTTTTAGGATATGGAGGTTATTGGCTTGAGTGCATACGCTGCAGTAATCGAAGGAACCGCAGACGTGTTCGACGCCAGAGTGACGAGAGTGCTGATATCGCTCGTCGCCTCCATGACCGCGGGGGCGCTCGTGCTGATGTCCCTCGAATCGGGGACGTCCCATCCGGGAAGCAACCGGGGGGCGGTGATGCGCTCACGCGCCCGCGACTGCATCAGCCTGCCGAAGCCCGACCGGCCGCGGCACTGGAAGCGGATCGTGATCCACTCCTCCACCGACGAAACGCTGGTCCCCTCCCTCTGCCACTTCGTCGTGTCCCGGGCACCCAACCGCATCCGGGCGACCGTGCACTGGAAAGAGCAGAAACAGACCGCCCACCTCCACGGCGACGGTTGCCGCTACGACGACACGATCGGCGTCTGCATCATGGGCGATTTCTCCGGCGACGCGCCGGACAAGGCGCTGTTCGATTCGCTGGTGGTCCTGGTCAGGGAACTCCAGGCGTCATTCACCATCGGCGCCGACAGCGTCTACCTGCGGAAGGAACTCGACCCGGCCAGCCGGATCCCCGGCGACCGGTTTCCCACCACCCTCTTCAACGCCCGGCTGCTCAGATTCGACGACTGAGAACCGGTTTTCAGCCGCCTCCCCGCTCCCCGCACAGCGACCGTATTTCCTCCAGTATGACCGCCACCGCCTCGCCGGGCGCCACCTTCCCCGCCGGCTGCCCGCCCCGGTACAGCAGCAGTTCCCCCTTCCCCGCGCAGACGGCAACATCGGCCTCGGCGGCCTCGCCGGGCCCGTTGACCGCGCAGCCCATCACGGCCACCGTCACCGGCCGCGGCGTGCTGATCCCGGCGACCGCCTCCTCGAGATCCGCAAGAATCTCCGTCAGGTCCGTCTGCAGCCGCCCGCAGGTCGGGCAGGCGATCAACTCCACCCCCTCCCGCTCCCGCAGTCCCAGCGAGCGGAGCAGTTCCGCCCCGGCCCGGACCTCGGCGACGGGGTCGCCGGCGAAGCTGATCCGCAGGGTGTCGCCGATACCCTCGCTGAGCAGCGCCCCCAGCGCGGCCGCCGACCGGATCGTCCCCGTCCGCGGCGTCCCGGCGTGGGTGACGCCGATGTGCAGCGGGTAGTCCCAGCACGCGGCGATCGCCCGGTTGGCCGCGATGACGGTCGCCGCGTCGGGGCTCTTGGCCGAGAGGACCAGGTCACCGAAGCCGGCCTCCTCGAACGGCCGCAGGTAGTCCGCCAAACGGTCGACCATGCGTTCGACGAGCGGGCCGGCGGCCGGGTCCCCCCGCTGCTTCGGCGGGACGATCGAGCCGGAGTTGACGCCGATCCTGATAGCGACCCCGGCCGCACCCGCGGCGTCGATCACCGCCCGGACCTGGTCGGCGTCATCGATGTTCCCGGGATTCAGCCTGATCTTGGCGACCCCGCCCGCGATCGCCTCCAGCGCCCGACGGTAGTGGAAGTGCACGTCGGCGATGACGGGGACGGACGACCGGGCGACGATCGCGGGCAGCGCGGCGGTGTCCTCGGGCCGCGCGGCGGCGACGCGGACCAGCGCGGCCCCGGCGCCGGCGAGGGCGGCGACCTGCGCGAGCGTGGCCTCGACGTCGGCGGTGGTCGTGTTGGTCATCGACTGCAGGACGACGGGGTGGCCCCCGCCGATCGTCACGCCGCCGACGTCGACGGAGCGGGTCTGCCGCCGCGCTATCCCGTGGTTTTCCATGGCCGTATTGTATCCCCCCCGTTCCCGGTTGACAATCGCGGGCTCTTCCTCCCCCA
>CAZLBC010000036.1:0-1774 GCA_964557575.1 uncultured Planctomycetaceae bacterium
ACGACGAGAATGAATCGTCCGAATCGAACAACAACAGCGAGGCGGTAGCCGTGACCGTGAATCAGCCGCCCTTCGAACCGTATGTCTACGACGCCTCAATCACCGGAATTACAGACAGGGACGGAGACCGCAATTACAGTTCGATGCGGGTCGGCTTTGATGTAGATACCGCTGTGGGCGGGGAGTATTACGTTCACATTTACGATAATGACCTTATGACCGCAGATGATCTGATCGCAACTTCTCCCACATACTCGGTAAACGGCACCGCTGTTGACTGGCATTACGTGTCATTTGATGTTCGGGATGACTGGTTCGAGTGGTCTTCGTCGGATACGGCCGATATCTATATTACAGTTCATGATGCAGCATCGGGGGACGTACAGGATACCTTCACCGTTGGTCAGTGTGCTGCTGAGATGCCTGAAGACGATCATATCACGCCGTTTATCGAATCCTTCAATGTCAATGAAATCGACCAAGACGGTGACGGGTACGCTTCCCAACTGGAGTTCGTGGTGTCCGTAAACGGCGGCACTCGAGGAATTTCAAACGGCGAAATAACGATCGCCGAAGACGACGTCTTGTTCGATGACGATCTAGTTTCGCTTACGGGCGTATCCGTCAACAGCGGACAAACCCGTGAATTCAGGACCACCGTCAACGTCATCGAACATGAAAACCTCTGGGGCGACGGTATCGAAGGCTGGATACCCTACCGGTCAACCCAGTTTGAATTTACCGCGAAACTGCGCAACGGCTCTGAAGCCATCGACACGGCTGAGAGGAATCAAGACACAACCCTGGAAATACTGGATAACAACTACACGCAACACCTGGCAGAACCGACCGATCTGGTACGGGGCGGGGACACCGATCTGCAGAGGTATTTTGATTATTATGGTGGAAAACCCGTTTTGACGTTCGGGGGCGAGTTGAACCTTGATATAGACAGCATTATTTCTCTTTTGGGTGGTGCCGCTACGGGCGGTGCCGCTTCGGTGCTCGCCGGTTTCATCGACGTTGGGGCCAGTTTCAGCCTCGTAACGCAATTCGACATTGCCGACATGCGGGGCATGTCCGATGATGCCGACTTCTACGGCAACCCGGACGACGACATGACCGACGACTGGATAACCGTATGGCAGACAGGTGGAATAGGCTTTTCCGCGGGTGTTTCAACACCAAGCGTACCAAACGGAATAAACCTGCCGTTCAGTTTCGACCTGACATGCGGAATTACGCCCCTGGCATCGGACTCTCTGTATCAGGATCCGAATATACGCATGCTGAACGGTTCGGTAACCGCCGAAGCGGGCGCCACCCTCCTGAACTACGAAGCCGGGGCGTCGGTCGGCGTTAATGCGGAAGTAACTTCTGAGGGAATTGAAACGGGTACAGGGGGCCAGGCCGACATCATCAATCATTTCGACGACGGAAACCTGCTCCATACCGGTTTATCCACATTGACCCCGGCCTCCGCAAGCGTCAACGTCGGTGTCGAAGGTAGTGGGACGATCACCTATGAAATAAGGGCGGACGTATTTTACGGCATGCTGAACAATGTGTTTTACGGCCTGCCGACCATGGTCCTTGATGCGATGATTGATATACCACAAAACGCTTACAGCGCGGCGGGGGTCAGTCTTTTCACCCTGATGACAGATGTCATAAACGGCGACTTTGATGTGAATGAGTACATCAGGTTGCCGGGAGAAACCCCCGCACCCGAACCGACACCGTCAGTCCAGGCGGACTCCCTGGAGTCGAATGA
>CAZLBC010000036.1:1874-44335 GCA_964557575.1 uncultured Planctomycetaceae bacterium
ACGGCTGGTCGGATGCCAACGCCGAATATGCCCTCAGCATCACGGCGCCCGATGCCCCCGCACCCGAACCGACACCGTCAGTCCAGGCGGACTCCCTGGAGTCGAATGACACGTTCACGGAAGCGACCGACCTGGGAATCGTTACCGGGACGGTTGACCGAAACAACCTGACAATACACCCCAATGCCGACGGGTCGGACAACCCCGACTACTTCAGCTTCGAGACCGCCGCCGAAGGCACCGCCGCCGATGGCATCCAGATCAGCTTCGACCACGGCCAGGGCGACCTGGACATGGTCCTGTACGACGCGGCGCATAATTCTGTTGCCGGATCGTACTCGGTATCAAACAGCGAGAGCATATCCCTGGAGGGTCACGCCACCGGCGTGTACTACCTGGAGGTCTACGGCTGGTCGGATGCCAACGCCGAATATGCCCTCAGCATCACGGCGCCCGATGCGCCGGGGCCCGAGCCCTTACCCGCAGACGGGTTCACAACCTACCGCGCCGTTCTGATCGACGCCTATGGAGCAAACAACGACATATATGGAGTGAGTGACTCGTTGTTGATGTCTGAAGGAGGAGAGTGGGTCGCAGACAATATTACCATGGTCGAATATGACGATGCGACAGTGGCCAACATTCAGACGGGTATTTATGACCTCGCTTCCGTCACCGACCAAGACGACCTTGCGCTCATTTATTTCACGTCGCACGGAAACCAAACCGGGTCTGATAATTTACCGATCGATGAACCCGATGCAGAGGACGGTTTCTTGAACATGATCGACGGAAATATTACGGACGACGAACTCGGTTCGTGGTGCTCATTATTTGATACTTCCTGGTCCCTCGCGGAGCAATTCGTGATGATCGTCGATGCCTGCCACAGCGGCGAGATGATGGACGGCACGGCGGATCCGGCCGGGGAAACGGACAACCACGTCATCATGAGCGCGTGCGCCGCCGATGAAACCGCTTACGGCGGCAATCCGTACAGTGAGTTCACCACGGGTCTCGTCGACGCCCTGACCGCCGGTGCCGTTACTGCCGACCTGAACAACGACGGCTGGATATCGGCGGAGGAGATGTTCTACCGGGCAGAGAGTTTCTGTTCGGAGCAGACCCCGCAGATCGCCGACACCTATCCCGGGGAACTGAACCTCGTTTACTACAACAGGTCGCCGGTCGCCGCCGATGACGCTGTGGCGACATCCGAGAAGAACTCCCTGCCAATTGATGTCGCCGCCAACGACACCGACCCGGACCGCACGGACGTCCTCACCGTCATCGGGATCGACACGGCCAACACGATCGGCACCGTCATCGACAACGGCGACGGGACCTTCCGCTACGACCCGGGCGGCCGATTCGGGCACCTCGCCGCCGGCGAAACCGCAACCGACACGTTCGCCTATACCATCTCGGACGGCAGCAGCGGGACCGACACCGCAACGGTGACCGTTACCGTGAATCCCATCGATGATCCGGGTAACGATACGCCCGTCGCCGTCGAACCCATTACCACTTACTACGGAATCGAGGCCGACATCAATGTCCTCGGCAACAACTACGACATTGAGACGCCGGATGCCGACCTGACGTACACAGTTGTCACCGATCCGGACCACGGCTGGCTGCGCATGAACGATATCGGCCTCTTCGAGTACGAACCGCACGCCGAGGACACCGGCACCGATTCATTCCAGTACACGGTCACCGACCGCGGCGCGGACGCCGACACGCCCGGGGTCGACCGGACTTCCGACCCGATCACAGTCAACCTCACATACGTCGACGCCGGCTACCAGGAGATCGTCTCCGATGATCGCGGCCGGGCAACGTACATCGACGCCGACGGCGACGAGATCACCGTGATACTCGGCGGGGCCGGACAGTTCACCGTCCACCGCAACCCGGTCGGCGGACAGGGCGACGCCCTCATGATCGGCGTCACCGGCACCAACGACCGCAGCCGGCTGATCATCAGGGGCGGCGACACCACCGTCGGCGATATCAGGGTCGAAGGGCCGCTGGGACGGCTCATGGCCCGCACCACGGACCTGACCGACGACCTGGTCGTCCACGGCTCTCTCGTCTACGCCCGGCTTGGCGACGTCACCGGCGCCGACGACGGCCGCAGTGACATCGTCGCCAACGCCGGCGGCGGTGCCCTCGGCCCCCGCGACAGACTAACCCTTAACCTCGGCTCGGTCACAAACGCCTCGTTGAACACCAACGGCCTGCCGGTCAACCGCCTGATCTGCGAGCAGTGGATCGACACCAGCGGCACGGCCGACGATGCGATCAATGCCCGGTGGATCGGCCGCCTCCAGACCCGCGGCCGGCGGGACAACCGGCGGACACCCGCAGACGAAACGCTAACGGGGGATTTCAACGTTGACCTGGCCCTTACCGGCGAGAACCGGGGATATGCCCTCCGCAACGCCCGGATCAGGGGTGACATGTCCGGCACCTGGGATCTGACCGGCGCCGGCGACATCGGCGTCGTGACGGTCCGCGGGCAGGTCGCCGACGCCCTCATCGACGCACCGAACAGCGGCATCAGGACCCTCCGCGTCGGCGAGTGGGACGATACCGGCGGCGATGCCGATGCGATCAATGCCCGGTGGATCGGCCGCCTCCAGACCCGCGGCCGGCGGGACAACCGGCGGACACCCGCAGACGAAACGCTGGCCGGGAACCTGGACGTCGACCTGACCCTCACCGGCGCGAACCGGGGCTGGTCGCTGCGGAACGCCCGGATCACCGGCGACCTCGGTGCCCCGGGCGCGGGGCGGACCTGGACGATGGCGGGCGGGCTGCTGGGCTTCACCGTCTTCGGCACCGTCTATGACAGCCGGCTGCAGGCGGCCGGCGAGGCCCGGCGGCTGGTCATGGGCGCCGCCTCAGGCAGCGACTTCCTGGCGGGGGTGGACGTCGGCTTCGCGGGCGCCCCGGCGGACCTGGCGCCGGGGGTTTTCACCGGCGTTGACAACGGCATCGGCCTGATCAACATCCGCGGATGGCGGCACGAGGGGGCCCAGCCAGTCTTCCTGCAAAACAGCCGCTTTGCCGCGCCGGGGATAGGCCGGGTGCGGCTGACCAACTACGCCGCGGAGGACACTTACAGCCTCCACGTCGGCAGCGAGGATACTATGGGGGTTATCGCCTACCGCGACACCGACAACACCGCGAACAACTGGCACTGGTGGCCGGGCCAGCAGAAGCCGGCCGAACTGCTGTCCGGGACCGGCGCGCAACTGAACGTCGTGGCGTGATGCCCGGCGGGAAAGGAAGGAACACCAGGACCCCGGTGAATACCATTTTCAGAACCCTCCCCCATAAAAAAACCCGGCCTCGATAACGAGGCCGGGTTTTTTGCAGGCACCCCTACGGGGACTCGAACCCCGGTCTTCAGGATGAGAACCTGATATCCTAGGCCGCTAGACGATAGGGGCACGCGGTGTATCAATCGGCGTCCGCGCCGGCCGGTGTTTGCAGCTAGCCGGCGGACCGCCGTGGCCCGGATGCACGGGGGATATTATATCCGCATCCGTTTTTCGTCAATCCCATTTTTTCAGGCGGGCGGCCGCCGCGGGGCGCGCCGGCGGGTCCAAATAAAACTGTCGCCTCCCGGCCGTCTCTGCTACGCTGTCTGCCATGCCGATCGTGCCCGACACGCTGGAGCTGTATCGCACCGCCATCCCCATGAAGGCCTTCGATCACGCCGCGGCCAAGCGGGAGACCGCCGAGGCCGTCGTCGCGGGCATCCGGTACAGCGACGGGGTGGTCTCGTGGGGCGAGACGCTCCCCCGGCAGTACGTCACCGGCGAGACGCTGGAGACCGTCCCCGACGACATCGCCGCCCTGTGGGACCGGTGTATCGCGGAGGACATCCTCTCCGAGACGGCCGACGTACGGGAGATACCGACCGTTCTCGAGGGACGCTGCGTCAATGCCGCCGCGGCGGCGCTGGACATCGCCGCCACCCGCCGGTACATGACCCTCAGCGGCGAACTGCGGACCTGCGCCGCGCAACAGTTACTGGGGCGGGAGGCGGACCTGGCGACAAGAATCGTCTCCCGCGTCTCGGGCGTCCTCGGCTCCCGCGACCCGGACAAAAACGCCCGGCGGCTGCGGCTGATGCGCCTGGCGGGGCTGAAGGACTTCAAGCTCAAGGTCGGATTCGACGAGAGCACCGACCGGGAGAACCTCCGGCGGATCCACTACCAGCTCCGCAAGGGTCTGGGGAAGGGCACGTACACCCTCCGGGTCGACGCGAACGGCGCGTGGGACCGGAAGACCACCCTCGACCGGATGGACTGGCTGCTGCGCCACGGCGTCTGCGCAGTCGAGCAGCCGGTCTACTGCACCGCCGGGGAGCTGGGCGAACTGTCGCGGGGCTGCGCCCTGCCGCTGATCGCCGACGAGTCGCTCCTGACGATCGAGGACGCCCACGTCTTGCTGGAGACGGCCGGGGACCGGGTCTGGTGGAACGTCCGCATAGCCAAGAACGGCGGCATCCTGCCGGCGCTGAAGCTCCTGCAGCTCGCCGAAGAGAGCGGGACCACGGCGGTCCTGGGATGCATGGTCGGGGAGTCGGCGATCCTGTCGGCGGCCCAGCGGCGGCTGCTGCAGATGGCCCCGCCCCCGCGTTTTGTCGAAGGCAACTACGGTCGACTGCTGCTCGCCGACGACCTGCCGGCAGGCCGCCGGTCGCTCCGCTTCGGGTGGGGCGGGCGGCTGAAGCCGCTGAAGGGCACCACGCTGGGCATCACAGTCGACCCGGAGAAGATCGAGCAGTACGGCACCCGCCTGCTTTCGCGGGGGAGGTGAATAAGATCATTCAACAGGGAGAAGGGAAAAACAGTAGATATTATTTCTTGATTCGAGACAGTAACCGGCTATTTAATCGTCCCGAGAAGAGGTTTTCCCGCCATTATTACTTGTGCCGTTTCTGATTCTTCCGGCCACCTGGCCGATGAATTTCTCGAAATCGCCAAGGCGGGTCCGGAGGATGTTATATATCTCGCGCTCGTCCACGTTCCAGTAGTAGTGAACCAGGCGATTCCTGAACCGCGCCATCTTTTTCAGTTCCTCCGCGAAATCACTTTCCACAATCCCGTTTTCGGCAAGCACCGCAAAGGCGTCGGCGTAATCTTCCGGGGAACGGAAGCGGTTTTGAGAGATGAGGTGATGTCCCAGGTCTATCATCGCCTCGATCGCGGCGATGAAATTGTACTTGGCGCTGCTCTGCCGGTGCCGGTCTTTTAAAAAATCGTCTTCCCCCATGTCGCGGAGTTCCGCCAGCAATGCCGTGCATTCCCGGGCGGAACTGATCAATTTCCGCATGCGGTTTGCGTCGTATTTCATCGCAGGCCTGCCTGCTCAAGGTACCGCCGGCGGAAGGGCTGAAAATCATGGTATTCCGTCAGCGTGATTGTTTCGAAATCGGATAGCAAAAGCGAATCCCTGTTTAACACAAGTTCACCGCGGGCAACAACGGCAGCGCGAAAAGCAAGGGGTGCCTCGTTGAGAAGCTGCAGGTCCGTCGGAAACCCGGTAGCCGTTTCCAGTTCCATTTCCAAGGGGATGGTGAAATCGAGCGACGGCGAGCCGTCAGAACTGATGCGACGGAATTCACCATCATCGAGGTACACGGCGACATCGATGTCACCGGGTGTCTCGGAAGAAAGAAACGATCCGTGTATATATGCAAACACCACGCCCCGGGCACGCCGCAGGACGGCAGCGATTACATTCTTTACCGGTTGTGCTGTTTCCTCGTTCATCGCTTCTTCACCGTGCGTGGTTCCCCCTATACTAAACCGTGGAACCGCGGCCGAGTCAAGCGGTTGTCGGTGTTCCTCACCGCAACGCAAACCGTCATCGCAACCACGCCCCTTTCTGTAGCGGCGGGTAGTCATACCCTATTCACCGGCAGCCTACTCCAGGCACACCACCTCCCCCGCCGTCGTGCAGATGAACAGGCGGCCGCGGGCGGCGGCCATCCCGTCCCAGACCGGCGGGGCGTCGAGGTCCGCCTTCGACAGCGCCTTCCCGTCGGCGGCGGAGACGGCCAGGAGGATACCCCCCTTACGGCCCTGCCACGCGGCCTCCTGGGCCGCGATCTTCTTTTGCATCGCCGGGTCGCCGGTGTTCCGGAAGGCCGCGTTCTCGTCGACCAGGTCCGGCGGGCCGGCGACAAAGAGCGTCGCGGGCGCATCCTTCCCGGCCAGGACCATGCCCCGGGCCAGGAGGGGGATCTCCGCGGTCCAGTTGTGCGCGAAGTGCAGCCGGCCCTCGGCCGACCCGCTGAACGACAGGGCCTTCCCCCGGTTCCCGGCCGCCGGGCGGGCACCCTCGATCCGTCCGTGGTTGTTGTTCCCGGAGGCATCCCGGGCCGTCCCGTCGTCGAACGTGAAGACCAAAACCGCCTTGTCGACCTTCGCGGGGTCGGCCATAACGGCGGCGATCTCCTTGGCATCCAGGCCGCGGTGGTAGATCGCCGCGTCGTCGATGAGCCCCCCGAACCCGAAGGGTGACTTGTAATCGCCCACCGCGCCCTGATCGTCCATCCCGATATCCGTCGCCTGCGCCGGGGGCGCATCGAGGAGCTTGGCGGCCGCCGCCTGCCCGGCCTTCTTTCCGTTGACGTATACCTGCAGTTTTTTGTCGGCGGTCAGGACGCCGGCGAGGTGCGTCCACCCGTTGCGCGGTATGCGTTTGCGGGCGGTGACCGCGCTGAGCTTTTTGTCGGCCCTGATCGCGAAGCGCGGCCGGCCCTTCTTCAGCAGGAGGACGTAGCCCTGGAACGGCCCGCCGCGGGAGACTATCACCCCCTGGTTGCCGTCGGGCTTCACCCACGCGGCGACCGCCAGGGGCGTACCGACGGGATTGAGGCTCGTGCTGTTCTCGACGTGTACCGCGGTCTTGCCGCCCCCCGCGGCGGGAACGTCTTTGGGCGCTGAGAAGAGGTGGTATTCCAGGGGGACGGTCCACTTGTAGTACTGCGGTTTCCGGCCGAACCCGTAGACGTTCGCGTCGCCGACGGTCATGATCCTGCCGCCGGGGACGAAGAGGCCGTTGAGGGGATAGCCGTTCCACCCGCCCGAGAAGGTCCGGCCGTACACCCAGTAGGACCGGTGAAACCAGCTCCCGTCGAGAAACCCGGTGGGCGAAAACAGGTGCCGGCCCTCCCCCTGCTGGTCGGCGGCGACCTCCATCCGGCTGCGGGACTTCGGCGCCAGGCGGTACCGCTTGCCGTCGGTGTCGAACCGCTGGGACCGCATGTAGAGGTATGTCCCGTCGGAGGACAACACATCCGGCAGTGCCACCGGCATGTTGAGCCACTTGACGTAGTTCTGGATATCGCCCTTCCCGGCCGGGTCGGCGGCGTCCAGGACGAACGCCGCCTTCTTCGTTCCCGTCGCCGGGTCGAGGCGGAGCAGCCGGAGGCCGCCGTCGAGGAACATCGAGCGGCCGGCCACGCACCAGGCGTCGCCGGCGTGGATCAGGACGCTGCCGTGCAGCGGCCAGATCGATTCCACCCGCCCGAAAGACACCGTCCGCCGGTCGGCCGGCGCGGCCCGGTACCGCCAGGCGAGCGCGCCGTCGGCGGCCCGCAGGCAGTAGACGCAGCCGTCGGCGCAGCCGAATATGAGCCGCCCGCGGGTGACGGTGGGCGGCGAGTCCACCCGCCCGCCGACGATCGTCCGCCAGACCACTTCTCCCGTCGCGGCGTCAAGCGCGCAGACCGCGTGGCGGTCGACGGCGGCGACGTAGACCCGCCCCCCGGCGATGACCGGCGCCGAGAGCGTGCCGCCGACGGCGGCCGTCCAGGTTTCTTCAGCCGCGGGCCGCACCGCCGTCCGGGCGAAGCCGCTGCGGGCGGCGTCGCGGCGGTACGTGGGCCAGTCCTCGGCGGCGGGCTGTTCTGCGGCGGCGATTGCGGTCCCGGGTCCCGTTTCGAGCCGCTCCCCGCCGGCGGGCTTCGCGAAACCGGGCGACCGCGCGGCCGCCGCGGCCACGGCGTTGAAACCGAAGAGCTTCGACTCCGGGTAACAGATGCAGTCGTGGGGCGGGGTGTAGACCAGGCCGTTTGCCGGCATGATGCCGTAGAGACAGCCGCCGCGAATCCAGTGGTTGATGTCCCAGTGCTCCTTTTCAGTGTCGATGAACTCGATCCCGGTCCGGGAGACCATCAGGTAATTGGTGGTGGCCTTGCCCCGGTAGCAGCGGTGGTGGAACCAGTAGGTCTCCACGTCGGCCGCGAACGAGCCGATTTCCTTCCCGGTATGCAGGTCCCGGCCGGTGACGAGGCCGGGGAACCGGCCGTTCGAGGTTTTGCCGTACCAGACCTCCCCGTTTCTGACGAAGACGTCCTCGGGGCTGCTGTAGCCGGAGGGCGGGTGCTCGGCCGACCAGAGCTTTCCGCCGGTCTTCGCGTCGAAGGCGGTGAGGGTGTCCGACTTGGTGGCCCCGCCGGTCGACTTGACCAGCCCCGACTCCTCGCCGCCGGCGAACAAAACCACCCCGTCGCGGTAGACCATCGTCGGGGAGAAGAAGGACATGACCCGCGCGACACGCGGGACCGGGTCGGTCTGCCACCGGACCGTCCCGTCCTCCTTGTCCAGGCAGACGACCTTTTTTCCGTCGTGGAAGAAAACGCCGTCCCCGCCGGCCGTCAGGGTCAAGGGCATCACGGCCGATGCGTGTTGCCAGATGATCTTCCCCCCGGCCGCGTCGACCGCCGTGACCCGGACCACATCGCCTTCCTCCCACCAGGGCGTGTTGACCCGCCGGCGGTCGGTGTACTTTGCGGTGTCCAAGGACGGATCGACCACGAGGTACAGCGTCCCGTCGTCGTGGAGGATCTCGGTGGTCGCCTTCGTTTCGCCGTACGTGCGGAGGGTCTTGCCGCTCACGGCGTCGATCGCGGCCAGGGGCGCGTCGATCCCGAGGGTCGCGTAGACGGTATCACCGGCGGCGACCAGCCGCCGGGGCAACTGGGAGGGACCGCTCTTGAGCGGCCAGAACCGCGTCTGCCACCGGGGGATGGGCTTCTTCCAGAGCAGCACGCCGTTGAAGGCGTCCCGGGCGACCAGTGACATCCGGGAGGGCGTCACCAGCGAGGCGGTCAGCCCCTCGTCGAAGATGTAGAAGATCCGCCCGCCGGCGGAAACCAGCGCCGACATGCTCGCCACCCGGTCGTGGTGGCGGGCCCAGCGGGGGACGGCGGTCCACTGGAGGTGACGGGGCGGACCGACGACCGCGTCCTCGGCCACGGCGTTGTTGCCGGCGTCGTGGAGGTAGTGGGTCCACTCGTCGATGTTCTCCGGGCGGGGCTTGACCCGCTTCTGGAGGCCGGGGCCGCACAGGGCGACGCCGCCGGGGGCCAGGACGCGGTCGATCTCGGCCGCGGGCACCTTCCCCCGGGCGACGAGGAGGTTCACGAGGTTGTCGACGCAGGGCAGGTGCCTGCCGTCCCACCGGTCGACCGACACCGGCCCGTAACACCCCCGCCCGGCGATGTACTCCCGGGCGGCGGCGACGTGTTGCGGGTCGGTATCGAGCCCGTGGACGAGATACGCGCCGGACACCCTGAGGGCGGCGGTGAGTTTACCGTCGCCGCAGCCGACGTGGACGATGAGTCCGCCGGCGATGCCGGCCTTCTCGAGGATGCGGCGGGCGTCCGCGTCATCCGCGGCCCGGGCGGGACAGGAAACAAGGGCGAGCAGTGCGGCAAAGATCGCCGCGGTTGAAAAAAGCACGCGTAACCTGGTCATCTGTCGGTCTCCGGCGGGCGGAGGGCCCTCGCGCCCGCTCTTGTATGGTACCGTTTTCAAGGGGCGGGGGCAAAAGGATTGAACGCCGCAGAGAGACGGCGGCATATCGTCCCGTTATTCTTCGGCCGCTCCGGGGACGATAATCTCGAAGCACCCGAACACGGAATAATCCCGGGCGTTGGTTGAAAGGATGGTCCGGATGTCGTGGCTGAAGTACGTCGCGGCCAGCATCGTGTCGAGGATTCGTTTCCTGCCGAGGTCAAACCGCTTCATCCATTCCCGGAACCGGGTCATGGATTCCGGGGTCGGCGAAACCCGCTCGGTCTCCCGGGCATTCCACCAGCCCAGCGCCGTTTCCAGCGCCGCCGGCATATCCAACGGGCGGGCGAACCGGCGGGAATCGGTGATCACGTGGATAAGTTCAGCGACGACCTGCGGGGCCATGACGAAAACGTCCCCGTCCCCGAGGCGGCGATCCAGCGTTTCCCGGGCGGCGGCGTGCCCGGGATGCTCCAGGATCGAGGCCTCGACCAGGAACGTTGTGTCAATCCCTATCTTCATCGAGCATCTCTCCGAGCAGGTCGTCGTCCGATGTCAGCGGCTGCAGGACCGAACCCACCGACGCCGGCCGCAGATCCCGCAGGCTGCCCCCGGCGTCCAGGTGGTTCCGGCGGTATTCCTCCATGGCCTGGCGGATAAGCTCCGAGGCCGTCCGGTCGTGCGACCGCGCATAGGCCCGGAAACTGCGGTATACCGGCTCAGATACATTTATCGTAATGGTTTTCATACATTTTGCTCCATTGTTATTATACATATTTACTAATGTATTTTCCACGAAAAAGCAAGACATAAAAGTCTCTTTCAGAGGGATACGGTAGCACATACCCCCTCCGCAGAAATCCCCCCCTATTCCACCGGCGTCACGACGATCCGCGTCTCCCGGCCCGGCTGCAGCGACAGGGGTATGCCGGCGATCAGCTTGGCGCCGTCGTATCGCGCTTTGATCCCGGTCGTGAGATTCTCGACGGTATACGTCTTTCCGGCCGCGGCGGTGAACCACTCGGGAAACTGGTTGATGCGGGGGTAGTCCAGGGGCAGATTCAGGTAGTCGGCGTGGCGGGGCCGGTCGAACAGGAGCGCACCATCCCAGGCCTCGCCGGCGATGACGCTGATCAGCAGCTCGTCGCCATAAACCGCCGCCCCGAACCGCAGGTCCGTCCGCCACGGCCGGGCGGTGACGCCGCGGGTCTTCATCAGGGCGTACATGATCCCCGTCCGGGCGGAGTTCCCGTCGCCGTACCAGCCCTCCACGACCCCGTCGGGACGCTGCTTGCGCCACATGTCGTGGATCTCGCTGTCGATCCACTCCAGGGCCGACGGGACCGGCTCGCGGTTGTAGAGATTGATCCCCCCCTCCACCGAGTCGGCGTACCCGTCGGCGCCGCCCCCCTCCCACCGGTAGTCGATGTAGTGGTCGCGGAGACTGCCGAGGGCCTTCAGGACCGCGCGGCGGTACGCGTCCGTGCCGTCGACCAGGAAGACGGTGTAGTAGCCGTTCAGATCGTAGCCCCAGTTGTCCGTCAGGCCGCCGGAGGCCGTGCCGGTCGTGTTGTCGATCCGGTTGTAAAACAGGCCGTGCTCCGTCCGCCCGGTCGCCAGGATCCGGTCGAGCATCGCGTAGAGCGGCGCCCGGTAGGCCCGCTTCTTCTCCTTGTCGGCGAAGCTGAGGGCGGCGTAGAGTTCGCAGAGCCCGGAGATCGCCTCGCAGCCGTGGTCGTCGAGCGACAGCCGCTTCATGTCGCGGGTGGGGTGGCGGTCGCCGAGGAGGTAGTAGTCCCCGAGCCGGACGCACCACCGGAGGTACTTCTCGTCGCCGGTCATCCAGTAAAGCCGCGAGAGGACCTGCATCATCTCGCCGTTGACCTCGAAGTTCGTGGAGACGATCTTCCCGGCCGGCGTGTCGACCGGGGCGTGCTTCCACAGGTCGTCGACGATGCCGATCATCCGGTCCCGCCAGGGGCTCGGGCCCAGCCACTCGGTCAGGGGCATCAGGCCGTCCTTGACGTACTCGCTGCCGCCGAAGATGATCGCGCCGAGGTTCGGCTTCGCCGCGGCGAACCCGCCCTTACTGAACGAGTAGGTATCCGGCAGGCGGTCGATCCGGCAGGTCAGCCGCTTCTCGGTCTCCAGGATCTCCCGCATCCGCCCCGTGAACATCTCCCGGTCGAGGATGGCATACGTCAGGACAATAAAGGGGTAGAGGTCGGCCGCGCAGTCCTTGGCGTTCCAGATGTCCCGGGACTTCCCGCCCAGACGCCGGGGCAGCAGGCCGGTCTTCGGATCGGCGCAGGCCAGCCAGCCCTCCGCGAGCTTCCTGCAGCGGAAGAACATCTCGTTGGCCTGGCGCCCGTGCTTCTCGGCGGCGCGGAAGACCGCCTCCCGCGCCGGGTCGTCGAGGGGTTTTTCCGGCGGGGGTGCCGGCGTGTCCCAGAACGCCCGCTTCTCGGGGAAGGCCTCCCCGCCGCCCCCGCCGCCGGCGACCGGCTTCTTTTTCAGCGCGACCCGGAAGGGGTTCTCGGCCATCTGCTTTGGCGCGAGCGGGTCGCCGGCCGGGTCGGTCAGCCTGATCTCGTTGATAAATGCGGGCTTGCCTCCGCCCTGCGTGAGGGTGATGGTGTACTTCGTTCCCTTCAGGCCGTCGGGGAGCGCGACGCGGTGCCAGCGGAACCCGTCCCAGCCCCCGGCGGCGGCCGCGACGGCTTTGCCGTTGACCTCCAGGGCGGCGAAGCGCTTGTCGTTCTTCGATCCCCAGCGGAGGTCCAGGACATGCCCGTCGGCGGGCGCGACGTCGATCTCGGCCCGAAGCCGGTAGCGGCCCAGCCACAGGTAGGGCGTGCCGTTGTAGCGTTGCTCGGTCTTCGCGAACCGTATCCACGCCAGGGGCCTGCCCCCGGGCCCCGATTCGCCGCCGGACACGGCAAGGGGCAAAACACTCAACACGGTCACTGCGGCGGTCATCGTCCTGGTCATCGTCATTCTCCCGGAGTCGGTTCAATCCCGATCATATCACCGCCGGTGACGGGCGGGCAAGGGATAACCGGCACGAAGACCCACGCCCGGATTCCCTTGAACGGGTGGAGGTAAAAATGGATATCAAAAGAAGACGGGAAACGCACCAGGTAGCATCGATTGTCTTGGGGATAGTACTCGCATCCCTATCGCTGTTGCCTCTTATTCTCGGCTGCACATTCGGATCGAGAGGTTACTGGTCGCCCTTTTCCGCCGAAGATCTGAGGGCTGACATTGTATATCCGCTTATCGCGATTCCGACAGCGATGATCCTCATCCTGATATCCTTCCGGATACATACCAGGAGATGAATCCGTACAAGGGGATGGTTTTGTAGACAGAACACCATTTATAATACCTATAGTTGACATATAGGTCATTTATTCGTATTATCAATTCCGGAGTAACCGATATGCAACACTATAAGCCGAAACAATGTGTCGAACTGTTCCACCTGCTGTTTTTAGACCACCTGGGACGAAAACTGGACAAGCGGTTCTATTGTCTCAAGGGCGGCTGCAACATGCGGTTTTTCTTCCGGAGCTGCCGGTACTCGGAGGATATCGATCTCGATGCAGGAGACATACCGAAGCACAAGCTTGAAAACACCGTGAACGGGATACTGGGTTCCGGACCGTTTGCGCGGGGCCTCGAGGTCAGCGGCATCGCGATCGAACGGGTCGCCGCGCCCAAGCAGACCGAGACCACTCAGCGGTGGAAGATGGGCCTCACCGTCCCCGGCACCGGAACATCCCTGCCCACGAAGATCGAATTTTCCCGCCGGGGAATGGGAGAGGGTGCCGTGTTCGAGGCGATAGACCCGGTTGTGATCGGAAACTACGACCTGGCGCCGATCATGGCAAACCACTACGACAAAGAGACCGCCCTGAAACAGAAGATCGAGGCCCTGGTGACCATGAAGACGACCCAGGCCCGTGACCTGTTCGACATCCACCTGCTGCTGGCCGGCGGCGTCGATGCGGACATCCTGGATGAAATAGGCACCGACCGGCTCGCGGAGGCCAGGGAAAAGGCCCTGTCAGTCTCATTCGATACGTTCAAGGGGCAGGTGTTATCGTTCCTCGATCCGGATGACCGCGATCGCTACGACGCGTCCGCCACCTGGGACGACGTGGTGCTGAACATCGTGGGCGTGCTGGAGGAGAAGGAGGCATGAGACTCACCGACACACTCGCCGAACTCCGCGATTTCAACCAGCCGGTCCTGCAAACGGCCGACGTGTCGGCGCGGCTGAACATCGCGGGCAATCACGCCAGCAAGCTGATGGCGCGGCTCGCCGACTCGGGGCACGTGATGCGAATCAAGCGGGGGCTGTGGATCTTTCCGGACAAGGCCGACCCGCTGTCGCTTCCGGCGTACCTCACGGCCCCGTTCCCGAGCTACATCTCGCTCCAGACCGCGCTCTACCACCGCGGCATGGTCTCCCAGATACCGGGGGTGGTCTACGCGATATCGGTCGCCCGGACGCGCTCGTACGCGACGCCGCTCGGGACCTTCTCCATTCATCACGTCTGCCCGTCCTTCTATTTCGGCTACGAGACGGCCGACGGATCGGGCGTCAGGATGGCGACGCCGGAAAAGGCCCTGATCGATGTGCTCTACCTGATGCCGGCGCGGTCCAGGCTCTTCCGCGCGCTTCCCGAAGTGGAAATCCCGCGGGGCTTCAGCCGGAAAAAGGCCCGCGCGATGATCCGCAGGGTCACGTCGGCCGGCCGGCGGACGATGCTGGAAAACCGGTTCAGCCGGCTGCTGGAAACATCGGCGCAAGAGAACCCGTTTACCGAATCAGTCGGCGGGGTATAATACACTTCCCATACAATAGTCACTATGCGCGATTCCACGAAACCAACCCGTCTCTCGCTCACGATTTTCGCGATCGGCGCGGCGCTCGCGCTGGCGATCCCGGCCGCCGCCGCGTCGCCGAAGAAGCCCCCCGTCAAAAAGGCCCCGCACCGGAAATCTCCGCCGAAGAAGTCCCCGGCGAAAAAGCCGCCCCGCACACAGCCGACGAAGAAAAAACCCCCCGCCAAGGCACCGGCCGATGACATGCTCGCCCGTGCCCTGCGGGGGCCGATGAAGGGCGTGGAGGATATCATCTTCGCCGCCCGGCCCTTCGGGCCCGACCCGCACTGGTACGCCAACATCAGCTACTACGCCGAGGACGCCTCCCGGAAGACCTACCGGCCCGGCGGGCGGCTCTGCCGGATGAACCTCCGCAACGGGAAGGTGACGGTCCTGCTGGCCGACAAGCGGGGCAACGTCCGCGATCCCCACGTGCACTACGACGGCAAAAAGATCCTCTTCTCGTATCGGAAGGGCGACGGCGACCACTACCACCTCTACGAGATCGGGGCCGACGGTACGGGACTGAAACAACTGACCGGCGGCGATTACGACGACTACGAGGCGGTTTACCTGCCCGGCGGCGACATCATGTTCGTCTCCACCCGCTGCCGGCGGTGGGTCAACTGCTGGCTGACGCAGGTCGGCGTCCTCTACCGCTGCGGGCCGGACGGTTCGGACATCCGCCCGGTTTCCTCGAACAACGACCACGACAACACCCCCTGGGTGATGCCGGACGGGCGGATACTCTACATGCGGTGGGAGTACACCGACCGCAGCCAGGTCAAGTTCCACCATCTCTGGACGATCAACGCCGACGGCACCGGCCAGATGGTCTACTACGGCAACATGCACCCGGGCACGCTCATGATCGACGCCAAGCCCATCCCCGGCACCGACCGGGTGGTCTCGGTCTTCTCGCCGGGCCACGGCCGCCGGGAGCACGCCGGCCGGATCACGATCGTCGATCCCGACGCCGGCCCGGACGCGCAGGAAGGCGCGCGCCACGTCAATCCCAAGCCGGTCTGGCGGGACCCCTATGCCTTCTCGGAGAACTGCTTCCTGGTCGCCTCCCCCCGCGGCATCGAGCTGATGGACGGGACGGGACGCACGCAACTTGTGCGGAAAAAAGAGGGGGACATGGAGCTGAACGAACCGCGGCCGCTGATCCCGCGTCCCCGGGAAGCGGTGCAGCCGTCCCGCATCGACCGCGCGGAGGCCACCGGCCGGCTGGTTCTCGCCGACGTCACCGTCGGCCGCAACATGGACGGTGTCAAGCCGGGCGAGGTCGCCAAGCTCCTGATCCTGGAGCTGCTGCCCGAACCCATCCATTTCTCGGGCGGCATGGAACCGATCAGCCGCGGCGGTACCTTCATCCTCGAGCGGATTCTCGGGACGGTACCGGTGGAACCGGACGGATCGGCGAACTTCGCGGCGCCGGCGATGCGAAGCCTCTTTTTCGTGGCCATGGACAAGGACGACAACGCCATCCAGCGCATGCAGTCGTTCGTCACGCTCCAGCCGGGGGAGGTCACCGGGTGCATCGGCTGCCACGAGCAGCGCACCACGACCATGAACGTCGAGGAGTTCGCCCTGGACGCCCTGAAGCGCCCGCCGAGCAGGATCAAGCCCGTCGACGGCATACCCGACGTTCCGGACTTCCCCCGCGACGTCCAGCCGGTCCTCGATAAGTACTGCGTCCGGTGCCACAACCCCGAGAAGCGGGCGGCGGGCATGAGCCTCGCCGGCGACCACGGCCCGATCTGGTCGCACAGTTATACCAACCTGACCTTCCGGCGGCAGATCGCCGACGGGCGGAATGGGCTCGGCAACCGCCCGCCGCGGACCATGGGGGCCTCCGCCAGCGGCCTGATGAAGAAACTGACCGGCGGCCACCACAAGGTCGCGGCCTCGCCCGCCGACAGCAAAATCGTCCGCTTCTGGCTGGAGGCCGGCGCGCCCTACCCCGGGACCTACGCCGCGGTCGGCAGCGGCATGCTCATCTGGTACCTCCAGGGCAAGGCCATCCGGTACGATCTCGAATGGCCGGAGACGAAGAGCGCGCGGGAGGTCATCCGCCGGCGGTGCGCCGGATGCCACCAGAAAAAACGGCGGCTGCCGGATTCCCTCACCCACAGCGCGCCGCGATTTCCCCGCGGGCTGGTCTTCAATCTCACCCGCCCGGCGCAGTCGATATTCCTCCGCGGCCCCCTCGCAAAGGAAGCCGGCGGGTACGGGACCTGCGAGGCGAAGGCCACACCGCCGGCGGGAAAGAAGAAACACCCCCCGATATTCCGGGACACCGGCGATCCCGATTACAAGAAGCTCCTGGCCTGGATCGATCGCGGCCGGCGGTGGCTGCAGGAACATAAGCGGTTCGACATGCCGGAATTCCGCCCCAACGAGGCCATCTTCTCGAAGGCATTGTTGGCCGGATAGTCTCTTGACAAACGAACGCCGGCATTGTACATTGTGCTGTACAAGGAGGACATCATGGAAGCGATCGCATATAGTCGCGTTCGGCGGGACCTCGCAAAAACACTTGATCGAATCTGCAAGGATCATACTCCTGTCATTGTTACGCGCCAGAGCAAGAAACACAGTCCCGTTGTAATCATGTCCCTTGAGGACTATGAGGCGCTCGAGGAGACGGCGTATCTCTTGAGATCTCCGAAGAATGCGCGTCGGCTCATCGAATCAGTCGTACAGCTCGAAGAAGGCGGCGGAAAGAAGAAGAGCCTTTGCGAGTGAATCTCATATTCTCTGATCACGCGTGGGAAGACTACCTCTACTGGCGGAAGACCGACAAGAAGATCGTGAAGCGCATCAATGCGTTGGTCAAGGAGATAAAGCGCTCTCCCTATGAGGGAACGGGAAAGCCCGAACCCCTGAAGCATGCCCTGGCGGAATATTGGTCCCGCCGCATCACCGACGAGCATCGAATCGTCTACAAGGTTACAGAGTCCGCCATCCTGATTGCGCAACTGCGTTATCATTATTGATTGCAGGCCAACAACTTAATATACGCAATTAACGCTGGCGCAAGATTCCATTATACCAACCCGAACCAACAACATCAACAAAACCCCCTGCCTCAAAACCGCCCTCACCCCACCACTCCCCCCACACCACCAACCCCCAAACCCGATAATCATGGCCCGTTCCGCCTCCATGCACTATCATGTCTTCTATGCACTATCATGCCTTAATGCATATCTTCACGGGTGCACCATGATGAAAATACCGCTACCGCTGCTCGTCGTCGTCGCGCTGAATCCCGCGTTCTGCGCCGCCGCCCAACCCAATCCACAACCCGAACTCCAACCCAATCCCCATCCCCAACCGAAAACCAAACCCCTCTGGCTGGCGGTCACCCGGCCGCTGTTCGCCGACGGCCTCGCCCGGCTGGCCGAACACCGGCGCGCCGACGGCTTCGAAACCGTCATCTCCACGCAGCCCGTCGGCGAGACGCAGCCCGTCGGCGCGGCGCCGGCCGCCTGCCCGGACGGGCGCCGGCCGGCGTACCTCCTGCTGGTGGGCGACTTTCAGCGGGGGATGGAAGACCGGCCCTGGTATATGCCGACGCGCTTCCTGCCCCAGTACCGGTGGCGGGCCGCGCAGAAAAAGACCTTCGCCTCGGACAACGCGTGGGCCGACGGCAACGGCGACCGGCTACCGGACTTCCCCGTCGGCAGGATCCCGGCGCGGAATCCCGCGGAGCTCGAAACCGCGATCGACAAGATCATCGCCTGGGAGCGGCGCCCCCCCTGCCGGGACGACCTGCGCGTCCTGTTCTGGGCGGGGTCCCCGATGTACGGCGCGGCCATCGACGCGGCGGCCACCGGCGTCGCCCTCGCCGCCGTCGACCAATACGCCCCCGCCTGGTGCGAGCCGTCGATCCTGACGGCCGACCGGCGGTACGCCCTCCGCGGCTGGCCCGAAGACCAGCCGGCCCACTTTACCCGGTGGCTGGTGCGCGGGGCGGGGCTTGCCGTCATCATGGGACACGGGGATACCCGCGGCACCCACTCGATGCGGTTCCGGGGCCGGACCGTCGGCTACTCGGCACAGGCCGCCGGCGCCGCGCTGGCGGGCAACGCGGTCGCGGCGCCGACTATCGTGTTCTCCTGCTCCAGCGGCGACTTCGCCGCGCCGGACCGCTGCCTGACCGAGTGGATGCTGCTGACCCCCGGCGGCCCCGTTGCGGCGATCGGCGCGACGGCCGACAGCCACCCCCTGCCGAATTACAACGCGGGGCTCGCGGCAATCAGGCTGCTCGGGCCGCGCTTCGGCCGCGTGGGAAACTACTGGCTCAAGGTCGCCCGCGAGACCGCCCGGGCGCGGAACCCGCTGATGGAATTCATCCTGGCCCGGGCCGAATCCCGGCGGGGGATGAACACCGACCCCGCGCGGCTGAACCGGGACCAGCCGCTGCTGTACGCCCTGCTCGGCGATCCGGCGACGAAGACCAGGTTCCCGGCGGCGCTGCGCGCGGCGGTGCGGCGCGACGGAGAGGGATGGTCGTGGCGGGCGGAAAAACCGGTCGACGCGGGGAACCTGCTGGTCGAGATCGCCCGCGGCGGCGGCGGCAGGGCGTCGTCTCCCGGCGACGCCGGCGACCGGCGGGCCTGGAACGAATCCTTCCGGGCCGCGCAGGCCTCCCTGGGGTTCCGGACGCTCGAAACGATCCGGCCACGGGGGCGGTGGGCCGGGCGGGTCGACACGCCGGGCACGCTCAGGCTCCTCTGCGTCGGAAAAAGACGCCTCGCGGTCTTCACCGCGGACCTCGCGCCGCGTACGCAGGGTCTGCAGGCTGAAAGGGGAAGAAACAACGACACGGGGTCGATATCCCCCCGCAAATGACTTGTTCGGCGGTTATCGAGGGGATAGAATCATACAGGTCGCCGGTTGTTGGCCAAAACGTCTCAGGGCCGGGAGTAGGATACGCTCACATTGCCATGGTAGCGGAAAATACAATTAAACCTCTTTCAATTTTTACAACAAGGAGCAACTACATGCGCATTACCTCACTATACAGATTCGCTGCCATTGTCGTCACGCTGCTGCTGGTCTTTGTTACCGGTTGCAACCAGACACCCACCGCCTCGATCACGGGGATGAATGTGAAGGACGCGAGCCTGACCGATGTGACAATGGTCTTCGATGTGAAGGTCGACAATCCATACATGGTCGCCATTCCGCTCGGCAATCTGGACTATGCACTGGCCAGCCGGGGTCAGCAATTCCTCGACGGAAAGGCGGCCCTTCAGGGTACGATACCCGCCCGGAACAGCAAGACCCTGCCCGTACCGGTAACGGTCAATTTTACGAAGCTGTTCGGCGTGGTAAAAGGAGCCCGCCCGGGAGCATCAATTCCCTATAAGGCCGACATGGGCCTCTCGCTGGATGTGCCGATGGCGGGCAATAAGCGCGTACCTATGAGCAAGGAAGGAACCCTGGATATACCCTCGAAGTCGAGCGCGCTTGACACACTCAAAGGCCTGACACAGTAGCCTGCGCCGGTATGCGGCGGAATGTCGCCATCCTGCGGCCGGAACGCCACATGGCCCGGGTTGTGTTATGCTTACACCAGGGTCTGCTGAACACGTCGGCCGTCGGCGAAAAAGAGACACGTTTTTCGCACAGCAAGGAAGTCGAAGCAGGCGATTCCGGACGAATCGCCGATGGAGACTGACGATCAAGTGCGGAAAAATGTCCTTTCGCAGGCAGGCCCTGGATTGTTCAGCAGCCCGTACAGTACCGAAGTGCCTTTGCCATGTCTCCCAATCCCGCCCGCCCTTGACACCGCGCGCGCCGCTCCGTAGCATGCACGTGACGCCCCCCGGAGAATCGCTCATGGCAAAAGCACACGTAGACCCGGAACAGCTTCGCCAGTTCGCCAGAGACCTCAAAAGCTTTAACACGAACCTGTCGGACCTGATGTCGGGGCTCGGTTCGCGTATGGCTCAGCTCGAGAAGAGCTGGCGCGACCAGGAACAGCAGAAGTTCGCCCGGCAACTCGAAGAGACCATGAAGGCCCTGCGCCGGTTTGTCGAGTCCGCCGACGAGCATGTCGCGTTCCTGAACCGCAAGGCCGGGCTGATCGAGGACTATCTCCAGCAGCATTGACATGGACCGACACGCCCGCGTCGAATCGGTTACACGCCTGAAGGACTTCAGGAACCAGCTCGTGAAGTTCGCGGATGCCGTGCAGGTCGCCCTCGGCAACTCCGACGCGCACATCCATCGCATGAAACGGTGGCTCGGCGAGCAGCAGAAGCCCTACTGGAACGCCCGGATAAAGAAACTCAAGAAACAACTCCGCGAGGCGACGGTGCAACTGAACCGCAAGAAACTCTACAAGTCGCCGACCGGGGGCAGGCAATCCTCCGTCGAGGAGCAGCACGCCGTCGACACGCTCAAGGACCGGCTCGAAACGGCGGAGACCAAGCGCGAAAACGTGCGCCTGTGGCTGCGCAAGCTCGACCGCGAAATCTATACCTACCGGGGGAAAATCAAGAACCTGGAAAGCGCCTTCGAAACCGATTTCCCCAAATCCCTGTCGTTTCTCGACCACTGCCTCGATGCCCTCGCATCGTACACGGCCCTGTCGCCTCCCGTTCAGGAGGTTACCGGCTCCGACGTCCCGGGTCGGGCGACAGCAAACGCCGCCGCCGGGCACGCCGCTCCCGCGGGACCGTTCGCCGAGTATGCCGCGCTCCGGCGGGCATCGCCCGACCGGGAAACGCGGTCGGCACTGAACGTCTCGGCATACCGCGATGCATGGCTCGGGGGGACCGCATTCACGTGGGACGGCGGCGAACCCGTTGACGCCGGGCAGCTTGACATCCCCGGCGCGCCTGGCTTGTTCGCGCATCCCGCCGCGCCGGGCGACAAGGTGATCATCGCCAAGGCCGCCCGGGAAGCCGGCAGCATATACCTCGAACGCATCGCCGAACCGCCGGAAGGCGACAGCGGCTGGTATATCGGCACGGCCGGCGATGATCCCGCGGAAACATTCGACGTCGTGACACTCGCGGGGCTTGCGGCGGCACGCCCCGATATGGCGCCGTTGCTGCGGCTGCCGCCCGGCTCACTCGTCGTTATCGACCGCGGCAGGATACGGGCCCTGCTCGACGGGGACGACCGGCGTCTCCGGCCAAAGGATGAGGAGTAAGCCCGGATGGATGCCGACAAAGCGAGACTGCACGACGCCCCGGTGGGCCTGCTCGCGGAAGAAGCGCGGTTGAAGGAAACCCTGCGGCGGCTTTCCGCGCAGTGGGAAACGGTCACCGTATCGTGGAAAGACGCCAAGCGCGCGGAGTTCGAGGAAAAGCACCTCGCACACCTCGTCGGCAAGACGCGAACCGCGATGGAGGCCATCGGCCAGATGGCCCCCATCCTCTCGCGGGTTCGCCGGGATTGTACGTAGTGCTCTGTCACGACGCGAAAGAGGACAAATGAACTGTTTTCTGGCATAATGAAAAGAGATATGCTCGATACCAGCGACCATAACAGTGAAGAATTCCCCGCGGCCGAAGAACACCTGCCGGATTTTCAGCACAAGGTCATGAAAGACCTGGCGGATCTCTCGGAGGATCGGGCCCCTGCGGCGGAAGCCGCCATCGAAAACGAGTTCCAGACCGCGGCCGAAAAAGAGCATGCGGCGCATGAGCGGAGCGTTGCCGGGATCACGCGGCGCCGCGACAGCATCATAGCGCAGGGACAGGCGAAATACGACGCGGTCGTGCGGAACATCGTTGACGAATCCCGCCGGGTTATCGGACGGCTCGAAGAGGAAAAGCGGCGGGAAACCCTCAGAGACTCAAACGATGCCATGGCCGAGGAATCCCGGGCGAAGCAGAAACTCGACCAGGACATCTGGCTGGCCGACAGTCTGGTGGAGGCAACCAAGACGCACCTGGGCAAAATAACCGAGAAGCTGAGCAAGGACGCCGCCACCCAGAAGGAATCGCTCGAAGAACTGGAACACCGCGCGGTGGAAATACTCGACCTGTATCATTTCCCGGTCCCGGAACCGGCGGAGACAACCGCGGATCCCGCCGCCGAATCCGGCGAACCGGAATTCAACCGGGAGTATGAAGCCGCCCGGAAAAAGCTCGCCGAACTCGGCAACCACCGAACCGCCGGCCTTTTTATCGGTCCCCGCCCCTGGCTGGCCGCCATACTGCCGTCGATGGGGACCTGTGCCCTCGCCACCCTGTTGACCCATCTGGCCGCCGGTCCTGTCTGGGCTTTTCTCGTGGCGGCCCCGTCCTCACTGGGCCTGACCCTGGGAACAATCGTCTGGGCGGGTGCCATAATAAAGAACCGGGCCCGGAAAGAAGTGGGGGAGATCTTCGGTGCGTTCAGGGCGGCCGTCGAACGGGGCCGCGACGCCATCGACCGCAGCGCGGCAGCGACCCTCGAAAAGCTGGAACAGATCGACCGGCAGGTCGAACAGCAGCGGGAAAACGAAGTCGGCAAGGCACGGACGGCATTCGAACAGATCACGGCGAGTCATTCCGACCGCCACCGGAAATCCACGCAACAGATCGCGGCGGAGTACGACCGGAAGATCGCCGCGGCCGCAGCGGAACGGGACCGGAACCTCGCGGAGGCCGCCGTCTGGACGAAGACGGATCTGCCGGCCATCGAGAACCGGTATGCGCGGTATTGCGACCAGGCGGCCGCGCGCCACAAGGCGCTGATGCAAACGATTCAGGACAGGCGTGACAGAAAAATAACCGCGCTGAAAAGTCGATGGAACGCGGGACTGGCGCGAATCGAACAACTGACGCAGCACGTACCCGCCGTCGACCGGCGGCTGTTCCCCCCCTGGGACGCCGCGGCATGGAAAGAATGGATCCCGGGCGAACAGGCGGCACCGGTCATACGATTCGGCGCGTCCGCCCTCGACATGAAGCGCATCGCCAGCATCGTGCACCGGTACAACCGCCTGGGTTTCGACCGCTCGCTCGAATGTTCCGTCCCCGCCATGCTCGCCTTTCCCGATCGCTGTTCTCTCCTGCTCCAGTGCGACCGGGCGGGGCTCGATGAAGGCGTCGGGGCCCTCCAATCCACGATGATGCGATTGCTGACCTGCCTGCCGCCGGGGAACGTCCACTTCACCATCCTCGACCCGGTCGGTCTCGGCCAGAATTTCGCGGGCTTCATGCACCTGACCGATTACGACGAGACCCTCGTGGGCGGCAGGATATGGACAACCGAGGCCCATATCGAACAGCGCCTCAAGGACCTGACGGACCACATGGAGAACGTCATACAGAAGTACCTGCGCAATGAATTTCAGTCGATAGACGAGTACAACCGGCAGGCCGGGGAACTGGCCGAACCGTACCGGTTCCTGGTCGCGGCCCATTTCCCGGTCAACTTTTCCGAAGAGGCCGCCCGCAACCTCACCAGTATCGTCACCAGCGGTCCCCGGTGCGGCGTATATACCCTGCTGCTGCGGGATACCCGGGAGGAGCTTCCCCCGGCGATAGCGATCGAAGAACTCCAGGAACACTGCGTCACCATCGCCCGGGAGGAACACGGCTGGATTTGGAAAGACCCCCTGCTGAGCCGGTTTCCCCTGACGCTGGACCGGCCGCCGGACGAAGAAGACATGACGCGCATCACGCACCGCGTGGGCGCCGCCGCGCAGGAAGCGAGCCGCGTCGAAGTCCCCTTTACGATCATCGCCCCCGACAAGCGGCGCTGGTGGAAAGAGACCTGCGACGACGTACTCAGCGTGCCGATCGGCCGGTCCGGGGCGACCCGCAGCCAGTACCTGCGGCTCGGCGAGGGTGTCGCCCAGCACGCCCTGATCATCGGCAAGACCGGCTCGGGTAAATCGACGCTGCTGCACGTGATAATCACCAGTTGCGCGCTGTGGTACTCCCCGGAAGAGGTGCATTTCTACCTGGTCGATTTCAAGAAAGGCGTCGAGTTCAAGACCTACGCCAGCCACGACCTGCCCCACGCGAAGGTCATCGCCATCGAGAGCGACCGCGAATTCGGCCTGAGCGTCCTCCGCAAACTGAACGATGAACTGGAACGGCGGGGTGAGCTGTTCCGCGAGGCCGAAGTCCAGGATCTTGCCATGTATCGCAGCGCCGTCGCCGCCCCCGCCATGCCGCGGACGCTGCTGGTCATCGACGAATTCCAGGTACTCTTCGCCGAGGACGACAAGATCGCCTACGACGCGGCCATGCTGCTCGACCGGCTGGTCAGGCAGGGCCGCGCGTTCGGCATTCACGTGATTCTCGGCTCTCAGTCTCTCGGCGGCACCGCGGGGCTGGCCCGGAGCACGATCGGCCAGATGGCGGTGCGCCTCGTGCTGCAGTGCTCGGAAACCGACTCGCAGCTCGCCCTCGACGACAGCAATACGGCCGCGCGGCTCCTCTCCCGCCCCGGGGAAGCCATATACAATGACGCCGGCGGCATGGTGGAAGGAAATAACCCGTTCCAGACCGCCTGGCTCCCCGACAGCGAACGCGAAAAACTGTTATCCGCGGTCAGGGACCGGGCCAAAAAAGAACACGCGCGGGCCGAACCGCTCGTCGTTTTCGAGGGAAGCGCGCCGGCGGACATCAGGCACAATTACCTCCTCGCCCAACGCCTGGCCGCGTGCGCGGCGAAGAAGGCCCCGGACATGTCGGTCGTGTGGATCGGCGAGGCGGTAGCCATCACGGACCCCACGTCGGTCGGGTTGCCGCGACAGAACGGTGCCAACCTCTTGCTCGTCGGCCGCAGAGACGACGCCGCGACTTCCATTCTCGCGGTATCCCTCGCGGCGCTCGCGGCCCAGTTCCCCGTCGGCGCGGCCAGTTTCGTCGTCTTCGACACCGCACCGGCGGACACAGACGGTGGCGACATCCTGGCGCGGCTGGCCGGCTGCCTGCCCCATCCGCATCGAACGGCAGGCAACAAGCACGCCACGGAAGTAATCGCGGAACTCCACGCGGAGATGACGCGACGGCGCGACGCGGAGGAAACGGACGAACCCGCGATCTTCCTGCTGCTGCGCGGTTTCCAGAAGTTTCGCGCCATCAGGAAACCGGACGATTTCACCTTCTCCACCGATGATGCCGACGAAGATACCGATCCCGGCACGCTGCTGCGGGAACTGATCGCCGACGGCCCGCCCGTGGGCATGCACACCATCGCCTGGGCCGATACCCTGGCGTCACTGGAACGGGCCGTCGGCCCACGGTCGCTGAAGGAATTCGACAACCGGGTGCTGTTCCAGATGAGCGCTGACGATTCCAGCAGCCTGATCGACACGCCCCTCGCCAACCGCCTCGGATTTTACCGGGCGATCCTGTACAGCGAGGAGCGGGGAACCTTCGAGAAATTCAGACCCTACTCGCCGCCCGATGCCGAATGGATCCAGGGCATCCGGAAAGCGCTGAAACCGAGGGGAAAAACCGGGCGGCGGAAAAAACGCTGAACACTTCATACCCATCGCCGCGGCGTATCAATCCTCTTCCGGCTCCAGGACGGACATGAACGCCTCCTGTGAAATCTCCACGTTCCCCACCATTTTCATCCGTTTCTTTCCCTCTTTCTGTTTCTCCAGCAGCTTCCGCTTGCGGGTGACATCGCCGCCGTAGCACTTGGCCGTGACATTTTTTCGCAGTGCCGTGATCGTCTCCCGGGCGACGATCTTGCCGCCGATCGCGGCCTGCAGGGGAATCTCGAACTGGTGCCGCGCTATCTCTTTTCTGAGCCGCCGGATAATGCCCCGCCCTCTCTGTTCCGCGCTGGACCGGTGACAGATGACGGAGAGGGCATCGATCCGGTTCTGGTTCACGAGGATGTCCAGCCGCACCAGGTTGTCGGCCGCGAAACCCGTGACCTCGAAATCCATCGTCCCGTATCCCCGGGTCGCCGACTTGAGCTTGTCGTAGAAGTCGTAGACAATCTCCGCAAGGGGAAATCGGTACTTCAGTATGACCCGCTCCGCGGAGAGGTACTCGGTGGCAACGTAGGTCGCCCGCCGCTCCTCGGCCAGTTGCATGATGTTGCCGATGGCATCCGCCGGAACGATCAGTTCGGCATTCACCACCGGCTCCCGGATTTCCTCGATGTCGCCGGTGTCGGGTAGATCCCCGGCGGAATCGACCTCAACGACCGAACCGTCGCGTTTCAGGACCTGGTGGGGCACCGTGGGGGCGGTTTGAACCATTTCTATGCCGTACTCCCGCTCGAGGCGCTCCTGGACGATTTCCATGTGGAGCATGCCGAGAAAACCGCACCGGAACCCGAATCCCAGGGCGTCGCTGTTGATCGGCTGAAACACCAGCGAAGAGTCGTTCAGGAGGAGCTTGTCGAGGGCGTCGCGCATGCGCGGAAACGGGGTGCGCGGACCGGGGTAGAAATCCGAGTAGACCATCTGCTTGGGAACCTGGTACCCGGGCAGCAACGCGGTCGTCGGGTCGGCGGCATGCGTCACCGTGTCGCCGACATGCACGTCGGCAATAGAGCGTATACTCGCCGTCATGAACCCGACCTCGCCGGCCGAGAGCGCGTCGACCTCGGTCGGCGCGGGCCTGAACTTGCCCAGGCCGTTTACCACGTACTCCTTTCCGGCCCCCGCCATCAGCACCCGGTCACCCAGCGACAACCGGCCGTCAAAGAGCCGTATATACACGACCACGCCCCGGTAATCGTCGTAGGCGCTGTCGAAAATCAGGCCCCGGACCTTCCCCCCGGGGTCGCCGGACGGCGGGGGCAGTTGCCGCACCACCGCTTCGAGGGTCGCATCGGTGCCCTCCCCCGTCTTGGCGGAAGCGAAAATACAGTCCTCCGCCGGGTAGGCGATCAGGTGTTCGATCTCCATGGCCGTATCTTCCGGGCGGGCGGCGGGAAGATCAATCTTGTTGACCACGGGCACCAGGGGGAGGTTGCTCCGCGCGGCGAGATGCGCGTTGGCGACGGTCTGGGCCTCCACGCCCTGTGCGCAGTCGACCACCAGCAGTCCGCCCTCACAGGCGGCCAGGGACCGGCTGACCTCGTAATTGAAATCAACGTGGCCCGGCGTGTCGATCATGTTGAGCATGTAGGTTTCGCCGTCGAGCTCATAGTCCATGGTCACCGCCGACAGCTTGATGGTGATCCCCCGCTCCTGCTCGAGATCCATGGAATCGAGCAGTTGGTCGTTGAATTCCCGCTCGGAAATAGCCCCCGTCCGAAGGAGCAGCCGGTCGGCCAGGGTGCTCTTGCCGTGGTCTATATGCGCGATGATCGCAAAGTTGCGAATGTGATCGAGGTCCATGCCGTCACAATCCAATGAGCGTAGTGCTGACCCGCGGAGATTCACTACTCCATGGATGCGGCAGGATCGATCGCCCACAGAACGTTGCTGTTAATCCACCGGCGGGTAATGCGATCCGCCTGCTTGTCGCGATATTCCTTGATATTCGGCACCGCTTTCCTGGCGGCCCTGCCGAGGGATTCCAGAAGGTTCAGGGCCCCCACGGGTGCGAAGGAGAGATAGTTGACCCCGATTTCAACGAGTTCCTGCTTCGTTTTCGCGGGAGTCTCGAGATCGACAAAGTAACTCAGTGTTGTCAGGATACTGGCGGTACGCTTGGGGCCGGGCGCGGGTTTTCGCTCTTTAAGCGTCTGAACGAGGGTATCGATCACCACCCCCGGATCATCCGTGTCGGAGTGGGTTATCAGCGCGTCGGCGGCGGCCTTCTGGACCGTCACTCCCCGGTCGGTGATCAGCAGCTTCACCATGTTATTGACAATCCGCATCGTCTTCATCTTCGGCGCGAAACTGAACACCCGCGCCGCGGCCGCCCTGACCTCATCCCGCGGGTCTTTCAATTTTTCCAGCACCGCGGCCATGACCTCCGCGGTCGCCAGGTTCCTGCCCAGCCACGCCGCGGCCTTGCGGCGGACGATCGGCGACCAGTGTCCCAAGCCGCGCAGGGCTCCGGAAAGGCCCTTGTCTAGATCGATATCCATGGGCATGGCCATCCAGGCTTTCATCGTGTGGGCCACGGCATCGCCCGGGGAACGTTCCATCGAAATGTATGCTTTCATCGCGCCGTACAACTCCCCGACTTCCTTTATGTTCGCCTGTTTGCCGCCGTACCGGCACAGAGCGGGCTGGAGCATGTGGTACAGCAACCGCTGTTCCCCGTAGGCAATCTCTCTGGTCTTCGCCAGCTTGCTTATACGGCGGGCGAGAATCGAAACCATGGCATTTCGGCGCGACTTCTCCATCTCCGCGTCGTATTCAGGTCCGAGAAAGCGGTAATAGGTCCTGATCAATATTCGTTCCGGCCAACGACGTTCCGGATTGTTGACCATGGTCTCGATGGTGTTCAAATCAATATTCCGGAGACCGACCGCGTTCTTCAGGGCGGAAGGATTAACCCACTCGGGTGCGTTGCGCCTCATCATCGCCGCGGCCGCCTCGGTCTTGGCGATGGGATTCAACTGTTCGAGCAGAGACGTCAGCCGCCGCCGCGCATCCCGGTACTCCGTGGACTTCAAGTCAACTTTCTGCAGCCGTCCCCACAACTGCGACGCGAGCGCGGCGCTTTTGCTTTCCCCGCCATGCGCGTCCCGGCTGTGCATCGCAGGGGAAAAAACCGTCGATACGAGGATCGCGGCTATAGTGACGCTTTTTCTACGCATTCCCATCATCTCCAATTCGGTGTGTCGGTTTTCAGAGAAGAACGGTATAATAGTACCGTAATTAAGACGGTGCGGCAATACGGCACATCCAAAGGGAGGAGAATTCGGTGTCGCGCCGACGGCAAAACCGCGATCCGGCCAATAACGCGCCGCGATGTGCGTTAATAGATAACGGCCCGGTCTTACAGTACTGCTTGAATAATGACAACCATGAAAACCAAAACAATTGTCACCGCAACGTCGATCCTCCTCCTGGTTGCCGCCCTGCCGTGCCTCGGAGACAAGGTATTTCTGAATGACGGGAAGGTCCTCGAGGGTACCGTCATAAAGAAGGAGACCACCGTCACGGTCGTCGCGGAAGACGGCAAGACAACGGAAGTTCCCACCGAAAAGGTCCTGTACATATCGTCGAAGAAAAGTGCCGGCGGAACCGCGGAACAATCGCCGCCGGCCGCGGATGCCACACCCCGCCCGCCGGCATCACCCGATGCGCCCCGCGTGACCCCGCCACCCGATCACCCCGTCAAAAGGCCCGCCGTCGTCGGGGCCGGAAACATAGAAACGGCGCACCTTGACGTTTCGTCGTTTCTCCGGCTGCCGTCGTTCTCCGCCACTGAATGCTGCGATCCGCGGGCGGCCCTGTTTATCTTTCTCCGGAGACGGAGGGGAACGGTCGTTCCCGGCACCCCCATGGAGCAAAGGATTCTCAAACTGCGCGAACACGCTCACGACAAAAAGAGACGCTACCGCGGGGAATGGGCATCTCCCGAGCGATTCATAACGCGCAGAAAGCGATTCCTGGAAATCCTTGACGAGGCGGAAGAACATTACCGCAGGGGCTTCCCGAGAAACAAGGGTCGAAAGCTCGGCCCCCGGGAAAAGGAGGAGATGCTCGCCCACCGGGTCAAGGCCTATGCAAAATTCGAGGATGCGGCCGCGTCCGTCCAGGACGAAACCCTCAGGCAATTCCTCCTGGGCATGGCGGCGCACGCGGGCCACGATTACGACAAGGCGTTCAAGCATCTGGAAATATGCATTCGCTGGGCGCCGTTCGTGCGGTGTTTCCGGCAGGGGTACGCCCGGGCGCTCCTCTCCAAGGAACGGTACGAGGAAGCGCTGCGCGAATACATACAGATTGTGCAAATGAGTTACGATCTGCGGCGGTGCCTGCCGCTGCTCGCCGGGGTCGTGAAGGATGTTCCGGGAAAAATGATAAAGGACGATTCATTCAAGGAGGCAAAGACCCTCCTCGACTCCTTCAAGGGCACGCCGTTCGAGCGGTACATCGCTGAAAAAAGAAGCTACCGTTACTACTGGCTGTTTCCCGGAGATCCCGTCTCGGCGGAAGAAGACACGCTGCCCGAGCCCCCCATGGACCGCCTCGTCGTCCGGCGCGGCATCGCCGTTCCGATTTCCCCCTCGACCCTGCTGGTCTCCGCAGACGTAATCAGGGATGCCGCGGAGGTCCAGATATACCTCGGGGATAACCGTGTCACCGGCGTCGATTTCGAAATCGGGAAGGTCGGATACCGCGCCGCGGAGACCTCCGGTAAAACGGGCCTCCTGAAGTCGTGGAAATACGAGTTCACGCCGCTGGAAACGGCCGCGGCGTCCGAACTGGCCGGGAAGGACTGCAGGGTATTCGGCGTCAACCTGTTTGCCGAAATGCCCCACACGGTGCGGCTGGTTCCCTTCAGGCCGGAAAAAGGCGACGGAACCGATGCCGCGTGGAAAACGAGTGACGTCCTTCTCTGCGGCGAACCGGGCTCCCCGGTCATTACCGCCGACGGCACACTGGCGGGTATCCTGACGGGCAAGACCGATCACACCGTTGACGAGCCGACCTCCCGTTTCTTTTCCACCGACGACCTGGGGAAGGTCCTCGAGTCCGCCACGAAAGAATCTTCTTATTCTTCAAAACGTTACGAGTCGATCGAAAAGATACCGATCTTGCACGGTTCATTCATGGTCTTTGCCGTTTCGGGTGAGAGATTTACCGCGGAACAGTGACACCCTTGCACGGACGGGGTTCTGCCGATACAGTATTCTCCTCATTTTATTCCGTTGCATGAACACCCGGAAACCAGAACGTAGGATAAACGATGGACAGACTCGAGAAAACAGACCCGGAAGTCATGGCACTGGTAAAGGCAGAGCACCAGCGGCAGAACTCGACACTCGAGCTGATCGCCTCGGAGAACCACGTCTCGATACCGGTGCTCAAGGCGCTGGGCTCCGTCCTCACCGACAAGTACGCCGAGGGCTACCCGGCCAAACGGTGGTACTGCGGCTGCGGGGAGGTGGACAAGATCGAACAACTCGCCATCGACCGGGCGAAGAAACTCTTCGGGGCCGCACACGTCAACGTCCAGCCTCACAGCGGCACCAGTGCCAATACGGCCGTGTACCTGGCGTCCCTGGAGGCCGGCAATAAAATAATGGGGATGGACCTGGCGCACGGGGGGCACCTTTCACACGGCATGGACATAAATATTTCAGGCCGGCTTTACGCGGTGGCCAGTTACGGCGTTTCCGAGGGTTCGGAACGGCTGGACATGGACCGGATACGCCGGCAGGTACTTACCGAACGGCCGGACATGCTCGTGGTCGGGGCGAGCGCGTATCCCCGGCAGATCGATTTCAATGCCTTCGGGGAAATAGCCGGGGAGGCCGGCTGTCTCCTGACGGCCGACATCGCGCATATCGCGGGTATCGTCGCGGCGGGAATGCACCCGGATCCCGTGCCCGTGTCCGACTTTGTCACGACGACCAATCACAAGACGCTCCGCGGCCCCCGCGGGGGTATCATCCTCTGCCGCACTGAATGGGGCAAAAAGATCGATACCGCCATTTTCCCCGGGATCCAGGGGGGGCCCCTGATGCACTCAATCGCCGCAAAGGCGGTGTCATTTCTCGAAGCGCTCCAACCCGCGTTCAAGGCATACATCAAGGCCGTCCTCGAAAACGCCCGGGTGCTCGCGGAACGGTTGATGGAACAGGGCTGGCGCCTGATATCCGGCGGCACCGACAATCACCTCATGCTCGTCGACATCAGGAGCAAACTCCCCGAAATAACCGGGCACATGGCCGCCCGGTGGCTCCAGGAGGCGAACATCATCTGCAACAAGAACGCCATACCGTTCGACGACCGCTCCCCGATGAAACCAAGCGGCCTGCGTTTCGGCACGCCGGCGATCACCACCCGCGGGCTTCGTTCGGCGGAAGTGCGCGACCTCGCCGACATGATCGATGCGGTCCTGATGAGCAACGGGGCCGGGGACGTGATCGCCGAAACCAGGGAGAAGGTCAGAATACTCTGTGAAGCATTCCCGGTACCCAATCACAACCTCGAGGAAGACTGGGACCTGTCGCCGACGACCTGAACGCCGCCCGTCCCGGAGACTGATATGAACGACATATACCGGATACTGGACGCGAACTTCAACCGCGCCAGGGAATCCCTGCGGGCAATTGAAGATTGCGGCCGCTTCGTGCTCAACGATCCGGCCATCACCGCGATGGCCAAGAGTTTTCGAAGCGACATACGGGAAGTGCTCGAAGAGATGCCGACCAGCGAGATGCTCATCGCCCGCAATTCCGGTGCCGACGTGGGTACCGTGATTACCAGCCCGACCGAAAACGAGCGGGCCGACAGCGAGGAGGTGGCTACCGCTGCGTGTAAAAGACTGACCGAGGCACTGCGCACGATCGAGGAATATTCGAAGGTGGTGGCCCCCGGCCGGATTTCGACGATCGAGCGGATGCGGTACAACGCCTACACGCTTGAACAGCAGGTCGCCAACCGGTTCATGGTCGCCGGGCGGTTCGCAACCGTCCGGCTCTATACGCTGGTATCGGCGCACCTCTGCCAGAGTACGGGTATCATGGACGTCGCCCGACAGACGATCGCGGGCGGCGCGGAGGCGATACAACTGCGGGAAAAGGATACCGACGACGATATATTCCTGGCGATGGCCGCGGAACTGCGGGAACTGACGGACGAGACGAACCGGCTGCTGATTATAAACGACCGGCCGGACATCGCAGCCATCGTCGGTGCCGACGGGGTGCACCTCGGACAACACGATCTGCCCATCAACGAGGCGCGGCGGATGCTGCGCCCGGGAGCGATCATCGGGCGGAGCACGCACTCGGTCCGGGAAGCGACACAGGCCATCAACGAGGGCGCGGATTACATCGCCATCGGCCCCATATACCCGACGAGGACCAAGGGCCGCGCGCCGGTGGGACCGGAACGGTTTTCGGAGGTCCTGGAAGCCATGGCTGATTCCTCGCTGCCGATCGTGCCCATCGGGGGGATACACGAGGAGAATGCCGGGGAACTCATCAAGCGCGGCGCGCGGTCACTCGCCGTGTGCAGCGCGATCAACTGCAGCGCGGAACCCCGGGACGTATCGAAAAGAATTCGAGCCATGCTCGACGAAGCGGCAACCCAAGAATAGTTCGCAACGGACCGAACGGCACGCCCGCAACCGCATCGTGTGAATCGCTATCCCGTCATGGCTTCAGGAAAACGAACCGCCGCCGGCCCTTGGGATCGATAACCCTGAGGGCAACGCCGCTCTCACCGGCTTCGGCGGCGATGTCGGCACATTGGCCGGCAGTCTTGATCTTCTTGTTGTTCACCTCGGTGATGATTTCTCCGGGGCTGAGGCGCACATCTGACGCGGGGCTGCCGGGTTCCACGGCGGTTATGATCGCCCCCGCCACCGTCTTTGAATACCCGGCGGCTTTGGCCAGTTCACCGGTGACCGTCTTTATGGTCACGCCGAGTTTTTCCAGGGCCTTTTCTTTCTCTTCACCCGTGTCCTCTCCCATCACGGAAGCCAGGTCGTCGGGCAGCGTGCCGAGTTCGGCGGTGACCGTCATTTTTTTCCCGTCCCGGTACAAGCCGAATGCAACCTTTGCTCCCGGACTCTTGGCCGCAACCGTATTGCGGAGCTGGGCCATGCTCTTCATGTTCTTGCCATCGACGGAGACGATGAAATCCTTTTCCTTCAGACCCGCCTTATCGGCCGCCGTCCCTTCCACCACCTTGGTGACCAGGGCGCCTTCCGAACCCGGCAGATTCATCGCCTTGGCGAGATCCTCGTCCACTTCCTGAAGCAGGACGCCGAGGTACCCCCGCACGACCTCGCCCTTTTCGATCAACTGGGTCATGATGTTTTTCGCCATGTTGGAGGGTATAGCAAGACCGATTCCCGCGTTCATACCCGTATTCGAGAGTATCGCGGTATTTATGCCGATGACCTCTCCCCTGGTATTGACGAGGGGACCGCCGGAATTGCCCCGGTTAATCGAGGCGTCGGTCTGTATCAGGTTCTGGTACATACGGGGATCGGTCATGCGCCCCTTGGCCGATATGACTCCGGCGGTGACCGTCTGGGGCAGGCCGAGCGGCGCCCCGATGGCCAGGACCCACTGGCCGGTTTTCACGTCGTCGCTGTCGCCGAGCGGCGAGGCGATCAGGTCGTCACCGTCAATCTTTACCACCGCGAGGTCCGTCTTGGGATCGCCGCGAACCCACTCGGCATCGAATGTCCGATCGTCGGCGGTGATAATCTCAACCTCGTCGGCCTTGCCGACCACGTGGTAGTTGGTCAGTACGTACCCGTTTTCGGCATCGACGATAACACCGCTGCCCTGTCCCCGGATCATGCGAAACCGTTGCTTATCCCCGTCATCGGGCTGCCGGAAGGGAAGACGATCGCCGAAAAAACGCTCGAAAAAAGGGTCCCGGAACATGCGCGGCGTCTGCACTTCGACCTTCTGCTTGACCCGCACGACCACTACCGACGGCTTTACGACCTCGCAGACCGTGGCGAACAGCGGGGAGAGCCTGTCGGCCTTACTCATTTCCGCCAGGGAGTCGCGCGCGGCCCGAACCCGGCCCTTTTCCATCGCGTAGGATAGGTGCTCCACTATCGGGGGAGATACCAGCACGGCCGTCGCCGTCACGGCGACCAGAATAGCAGACCACTTGAATTTACTGTGATTCATAATGTTCCTCCAGGCATCGGGACTCTCTCGGTTGTCATTACAGAAACTGCATATACTCTATACGATCTAAAACGCTATTACGTTCACCACGAGTCTATTTTACTCTTCACGTGCATCGTTATAAAGAAAACAGTTGTTTTCGATTATACTATGATCGTGTCGTCCGGATCAAATCGGCACGCGGCAATGATCGGCGGTGCCGGCCGGATGGGGGAGAGGAGCGGATGCAAACGCATGCTCAGTACGGCATCAAAAAAAGTGCGACTGGCGAGAGCCTGGGCGTCGGGCCATCCGGTCTGGTGTGCCTGGCAGGTAACCTACCGGTGTAATTTCCGGTGTTCTTTCTGCGAATACTGGAAAGATCCGATGGGCAAAGCCCCGGAACCCCCCCCCGCCGCATACGCGGAAGGCGCCCGAAAGCTGGCGTCCTTCGGTTCGCTGATGGTTTCGCTGGCGGGCGGTGAGCCGCTTCTCAGGACGGACCTTCCGGAGATCGTTTCCAACATAGCCGCGTTCCATCTTCCGTTTATCACCACGAACGGCTGGAAAACGACCGGGCAGCTCGCCGACCGCCTTATGTCTTCGGGCCTCTGGGGGGTCTCGATCAGCATTGACTATGCCGACCGGGACGCCCACGACGCGGCCCGCGGTAAGGCCGGTGCCTGGGATCGGGCATGGCGGGCGGTCGAGTTGTTTGCCCGGGCCCGCCGGTTCGATCACCAGCGGGTGAACGTCATGGCGGTGCTGCTCGACGACAACAGCGACCAGATCGAGGAACTGATCGGCATGGCGGCGGCCCGTGACGCCTACTTCATGGTGCAGCCCTACGGTTACCTGAAGACGGGTTCGCGGAAGTTCGAGCACCGAAACGGACCGGTTTCCCCACACCTGATCGCGCTGTGGAAACGGCACCGCAATTTCCTCTCCAATCCCGGGTACCTGTCCCGGTTCGACCGGTTTCTCGACGGGGGCGTACCCGGCTGCATGGCGGGAAAGGCTTTTTTCAATATCGATTCCACCGGGGACGTCGCAATGTGCGTGGAAAATCGCTCCCGGCCGGTCGCCAATGTTTTTCGCGATTCCCCCTGCGTGATACGGCACCGGCTGCGGCGGGCCGCCGGGGAAAACAACTGCCGGTCCTGCTGGTACAACTGCCGGGGAGAAATCGAAAGCCTCTACCGGCCCCTGAGCCTCCTGCAGTCGCTTCCGACGTTCCTGCTGAACCGGGGTACTCCCGGGCAGTGAGCACGAAAGAATCGGGCATTCCTGCCGGCATGAATTACATCCGCGGATGGAAAAATACGCTTGCCTGCGCCTTTTGGCGGGCGTAGACTGTCCGCTATGAAAGAATTGATGGACGCCGGACAGATTAAGAGAGCGATCGCGCGGCTGTACAGGGGCATTCGAGAGTCTCTGCCGAAAAAGGGAACCATCGGTCTCATCGGCATTCGCACGAGGGGCGAGACGCTGGCGCGCAGACTACAGGACCGGATGACCGGCGAATTTCCAGGGCTGACGGTGAACCTCGGCGTCCTCGATATAACCTTTTATCGGGACGATCTTTCACGAAGAAAAGGTGTTCCGCTCGTCAAGGCAACGGAAATAGACTTCGACATCGACGACATCTGGGTTCTGCTGGTGGACGACGTCATACAGACCGGCAGGAGCGTCAGGGCGGCCCTGGACGCGATACACAGCTACGGAAGACCGGAAGTATTGAGACTGGGGGTGCTTATCGATCGCGGCGGAAGGCAGCTGCCCATTGCGGCTGACTTTATCGGAAAAAAAATGACTATTCCACCGGGACAGAGAATCCAGGTAAAACTGGAAGAAAACGATGGCAAAGAAGGCGCGTACTGCACCAGGAAAAAGTAGGCGGACACCGCAGGACTCACACGACATACCCCTGCCCGACGACTTCGTCTGGTCGCGAAAGGACCTGGTCGGACTCGACGAACTTTCGGCCGAAGAAATCATCTGCATACTCGACACCGCCGAAAGCTACCGCGAGGTCTCCCGGCGGTCCATCAAGAAGGTTCCCACCCTGCGCGGCAAGGTGACTGCATTGCTTTTCTTTGAACCGTCCACGCGAACCAGAATGAGCTTCGAACTGGCCGCGGGCCGGATGTCATCGGACACCATCAATTTCACCGCCAAGGGGTCGAGCGTATCAAAGGGAGAGACCACCCTCGATACGGTCAAAAATATCGAATCGATGGGCGTCGATGTCCTTGTCATACGGCACGGCCGGGCCGGCGCGCCGCACCTGGTCGCCAGGCACATCGACGCATCGGTCGTCAACGCCGGCGACGGTTCCCACGAGCATCCGACGCAAGCGCTCCTCGATATCTTCACCATCAGGAGTGAACGCGGCAGGGTCGCCGGGCTGAAAGTCGCGATCGTCGGGGACATCGCTCATTCCCGGGTGGCCCGGAGCAACATCATCGGCCTGAGGAAACTCGGCGCCTCGGTAACCGTCGTCGGTCCGCCGACACTGGTTCCGGGTGCGATCCGCGCCATGGGCTGCGACATCAGCCATAATCTCGACGACGTACTGTCCGATGTGGATGTTATCAACATGCTCCGGATACAGTTTGAACGATTCGGCGGCGGCCTGTTCCCGAGCCTGCGCGAATACAACCACCTGTACGGAATGAACAACGAGCGTTTGAAGAAGTGCGGTAAGAACGTGCTGATCATGCATCCCGGCCCGATAAATCGCGGCGTGGAACTCACCAGCGAAGTAGCCGACGGCCCGAACAGTTGCATACTCCAGCAAGTGACCAACGGCCTGGCGGTACGCATGGCCGTCCTTCATCTGGTAAGCGGGGGCACTCGATGAGCAGGATCGTTATACGAAACGGACGGGTTATCGATCCCGCCAACGAACTGGATAACACGTGCGACGTCGTTATTGCAGACGGGGTGATCCAAAACGTGGGAACGTCCAGCGGTGCCGACAGGAAGGGCGCCCGCGTTATCGATGCCCGCGATAAGATCGTCAGTCCGGGCCTGATCGATATTCACGTGCATGCCCGGGAACCCGGCCACGAGGAAGAGGAAACCATCGCCACGGCGGCGGCGGCCGCCGCCGCCGGCGGCTTCACTTCAATCTGCGCGATGCCCAACACGCACCCCCCGATCGACAACGATACCCAGGTTTACTACGTCAAAAGGCAGTCAAATCTCGCCGGCATGGCCAGGGTCATGCCGGTCGGCTGCATAACAAAAATGGGGGAAGGCCGGGAACTCGCGGAAATGGGCATGATGCGCGGTGCGGGTGCCGTCGCTTTTACGGACGACGGCAAGGGTGTCGAGGACAGCAAAATCATGCAGCGGGCGCTGCAATACGCCTCCATGCTGGGAACGGTACTGATGCAGCATTGCGAGGATCCGGGGTTATTCGGCGGGGACATGAATTCCGGTGCCATTTCCGTCAGGCTCGGCCTCGGGGGCATTCCGTGTTCATGCGAGGAAATCATGCTCCAGCGCGACCTGGAACTGTTGCGCAAAACCGGGGGTCAGTACCACGTCCAGCACGTTTCGGCACGGGGCAGCGTTGTAATGATACGAAATGCAAAGGCCGAGGGACTGGCGGTCACGGCGGAAGCAACTCCGCACCACCTGCTCCTCACCGACGCGGCATGCATGGGGTACGATCCGAATTACAAGGTCAATCCCCCCCTGCGGAGCGTCGAGGACGTGGAAGCCCTGCGGGAAGGGGTGGCCGACGGCACGATTGACTGTCTTGCAAGCGACCACGCCCCGCATACCCGCGAAGAAAAAGAGCAGGAATTCGCGATCGCCCCCTTCGGCATGATTTCGCTCGAAGCGGCCCTGGGATTATACGTCAAGGCGCTCATCGACACCGGACTCTGCGACTGGCCGTGCCTGATAGAACGTATGACTGCAAATCCGGCGAGAATCATCGGCGTCGACCGGGGAACACTGAGTATCGGCAGGCCGGCGGATATCACCATCATAGACCCGAAGAAGCGGTGGACCGTTAACACCTCACGGTTCCGCTCAAAGAGCCGTAACTGTCCCTATGAAGGCTGGAAACTCAAGGGCAGGGCCGTTATGACGATCGTCGAGGGTGACGTCAAGCACCGTATCTGACGATTCGCCGCGTCGGCACGGGGCGCTCAGTCAACCGTTCAACAGGCCGATTCGGCGATATCTCTTCTCCAGAAAGCACCGTCAAAATGGATCTCTTCCACTGCGACGGACACCTTTCGGCGAGCCTCAGCCACCGTGTCGCCGAGGGCGGTTACGCCGAGCACCCTGCCGCCGTCGGTGACCAATGCACCGTCCCGAAGGGCCGTGCCCGCGTGAAACACCTTCACCCCCTCCATCGCATCGGCACGCTCGATACCCGTTATTGCCCTGCCCTTTTCGTAGTCTGACGGATACCCTTCCGAACACATCACCACACACACGGCAACGCGTGAATCCCATTCTATCGTAACGTCTTTGAGCCGGTGTTCGGCGGTCGCCAGCAGGGCCTCCAGGAGGTCGCTCTTGATCCTCATCACCAGCGGCTGGCATTCCGGGTCACCGAATCGACAGTTGAATTCCAAAACCTTCGGGCCGGCGGGGGTAAACATAAGCCCCGAATAAAGTATACCCTCGTAGCGGCCGAAATCCCTGCGCATGGCGTCGACGATCGGAATCAGGATCTCTCCCTCGATCTTTTCCATCTCCGCGTCTCCGACGATGGGCACGGGACTGTAGGCACCCATGCCGCCCGTATTCGGCCCCGTATCGCCTTCGCCGACCGGCTTGTGGTCCTGGAGCGGTTCCAGCGGATATATGGATTTGCCGTCACAGAGTGCCAAGACGGTAACCTCGGGACCGACAAGCAACTCTTCGATGAGGACCGTGTTGCCCGCATCCCCGAAGATCCTGTCTTTCATGATATCTTCGAGCGGCTTGACCGCCTGGTAGGGTTCCCGGCAGACGAACACCCCCTTTCCGGCGGCGAGTCCCGAGGCCTTTACCGCCACGCCGTTATCCCTTGAGAGGACGTAATTCCTTGCCGATTCAAAATCCTCAAAGATACGCGCTTCAGCCGTCGGAACGGACACATTGTGCATCAGGGTCTTCGCGTAGGCCTTGTCAGACTCTATACGTGCCCCCTCCCGGGTGGGGCCGAAACACGGAATGCCCGCCTCCCGCACCGCGTCTCCCAGGCCGGCCGCGAGGGGCGCCTCGGGACCGATCACGACCAGCCCCGTGTTCTGCGCTTTCGCACAATCGACTATCCCGGATATGTCGTCAACCGGAATAGCGAAGAGTTCGGCGCCGTCCGCCGCCATCCCGGGGTTTCCCGGGGCCGCCAGGAGCCTGTCGCAGCCCGAAGACTGCATGATTTTCCACGCCAGGGCATGTTCGCGTCCCCCCTTGCCGACGATCAACACGTTCATTCCGACAGTCCTTTCTCGAAAAAGTCAATTGGTCAGTGCGGAGATTGCTCAGCAAGTTCCCTGAGCTTGGGCATCTGCGCCCTGAGTTCGGCGGCCGCCGCCGTTTCGGGGTAATTGTCGACCACCTGCGTCGACAACTCCAGGGCTTCCGCGTACCGCCGGCGGTCCACCATGTCGAGAATGCGGTCGCGAAGCTCCCGCACTTCCTCGATACGCGTGTTGTCCACGAGTGTCGACATTCGCGCTTTGACCTCTGCCGCTTCCTGCGAATCCGGAAACTTTTCAATTAACTCTCTGGCGGCTTCAAGCGCGTTTTTCCACTGCCTCTTTTCCGCATACAACCTGATCTGATGTGACAGTCTCTGCGTTTGTTCGGTCGTGAACGACCCGTATTCACACCGTACCCGTTCCAGCAATTTTTCCGCTGCTTCGAATCCCGGAAAGCGATCGCACACCTCCTGTGCAAGGATCTGGGCCTCGACGAAGTTGGAAACGCTCATGAGGTCGTTGACCTGCCGGCCGTATTCCTCGAACTGCTGCTGTGCTTCTTTCGTTCGCAGTTCCTGTATTTTTTCGTGATACACGGATACCTGGTCATCCCCCGGGACAGCGGCGGAGAACCTGCGGCAGAGAGATTCCGCACGCATGAAATCACCGGTCTCTATGGCCGCCTCGATCTGCGCGGTTAAGTCCGAGACGATCATGGCCCTGACTTCCTGCCTTCGCAGGCCTTTTTCCTCCTCGGTCAGCAGGACGGCAGTGTTGATCTCCGCGAGCGTGTCCATGATCTGGTGCAAGAGTGTGTCGTTTTCAGAAACGGAATCCGCGCCCGCGGCCTGTTGATCAACCCCGACCTGAGGAGGCATCTCGGCACGCTGGCCGGCAGACGGCAGGTCCTCGATACGTTTGAGGATCGTCGTCAGCACGACCCTGTTTTTGTGCGCACCGCTGATGACCATGCCGATCGCCCAAAACAACAGGGCACACGCGGTGCCCGCAAGAAAAACACTCAGCTTCTCGACGTTGAAATCGCCCTCCATCGACCGGTAGAGTGCATGCAGGCCGCCGCCGGTCAACACCAGGACGGCGAGCGTATAACAAAACCAGGCGCTCCCGGAAATCGACCTCGATTCCCGATGCGGGTGTCCTCTCGTATCACCGTCTCTCATGGATGAACTGAACTCCTTTGCCGAATATATGTTACATTATGCATTCCGCTTCCGGCAAAACAAGATGACAACCGCGATATTTTTCCCGAAATGAGCGTATTCACCGCATAAAACAGGAATATCGAGGCCATATTTAACGCGAAATGAGTATATATCTATTTATTTTAAAACCTTGCGAGCCTCAAAAAATATTAGGGTAATCACCTTAATTTTCTTGATCCGCCGGGCGATTCGAATATAATTAGGGCCTGCTGAACAAGTCGGCCGTCGGCGAGAAAGAGACACGTTTTTCGCACGTCAAGGAAGTCGAAGCAGGCGATTCTATACGAATCGCCGATGGAGACTGACGATGAGGTGCGGAAAAATGTCCTTTCGCAGGCAGGCCCTGGATTGTTCAGCAGCCCGTAAATAGGGCCTGCTGAACAAGTCGGCCGTCGGCGAGAAAGAGACACGTTTTTCGCACG
>CAZLBC010000037.1:0-40817 GCA_964557575.1 uncultured Planctomycetaceae bacterium
GACGTCGAATCACCGGGGTCCACGCGTTGAAACACGCGCCCGGCACGGTATAATGAAAATCGCTTCCACGTCATAACCCGCGTTTCCAAGGAGTGCAGCCATGGGTCACAGCATCCGCATCACCCGTCGTCAATTCATCGCCGGCGTCGCCGCCGGATCCGCGGCCGCCGGGCACCTCATTCTGCCGGGATGCGAATCCGCCGAAGTAACAACCACCGCCCGGTCGGCCGCCGACCTGGTTCCCCACGGGAAGGAGAAGGTGAAATTCACCCGCCTCGGAATAGGGACCGGCAGCCGCGGCGGGAAGGTTCAGCGCGAACTCGGGCAGAAGCAATTCACGGCGCTGGTCCGCCACGCGATCGACCAGGGCGTCACCTTCATCGACACGTCCGATACCTACCGGATGCACGCAATGGTCCGGGAGGCCCTGAAGGGCGTGGACCGCGAGACGGTGCAGATACAGACGAAGATACCGGCCAAGTACGACGATCCGGCCAAGCAGATCGACCGCTTCCGGAAGGAACTCGGCACGGAGTACTTCGACTCGCTCCTGATTCACTGCATGCGGACGCCCAACTGGGTCGAGGAGCAGAAGCGGCTCCGCGCGGTGGTGGACCGGGCCAAGGAAAAACAGGTCGCCCGCACCGTCGGCAATTCCCAGCACGGGCTCCCCGCCCTGCAGGCATCCGCCCTGACGGACTGGGGCGACGTGAACCTGGTCCGGATCAACCACACCGGCGCGTTCGTCGACGGGCCCACGGCGAAGTGGGGCACGCCCGGAAACATCAAGGCCGCCGTCACGAATATCTGGAAGATGCACAACGCCGGCAAGGGCATCATGGGCATGAAACTCATCGGCAACGGAACGTTCGCCAACGCCGAAACCCGGCGACAGTCGATCGCGTTCGCCCTGCAGCTCGGCTGTATCGACTCGCTGGTCATCGGGTTCAAGTCGCCCGCGGAGATCGACGAGGCCGTCGCCAACATCAACCAGGCTCTTGCCAATGCCTGACGGTCCGAAAACGAAACCGGTACATCACAACGAAGGAGAGACAACCATGGGTACCAGGACCACGCGCCGCACGTTCATGGCCGGGGCGGCCGCCGCCGGCCTCTCGGCTGCCGGCTACGCCCGGGCGGCCGGGGCGAATGAACGGCTCCGTATCGGGCAGATCGGCTGCGGGGGGCGGGGCATCTACGCCCACATGAAGGGCGTCCGGCCGCACGCCAAAGACCAGAACGTCGTCTTCGCGGCGGTCGCCGACCCGTGGGGGGCCCACTGCCGGGAGGCGGCGGCGAAGTCAAAAGAGTGGTTCGGCGAGGAAGCCAAACAGTGCTCCTCCTACCGCGATCTGCTGGACGTCAAGGACCTCGACGCGGTGATGATCGCCTCCTGCGACCACCAGCACACCACGCACCTGAAGGCGGCCGCGGAAGCGAAGATGGATGTCTACTGCGAGAAACCCCTCGCGATGGAGATGCCCAAGCTCGCGGCCGCCTGCGACGCCTGCCGCGACAACAAGATCGTGGTCCAGATCGGCACCCAGCTCCGCAGCCGCCCCACCTTCACCGGCTGCCGGAAGCTCTACCGGACCGGCATCCTGGGAAAGGTCGGCAGGATCGAGCAGTGCCGCAACGGCTCCCGCCCCTACTGGTACTCGCGCATACGCGACGTGAAGGAAAAGGACGTGAACTGGGAGGAGTTCCTGCTCGACCGGCCCAAGCGCCCCTTCGACCCGCTGAAGTTCGCCGCCTGGTACGGCTTCCGCGAATTCTCCGACGGCCCGGTCCCCGGTCTCGGCAGCCACTTTATCGACCTGGTCCACTATATCACCGGCGCGACGTACCCCGCCAACTGCGTCTGCCTGGGCGGGACCTTCACCTGGAAAGACAAGTACCAGTTCACCTGCCCGGACCACGTCCAGGCGCTGTGGACCTACCCCGAGGGATTCATGGTCACCTACTCGACCAACTTCGGCAACAGTTGGGGCAACAGTTTCAAGATCCTCGGCGATGTCGGGAGCATGGACCTGGTCAACTGGTCGGCGCCGATCATCACGGCCCGCGGCGGCAGCAAAAAGAAGGGCGCCATCCGGGGCGACAATCCCGTAAAGGAGGTCCCCCGGCCCGATCACTACCTCAACTGGCTCCAGTGCATCCGCAGCCGCGAGGACCCCATCGCCCCCATCGAGGCCGGGTACCAGCACGCGGTGGCGGTGATCATGGCGATGACGGCCTACGACACCGGCCGGCGGCAGGCCTACGACCACGCCAAACGGGAGATCCGCCCGGGCTGATCTTTTCCGACAGCGACCGGCGGGCGGCCCGCGGGTTCAGCGCCCCGGACCGCCTGTTTTCACGACCCTGATCATCCTGATGGTCGCGTCGGCATCGAGGGCCACGATTCTCAGGTCGGGCCCCCGGTGACCCCTGTCGGGAAAGCAGGCTTAAATATAGTTGCCTTGACTTGTTGCTTATCCTATGCTTGCAGTTCAACAGGCTTTTGGATAAAGGGAAGTGCCCCAAAATACATATCGCTTAGTGATTTCAGATTATCCGTGTAGTAGCTTTTGCCGCTGGGTTATGGAATGATATAAAGACAACATGATAGAAAAGCGATTCGACATACCATTTATTGCAGACTTGGCTTTGCGGGAGAAGCAAATCCAACAAAACTACCGCCCTGTCATCGCAGTGCACAAATGGTTTGCGCGACGGCCGGGTACGCTTTTCCGGGGTTTACTCCTTGCAGAATTTCTTAATAGACCACTTTCGGAGGTCTTTTACGAATCAAACGACCTGTCGGGTCGTCACATAGCAGACCCTTTCATGGGCGGCGGCACGCCTATTCTGGAGGCTAACCGTACGGGGTGCGATGTCACCGGATTTGACATCAATCCAATGTCATATTGGATCGTCAAGCAGGAAATCGAGCATCTCGACCTGGAAGCATACACGAAGGCCGCCGCATCCCTTCACAAGGCGCTCGAAAAAGACATCGGACACCTTTACCAAACACGATGCACCCTATGCGGGTCAAATGATGCACCGGTTAAATATTTTCTCTGGGTAAAAGTACGATCATGCCGGAGATGCGGAACGGAAATCGATCTTTTTCCCGGCTATCTGCTTTCTGCGGATGCCCGTCACCCCAAGAATGTCTTTATTTGCATGGCATGCGGAGAACTGACGGAAGTAGAAAATCGAAAAAACCCGGGAAAGTGTAACCACTGCGGGACAGCACTGACACTGAACGGTCCCGCAAAAAGAAACCGTTGCAGATGTCCATCCTGCGAACTCGAAAATAATTACCATGATTCTGATTCAGGGCCTCCACCACATCGCCTGTTCGCTATCGAATATCACTGCCCGGCTTGCAAGAGGGCGCACCGGGGTCGGTTTTTCAAAAAACCGGATGAACAGGATATGGCCCATGTAGAAGAAGCCTGTCAGTGCTGGTCGAAAACACAAGCTGAATTTGTCCCGAACAACAAGATCCCGAGCGGTGATGAATCAGACCGTCTCCACCGATGGGGTTACACCCATTACCGTGAAATGTTTAACAGCCGCCAACTGCTCGGTTTGGAATTATCCGCTCGACTCATAGCAAAAGCCACCGTAACGCGGGTCCGAAACGCGCTTGCGACAAATCTATCCGATCTGCTCCGTTACCAAAACATGTTGTGTCGTTATGATACCAGGGCATTGAAGTCTCTGGATATTTTCTCAGTTCATGGATTCCCTATAGGCTTGATTCAATGCGAGTCGAACCTATTGGGGATTATGGATCCAAAACGAAAAAAATGCATCGGCAGTGGCGGCTGGTATAACATCATAGAAAAGTTCAAAAAGGCGAAAACATACTGTGACAATCCTTTTGAAGTCAGGCACAGAGGACGTTCAAAAAATATCGTTCCAATCAAAGGGGAGTGGATCGGCGATCACCTTGACGGCGGTTCGTCGCAACCAACAAGATCAGTAACTCTTGTATGCCAAAACGCAGCTTCGTCAAACCTTCCCGATAATTCCCTGGATGCTGTTTTCACCGATCCACCGTATTACAGCAATGTTCAGTATGCAGAACTCATGGACTTTTGTTATTCATGGCTTCGTAAACTGGTCGGGCCGAAATTCGAGGCTTTCAAAAAAGATTCGACGCGGAACCCTGATGAATTAACGGGCAATGTTGATATGGGACGGGGGCTTGATCATTTCACAACTGGGCTTTCTATGACCTTTCAACGCATGTCAAAAGCCCTCAAGCCGGGCGCGCCTCTTGCTTTTACATACCATCATAACAAACTTGAAGCATATTACCCTGTGGCAATCGCCATCCTCGATGCCGGTTTGACCTGTTCGGCATCTCTGCCATGCCCCGGGGAAATGGGAGGTTCAATACATATCAACGGAACAGGATCTTCCATCATAGACACCGTTTTCGTTTGTCGAACAACCGGGGTAATGCAAAAAAGATGGCTGGCGGAAACACCAAATGAAGTCGCCGAAATCGTTGAAGGAGAACTGGATCTTTTGAAAGCCGGAAATGTAAAACCGAGCGCCGGTGACATCAGATGTATTACGTATGGTCATCTTACCCGCTTGGCAATATGGAATTTGCGCGACAAATGGAACAAAGACGAACCAATACTGGCCCGCCTCACCAAGGTAACCAATTGGTTTCAGGCGTTTGGTGGCTGGCCCGTCGTAGAACAGTTTATAAACTACGAAAGAACCACATCGAAAAACGCGCCGTTATTCTCCGTACACGATAGCGTTCCCGAATATGGAGTTGACTATGCCGACGTTCCCTTTTGAAGTCTCCTTGGAAACCATACTTCAAGATCCCGATAGCTATATTGATGCTACATTTTCATGCTTGGAATCGAAATTTCTCATTATGCCGAAGGGGCCGGGATTTATCGAATACACGGTCTTCGAAAAAGGGTACGAGGCACTGAAAGCCGCGACAGGTGGCTTTTCGATTTTTAATCTCGATACCATATTGCCCGCCGTGGCTTCCGACCCGATTTCGATTGTGGTTTTGCGTACAATGTTGGGATTTACTCCTTCAGAATGGGGCCATGTAACCTCTCAGAAAACGCATGTAACAATCAGTCAGAATTTCGCGAAAACGCTTGACCGCAATATCAGAATTAATCCCGACACACCACTTAACACCAGTGGGGTGAAAAAAGAACGACTCATGGCAATGGTGAAAACAGCATGCGATATGCTTGAAGCCGGTGCCTCCGATGTCGACGACAGCTTATTGCATCGTTTGGAAAAAGCCGATACGAAGAAGGGCATCAGCGGCATCAAAAACCTGGCCGGAATGGGTGTACCATACGCGATGCTGCTGTATGAACGTTTCCTCGGAAGACCGTTTGCCGCTCATCGCGATTCCGTCAGTGAACTTATCGGAGACAGCCTGGAAACAGCGATAGAAGATGTTCTTTCAGATGCCAATATCAGTTACCGTAAAACCAAACGGGCTGAGCGTATCGAAGGCTTCGATCAAGCACCTGATTTCATGATCCCCAGCGAGTACTGTCCGGAAGTAATCATAGAGGCAAAAATCACCGAAGACGATGGTACCGCCAGGGACAAAGTTACACGTATTCAACATTTGGGAGAACTCAGCCTCGCAGGCCGCCCTGAAGACGATCCTAAATACGAGGTTATTGCCTGTATTGACGGCCGGGGGTTCAGTACCCGTCGCGAGGACATGAAAAAGATGATAGTAGCGACAAGGGGCAAGGTATTTACGGCAAAAACGCTGGATAGACTTGTAAAATGCACGCGGTTAAAGGAATTTCAATCAAGATAATCAACCATGAGGTACCCATGAAAACGCTGTTCGCCATAACCACGATCGCCGCCGTATCACTGCCGGCCGTGGCCGGAAAAGAGGGCACGAACGAAACCCGGCCCGTTTCCCGGCCCGCCGCGTTCACCCGGAAGACAATGCAGAAGATCCGGCACACGAAACTGACGGTCGGGCAGAAGGCCCCGGATGTCACCCTTCACCGGCTCGTGTTCGAAAAAAAGGACGATGGCGCGGAGGCCGGCAGGATCGGCAGCAAAAAGGTGAAGCTTTCCGGTTTCAGGGGCGACCGCCCGGTCGTCCTGATATTCACGAGCTACACGTGACCGCCCTTCCGGCGTGTCGCCCGGCGCGTCGAGGCCCTGTACACGGCGTACGGGAACAAAGCCGCATTCTTCCTGGTCTACGTCCGCGAGGCCCATCCCGCGAAGGAAAAGAGCAGGATGAGCCGCTCGCTGGAGATCACGCAACCTGAAAACCACGAGGAGCGGGCCGCGGTCGCCGGCAGGTGCATCAGGAAGCTGAAGCTGACGATGCCGGTCCTGGTCGACGACATGAAGGGAACGGCCATGAAGGCCTACGGCGGCTGGCCCGACCGGATCGCGATCATCGGCGTCGACGGGACAATCCGCTACCACAGCCGGCCGGGCCCCTTCGGGTTCAAACCGGCGGAGGCGGAAGAGGTACTGCGGGAAATATTAACACCGTGAGCGTTACTCCCCGCCGGCAAGATCGACGTCGATCGCTGCGGAGAAGAACAGTGTCGGATCCTTCCTTCTCGCCAGCGACCGCGATAAGGCGGCGATGGTTCGCGGGACCACGCCTTTGAAGAGCGTCTTGTTCTTCCGCGTAATCCTCACCGCCTTATCCAGATCAACCATGTCGTCGTTCAGCAGGACCGTTATCCGCTCGATACCGGACACGCCGGAGAGAGCGATCGTCTGCCCGTTGCGATCGGCAACGACAAGCGTACGCGCCTTTTTCTCGCCGTCGGGAACGGCCAGCCAGTAGCATTGTGAGCAGGTCACGTCGTCCTGCTTCCACACGACCTTCCCGGGGAGCGGATTCCTCGTGAACTGCGACATCCAGTCGAATGCCGCGGCGTCCCGGCGATTGACCCAGTGGCCCAGGCCCTTGTGCACGACCACCGCGTGGCGGTAGCCGGCGGGGTCCGCCGCGTGCAGCGCCGCCAGTTTCTTCTTCCACTCGAGGGCGACCGCGTTGCGCTGGTACGCCCCGTCGCGTTCGCCGACGTGTATGGTGAAGCCGATGTTCCGAAGCCCGAGGGGCGCGGTCTCGTTGGGATGCCCGGCCATCATCGCGGCGGCGGCCAGCCGGTCGGCCATCCGCGGCGCGAGCTGATACACCCCGTCGCCCCCGGCCGAGTAACCGCTGAGGTAGACGCGGTCGGGATTGGCGCCCTTGACGATGACCGCCCCCTCGATGATCCGGGCAAGCAACCCGTCGACCTGCGCCACGTGCCAGAGGTTCCAACTGTTCGCCGGGGCCCGCGGGGTCACGTAGAGGGCGTGTTTCGGATTATAGATGCGGAAGTGATTCTGCCACTGGGCATCATTCACGCGTGCCGGCGCCCCGCCGCCGCCGTGCAGGGCCAGGTGCAGGTCCCACCCCGCCGGCGGCTTCTTGCCGCAGGTCCGGTACTTGAATCTCATCGTGTGCGCGCCGACCCGGACGACCTTCTTCTCCCATTCGTCGCGCAGGGCCGGTTTCGCCCGCGCGACATAGTCGGCCCACAACCGTTCGCCGGCCGCGGCGGCATCCGCGCGGGACAGCGGCGCCGCGGCGAACGGCTGCTGCCCAAGCGGGGGGCGGGGATCCCGGCGAAGCCACGTTTCCAGGGCTTGAATGACCTTCGACGGCCCCCGCGCGCCCTTCTTGTCTTTCGGGCCGGGTTGTGCCGCCGATGCTCCCGCGCAGATCAACAGGGAAACACTCGCGATAAGCAACGGACACGCGGCGATGCTCCTGGATACAGGGTATCGTGCATTCACGGCCACCGGGTTACTCCAGGCCGAACGCCGCCTTGAAGGCGTCCGCGATCTCGGGGTGCAGGTCGGGATTGATGCCGTTCTCGTCGTACGGCACGCCCATCGCGTCCAGGTCCTTTTTCATCGCCGCCGGCTCCTGGTCGGGACTGACCCGGGGCGGCACCTCCCGGCCGAGCGGCACCAGCCACGAATTGAGGGTGTGGCCGCCGTCGACCAGCAGGTCGTGACCGGTGACGAAGTCCGACGCCCGCGACGCGAGGAACATCACCGCCCCGTAGAGATCCTCGGGGCGTTCCATGTACCCCAGGGGCGTCAGTTCCCGGATTCGCTGCCGCGCTTCCAGGGGCGTGGAGGCGTGCATGGGTGTCAGGAGGTAGCTGGGGCTGAAGCAGTTGACGTTGATATTGAACCGGCCCCACTCGGCGGCCAGGGTCTTCGTCAGGTGGACGATGCCCGCCTTCGATGCGTCGTAGGATGCGTTGCAGTTGGCGATCCGCGCCGACATCGAGGCGGTGTTGATGATCTTGCCCTCGGTGGGATCCTGCGCGATCATCCGCCGGGCCTCTGCCCGCGCGCAGAGCCAGACGCCGGTGAGGTTGACGTCGATCACCCGGTCCCAGGCTTCCCGCGGGATCTCCTCGTCCCCGCCGAGGATCGCAATACCCGCGTTGTTGACCCCGATGTCGAGGCGGCCGAAGCGCCCGGCGACCGCGTCGACCATCGCGTTGACCGCGTCCTCGTCGGTAACGTCGCACTTCACGAAGAACGAGTCGACGCCGGTCTCGGCGAGCGCCGCCGCGGTCTTGGGCCCCACGGTCTCGTCGATGTCCGCGATCGCCACGTCCGCCCCGGCCTGCGCGAGTGCCGTCGCGCAGGCGCGGCCGATGCCCACCGCGCCCCCGGTCACGAGTGCCTTTCTGCCGGTCAGGTCGAACAGTGAAAGGTCAGCCATGGTACTATCCTCCCGTCATGTGGTTTATGTTGATTGGTCCTGCGTGTCGACGTCCGCCGCGGACGCCATGTCGCCGATCTCCGCGAGGTGCTCGCCGAGCCGCTTGAAGACGGGCATGATCTTCGCGTAGGTCTCCCGGCGGGCGGCATCCGGTTCGGTGACGTCGCGGACGCGGTGGACCTGCTTTATTTTCGAGAAATCGTCCCACGCGCCGATACCCACCAGCGCCAGGGCCGCGGCACCGAGGGCGGCGGCCTGCTGGCCGACGTTGGTCCGCACCATCTTCTTGCCGTAGAGGTCGGCGTAGATCCGCATCCAGTCGTCGCTCCGGCTGCCGCCGCCGACGGCGATCATCTCGTCGCTGAGACAGGTGATCCCCGCCAGCGCGTCGAGGGCGAGAGCGAGGCTCATCGAGATCCCCTCCATCGCGGCGCGGATCAGGTCCGCGCGGGTATGGCCGATGTCGAGGTTCGCGAACGCCCCCCGGACGTTCGGGCTGCCGTCGAGCGACGACCCGCCCGCCAGGGAAGGCAGAAACAGGGCCCCCCGGGCCCCCGGCGGGGATGCGGCCGCGCTGCGGAGCATCAGTTCGTACGTATCGGCGTCCCCGGCCGCCGCCGCGCCCTCCAGGTCGCGGCAGAGCTGCTCGCGGACCCAGCGGAACGAGGAACCGGTGGAAAAGACGCCGATCGCCGAGGTGAATTTTTCCGGGACGACGTGGGCGAAGACGTAGGGGCGGCTCCGCGGGTCGAGCACCGGTTCGGCGGAGGTGACCGCTATCCAGCTCGATGAGCCCATGGAGGTATAGCAGTCGCCCTCGTCGACGGCCCGGGCGCCGAGCGCCATGCAGGCATTGTCCACGCCGCCCGCCACCACCCGCACCGTTTCGGGCAGGCCGAGCTGCTCGGCCGCCGCGGGCAGGAGCGTCCCCAGGACGCGGGTGGACGGTACGATTTCGGGAAAGAGCGACGCGTGGAGGCCCGATGCCGCGATGAGCTTCCCGGCATACCGCCGGCCCGCCAGGTCGTAGACCCCGGATCCCGAGGCATACGAGTGATCGGTGGCCCTGACCCCGGTCATCAGGTAGTTGACGTAATCCTTGGTCCCCAGGACCGTGCGGGTCTTGTCGAACAGTGCGGGCTCGTTGTCACGCAGCCACATGATCTTGAAGACCGCGTACAGCGGCGCCGGAAAGCCGTTGCCGGTGGTCAGGTACCACTGCTCTTCGGTCACCTCACGGAAGAATGCCGCCGGCTGGGTATCGGGGCGGGAATCCGACCAGATCGGCACCTGCTCCCGGAGGAGGGTGCCGTCTTCGTCGAGGGGGACGACACCGAGGCTGTGGCCGGAAATCCCGGCGGCGACTATGGACCCGGGATCGACGTCGCTGTCGTCCATCAGTTGATGGGTGCTCCCTACCACCGAATCCCACCAGTCCGCGGGTCGCTGCTCGTGCCGGCCGGCGCGGGGATAGAACGTTTCGCAAGGACAGAAGTGGGCGGCCAGGCACGCCCCGTCGGTATCGTAGAGCGAGGCCTTCGTCCCCCCGGTTCCGAAATCATAGGCAATGACGTGGCTGGGCACACTCATGAGAGTATCTCCCGGGCGGTCCCGGCGCCGATGCCGAACCGTCCGGCACCGGCCTCGTGCAGGGCCAGGAGGGTTTCGATGTCCCGGACGCCCCCGGCCGCCTTGACACCGCAGCGGCCGTCCACGGTTTCGGCTATCAGCCGGACGTTTTCGACGGTCGCCCCGGTCGGCGCCCAGCCGGTGCCGGTTTTCAACCACGCGGCGCCGGCCGCGATCCCGGCCCGGCAGCCGGACGCGATCTCCTCGTCGGAGAGGTGGTGGCACTCCAGGATGACCTTGACCGGCACCCCCCCCGCCTCCACCACCGCGCTGATATCGTCCCGCACCAGGTCGAACCGGCCGGCCTTCAGCCAGGTGATATTCACCACCATGTCCAGTTCCGCGCAGCCCTTGGCAACCAGTTCCCGCGCCTCGGCCGCCTTGACGGTCGTGGTGCTGCCGCCGGCGGGGAACCCCACGACACCGCCGAGCGTGACGTCCGGCGACCCCGAAAGGCACTCCCCGAGGAGCGGGGTGTGGGCGGGCAGGGCGAAGACGGCAATGCAGCCGCGATCAACGGCGAGGGCGGCGGCCGCGCGGATCTCGTCCTCGGTGCTCTCCGCCTTGACGCAGCTTACGTCTATCATTCGGGCGATTTCGACGGAAGACAGCGCCATGGTGCGATCCTTTCCGGAAAGAGGGGTTTTTATATCGCAAACGCTGTTGTATATAACAAACACGGGCGCGTCAAGAAATTTCCGCGCACGCTGCTCCCCCACGCCCGGCGGGAAACTAGAGCTGGTTTCATAACTTCAATTTGGACTACAAGCGGCTCTTTTGCCGTCTGGCGGCGTCACGAAAACTCGACATATTTCCTTAATATGTCGTCGTTTCCGTTCCTTGCCAGATCGACAAAATACCTCGCTTTCGCTACCAAAGCAAGTTATGAAACCAGCTCTACTCTTTCCCCCCGTCGATGCCGGCATGATATTCCTGCAGCGACTTTACGCCCACCTCGCCCTCGCGCCGGGCGGCAATGCCCTCGGCCGAGGCGGCGGCGGCCGCAACTGTAGTCATGTAGGGAACGCCGTAGACGATCGCCGACTTGCGAATGTAGGAATCGTCGGTGGCGCTGAGCTTGCCCGCGGGCGTATTGACGATCAACTGTATTTCGCCGTTCTTGATCGCGTCGACGATGTTCGGCCGCCCCTCGTGCATCTTCTGGATCGTCTCGCTCTGAATGCCGCACTCGGCGAGGTGTGCGGCGGTGCCCTCGGTGGCCAGGAGCCTGAAGCCGAGCTTGTCAAATTGTCGCGCCATCGCCTCGAAGTCCTCTCCCCGGTCTTTCCGGCACACCGTCAGCAAAACCGTTCCCTCCGTGGGAAGTGTCGACTTGGCGGCGTCCTGCGCCTTGTAGAACGACAGGCCGAAGGAATCCGAAATGCCCAGGACCTCCCCGGTCGAACGCATCTCCGGGCCGAGGACCGGGTCGACCTCGGGAAACATGGGAAAGGGAAAGACCGCCTCCTTGACACCGAAGTGCTTGAATGTTCTCTCCGACAGGCCGAAATCAGACAGTTTCCTGCCGAGCAGGATCTGTGTCGCTATTCGGGCCATCGATATACCGCAGACCTTGGAGACCAGGGGGACCGTCCGGGATGCCCGGGGATTGGCCTCGAGGACGTACACCGTATCCTCGTAAATCGCGTACTGGATATTCATCAGTCCCACCACGTTCATCTCGTTTGCGATCTTTCGCGTGTATTCCCGTATGGTCGCGAGGTGCTTTGATGGTATCGTTGTGGGGGGAATAACACAGGCCGAATCGCCGGAGTGGATGCCGGCCCTCTCGATATGCTCCATGACGGCCGGCACGAAGGCGTCGTTTCCGTCGGCAATGGCGTCGGCCTCGGCTTCTACCGCGTCGCTGAGATACTTGTCGATGAGGATCGGCCGATCCGGCGTGACGCCGACCGCGGCCGCGACGTAATCCCTGAGCATTTCATCGTCGTAGACGATCTCCATGCCGCGGCCGCCGAGAACGTAAGAGGGACGCACCATGAGGGGGTACCCGATGCGCCCGGCGATTGCGAGGGCCTCCTCTATGCCGGCTGCCATGCCGCACGGCGCCATCGGGATACCGAGACCCTCCATGACCTCCTGGAACCGATCCCGGTCCTCGGCAAGGTCGATCGTTTCGGGCGATGTGCCGAGTATGTTCACCCCCGCCTCTTCGAGCTGCCCGGCGATATTCAGCGGGGTCTGGCCGCCGAACTGGCAAATGACCCCTTTTGGTTTTTCCTTGTTGTAGATCTGGAGAACGTCTTCGACCGTCAGCGGCTCAAAGTAGAGCTTGTCGGACGTGTCGTAGTCGGTCGATACCGTCTCCGGGTTGCAGTTGACCATGACCGATTCGTATCCCCTGTCCCGCAGCGCGAAGGCGGTGTGGACGCAGCAATAGTCGAACTCGATGCCCTGGCCGATACGGTTGGGACCGCCCCCGAGTATCAGGACCTTGTCGGGATTATCGGTGGCCTCGGTCGCGTCGGGGGCGTTGTAGGTTGAATAATAGTAGGCCGCATCCTCCACGCCGCTGACGGGGACGGGATGCCACCCCTCGACCACGCCGAGCCCGGTCCGGCGGTCGCGTATCTCCTGTTCCGTCGTGTCGAGTATCCGGGCAAGATAGAGGTCGGAGAAACCGTCTTTCTTGGCCTGCGTCAGGAGGTCGGCCGGCAGTTCCTTGCCCCGGTATGCGAGCAGCTTCTCTTCCAGTTCGACCAGTTCCTTCATCTGCTCGATGAACCACCGCTTGATGTAGGTCTTCTCGAAAAGCTCGTCGACAGTGGCGCCCTTCCGGAGGGCCTCGTACATCAGGAACTGCCGTTCACTGGTGGGTTCGGTCAGCCGTGACATCAGTTCCGCCAGCGGCAACTCGTTGAAATCGCGGGCGAATCCCAGGCCGGGACGGTTGCTCTCCAGCCCGCGGATGGATTTCTGGAAGGCCTCCTTGTAGGTCTTCCCGAGACTCATGACTTCGCCCACCGCCCGCATCTGGGTCCCGAGCTTGTCCTCGATGCCCTTGAACTTTTCAAAGGCCCAGCGGGCAAACTTGATGACCACGTAATCACCCGACGGCGTGTACTTCTCGAGCGTCCCGTCGCGCCAGTACGGGATCTCGTCCATCGTCATCCCGCCGGCCAGTTTCGACGAAACCAGAGCGATCGGAAAACCGGTGGCCTTCGACGCCAGCGCGGAGGACCGGGAGGTGCGGGGATTGATCTCGATGACAACCACCCGCCCGGTCTCCGGATCGTGGGCGAACTGGATGTTGGTGCCGCCGATGACCTGGATGGCCTCGACGATATCGTAGGAATATTTCTGCAGCCGCTGCTGCAGTTCTTCGTCGATGGTCAGCATCGGCGCCGAGCAGAACGAATCGCCCGTGTGGACGCCCATGGCGTCGATGTTCTCGATGAAGCAGACGGTGATCATCTGGTTTTTCGCGTCCCGCACGACTTCGAGTTCCAGTTCCTCCCAGCCGAGAACCGACTCCTCGACCAGAATCTGGTTGACCAGGCTGGCCTCGATCCCCCGGGCCGCGATCAGCCGGAGTTCCTCGACGTTGTAAACGTGTCCCCCGCCGGTGCCCCCCATCGTGTAGGCGGGCCGGATGACGAGCGGGTAGCCGAGCTGCTCGGCGACTTTTTCGGCGTCCGCCACGCTGTAGACCGCCTCGCTGCGGGGCATCTCGATACCGAGGCTGTCCATCGTCTGCTTGAACGTGGTCCGGTCCTCGCCGCGCTGGATAGCATCGATCTTGACACCGATGACCCGGACGCCGTACTTCTCCAGGATGCCCTGCTTGTGCAGCTCGGACGAAAGGTTCAGTCCGGACTGTCCCCCCAGATTCGGCAGCAGGGCGTCGGGCTTTTCCCGGGCGATGATCTTCTCCATGGTCTCGACGTTGAGCGGCTCGATATAGGTGATATCCGCCATCCCGGGATCGGTCATGATCGTCGCCGGGTTCGAGTTGACCAGGACGATCTCGTACCCCAGTTCCCTGAGGGCCTTGCAGGCCTGGGTGCCGGAATAGTCGAATTCGCAGGCCTGGCCGATCACGATCGGACCGGAGCCGATGATCATAACCTTGTCAATACCTTCGATTTTCGGCATGCATTCATCTCCGTTTCAGTGCGGTGCTCTTCGGCCCGGGACGTCGCGTGGCACCGGGCCCGGTCTAATCAATTCACACCGCCTCGATACAACTCGGCGGCTTCGTGGTGATGTTGTAGGTGACGCTGACAACGCCGGGCACCTCGTCGACAATCCGATCGGCTATCCGCCTGAGTTTCTCGAACGACAGCTCGGTCGGCGCGGCCTCAACCGCGTCGGTGCTCTCCCAGCAGCGGACTTCGATCTGGCGGCCGAAATCGCGTTCCCCGTCCCGCACGCCCGTCACCATGTCCTCGTGGAGTATCGCCAGGTACTGGAACGCGCCGCTGTCGGACAACTCCTCCTCGACTACCGTCGTCGCCTTCCTGACCGTGGCGATCCGTTCCGGGGTGACCTCACCGATGACCCGCGCGGCGAGCGCCGGCCCCGGGAAGGGCGGGCGCTCGCTGATCTCCGCCGGCAGCCCCAGCGCCCGGGCGACCTTCCGGACGCCGGTCTTCCGCAACCGGATGATCGGCTCAATGACCTTGTAGCCGAACGCCTCTTCCGGATCGATACCGATCTGCTCGAAGACGTTGTGCTGCCGCTTGACGCCGGCGGCCGTCTCCTCGACGTCGGTGTAGTTGGTCCCCTGGAGAAGCACTTTCGCGCCGGTCTGCTCGACCAGTTCCGCGAATACGTCCTTGTAGAACACCTGGGTGATCCCCTGCTCCCGCTTCTCCTCGGGATCGGTGACGCCCTTGAGGCCGGCGAAGAATTTATCCCGCGCGTCGAGGATCTCGACCGGCACGCCCAGGCCGGCGAAGATCTCGACGATCCGCTCCGCCTCCCCCTCCCGCATCAGGCCGTTTTCGATAAAGTAGGACTTAAGGCGGTCGCCGAGGGCCCGGTGGGCCAAAAGCGTCACGACCGACGAGTCGACACCGCCGGAGAGGGCGTTGATGACGACATCCTCCCCCGCCGCCGCTGAAATGGCCGCGACCTGCTGCTCGATAAATGCTTCCGGGTTCAGTTCCGCGAGGGGGATTTCTTCCAGTGTCATTGCATTTCTCCGTTAACCTGTGGTGACAAACCGCTGTTCCCGAGTACGACTCGCGGGGCATTTCCGCCCGCACTGCCGTACGGTGGAGATACTATATACGGGAAGCGCGTCGCCGTCGCAAGACCGGATATCGAAATGTCCTGCCGGCGTGCCCGCATTACGGCACCACAGCTAACCCCGCGTGAAAAACGACGTTGCATCGGGCGGACATTCTCCGGATAATCGGGTGTCCGGTTCCGAAAACGGCGGCAAGCGATTGCAGGCCGCACCATCTCATTTCCCTGGAGACCGACCATGTCAGACAGACTGCACAGACGACGATTCCTTCGAACCGCGGCGGTTACCGGCGTCGCCCCCCTCCTGCTTGAAAAACACGGCGCGCCCGCCGCGAACGATACGCTGGACCTGGCCGTCATCGGCGTCGGCGGCAGGGGCAGGGCCAATCTCCGGGGAGTCTCGAAGGAACACATCGCGGCCCTGTGCGATATCGACGAAAAGCGGCTCGGGCAGGCGGCCCGGCAGTTTCCGAAAGCCAGGACCTTCACCGACTTCCGCCGGATGTACGACGAGATGGAGAAGCACATCGACGCGGTCGTCGTCAGCACGCCCGACCACACCCACGCCCCGGCCGCCGCGGCGGCGATGCGGATGAACAAGCACTGCTACTGCGAAAAACCGCTGGCCCACAACGTCCGGGAGGTGCGGACACTGACCGAGCTCGCGGCGGAACACGACCTCCGCACACAGCTCGGCACGCAGATCCACGCCGGCGACAACTACCGCCGGGTGGTCGAGCTGATACGGGCCGGAGCGATCGGCGCGGTCGGGGAAGTGCACGTCTGGCTGAAACACAGCTACGGCGGCGGCGACCGTCCCGCGGACACACCCCCCGTCCCCGAACACATCGACTGGGACCTGTGGCTGGGCCCGGCTCCCGAGCGGCCCTACCATCCCTGCTACCTGCCCGGCAAGTGGCGGCGCTGGTGGGACTTCGGGTGCGGGGCACTCGGGGACTTCGGGTGCCACTACATGGACCTGCCGTTCTGGGCCTTGGGGCTGAAATATCCCTCCTCCGTGAAGGCCGATGGCCCGCCGGTCCACCCGGAGGGCACCCCGCCCCGGCTGATCGTCCGCTACGCGTTTCCCCGCCGCGCGGGGCGGCCGCCGGTGCGGATGACCTGGTACGACGGCGGCCGGCGCCCGCCGGTGCTGGAGAAGGTCCTCGCGGACAACGGCCTGCCGGCGATTCCCAGCGGTGTCCTCTTCGTCGGCGACGACGGCATGCTCGCCGCCACCTACATAAGGCGCATGCTGCTGCCGAAGAAGAAGTTCGCGGATTACGAGCCGCCGAAACCCACGATCCCGAAATCCGCCGGCCACCACCGGGAGTGGATAGCGGCCTGCAAGACGGGCGGCCCCACCACCTGCTCCTTCGACTATTCCGGCCCCCTCACCGAGACCGTCCTCCTCGGCAACGTCGCCTACCGCTCGGGCGAGAAGCTCTCCTGGGATGCCGCCGCGCTGAAAACCGGCAGTCCGAAGGCCGACCGCTACCTGCGCCGAAACTACCGGGAGGGCTGGTCGCTGTAGGCGCTATCAGGCTGTTGAAAAAGTAGAGCTGGTTTCATAACTTGCTTTGGTAGCGAAAGCGAGGTATTTTGTCGATCTGGCAAGGAACGGAAACGACGACATATTAAGGAAATATGTCGAGTTTTCGTGACGCCGCCAGACGGCAAAAGAGCCGCTTGTAGTCCAAATTGAAGTTATGAAACCAGCTCTAGACCGTCGCCGAGAACGAGAGATTTTTTGTTCCGGCAAGGAACGGAAACAGTTGCATATCAGCACTGTTCTGCTGTTTTCGTGACGCGGCCGGAGCGGAAAAGATCCGCTGGCGGGCAGGTAGTGGTTTTTCAACAGCCTGCTATTCATTTCCCCCGCAGGATCTTCTCCACGGGCTCGTTCTTCAGCTCGACGGCGTAATCGAGGGCTGTCTTGCCGTTTTTAGCCTTGATCGACTTGTCGGCCCCGTGTTTCAGCAGCAGCTTCGTCATCGCGGCGCTCGCCGTAGCCGACGCCTCGTGGAGAGGCGTCCCTCCCCGGGCGCTGATCAGGTTCACCGAGGCGCCCTTTTCGATCAGGAAGGCGGCCATCTCCACGTGGTCTTTCATCGCGGCGTAGTGCAGCGGGCTCCACCCGTCCCGTTCCCTGGCGTCGAGCTGCGAGCCGTGTTTCACCAGCACCTTCGCGAGCTCCAGGTAGTTCCGCTCCGCGGCGTGGTGCAGCGGAATCCGCTTGCTGTTGTTCCTGACGTTGACGTCGGCCCCGCCGGCGATGAGCAGTTTCGCTATTGCCGCCTTGCCGCGCACCGCCGCGTAGTGCAGCGGCGTCCATCCGGCCGCATTCTTTTCGTTGAGCTTCGCCCCTTTCTGCAGGTATCGCTTGACGTCCTCGGCATCCCCCCGCGCTATCGCATGGAGGATCGACTTGTTCCGCACGATGACCGGCGTTTCCGACGGCACCCCCTTTTCGGGGATCTCGATCTTCGCCGCCCACGCGATCCCGTTGAGCACCAGGGTGCGGAAATCGTCGCAGGCCCAGTTGGTGTGCCAGTGCCCGCCGGTGAAACCGAAGCCGCGGGAGCCGCCCTCGTTGACCGACACCCATGCCAGGTGCTGAACGACCCCGTCGGCGAGTTCCTTTCGCAGCGCGGGATTGCCGCGCCGGGGACCGTCTTTTTCGGCCAGCGTCCCGGCGGGCGGATGCGCCGAGAGCACGGGCGTAACGCCCTTCATGTCCGGGCGAAACCGCATGTGGTAATACCACTCGTCTTTCAACTCAAACGGCTGCACGCCCCGCCCGACGGGATGGTCGGCGACCCGCGGGGCATTCGGGGTCCACGTGGGATTGACCGACCAGTCCACCGCGAAGTACCCGCCGAGGCAATCGAGAAAACACCGCCCGAGTTCCTCCCCGGGCGGCTCGAGCGCGTAGTGCAGGCAGGCAATACCAACGCCCTTCTTCGACAGGTCGGCGATCTGCTTCGCCCGGCCCCGGGCCACATGTCCCCCGCCGCCGTCGGCGTATATCACCAGGCAGGCGATGTCCGCGAACGCCGACGCGTCCTGCGGCCACGTGTCGGTATGGACGACGGCCTCGACGGCGAGCCCCGACTCGTTGAGGGCCGTCGCCAGGAGGGTGCAGCCCTTCGCGTGCTCGTGCATGTTCCACCCATGGCTCGGCTTGCCGGCGACGAACAGTATCTTCCTGGTTTCGGCCGAAACAACCGGCGCGCATACCAACGCGATGGCGGCGAGAAAAGAAAGCGGTATACTCTTGTGTCTCATTGCGTATTCCTTTATCTACGGTTCCGGCGAGGTACACCTGTGATCGATTGTATCATATGTTGTGAGGTTTAAAAATGGCGCCCCACACCGAGACGGTCGATGCGGTCATGCAATCCCTCGACACGGGACCCAAGGGGCTCAGCAGCGCCGCGGCGGAACAGCGGCTGCGGGAATACGGCCCGAACGCGCTGCGCGAAACGGAACCCGTATCCCCGCTGCACATCCTCTTCGCGCAACTGAACAGTTTCATCGTCTACATACTGATCGGCGCGGTGGCCGTGTCGATCATGCTGGCCGAATACATCGACAGTTGCGTCATCGCCGTCATCCTCGTCATCAATACCGTCCTCGGGTTCTTCCAGGAATTTCGCGCGGAAAAGGCCATCGAGACCCTGAAGAAAATGGCGGAGCTTCGGGCGACCGTCATCAGGGACGGCGTCCGGCAGCGAATCGAAAGCGAGCGCGTCGTGCCGGGCGACATCATCGCGTTCGAGGCCGGCGACGCCGTGCCGGCCGACGCCAGGATCTGCGAATCGGCGATGCTGGAATCCCTGGAGTCGGCCCTGACGGGCGAGAGCGTGCCCGTGCGCAAGCAGACCGATCCGGTCAAGGATACCGCGACGCTGGGCGGCATGACAAACATGGTCTTCTCCGGAACGAGCATCACGAACGGCGCGGGGAAGGCGGTCGTGGTCGCCACCGGGATGAACACCGAGATCGGCTCCATCGCCGAGTCAATCGATGCGGTCGTCGAGGACCGGACCCCCCTCCAGAAGAGTCTCGACACGCTCGGAAGACGGCTGGGGGTGTTGACGCTGCTGATCTGCGGGGCGGTGATCGGCCTCGGCATCGTGCGGGGCGGGGCGGTCCTGGAGATAGTCATGGTCGGCGTCAGCCTCGCGGTCGCCGCTATCCCGGAGGGGCTGCCTGTCGTCGTCACCATCGCCCTGGCCATCGGCGTCCGGAAGATGGCGAAGCGGAACGCCCTGATCAAGCGGCTTCCCGGCGTGGAGACGCTCGGGTGTACCACGGTAATCTGCACCGACAAGACCGGGACCCTGACAAAAAACGAGATGACCGTTGTGCGGCTCTACTGCAACCGCACGACGATAACGGTCACCGGGACGGGATACGGGACCGCGGGGGAATTCCTCACAAACGGCGAGCCGGCGTCACGCGACGCCCTGCTGCCCATGCTCGCGTGCGGGGTCGTCAACAGCGACGCGGCCCTCGACGGCGAATCCGTGGTCGGTGACCCGACGGAGGGCGCGCTGCTGGTCAGCGCCGCGAAGGCCGGCATCGATATCCGGGGGCTGCGGGAGGAGAACCCCCGCATCGACGAGATACCGTTCGACTCGTCCCGGAAGCGCAAATCGACGGTTCACGAAACCAACGACGGGCCGGTGATGTACATGAAAGGTGCGCCGGACGTCGTGCTGCAGTTCTGCGACCGGGTCCTGCTGGACGGCCGGCCCCGTCCCCTCTCGCCGGATATGCGGGACGAGATACTGGCGGCCAACACGGCAATGGCCTCGGAGGCAATCCGCGTCCTGGCGTTCGCCTTCAGAACCGTTCCCGACGGCACCGCGACGGAAGACAAACTGGTCTTCATGGGCCTGCAGGGGATGACGGACCCCCCGCGGGGCGCGGTGAAGGACGCCATCGCCGAGTGCCGGAACGCCGGGATCCGCCCGATCATGATCACCGGCGATTACGTCCTGACCGCCCGGGCCGTCGCCGCCCGGCTGGGCATCGAGGGGGAGGCGATGAGCGGGGAGGAACTCGAGGGCCTCGACGACGACGCGCTCGTCGCGGCGGTCGGCAGGACGTCGATCTTCGCGCGGGTGAATCCCGATCACAAGATTCGCATCGTCCGCTCGCTTCGCGGCCAGGGTGAAGTGGTCGCCATGAGCGGCGACGGGGTCAACGACGCGCCCGCGATCAAGGAGGCCGACATCGGCGTCGCCATGGGCGTCACCGGGACCGACGTCACCCGGGAAACGGCGGACATGATCTTGACCGACGACAGCTACACCTCGATCGTCGGCGCCGTCGAGCAGGGACGGGCGATCTACGAGAATATCAGGAAGTTCGTCAACTATCTGCTCTCCAGCAATCTCGGGGAAGTCCTGATTCTCTTCGTGGCCATGATCATCGGCTTCCGGGACGCGGTCACCGGCGCCGTGGCCGTCCCCCTGATCGCCACCCAGATACTCTGGCTGAACCTGGTCACCGACGGACTGCCGGCGATCGCCCTCGGCGCCGATCCCGTCCGCCCCGGCATCATGAACCGCCCGCCCCGCGACGCGGCGGAACGGATCGTCAACCGTGACATGGTCGTGAGCATCGTCACGATCGCGGTCCTGATGGCCGGGACGGTCCTCTACCTTTTCAACCACTACCTCGCGGACGGGGTGGCAACGGCGCGGACGGTATCGTTTACCGCGATCGTCTTCCTGGAGCTGGTACGGGTCACCATGATCCGGGCGCAGTACCGGCAGGGGTTTTTTTCCAACCCCCTGCTGCTCGGGGCCCTGCTGCTCTCCATGCTCCTGCAGGCGGCGGTAGTGTACCTGCCGTTTATGAACACGATCTTCAGTACGGTGCCGCTCGGGATCGGTCACTGGCTCCATATCGCGGCGGCCGCGGCGGTCATGGCCGTCGCGGGCCTGTCGGCCGTATTCCTTATCAACGCGGCAGCCGGCAGGCGGAGAACATCTACGGGAGGTAACCGCGAAGCGCTTACCGCAGGTGTTTCCAGAGACCGTCGATAATCCGCACGGCCTCGGCCTGTTCCTCACGCGCGGGCACCTCGTGTCCCCATCGCCAGCGGTAGCGGAGCTTGACCAGTCGTTCCATCTCCGCCGCGGGAAACCCGAACATTTCGACGGCGAGGTGAGCCCGGCGGCGAAGGGTATCGCCGGGATGAAACGCGAGTCCCCGCCGCTCCAGACGGGCGAGGAGCCGGTCGAGTTCCGCCAGCCGCCGGTCGCCGTTCCTGCGCGGCCAGATCCGGCGTAACACCGGCCACCTGAGATGTGAGGCCAGCAGGGCGAGGAGCGCGGCGGCGGAAAATACGACAACCGGGATGATGACGAAATAGATACTGCCGGAACGAAAGAGCCGGTCGACGGTGTTCCAGACGGCATCGAACAGGCCGGCCACACGATCCCAGGTCGCGTCAAAAAAACCGGATATCGTTTTGCCGAGAAACTGCCGGTCGCGCTCCGAGTAATCGACAATGGTGCGATACCATCGAAATCTCCTCCCCAGCAGAACATCGCGAACCGTATTCATAAAACCGCTCCCCTCCCGTTCCGCGACGTGACCGGGAGACGTGGGGTCGATCAGCATCCAGCCGAAGCGGGGGGTGTATATCTCGCACCACGCGTGCGCGTCCCTGGCCCGGACGACATAGACCTGTTCTCCCGGCTCGTACTCCTGCATAACGTAGCCGGTCGCGACCCGGCAGGGAACATTAAGCAGGGTGCAGACGACCGCCATGGCGGAGGCGAAATATTCGCAGTGCCCTTTTTTCATGTGAAACAGAAAATCATCCACCCCGTCGCGCCGCGGATCGCTCTCGCTCAGATCCAGCGTATAGCGGTAGCCCGCGCGGAGATTCTCAGCCACGCGGCGCGCAATCCTGACGTTGATCCAGTCCCAAGTCGGCGAAAACTGCCGGGACTGTTCACGCTCGACCAGGAGATCGGCGCACCAGCGCCGGCCCAGTTCGACTATCCGGTTTCTGGTTTCCGTTGCTATCTCCACCGACGCGATGGTGGCCGGGGCACTGTCCCCGAGAATCCCGAATACAAATTCCCGCTGCGATCGGGACAGGGGCGGGGGAAGCGAACGGGTCGTATACGCCCACGGAAGCGAGTTCGAAAGGTAATCGGGTTGGGCGTACTCGTTTCGGGAAGTCCGGTTGATCGTCTTGTCTTTCGGGCAGGAGATTGAAAAGGTATTCAGCGGGACCGGAATAACCCGTGCGCGGCCGTTGCGGAGTTCGATCTCGTGGACCACCGCCGATCGCGCGATCTCCGCGGGAAGAGCGGACGTCTCGAAATGATCGGGTGTCGCCCGCGCGTTTCTCACCGATCGTCTCCACCCGGAATTGCCGTAATAGTCCATCGCGTAACATCGCAGGTAGCGCGAGACCGACCCGGGCGCCCTGCCCCGCGTCCCCCCGGTCGACACCTTGACCTCCATGGCTATGGCATCGGACGTATATATCCTGTCCCGGTACCCGAGCCTGATTTCCTCCGCCAGGTAGTCGCCGCCGCCGAAACCGGACGTGGAAACGGCCCTGGCGGAAATCCTGGGGAGAAACATGAAAGCCACCGTGGCAACCCCGACGAGGGGAAACACCACCTCGACCAGCGTTCGTCGCAGCAGCCCGCCGGGCCACCGGCGAATCACGTGCTTCGCGGCGGGGCGTCCCGGCAGCATCGATTGCCGATCCTCCCCGAATCGTGTCGTCACCGCGCCGAGGCCGCTGCACAGCGAAAAGACAACCGCCGCGTGAGCGGCCAGGACCAGGGCCGCTAACAGCACCGGGAGAAACCACAGATCGGCGCAGATCGAAGCCGTCACGATAACCTGGAGCAGGCTCAGCAGCAGCAGCTGTGCATAGTCCCTGAGCCTCTTTTTCTCGAACAGCTTGTAAAGCTGGAGCAGCACGACGAAGTGTCCCAGGATCACGATGGGAATATTGCGGCCGAGATGAAATTCCCAGAACACGATACATATGGCGGCGACGATACACGTGTTCAGCGTCAGTCGCGAGGCATGCACCTCCCTGTTTTTCCTTAAAAAGAAAAGATTCACCGTAACGGCGACCGCGTTCACGATAAAATAGTACCAACTTCCGGAGGCCACACAGAAGGCCGATGTGGCCAGCAGTGCCAGCATCAGCAGCCACCACTCCAGCCGGCGTTTTTCGACCCGTTCCATCGCTGCGATCGTGCGGTTTCTAGCCGGCATTGCGAACCTCGCTGTCCGCCGCGCAGGCATCCTCGAAGATGGTTTCCATGTAGTCGGGCCCCATCACCGTCAGGTTCCGATTCATCCCTGCCAGGGCGTGAATGGGCCGGCGATCGATCCTGCCCGGATGACACGAAACAACGATAAGCCGGGATCCCGCCAGGCACTGCCGGGGAATATGTTCCGCGAGCGCCGCGGCGCCGATCCGTTCGTCACCGACCCTGCTCAGGGCATCGAGCAGTTCGCGCCCCGTCCCCCTGCTGCCGCCCGGTGGAATACAGGCGGCCTCGCCGCCGCTCGAGACCACCATACCGACGGGACTGCCCCGTTCCAGGGAATGTACGACGAGGGTCGCGGTAAACCGGAGCACGTACTCCTGTACTGCACGATCGGCCTCGCTGCCGTCGGCAGCGATGTCCAGTATGATAAACAGGCTGTCCGGGGCGGACAGAGACATCTCCCGCATGACCGGCAGTGCGCGGCCTGCGGAGCGCCGCCAGTGAATCCACCGGGGATCATCGCCCTGGCGATAATCCCGCAAGCCGAAAAACTCGTCCTGCCCGCTCGGCCTGCGCCCCGGCCGTATCGAGCCCGAATGGACGGCACCCTCCTTGAGTATGTCTACCTTCAACCTACCCCTGGCGGGCCACACCAGGACGCTCGCGCGCCCGGGTATCTCCCGGGCCGTTTTCACCAGTCCGAGAGGAAACGTGCTCTCCAGCCGGATCCCGCTTGTCCGCAGTTCCCCCCGCCGGCCGGCGAAGAGGTAGCCGCCGGCGCGAAAACCGGATTTCCCGGGCAGACACAGGCAGTACCCGCCGGCATCGGCCTCCTCGCCGTCCCCGATTTCGTACATCCCCAGTCCCAGGCAGGCGAATAACCGGTGATGATTGCGGAGCGTATAGCCGAAGTACACCTTTTCGTACTGCCAGACCCGTTCGGGCAGTTCCCGCTCGACAGAAATGCCGGTAAGATTGGACCGGGCCGCCGGAAGAGAGATCAGGAGCGCGCCTGTCAGGAAACCGAACACAAAGAACATCATCGGCTCCCCGGTGTGGGTGGAAACAATCACCACCACGAGACTGATGGCGAAAAGCACCCATCCGGCCGGCGTTATCCGGATGATGAACCGTTCCTTCATGCGGCGCTGTTTTTTATTGCTCCCCGGCATACGGGCAGCCTTTACTGCGGAACCGGTATGGTATCGAGAATCCTGCTGAAGATCTCCTCGGTCGCGTCGGAAAACCCGTCATTGATAAAGCGCCGCGCCCGCAGGCGGTGCGAGGCGACCGATACGGCGATATCCCGCACGTCGTCGGGAATCACGTACTCACGGCCGGACAGGAGCGCCGCGGCGCGGGCCGCGGTAATCAACGCCAGCGCGGCCCGGGGACTGAGTCCCGTCACCAGTTCATCGCTGTCACGGGTGGCCTCGGTTATATCAAGGATATACTCCATGATCGCCTCGTCCACCCCCACGGCGTCCGCCATGTCCTGGAGCGCGAGCACGTCCTCCGCGGTGAGAATCGAATCAATCTTCTGCAGCCGGTTGCGCGCCGGCTGGATCTTCAGAATATCACGCTCCGTCGACCGGTCGGGATACCCGATGCGAATCCGGATCATGAACCGATCGAGCTGATTTTCGGGCAGGTAATAGGTCCCCTCGAACTCGTAGGGATTCTGGGTCGCTATGACCATGAACGGAGGGCCGAGCCGGAAGGTCCTGCCGTCGGCGGTCACCTGCGATTCGTTCATGGCCTCGAGGAGCGCCGACTGGGTTCGCGGGGTGGTTCGGTTTATTTCGTCGGCGAGAATGATGTTGGCGAAAATCGGTCCCTTCTTGAATATAAACTCCCCGGTGTCGGTATCGTAGACGCTGACCCCGAGAATATCCGCGGGAAGGAGGTCGGGTGTCAGTTGTATGCGTTTGAACGAGCACTCGATACTCTCGGCGATCGCCCGGCTCAGTATCGTCTTTCCGACACCGGGGACATCCTCCAGGAGGACATGGCCCCTCCCGATCAGAGCGATAAGCACGGCGCGGACGACCTCGTCCTTCCCCAGGAGTACCGTACTCACCTGTTCCTGAAGACGCTGTATCTTTTCATGGTCCATAACGGTTTGACCTCGATCATGGCGAACGTATTGCCCTGACGAATATATCATATTACACTCGGCCGTAACAGCGTGATATAATCGGAAGGGAACTGCGAAACGGTCAAATAAATACCAACATCCTTCACCAGTGCGCGCAGCGGTCCACAGATAACAGAGGAGTTGACAGCATGATGAAAAATAGAAATTATTTTTTGATCGGCATATTGCTGTGTGCTTTTATGATCATCCTGGCTTCGCATTTCAATACGGCTGCCTTGGGCGGCAGTTCATCCGCAAAACCGGCCTACACGAAGGGCGGCACCCGTCCGCCGATCGAGTACGGCACGACGAACATTCTCTCCGGTGACGGGGCGAAGGCCCCCGCCGGCGACTGGATCCTCTGGTACCGGCGCCCGGCGAAGGACTGGCTGGAGGCGCTGCCGGTCGGGAACGGGCGGATGGGCGCCATGGTATACGGGGGCGGCAGGGTCGAGCGCATCCAGTTCAACGAGGACACCCTGTGGACCGGGCAGCCCCAGGATTACCAGCACGAGGGGGCCGCCGAATACCTGCCGGAAGTCCGCCGGTTGCTGTTCGACGGCAAACAGAAAGAGGCAGAGAAACTGGCGGGGAAGCACTGCATGAGCAATCCCCTCCGACAGGAAGCCTACCAGCCCTTCGGCGACCTGGTCCTGACCTTCCCCGACACCCACGGTGAAGTCGCCGGCTACCGGCGCTGGCTGGACCTGGAAGAGGGCGCCGCGCACACCGAGTACCGTGCGGGAGATGCCACCATCACACGAGAGGTCATAGCCAGTTACCCCGATCGGGTCATCGCCGTCGCGCTGCGATCGGACACGGCCGGCGGGATCACGCTCGACGCCGAACTGATGAGCCCCCATACCGCCGCCGAATCGGTGCCGCTCGCGAACGACACGATCGCCCTGCGCGGCCGCGTGAGACACAAGAGCAGGACCGGCACCGAGAGTAAGCTGCGATTCGAGGCCCGTCTTCGTGCACGGTCCGACGGGGGCAGCATCGACGTATCCGCGGAAAAGATTCGGATCGCGGGTGCCGACGCCGCCGTTCTGCTCCTGACCGCGGCCACGAGCTACCGGAACTACCGTGACATCACCGCGGACCCGGCGGCGCGGTGCGAAAAGATCTTTAGTGCACTCGGGAACAAGCGCTATGAAGAGATACGGCGCGACCACGTCGACGATCACGGGAAGCTGTTCCGGCGGGTGGACATCGACCTCGGAAAGACCGCCGCGGCCGCGAAACCCACCGATATCCGGGTGGCGGAAGCCAAAAACGGCGGCGATCCCCACCTGGCGGCCCTTCACTTCCAGTACGGCCGACACCTCCTCATCGCTTCCAGCAGGCCCGGCTCCCAGCCGGCCAATCTCCAGGGCATCTGGAACCACCGGTTGAATCCTCCCTGGGAATGCAAGTACACCGTCAACATCAACACCGAGATGAACTACTGGCCGGCGGAACTGACGAACCTGCCGGAATGCCACGAGCCGCTGTTCGCCATGCTGGAAGACTGTTCGCACACCGGCGCGCTGACGGCCCGCACGTTCTACGACTGCCCCGGCTGGGTCCTCCATCACAACACCGATCTGTGGCGCGGCACCGCCCCCATCAACGCGTCGAACCACGGGATCTGGGTCACCGGCGGGGCCTGGCTCTGTCAGCACCTGTGGTTTCGCTACGTCTTCACCGGAGACCGGCACTTTCTCGAAAAACGGGCCTACCCGCTGATGAAAGGGGCGGCGGAATTCTTTACCGGGTTCCTCGTTGAGGACCCGAAAGGAAGCGGCGGGACGCTCGTCAGCGGCCCATCGAATTCCCCCGAGCGGGGCGGGCTGGTAATGGGGCCGGCGATGGACCACCAGATTATCCGGAACCTCTTCGGAAACTGCATCGCGGCGAGCCGGGTACTCGGCGTGGATGAGGAATTCAGGAAGAAACTCACCGACATGCGAAAGCGCATTGCCCCCGACCGCATCGGGAGCGAGGGTCAACTGGCGGAATGGTACTACACGGAGGCCCCCAAGACCCGTCACCGGCACGTCTCCCACCTCTGGGGGCTGCACCCCGGGCGGCAGGTCACCCGGCGGGAAACGCCGGAACTCTGGAAGGCCGCCATGGTCAGCCTGCAGTTGCGCGGCGACGGGGGCACGGGCTGGTCCCGGGCATGGAAGATCAATTTCTGGGCCCGTTTCGAGGACGGCGACCACGCCCACGCGATGCTGACAAACCTCCTCGTACCGGGTCGCACGGCGCCGAACCTTTTCGATCTGCACCCGCCGTTCCAGATAGACGGCAACTTCGGATCGACCAGCGGCATTGCCGAGATGCTCCTTCAGAGCCACGCGGGCGCGTTGCACCTGCTGCCCGCCCTCCCCGCGGCGTGGCCCGACGGACAGGTCCGGGGACTGTGCGCCCGCGGGGCCTTCGCGGTGGATATCGAATGGCGGGACGGAAAACTCCGGGAAGCCGTTATCCGGTCGAAACACGGAAACCCATGCACCGTACGCTACGGCGCCGCCACCGAGACATTCAACACCACGGCGGACGGGGAATACCGCCTGGACGCCGATTTGAAGCCGCCTTCTTGATTATGGCGACGGGAGACGGTAAGGTCAGGTATGTTCTTCCGATCTCGTACATGAGAATCACCATGAATCCGCAAGATATCGCCGTCCTCATCTTCTTTCTCATGATTCTGAGCAGTATCGGGTGCGGCCCCGGGGAAAAACGGCACGGCGAGGGGGACGCGGAAACCCGCCCGGCGACGAGGGCACCCGTTACCAACAATCAGGAACACGCGCCGGCGACAGCGCCGGCCGAAACCGAACCGCCGACAAAAAACGCCACGACGAGGACCGCCGCACCCGACGGTACACCCCTGGTGGAACTGGACCTCGGGCTCGGCGAGGACGCCGTCACGCGGGCGACGCCCGGATATACCAAGGGCATCACGCCCCCCCACCTGCGAAAGGAGATAAAGCGACCGCCGTTCATGATCCCCGCGGGCGCTGAGAACATCGCCCTGTTCAAACCCGTCACCTGCAGCGACGCCGAACCGGTTACGGGCATACTCGAGCAGATCACCGACGGGCTGAAAAAATCAGGCCCCTTTCACTTCGTGGAACTGGGCCCCGGACCGCGGTGGGTCCAAGTGGACCTGGAGGAAACCAAAACCATATACGCGGTGGCACTATGGCACTACTACAAGAATCCGGCCATTTACAATGACGTGATCGTCCGCATTGCCGACGACCCGTCCTTTAAAAAGAACACCACGATGCTGTTCAACAACGACCACGATGATTCAACCGGCCTGGGAACGGGGCAGGACACCGCCTACTACTCCCGCTGGTGGGGCGAGATCGTCGACGCGCGGGGGCCCGATTTCACGGGCACCACCGCCCGGTACGTCCGGGTCTACACGGCCGACGGCATGGAAGATGAACCACCCCGTTTCGTGGAGATCGCCGTTTACGGCAAGTAGTGCAATACACTCGCCGTGAAGGACAAGGCGTTCGCGCACGCCAACATCGGGCTCTTCGCCAGGAAGACAAAGGCGATCTTTCATACCGTCACCACAGCTTCCCCGCCGGCGACGGAACAGGACTGACCGTTATTCGTCTTCCGTGTCGTCCTGTGTTTTCGGGCCGCCCTTTTTCTTCTTGCTCTTCTTTTTCTTCTTGCTCTTTTTCTTCGCCTTCTTGGCCTTCTTGGCCTTCCCGGATTCCTCTTCGCCGGCCTGTTCGCCGGCGGCTTCCTTCGTCTCCTCTTCGGCCGACTCTTCGCCCTGTTCGGCGGGTTCTTCGCCTTCTTCGCCGGCGGCTTCCTCCTCCTCTTCGGTCTCTGCGAAGGTGTCCGGCATTTCGACTTCCTCCTCGATATACACATCATCGAACTCGGCGACATCCACGTGGCGCCGCAACAGGTAGTACGCAATGGTACTGAACGTGGCAAAGAATGTCAGCAGGTAGGCGGCGACCGCGGCGACAACCAGGTAAACCGAAACGGCCAGGATCACGGCGCAGATGGTATCCCACGTGCCCATTGCCTGCCAGTTGAACTCGTGGAGATTCCAGAAGGACGGTTCCTTCCAGAGCAGGTCGAGCTGGTCCGCTTCGGGGCCCATGCTCTCGCCGCCGCGCAAGACGCCCCAGCCGGCGAAGAAATGGACACCGCTCAGGGCAACAAACGCGAAGAAACGCACAAACAGGTAGGTCAACACGCCGTACACGGCGCCGACCACCCCGTAGAAAATCGCGTGCCACGGCCGGGCCCATATATAGCTGAAACTCCTGCTGACCGCGTCGAAACTGTCGGAGCCTTCGACGGCAACGGTGGGGTACATCAATGGAAAGCCGAACATGAGCCCGATGAAAATAAATGCTATGACAGCGCCGAGCAGCAGCGCGATGATAAACAATACGGCCATGATAAAGGGACCCACCAACGGTATATTTCCCAGGAGCCCGCCGAGAAACAGGAACAGTCCGCACACGATAATGCCGATCACCGGCACGAGCGGCGCGCTGAAGAAACTGAGGAACTTGGTGCGGGCGAAACCCAGGGCCTGGAACGCGGATATCTTTTCCTCCCGGGCGAAATGGATAGCCGCAATGCGATGTATGGCGCCCCCGAAAAGAGCCCACACGGCGAGCATCCACAGCAGAAGGATTGCCGCGAAAACGCAGTGTTCGCTCACCAGCCACCGGATACCCTCCCCGGCCATGCAGAGGTAAAACAGGAAGCCGGGGCTGTCATCGTCCGGCGTCGCTTCAGGCAGTCCCGACCCCACCGACACGCTCATGGCGGCGCCGCGTTTCGTTTCGAGACACTGCTGGTACTCCGACAGCCCGCCCGTAAAATTCAGATACCGAACGGAACGTATCGCGTTATAAACGCAATCCTTTTCGTAGGCAAGGAACGATTCGTACACACCGGCCCCCTCGATGGCGCGCACTTTTCTTTGAAAGTTAAGCCTTCTGACGGCGATACCGGCCGCGGCCTGCGCCCATGCCTCGTCGAGCTGCTCCTGGGCCTTTTCTTTTTCCTCTCCGGTGAGTTCCGCCTTGTCTATGTCGTTCCGGGCCGCATCGTCGAGGTCGTCCAGAATCTCGTCTATCTTCTCGAGCTCGTGGTCAAATTTCTCCTTCGCGTCCGCGACGAGGCCGGCCCATCCTTCCTCTTCCTTCTTCGCGTCCTCGATAATCTTGGCGGTCGATTCCAGTTTCACTTCATGCTGTTTATTGTACTCGGCAAGCTTCTCCTGGAAGGCCTTTGCCAGGTAGGGACTTGCCTTCATCGCGATGGACTTGTAGCTGAGCAGGTCCCGCACATTGCTTATCGCCCCGGATTTCAAGCCCGCGGCGGCGTTCATCCTGCCGCTCTTCCAGGCTTCCTTTTTGTCCGCGAATTCCGCCGGCGAAAGGGTTGCGTGCTCAACGACCTCGTTTTCTCTGACCGTCCAGTCTCCCAGGCCCCAGGCACAATCCAGAACATACCCGGCGGCGCATACGAGAGCCAGCGCGGCGATACCGAGCACCAGCTTGCTCGGATGCATCGCCATTTTGAACGCACGGAATATCCGGACAAATCCGAAGACCTCCCCCCATGCAATGTCCCTCAAGATTCCTCGATCTTCATCCATCGAACGGTCCTTTCCGAAAGTGTTGTGTGTCGTCAGAGAACAGCATCCGTCATGTAGAGGGATTATATCCCCGATGAAGAAAATGCTGCAACATTTTTCCTGAACAATCTCAAAGGAGCGTCACTCTTCTCCGCCCCCGCCGGTCGACTGTTTACCGCCGTCCGACTTCTGTTCGGCTTTTTTCGATCCGGTCCCCGTGCTTTTCGCATCCTCACCCCCGGCATCCTTTCCTTTTTCGGCCTTCTTTTCCTTTTCCGCGCTTTTCCGGTAGGATTCGCTGCGGTAATCGGTCTGGTAAAATCCGCTGCCCTTGAAAATAAACCCTCCCCCGCCGCTGACCAGCCTTCTGAGCTTGAGCCTGCCGCAGGCGGGACACTTGCGAAGGGCGGAATCCCTGATCGATTGGAACTTTTCGAACCGGTGCTTGCAACTCGAACATTCATATTCGTACGTAGGCATCCACTCTCTCCGGATGTTACCCGTCGGCAGCCCTGTCTTCCGACACCCCGTTTTCTGCAGCAGATTCGCCATCCCCTGCATCGCTGTCAAGTGCCCTGGAAACCACCACGGTAGCGGCCCTGAGCGTGCGGGACTTGAAACAGTAGCCTTTCTGCAATTCCCTTAGCACCGTCCAGGGTGGAACATCGTCGGTCGCTTCCTGCATAAGCGCGGAATGCTTTTCCGGGTCAAATTCCCGTCCGATAGTCTGAATCCGAGAAAGGCCGTTTTTTTGCAGTACGTCGAGCAGTTTATCGTGCACCAATGTCATCCCCTTCAGGAGGGGGTCGTCTTCACCGCGATTCGCCTCGGCCGATTCGAGGGCGAGTTCCATGTCGTCAAGAACGGGCAACAGTTCCCTGAGAAGCGATTCGTTGGCAAATTCCCGCGCCCGGGATATCTCTTTCTGGACTCGTTTCTTGTAATTCTGAAAATCCGCCCCGAGCCTGCGCAGCCGGTCGAGAAGCTCGGCATTATCTTTGTCTTCCAGGCTTTCGGATTCAAGGTCGCCTCCCTCCGCTGCGCCCTCGGTACGCACCCGCGGTTCTCCACCCTCCCCGGGAGCGTGTTCCTCAGATGCGGGGCTTGCATGTTCGGCGGGGACTTCGTTTTCCTCGGGGATACCAGCCGCTTCGTCTCTGTTCTGTTTCTTGTTCATTTGCATGAATCCTGCTTATCATCAACTTCGATTTCGGGGTAGCACTCCTTGAGTTTCTTGAGGTACTCCTTTCTCATCGGTTCACGATCTTCACGCACCATCGCGGCGTAATCCGTAACCGACTGTTTCTGCCGCTTATTGAGTTTGTGGGGCACTTCAACAATAACGTGCACGTGCTGACGCCCCCGGTCCCCGCTGCCTCTTCCGCCCAAAACGGGCAACCCGTGCTTCTTCAACGTGATAATCTCACCGCTCTGGGTACCCGGCGGTATCTTCACCTCCGTCGGGCCGTCCAGCGTGGGCACACACACACTGCCGCCGAGGGCCGCAATCGAAAAGGGCACGGGAACTTCGCATACCGTATCGTTTCCCCGCCGCGCCAGCAGGGGATGGGGTTTCACCCTGATGATGACATTGAGGTCTCCCTTCGGGACACCCTGTCGCCCCGCCTCCCCCTCCCCCCTGAGGGCAACGACCTGGCCGTCCCTGATACCCGCCGGGATACGAAAGGAAAGAACCCGTTTCTTGCGGGCCAGGCCGGAACCCGCGCAATCCTCGCAGGGCTCGGACACCACCGTCCCGCGACCGTCGCATTCCGGGCACGCGACGATTCTCACGCTGATACCCAGCAATCCCCGGACCCGCTGTTGAACGCGCCCCTGGCCGCCGCACGCGGAACACGGCTCGGGGGACGTGCCCGGCTTGGCGCCGCTGCCGCCGCAGGTATCGCAATAGTCCTGCCGCTCGAATTCCAGTGTCTTCTCGAGGCCGGAGACAACCTCCTCGAGGGTGACCGCGACTTCCGCCTCGAGGTTGGGCCCCCGCCGGGCGGCCCTCGCAGAACGACCGCGAAAACCGAATCCGCCGCCGAAAATATCCTCGAACAGGGAGAAGATATCGCCGAACCCCATCGACGAGAAGTCGTGCAGACCCACACCCTTGAGCCCATCGTGGCCGTAACGGTCGTACAGGGTGCGCTTCTCCGGATCGGACAGCACCTCGTACGCCTCCGAGAGTTCCTTGAATCTCCTCTCGCCATCAGCCTTGTCGCCGTCGTAGCGGTCGGGATGGTACTTCACGGCCTTTTTTCTGTAGGCGCTCTTAATGCCGTCCGGGCCGGTCGACCGTTCAACCCCCAGCACTTCGTAGTAATCTCTCTTTTCCGCCACTGTGCCTTCCTGCGAAAGGAGGTCGGGGCTCATAACAAAAGGGCGCCGTGTAACGGGCGCCCCTGTTATGCAACCGCCGGTTGCCGTCGGACAGACACCGGGATACGTATGCCGCGCGGTTTCAGTATGACCGCGGTATCGACACTACGTGATTGCCCCGTGAACCACGGCCTCATCCTCGGCGTCGTCGTCGTAGTCGGTGACCATGAGGTTCGTCGTCAGCAACAGGCCGGCGATGCTTGCGGCGTTTTCGAGGGCACTGCGGGACACCTTGGCGGGATCGATAATCCCGGCCTTCACCATGTCGACAGACGCGCCTGTCTTCGCATTCATGCCTTTTTTACAGCCGCCGTCCATGATATCGGACACAACCACTTCTCCCTTCAGACCGGCATTGTCGCATATCTGGCGGCAGGGTCTTTTGAGGGCGGCGGCGACGATTTCCGCGCCGATTTTCTCATCGCCCCGCATTTTGTCCCGCTGCTGCATGACCGTGTCAATGCACTGCAAAAAGACAAGGCCGCCGCCGGGAACCACGCCCTCAAGGCTCGCCGCCCGGGTGGCATGGACCGCATCGTCAATGAGGTCCTTTCGCTCTTTCATCTCGGTTTCGGTCGCGGCACCCGCGCTGATGACGGCGACCCCGCCGACGAGCTTGGCAAGCCGCTCGGTCAGTTTTTCACGATCGTAATCGCTGTCGGTCTTTTCTATCGACGTGCGAATGTTCGCAATTCGCGCGTCGATATCTTTTTTCTTGCCGGCGCCCTCGATAATCGTCGTGTCGTCTTTCGTAACGACAATCCGCTTCGCCTGTCCGAGGTGTTCGACACCGACTTCCTCGAGCTTCATGCCGAGATCCTCGGTAATGACCTGTCCGCCCGTCAGAACGCCGATATCCCCCAGGATCGCCTTGCGGCGGTCGCCGAACGCCGGGGCCTTAACGGCACAGACCTTCAGGGTCCCGCGGAGCTTGTTGATAACCAGCGCCGCCAGCGCCTCGCCCTCGATATCCTCGGCGATTATCATGATCGGCCGGCCGGTGCCGGCAACCTTCTCGAGGAGCGGCACGATATCGCGCACGGAGGAGATCTTCTTCTCGTGAATCAGGATGTAGGCGTCTTCCAGCACCGCCTCACGCTCGGCAACGTCGGTCATGAAATAGGCGCTGATATACCCCTTGTCGAATTGCATGCCCTCGACGACTTCCAGTTCGGTCGTCATCGCCTTGCCTTCTTCAACGGTAACGACGCCGTCGTTTCCGACCCGGTCGAACGCCTTGGCGATGGTCCTGCCGATCTCCTCGTCCCCGTTTGCTGAAATCGCCGCCACTTTGCTCAGTTCCTCGTTGTCCTTGACCTTCTTGGACAACGCGGCGATCTTCTCGACCACGGCATCCACGCTCCTGTCGATACCGCGCTTGACGGTTATCGGATTGGCGCCGGCGGCAACGCGTTTCATGCCTTCGATCATAATCGCTTCGGCGAGGACCACGGCCGTGGTCGTCCCGTCACCGACCGTATCCGAGGTCTTGCTCGAAACCTCGCTGGCCATCTTCGCGCCCATATTTTCGAACGGATTGGGCAACTCGACTTCCTTGGCGACACTGACCCCGTCCTTGGTGACGGTCGGACCGCCGTAGGATTTCTGGATCAGGACGTTACGGCCGGTCGGCCCGAGCGTGGACTTCACCGCCGCAGCGAGTTTACCGACGCCTTCCAGTATGCTGCTCCGGGCAGCGGAATCGTATACCATTTGCTTTGCAGCCATCTATATTCTCCTTGTCGTTTTCGTGTCTTCGCCGAACGCCCTACTTCTCGACGACGGCCAGGATATCGCTCTCCTTGAGAATTACCACGTCCTCACCGTCAAGCTTCAGTTCGGTGCCGGCGAACTTGGCATAAAAGACCTCGTCGCCCTTCTTGACGCTCATCGTGCCTCGGTCGCCGCTGTCGAGCAGCTTCCCGGGACCGACCGCCATCACGATGCCCCGCTGCTGCTTTTCCTTGGCGGTGTCCGGAAGGACGATACCTCCCGCGGTCACTTCTTCGGCGTCACACTGCTTTACGAGCACTCCATCATCCAAAGGTTTTACTGCCATCGTATCTCTCCTGAACTGTTACGTACTGTTCATATTCCATGCATTCGGCATACAGAGCGGTCGACGCGTTACATCATTCCCATGCCGCCCATGCCGCCCATGCCGCCGCCGGGCATGCCGCCGCCGGGCATACCGCCGCCGGGCATACCGCCGCCGGCGTCCTCTTCTTCCTCTATTTCGCTGACCGCCGCATCGCAGGTCAACAACAGTGTCGCCACGGACGCGGCATTTTCCAGCGCGGTACGGACGACCTTCGCCGGGTCGATCACGCCGTCGGCGACCAGGTCGCCGTATTCAAGCTTCTCGGCATTGAAGCCGAAATTTCCCGATTCCTTTTCGACCCGGTCCACGACAACCGAGGCCGATTCGCCCGCGTTTTCGGCGATCATCCCGAGCGGGGTGATCAGCGCCCTGCGGACAACCTCCACGCCCACGGCTTCATCGCCGGAGGCGCCGATGCCGTCCAGCACTTTCCGTGCGCGAATCAGCGCAACGCCGCCGCCGGGCAGAATGCCTTCTTCAACGGCGGCACGGGTGGAATGGAGCGCGTCCTCGACACGGGCCTTTTTCTCCTTGACCTCGGATTCGGTCGCTCCGCCGACCTGCACCACCGCGACACCCCCGGCCAGCTTGGCAAGGCGTTCCTGCAGCTTCTCGCGATCGTAATCGCTGGTGGTCGTTTCGATATCGTCCCGTATCATCGTAATGCGGGACCGTATGTCCTTCTCATCACCGCCGCCGTCCAGGATGGTGGTGACGTCGTTGTCGACGATGACCTTTCGGGCCGAACCGAGTTCGGAAAGCTCGATATTTTCGAGGTCGACGCCGAGATCCTTGCTGAAAAACCGTCCGCCGGTCAGTATGCCGATATCCTCGAGCAGCGCCTTGCGCCGGTCGCCGTAGCCGGGCGCCTTGACCGCACAGACGGACAGAATCCCGCGGAGCTTGTTGACCGTCAGGGTGGCCAGTGCTTCCCCCTCGGCGTCTTCGCAGATGATCAGGAGCGGGCGCTTGGCCTGGGAAATCCTTTCCATAAGCGGGACAATTTTTCCCACGTTCGAAATTTTATCCTCGTGAATGAGGATAAGGGGATTCTCGAGTACGCACTCCATCGCATCCTGATCGGTGATGAAGTGTGGACTGAGATACCCGCGATCGAATTGCATCCCCTCGACGGTTTCGACTTCAGTTTCTATGCTCTTGCCCTCTTCTACCGTAATGACGCCGTCCTGGCCGACCGTTTTCATGGCGTCCGAGAGCATTTTACCGATCTGCATGTCGTTATTGGCCGAGATCGCTGCAACATGCTTGATCTCCTCATCGCTCTCGACAGGCACCGCCATGTCGGCTAATTCCCGCTTGACCGCATCGACGGCCGTGCGAATACCCCGGGACATCGCCATGGCGTCCGATCCTGCCGCAAGGTTTTTGTAGGCTTCAGAGAAAATAGCTTCCGCCAGGACAGTAGCCGTGGTGGTGCCGTCACCGGCAACGTCGGAGGTCTTGCTCGCGGCCTCCTTGACCAGTTGGGCACCCATGTTTTCGTTCTTGTCACGAAACTCCAGTTCCTCGGCGACGGTAACGCCGTCTTTCGTGACGGTGGGAGCGCCCCAGCCCTTGTCGAGAATAGCGCACCGGCCTCGCGGCCCCAGTGTACTCTTGACGGCATCCGCGAGCTTTCTGACGCCCGCTAACAAGGTCTCGCGAGCTTCCGTATCAAATGCTATCTGCTTTGCTGCCATCGACCTTATCTCCTTTCAATTTAACCTGTTATATTCGATAATATGTTGATATCGCATCCTTGGAACACCTGTTCGAGGATACGGATTCGACGCGGGTAGTACGGTCAATGTGAGCAATCCGCGTGCCATTACACGTCACTATTTCATAAGCTTATTAAAAATAGTTTCTTACAACAATACAACCGGCGACCAACACCCCTGCCGGGTAACTGCATCTCTGACAGTCTCGACGGCAAATCAAACCGTTTTTGACAGATCGGGATGAAAAATCCGGACCGTGCGGGGTTGATTCCCTCAACGAGGTATGGTAGATGGTTCGCGTCCGCCGGGGCAGCGGGATGATTCCCGCGGATCGTGCCCGGCAAAAAATACCCCGGGCAACGCGACATAAAACACGGTATGAATGGAAAAGCACTATGAGTCTCAGCAGATTACAGCAGCAGCTGGAAAGCGGGATGTTCGCGGTAACCGGTGAAATCGGCCCCGCCAAGGGCACCAATGTCGACGGCTGTCTCGAAGAAGCGGAACATCACCTCAAGGACCGGTGCACGGCCGTCAATGTCACCGACAATCAGAGTTCCGTCATGCGCTTCGGCTCAATGGCAACCTGCCACCTGCTCGCGGAAAAGGGCATCGAGCCGGTCTTCCAGATGGTCTGCCGCGACCGAAACGCGATTGCCCTGCAGTCGGACGCCCTGTCGGCCTATGCCCTGGGTATACGCAACATACTGGCCCTGACCGGAGACCACCAGTCGCTCGGCGACCACCCGCAGGCCGCCGGCGTTTTCGACCTCGACTCGGTAACGCTCCTGGGAACCCTCGCATCGCTCGAAAGCGGCGTGGACATGGTCGGCAACGAACTGGACGGCGCCCCGGCATTCTACAAGGGCGCCGTGGTGACCCCCTGCTCGGATCCGCTCGAGCCCCAGTTGATCAAGATGGAAAAGAAGATAGCGGCCGGCGCCCGGTTCTTTCAGACGCAGGCCGTCTACGACCCGGACCGGTTCGCGCGCTTCATGAGGGAAGCGGCGCAATTCGGCGTCCCGATCCTCGCCGGACAGGTGCTGCTGAAGTCCGTGGGCATGGCCCGGTACATGAACAGCAACGTTTCCGGGGTGGACGTGCCGGAACACCTCATAGAGGAACTCAAGAAAGACAAGGAGGCGGCGAAATCGGGCGAGACCGGCGCGAGGATCTGCGCGTCGTTCGTCAAGGACTGCCGGGACCTCTGCCAGGGAGTACACCTGATGACGCTGGGCTGGGAGCACCTGGTCCCGCGGATCATCGAGGACGCCGGGCTGGGCTAATCGCCCCCGGCACCCGCGGCACCGTCCTGCGGAATCATCGCCATCAGCGTGGTACCCTCTTCCGGGGCCGACCGGATGAAGAAATCTCCCCCCGAATCACTCACCCGTTTCCGTATGCTGCGAAGGCCGAGGCAATCCCGGCGGCTGTTCGCGGCGGCAACGTCGAATCCCCTGCCGTCGTCGGTAATCAACAGTTCGGTGAAATCGGCGTCTGAACCGAGTTTCACGTACACCTTTCCGGCCCCCGCGTGTTTCGCCACGTTGGTCAGGGATTCCTGGACCACCCGGTAAATGACCATGCCGGTTTCCTTGGGGATATATTGCCCGTCGCCGGCCTCCACCTGCACGTCTATGCCGGTATGGTCACTGAACTCCGAGCAGAGTGACCGCAGAACGGGCCCCAGCCCGAGCTGATCGAGCAGGAGCGGGCTGAGTTGCCGGGACAGCGCCCGCGTCTTGTTCAGAATGGTGCTCAACACATCGCTGATACCCGACAGTTCCGCGCGCAATTCGCCGGTGTCCCCGCCCGCCTTCAACAGCCGATCAACCCTGATCTTTACTGCCGTCAGCAACTGCCCTATGTCGTCGTGCAGTTGCCCGGAAATCCTCCGCCGCTCCTCTTCCTGGGCCTCGATCAGCCGCCTGGCCAGGGCCTTGCGTCCCGTAATATCCCTGACGATGCCGACGGCGTGCCAGGTGCCACGGATATTGACCGCCGACAGCGACAGCTCGATGGGAAACTCCTCGCCTCCCTTTCGGATCGCCTCGAGCTCGAGCGTGCGCCCCACCGCCGGCCCCGAGCCCTCCTGCTGAAACCGCGCGAATCCGCGCCGGTACTCGTCGTGAAATCGCTGCGGCGCGAGAAACGCGTGCAGTTCCTGCCCCAGCGCTTCGGCGCCGGAATACCCGAAAATCTTTTCCGCCGCCGGGTTCCAGAAGGAAATCATCCCTTTGTCATCGGTCATGATGACCGCGTCCCGGGCCGAACCGGTGATCTTGGCAAGCTTCTCCCGCTCCTCCCGCAGGGCGCGCTCGGCCTCACGGCGGCCGGTGATGTCGTGGAGCACCCCGGACACCCCGATGATAGCACCGTCTTCGTCCCGCGAAACCTTCCCCTGGTCTTCCATCCAGTACACCCTGCCGTCGCCGTCGACCAGGCGGAACTCCGTCCGAAACTCCTCGCCCCGTTTCAGGCTGCGTTCGATTTCCCGCTCGAGCCGCTCGGCGTCTTCGGGAAAGACATAGCCCCAGAAGCCGTTTTCGAGGACGTTCTCCGGTTCCATCCCGAACTGCCGAATCTGCGGTCCCACGTAGGAGAGTTTGCCATCCGCATCCAGCGTGTAGGGTATGTCGTTGGTGTTTTCGACCAGGTGCCGGTATTTCCGCTCGCTCTCCGTCAGGGCGCGCTCGGTCTCCCGGTGACCGGCTTCCATCTCCCCGAGGCGATCGGCGATCGCGCGCAGCCTGCCCACCTCCTCGCGAAGTTCATCCGCCGACATTTCAGAGACGGGCTTCTGCGGCTCGGACACTCGCTGATTCCTCACGTGCGGCAAACAGGGTAACCGCAATAAAGACCGCGTGCAGGCATGACAGCAACGATCACGATTTCATGCGGCACGAAAATGACAAGGACAACCGCGTGCGATCGCCCGCATGCACTATT
>CAZLBC010000038.1:0-40729 GCA_964557575.1 uncultured Planctomycetaceae bacterium
GTCCACATCCCCACGCCGCCCCACTGGCACGCGCTGATGTCGATCATGGCCGCGCAGATGGGCAAGGACGTGTTCTCCGAGAAGCCCATGACCCGGTTCATCCGCGAGGGCAGGGCCGTCGTCGACGCGATCAGGCAGTACGGCCGCGTCTTTCAGCTCTGTACCTGGGGGAGCTGCGGCAACAAGGTATCCCGGGATATCTGGAAGATCACCACGAACGCACTGCTCGGCACGCCCCTCACCGCGGTGCTCAACCGGGGGCACGGTCACAACTTCAAGATCACGGCGAAGCGCAACCGGGGGGTCGGCCCCCTGCCGGGGGTGCCGGTGCCCGATCACCTCGACTGGGACCTGTGGCTGGGCCCCGCCCCCTACCGGCCGTACAATCCCCGGTACACCAACAGGAATTTCCGGGGCTACTGGGACTTCGCCGGCGGCGGTCTGCTGGACATGGGCATGCACCACCTGACCCCGATACTCTGGGGGCTCCGGAAGCTGGATACCGGGCCGACAACGATCGAGACGGTCGCCCGGTGGCCCCAGGACCCCTACGGCGCCCGGGAGTGGCAGACGATCACCGCCGGTTACGCCGACGGCACGAAGATCATCATCGAGAGCTGGCAGTGGGGCGAAAAGACCACGGAGGGCATGCCGCTGCTCGCGGGACCCGACGGGAAGTACTTCGGGCCCGGCAAGACGGACCCGCCGGAACTGGCCCACGAACTCGAGAAGTACCCGGGGCCGCCGAAGGTCCACAGCTGGGAGCACGCGGTCAGGACCCGCGACGACACGAACGGCAACCACCCCAACGCCGAGAAGGGCCAGCGGTGCATCACGGTCCTGCACCTGGCCAACATCTCGTTCCGCACCGGCCGGTCGCTGACCTGGAACCCCGAGACCGAGCAGATCGTCGGCGACCCGGAGGCCAACGCCCTGGTCGACATCCCCCTGCGCGCCCCCTGGCACCTCTAAGGAGAATTCCGATGTTGAACATATGCCGTACTACAGTGACGTCGACGCTGCTTACTCTCGCGATTCTTCCGGCGCCCGCGCTCGCCGCCGCGGAAGACGAACTCGCCGGGATCCTTGAGAAGGTCCCGGCCGAAGACCCCGCCGACGGCCGCGCCCTGTGCGATCAGGCCCTGGCGGGGGGCGCCGACGGCATTCAGGCACTGGTCGATCTGCTGGCCGAGCCGAAAGAGGGTCAGAAAAACGAAAACGATTACAAGGCACGGTACCTCCTTCACGGCATGGCCATGCGGGTCGCCGGGCCGGCGGGCAAACAACACCGGGCGGTCTTCGTTGACGTTTTGACGGAGGCGATCGGGTCGGATAAACCCGCGCGGGTCAGGGAATACCTCCTCCGGCAGCTCCGGCATGCCGGCGGGGCCGACGACGAGACGATGGCCGCCCTCGCCCCGCTACTGACCGACGAGTACCTCGCCGACCACGCGGCCCGCTCGATCCTGATGACCGGCAGAAAAGACGTCGCCGCACTGTTTCGAAAGGCCCTTCCCGAAGCCAAGGGGCAGCCGCGGGTCGTGATCATCCAGGCGCTCGGACGATTGGGCGACAAGGAGTCCCTGCCGGCGATCCTGAAGGAGACCGCGAGCGAAGACGAGGCGATCCGCCGCGCGGCGGTCTACGCGGCAAGCGCCGTCGGCGACCCGTCCGCGGCCGAAGCAATCCGGGCCGCCGTGCAGAACGCAACCGGGCAGGAGAAGGGGGAGATGACGGACAACTACCTGCGCTTTATTCGGCGTCTCGGCGAGGACGGCCACGGAAAAAAGGCCGCCGCCCTGTGCCGGGCCCTGATGAAAGAACGCCCCGAAGAGGAGCAGGTACAGTGCGCGTGCCTGACCGCGCTTGCCCGGATCGGCGACGAAAAGGCGCTCGACGAGATCATCGAGGCCATGGCCAGCAAAAACGACCGGATTCGCGACACGGCCCGGCGCCTGGTCGCCGTGCTGCCGGCGGGTGCCATTACCGCCGAAACGATCGACCGGATGATCGCGGGCGCCGCGGCCGTCAAGCACGCGGAGATACTCAAGCTGCTCGGCCAGCGGGGAGACCCGGCGGGACTGGCGGCGGCACGAGAGGGGCTGAAACACGAGGACGAATCGGTGCGCCGCGCGGCGATCGAGGCCGTCGGCCGGATCGGCGGCGCCGACGCCGTCGACGACCTGGTGGGCGTCCTCGGTGACAACGAACCGAAGAGCGGGGCATACACCCTCGCGCAGACCGTTCTCGCACGGATACCCGGCGACAAAACCACCGCCGCGATTGCGGCGGCGATGCAAAACGCGAAATCCGGCATCACGGCCGCGCTGCTCGGGGTCCTCGGCGACCGCAACGCCGAGGCACACACCGCGGCCATCTTCGCGGCCGCCGGGGAAGAGGACGAGGCGGTCCGCGTGGCGGCGATCACCGCGCTGCGGGAGCTGGTCGACAGCGAATCGCTGCCGGACCTCGTCGACCTCCTGGTCGACGCGTCGAACGAGAAGGTGCGCAGCGCGGCTGAAAAGGCCGTGGCCGTGACGTGCCGTCGGATCGGCGATCCGCAACAATACCTGGGGCCGATCACGGACCGGATGAAAAAGGCCCCGCCTGCCGCCCGGGCCGCGCTGCTGCGGGTGCTCGGGATCCTCGGCGGCGACGAGGCCCTGGAACCCGTCGCCGCCGCCGTTGAAAGCACCGAGAAGGAAGTCAGGGAGACCGCCGTCCGTGTGCTGTCGGCATGGAAGGACGGCGCCGCGATGAAACCCCTGTGGGGCGTCATCGAGAAACCCGGCAGCGAGAAGGAGGAGATCCTGGCCCTCCGCGGGTACATCGAACTGGCGGGCCGGCTGGAACCGGCCGCGAAGGCGGTGGATGCTTTGTCCCGGGCCATGGAAAAGGCGCAGCGCACCGAAGAGAAGCAGATGGTCCTCGGGCAACTGGCGTCACTGGGATCCGGGGAGGCCCTGGACATGGCCGCCGGGTGCCTGGAAACAGAGGACATAGCCTCCGAGGCGGCGCTGGCCTGCCGGAAGATCATTCCCGCCCTCGGCAAGCTGGCGGCGAAGGAGCGGCAGGATCTCCTGGAGCAACTCGCCGGCGGCGACGACAAAAAGCTGGCGCAGGCCGCCAAAGAAAAACTGGTGGCCCTGAACAGCAATACGTATGAGGCCGAGACGGCGAAATTGACCGGCTGCAAGACCGAGACCGGGCACGGGGGGTTCTCCGGTGAGGCCTACGTCAACTTCAACCAGACGAAGGGCGCCGCGATCGCGTGGACGGTGGCGGTCATGGAGGACGGGCCGTGCGTATTGACATTCCGCTACGCCCTCGGCGGCGGAAACCGGCCGTTGAAGATCGCCGTCGACGGCACGACCGTCAAAGAGGAAATGGCCTTCCCCGATTCCGGCGGCTGGAGCACGTGGACGACGGCGACGCTGGAACTGGAACTCAAAAAGGGCGAACACGTGGTCACGGCCGAGACCATCGGCAAGGAAGGCCCCAACATGGACTGCCTGCAGGTCGGCACGAAAGCAAGCTCGAAATAAGGAACTGCCCATGAACAACTCGCGCTGCTGTTGTGCCGGGACAGCGAGAATCCTCTCCGCGACCCTTTTCCTGGCGATCCTCGCCGGGACGTGATATCCGCGACGACCGGCGGACAGGCGATCGAGAGCCTGGTCCCGCAGGGCGTGCTCGGCACGGGCCTGCCGCTCCAGGCCGCCCGGTCGGGGGGGCAAACCGCCGAAAAAGGCAAGCCCGATGGCCATAGCGCCCATCTACCCCGGCGGCGGTCCGACCAACCGGATCCTGACGATGGTCCTGCTGGACGCGATCAACCCGGCGTACCGGGAACGCATCGAACCGTTTGTCCACATCCTCGTCGCCTACTGCCAGAAGGACGCCGCCCACCTGCCCGAAAAACGGGTGTGGGGGGGCCCCGACACGATGGAACCCAGCAGCGGGAAGTGAAGGGGTGCCTGAGGCTACCGGCCGGTATCTGCCGGCCGCTCCCCGGCCCGCGCAACGTCCGAGGGCCTGAAGAGCGTGTACCGCGCTGCCGACCCGCCGCCGGAAGCACCGTCATCGCCCCCGGCAGCCGCCGTTTTCGCGATAACCGCGGCGCGGACAGTGCCGTTTCTCAACAGGGATTTCCATGTGTCGGAACGTCCGGCAGGCAAAATGTAGAGGGGAGCAATACCGTCAAGTCCGCGGCCGTCGAGCGTCTCGAACACGTAGTCGAAGGAGACGACGGCGACCGGGCCGTCGATCCCGGAACACAATTCCCTGACGGCCGCCGCCGTGAGGCCGCGTGTCGCGTCGTCGCCGACGTCGTTGACCTTCTCCACGAAATCAAACGGCGCGTCGCCGACCCCCCGCATAAGGCCCGCGACGTAATCCCGCCTTATGCCGCGGCCGTTCGGGCCGGCAAGGTTGCGGGGGAACACCACGAGGACGCGGCCGCCGTCCGGAAAATCCTCCCCGAGGGCCCTGCCGAAAACGCGGCCGAGCGCCGCCCGGGACTGCTCAGGCGACGCGGGGTCTCCGGCGGACCCCGGTTGAAAAAAATCCACCGCCCCGATAACGATCCCTCCGGCGGCAATCAGTGCGGCACACACCACCAGCGCCTTCCGCCGCGGATCACCGGCTTCCATGCGGGGGAACAGGACGAGACACGCAATCAGGGCAACCAGCAGTATGATCAGCAGGTAGGTCATGACATATCCGGCGGGCGTTCCGTCTCTTCGCGACAGGTCTGCGGTATCGTCGCTACAATTATAGCCGAATTAATGATTGAGACAATTAACTGTTGGTGCGGGTATCGTCCGGGAATATAATATATTGTACTGGTGGATTATGAGAAAAACGGCCTTCACGCTCGTTGAACTGCTGATGGTGATGGCGATTATCACTATCCTGATCGCCCTGCTCCTGCCGAGTTTCAACGAGTCGATCGAGCTGGCCCAGCGGATCGGCTGCGGCGACAACATGCGGGAGATCACCCTCTGTACCCAGCAGTTCGTCAGGGACCACGACGGGGAGCTGCCCGGGCCGAACTGGCGGCGAGACAACACGCACGGCTGGCTCTACTTCGACCTGCAGATGGACCGCCGCGAGCACTTGGAGACCGGCCAGCTCTGGGACTACATCAGCAGCTACGCCGTCTACCGGTGCCCCAAGGATATCCAGCCCGACGAAGACGATCCGAACGCCGTCCCCGGCCGCCCGAACAACTCCCGCATGATCACCAGTTACTGCGAAAACGGCTCCGTCTGCGGGTACGGCGGGCGAGAGTTGTACACGGCGGCCGACGGTGACCGCTACTGGAAAACCTACCGGCTCGACCAGTTCAAGCCCCGGGATATCCTGTTCTGGGAGTGCGATGAAACCAAGTCGGGCGGATGGTGGTGGGACGGATCCAACTTCCCCTGGGAGGGGATCACCCACCGGCACAAGGGGAAGGCGAGCATCAGTTGCACCGACGGCAGCGAGGTATGGATGACCAGGGACGAGTACTACGACATCGTCGCCAAGAGACCGAGCCGGCTCTGGAACGTGCCGAACAGCTGGAACAACGACGGACGGACCCCCCACAAGTCATACCAGGGGCGATAGCGGAACTAATCCAGTAACCGCGCCAGGAGCCCCGCCGACGCCGTGATGGCCCCTTCCGGGCAGATCTCCTGGAGCAACTCGCCGGCGGCGACGACAAAAAGCTGGCGCAGGCCGCCAAAGAAAAACTGGTGGCCCTGAACAGCAATACGTATGAGGCCGAGACGGCGAAATTGACCGGCTGCAAGACCGAGACCGGGCACGGGGGGTTCTCCGGTGAGGCCTACGTCAACTTCAACCAGACGAAGGGCGCCGCGATCGCGTGGACGGTGGCGGTCATGGAGGACGGGCCGTGCGTATTGACATTCCGCTACGCCCTCGGCGGCGGAAACCGGCCGTTGAAGATCGCCGTCGACGGCACGACCGTCAAAGAGGAAATGGCCTTCCCCGATTCCGGCGGCTGGAGCACGTGGACGACGGCGACGCTGGAACTGGAACTCAAAAAGGGCGAACACGTGGTCACGGCCGAGACCATCGGCAAGGAAGGCCCCAACATGGACTGCCTGCAGGTCGGCACGAAAGCAAGCTCGAAATAAGGAACTGCCCATGAACAACTCGCGCTGCTGTTGTGCCGGGACAGCGAGAATCCTCTCCGCGACCCTTTTCCTGGCGATCCTCGCCGGGACGTGATATCCGCGACGACCGGCGGACAGGCGATCGAGAGCCTGGTCCCGCAGGGCGTGCTCGGCACGGGCCTGCCGCTCCAGGCCGCCCGGTCGGGGGGGCAAACCGCCGAAAAAGGCAAGCCCGATGGCCATAGCGCCCATCTACCCCGGCGGCGGTCCGACCAACCGGATCCTGACGATGGTCCTGCTGGACGCGATCAACCCGGCGTACCGGGAACGCATCGAACCGTTTGTCCACATCCTCGTCGCCTACTGCCAGAAGGACGCCGCCCACCTGCCCGAAAAACGGGTGTGGGGGGGCCCCGACACGATGGAACCCAGCAGCGGGAAGTGAAGGGGTGCCTGAGGCTACCGGCCGGTATCTGCCGGCCGCTCCCCGGCCCGCGCAACGTCCGAGGGCCTGAAGAGCGTGTACCGCGCTGCCGACCCGCCGCCGGAAGCACCGTCATCGCCCCCGGCAGCCGCCGTTTTCGCGATAACCGCGGCGCGGACAGTGCCGTTTCTCAACAGGGATTTCCATGTGTCGGAACGTCCGGCAGGCAAAATGTAGAGGGGAGCAATACCGTCAAGTCCGCGGCCGTCGAGCGTCTCGAACACGTAGTCGAAGGAGACGACGGCGACCGGGCCGTCGATCCCGGAACACAATTCCCTGACGGCCGCCGCCGTGAGGCCGCGTGTCGCGTCGTCGCCGACGTCGTTGACCTTCTCCACGAAATCAAACGGCGCGTCGCCGACCCCCCGCATAAGGCCCGCGACGTAATCCCGCCTTATGCCGCGGCCGTTCGGGCCGGCAAGGTTGCGGGGGAACACCACGAGGACGCGGCCGCCGTCCGGAAAATCCTCCCCGAGGGCCCTGCCGAAAACGCGGCCGAGCGCCGCCCGGGACTGCTCAGGCGACGCGGGGTCTCCGGCGGACCCCGGTTGAAAAAAATCCACCGCCCCGATAACGATCCCTCCGGCGGCAATCAGTGCGGCACACACCACCAGCGCCTTCCGCCGCGGATCACCGGCTTCCATGCGGGGGAACAGGACGAGACACGCAATCAGGGCAACCAGCAGTATGATCAGCAGGTAGGTCATGACATATCCGGCGGGCGTTCCGTCTCTTCGCGACAGGTCTGCGGTATCGTCGCTACAATTATAGCCGAATTAATGATTGAGACAATTAACTGTTGGTGCGGGTATCGTCCGGGAATATAATATATTGTACTGGTGGATTATGAGAAAAACGGCCTTCACGCTCGTTGAACTGCTGATGGTGATGGCGATTATCACTATCCTGATCGCCCTGCTCCTGCCGAGTTTCAACGAGTCGATCGAGCTGGCCCAGCGGATCGGCTGCGGCGACAACATGCGGGAGATCACCCTCTGTACCCAGCAGTTCGTCAGGGACCACGACGGGGAGCTGCCCGGGCCGAACTGGCGGCGAGACAACACGCACGGCTGGCTCTACTTCGACCTGCAGATGGACCGCCGCGAGCACTTGGAGACCGGCCAGCTCTGGGACTACATCAGCAGCTACGCCGTCTACCGGTGCCCCAAGGATATCCAGCCCGACGAAGACGATCCGAACGCCGTCCCCGGCCGCCCGAACAACTCCCGCATGATCACCAGTTACTGCGAAAACGGCTCCGTCTGCGGGTACGGCGGGCGAGAGTTGTACACGGCGGCCGACGGTGACCGCTACTGGAAAACCTACCGGCTCGACCAGTTCAAGCCCCGGGATATCCTGTTCTGGGAGTGCGATGAAACCAAGTCGGGCGGATGGTGGTGGGACGGATCCAACTTCCCCTGGGAGGGGATCACCCACCGGCACAAGGGGAAGGCGAGCATCAGTTGCACCGACGGCAGCGAGGTATGGATGACCAGGGACGAGTACTACGACATCGTCGCCAAGAGACCGAGCCGGCTCTGGAACGTGCCGAACAGCTGGAACAACGACGGACGGACCCCCCACAAGTCATACCAGGGGCGATAGCGGAACTAATCCAGTAACCGCGCCAGGAGCCCCGCCGACGCCGTGATGGCCCCTTCCGGGCAGATCTCCTGGCAGCAGAAACAACTGATGCAGCGCGACCGCTTCAGTACCGCCCTGCCCCGCTTTTCGTTCAGCCGGACCGCCCCCGCCGCGCAGACGCGGATGCATTGGCCGCAGGCCGTGCACCGGTCGGCGTCGATGACCGGCCGGCTGCCCAGGAGCCGGTTGACGAGGCCCGCCAGTGAGGGCGGCAGCAAGCCCAGGCCCAGCCGCCGTGCCGGCTTCCAGGGCGGGTCGGGGCGGAACGATGCCGGATCGGGGCCGGCAATGACGATATCCCCGTCGTCGGGCAGGAGCCCCATCTCGCCGGCGGCCGCGAGCGTGGGCACCCGCTGCCGCTCGATGCCGATGATTCGGCAGAACACGGCATCGAGGGCGTGGGCTGATTCAGACGCCATCAGTAATCCCAGCGGCCGCGGGTCGCCGCTGCCGGGGCCGTTTCCCTCCATCCCCACAACCGCGTCGAGGATATTCAGTCGCGGCGCGAGAAGTTCGCAGACCTCCACCAGGAGTCGCGCGAAGGGAGCATCGTCGGCCGCCCCGGCCCGGAAGTGCCACCGCGCCTTCTCGAGCCCCACCACGCCGCCGAACATGTTCTTGACCGCCAGGGTCATAACCATCTGGGCGTGCGTCTTGGCCTTGGCGAGATTGATGATCGCGTCGGCCTCCAGCATCCGGCGGGAAATCGCAATCCGCCGAAAACGACCGCCGGGCAACCCCCGCTCCACGGCTTCACCGGCTGCCCCAACGCTGAACGGCTCGTCGCCGTCAAGCCCGAGTTTTTTCAGGCACTTATCCAGAGAGGCCGTGGCGGGACTGTCGGAAAGCACCACCTGTCCGCCGGCCGCGCCGGCCGCGCGGGCCGCGGCCCTGATCAGTTCCGGGTGGGGGGTGACCGCGTCGTCCGGCGCGGCCGGCCTGAGCAGATTCGGTTTCAGAATGATCGCGGACCCCGCAGTCACGAATCGCGCCATACCGCCGAGGGGATCGAGCAGTCGCTCCAGCGCGCCGGCTGTCCGCGACGGATCGTAGGAATCCAGTGCCGCGATCGAGACGATGGTGCCGCTTTCACTTCCGGGTTGACTCATTTCAGTTTTTGGTCTCATATTTTATTTCGTGCTTTTGCCCCGCCCCCTTCTTTCGAGCCGTGCGCCGGCCGGATATAATCTACCGTGCAACCTGCTTTGCCTCGATTATAGTACAAGGAAGAAATATATGGCGTTCCTCAATAATAAAAAGCTGCGCCTGCTTACGGCGGCGGGGCTGCTGACGCTGGTGTCTCCGCCGGCCGGTGCGGGTTTGGAGGAAAACTATCCCGCCGGAAGCCTGGCCTACGCGCACTGGGCCGGGCGCAGCATTATGTTCGACGGCTCCGATTTCGGGAGAATGATGCTCGAACAGAAAACGGGGGATCACCTGCTGAAGATGATAACGGCAGCGGGCACAACGAGCCCGTCCCAAAAGGAACTGGTCGCGCACCTGGCGGGTATGTGGTCCATCGCGTGGCAGCATCCGTGTTCTATCGGCCTGACCGACATAACCGACGGCGGGATCCCGCGCGTCATTTTTACCGCACACCTGGACAAGGACGCCCCCGCTTTCGGCAAGAAACTCGACCGGGTTACCGAAATCCTGTCCCGGCAAAACGACGGTATCGCTCCCGCGACAAAATCGGGCAGGGGCAGTTATCGCCTGCTGCCGCTGGAAGACGAGCAAATCGAGGCGAGCATGGGTTTCGCCGGTTCGGTTTTCTTCATGGTGCTCGGTGAAAAAGGATTCACCGCCAGGTTCCTGGGAGGAAAACCCAAGAAGTCGGTCGCGGACGACAAACGGTACCGGGAACGTATTAAAACCGTCGCCGGCAAGAACACCCAGTCCACGATGTACGTCGATTTCTCCGGGGTCGCCCGCCGGCTGGAAGAAATCGAACGCGGGGGAAAGACGGCGAAGATGCCGGCGGAGAGATCCTCAATGACGCGCACGGTGCTCGAAGGTCTCGGCCTGGAGAAGGTCGCCTTTCTGGCCGCCGCGACACGAATAGAAAACAAGCTCATGCATACCCGGTACGCAATCGCCGCCCCGCCGCCGCACCGGGGACTGCTGTTGCCGCTTGCCGGTTCTCCCCTCTCCGGGCCCGATATCGCCGCCGTTCCCGCCGACGCGTCGCTTTTCATCGCGTGCAATATATCCCTTCAGAAAATACGTGAAGAAATACATCGGGGTTTGAAACGTATCAGTCCCGACGCCGCTGCCGACCTCGCGGCCGCCGAAGCAACAATCGGCAAAGAACTGAAACTGTCGCTGGACAAAGACATCCTTCCGGCCCTTGGCGATACCCTCGTCATCTCGTGCGCGGGCAGCCACGGCGGTTTTCCGTCCGGGACGATAGTGTCGCTTGAACTGGCCGATGCCAAAAAGGCCGCGGCAGTTATAGCCGGTCTTGAGAAACTCACCCGGGCGCCCGCCGCGATCCGAAAGATGAAATCGGGCAAAACGGAGATATATTACCTGGTAACCGGCGAAAGCGACGTCCCGATACTGCCGGCCTGGGCGATACACAACAACCGGCTTCTCCTGGCCCTGTGGCCCCAGGTGCTGGCCGGGGCGATCGAGGCCGAGACCCCTGCCCTCTCTTCTCAAAAGTACTTCGCGACACTGCGGTCTCAGGTTTCCAAAAACAGCTCGATCCTCGTCTATCTCGATACGCCCCGCCTGGTCAGGGCGCTGTATCCCCTGCAGCTGGTGGCAAGCTCTTTTATGGCCAATACCGTCGGCTCGAAAACGCCGGACGCGCAGTGGTTTCTGCCTCTCGGCAATTCCCTGCAGGAAACGCTCAGGTACCTTCGCCCCGGCATAACGGCCGTCAGCAGCGATAACACCGGTGTCACCATCGATTGCATCGGTCCGGGACCGGGCGGGATACTGTTCGCCGGGGGCATCGCGGCGGCGGCGACGTATATATCATACCGGGCGGACGCGGCGCGCGAACGCGCATCGATGGCAAAGCAACGGGCGAAAGCCGAGAAAAAAACAACGCCGCCGAAGGCCGGGGAACAATCGCCGAAATCCCCCGCCAGGTAACCGGGCCGACGACGAATACACTCTCCCGTTTCACGCGCTTATGAGGACCCGATCCACAAAAATGTTTCCCAAACGGTCGCCGAATACATGGCGGCCCGACGGGGTGCTGCTCGACGTGCCGGACGCGGGAACCCGCCCGGCCGTCGACCTGCTGTTCCCCGGACGGGAAGGCAATCCGCTGGAGATAGAGATAGGCTCCGGCAAGGGGGCGTTTCTCCTCTCGCGCGGAGCCGCGCGACCCGATGTGAACCTCCTCGGCATCGAATACGCGAAATCCTACGCCGCGTATTCGGCCGACCGGATTGCCAGGGCCGGCCTTGAAGGCGTAAAGGTCGTCTGCCTCGACGCGGCCCCGTTTATCACTACCCACGTCCCGGCCGGAAGCGTCTCACGGCTGCACATCTACTTTCCCGATCCCTGGCCCAAGAAGAAACATCACAAGCGGCGGCTGATCAACCAGTCATTCGTTGCAGACGCGCGGCGCGTCCTGAAAAACGGCGGCCTGCTGCTCGTGGCAACTGATCACGCGGAGTACTTTCGTCACATACGCCGGACACTCACCGACGTTCCCGGGCTCGCCCGCGTCCCGTTTCCGGCGGACCCGACCGGCGATGAATACCTCGTGGGGACCAACTTCGAAAAGAAGTACCGCCGCGAGGGACGGTGCATATTCAGGCTCGCGCGGATGAAGTATGCGGCTGTGTGAAACCCGCATGATTGTTGTCGCCGAACGAACACAAAAACGCAATACAACATACAAACAACGGACGTCCATACACGCGCCCTGCACAACGAACATGGTGGCCCGTCACAGCGCGTCGATCCGCAGGCGGCCGGCCGGCCGGCCGGCGACCGCTCGCTCCGGGTCATCTGCTGACGATGAATTGAAATAACGCATAGGGATGATTCTCATAATTCGTCCAGTACTCACGATCAAATATTGTTTTCACGCAAATGACCGGCTCCGCGAGCGGTATCAATTTGCTTCGCAAATGTCGCGGCGAGTGAATTCTCCAGAAGACGTCGTCCATGACTGTTGTGATCACTATTGATGTTTACTGTGTTTCACTATCGCATGGACCTCATATCCCGTTTAGATTACGCGAAGCAATTGCGCACTGCTCTACTCGTGTGTTTCACGGCGAGGGAAGCGGGACGTAGACTCGAGTAACCGATAAGATTCATAACCGGCTATACCATTGCTGCCCGCGTCAGTGAGACGCACGAGTCGAGCAGTAGCCGGCCGGTAGGCCGGCCGCTTCGCTACCGGGTGCATGGAGACTAACGGGATACGGGAAGCAAGGTGGCCCAGGCATGCTGTTGTTGTTGATTTCCTGTCGGGAGTCCGTAAACGTTCCCCCCGCCAGGCGGCAACACTCAATCCCCCAGAATCGCGATCAGACGCTCCAGCACCCGGCCCGTGACAATGTCGGGGGTCGAGGCCCCGGACAGCAATCCGATGCGGCCCCGCCCGGTCGCCGACAGCCAGTTGTCGATCGGCTCGACGGTCCCGGTCGTCGCGGATCGCGCCGTGATCCGCGCAGCGGATTCGATCGCCGCCGCGCTCTCGACGTGGAACGCCGGGCCGTACCCGGCGGCCAGTTCGTGGAGGTGGCGGGTATTGGAGGAATCGAAACCACCGATCACCACCACGAGGTCGCATCCTGATTCACACAGGCGCACGGCGGCATCCTGGCGATCCTGGGTCGCCCGGCAGACGGTGGGCTGAAAGAGCAGCCGTTCCGCCGCTTCGGGGCCGAACCGCTTTTCGTATGCGCCGCGCAGGATGTCTCGCACCGCCACGGTCCGTCCGTACAACATCGTGGTCTGACTCACCTGGGCCGCGCGCAGGAAAGGGGCCAGCCCGGCCGCATTGGTCACCGGCGGATTGAAGTGTCTCGCAAAGTCTTCGCTGCCGGACGTCACGAGGCCCGCCATCGCTCGGGTTTCATCGAGATCTTCCACCACGACGTAGTATCCCCCGGCATCCATGATTCTCTCGGTGGTGACCACCGTCTCGTCGTGACCGGACCTTCCGTACACGATGATGCCGAAGCCGTCGGCGACCGCCCGGCGGGACCATTGCCATACCCGCATGACATCCCCGCAGGAGCAATCGACAAGCCGACACCCGATACGTTTCAGTTTTTCGATCACCCGCGGAGAACCACCGAATGCCGGGATGATGACCGTGTCCTTTCGACCCGGCATATCCGCCGGATTACGATCCGGACGGCGGGACAGTATTTCCACGCCCTGCGCGCGGAAATAGTCGTTGACCCACGGGTTGTGGATGATCGGACCCAAAAGCAGCACGCGGCCGTCACCGGCGGCTGCCACCGCCGCGGCGGCCTTGTGCAGCGCCCGGCTGACACCGCGGCAAAACCCGAAGATGTCGGGCAGCGCCAGTTCCCACTCCCCGACCCGCCAGGTCAAATCTTCCCCCGCGGCGCGCTTGCTATCGATCAACGCCGCACTGAAGGGTCCGGGCCGTGATGTCGGTTCGCTCGCCATCGGCAATCGTTCACCCGGGGAACACGGCGGCGGTTGGTTTCGCGAACACGCGGGGAGGGGCCGTTTCCGCGCGGATGAGCCCCCACGGAGTGTCGCTGCCGCGCCGACGACCGCGGACGAACGACCCGTGCTTGTAATAACGATACGCCAGCAATACTATGACAAAGGCGAGGGCCACGATCAGGCCGATAATAAGCGCCCTGAGCAGCCGCTTGGGAAGGTTCCTGACGAGTGCGTGAATCTTTTTCCGGGCCTTCCGGGCAACCCACGGCGACATCTTCACCTCCAGCCGCGGACGGATCGCTTCTTCGTCGTCTCGATACTCCTCGACAATCTGCTGTTCTTCGCCGTCGAGCTCTACCGGTTCTCCGTCGATGTAACGGGCCGCCTTCTCGAGCTTCTGTTCCCGGTGTTCCTCGTTTGCAGTCATCGCGCTTCTACACTCCTTCCGAGTCCTTCATGATCCGTCGGAGGGATTTAATCCCCCGGTGAATTTTCGCCAGCGACGTGCCCAGCGGACAGCGGAACGTGCTTGATATTTCCTTGAAACTCATTTCTCCGAAGTGCCGCAGGAGAATCATTTCCCGGGTGACCTCGTCGAGCTTTTCGAGGGCCTCGTGCAGTTCGACCGAGAGTTCCTCGGACAACACGGTCGAATCGACGTCCGGCTGCGCGGCCGGCAGTTCGTCGCCGATGGCCCTGCCGTCATCTTCCCCGGCGGAGAGACTGTAGGTTGAGGGCCTGGCCTTTCGTTTTCGTATGCGGTCCCTGATAAGATTCGCCGCCATCCGAAACAACCACGCCTCGAAGCGACCCTTTTCATCGTAGCTATGCAGGTTGCGCACCAGGCGCAGTATGAGTTCACCGAGAAGGTCCTCGGCGTCGTGGTGACTTCCCGTCGCCCGGAAAAAATACCCGAACAGCCTCGACTGGTACGCTTTCAGTAACTCTTCGTAGGCGGCGGGGCTGCCCGCCTTTGCCCGTGATACGATCTCGGATAGTTTTTCTTTGTCCATCCCTTGTCACGATCATGTAACCGTTCAGCGTATCGGACCGGCGCAGAAAAGAACGCGGCGACCGGCGAACCGCACCGGTGGCCGAAAAATCTACTTCGCGTGCTCAACGCACCGCAGTTCCCGGACCAGCGTCACCGTAATCTCGCCGGGATATTCCATCTCTTCCTCGATCTGCACCGCGATATCATGAGCCATCTTGTTGGCCATATGGTCGTCGACGTTCTTGGGATCGACGATCACGCGGACTTCCCTGCCGGCCTGTATCGCGTAGGCCGTATCGACGCCTTCAAAAGCGGAGGCCACCTTCTCGAGCTTGTCAAGCCGCTGGATATATCGTTCGAGACTCTCTCTCCTGGCGCCCGGGCGCGACGCGCTGACGGCGTCGGCGGCGAGAACGATCGGGGTGTAGGGGGTCGTGGCCTCCACGTCATTGTGATGACCGGCGGCGGCGTTGATGATCTCCTCCCGTTCGCCGTATCGCTTCAGGAGATCGGCACCGATTTCCGGATGGCCGCCTTCGACCTCATGGTCGACGGCCTTGCCGATATCATGAAGAAGTCCGGCGCGCCGGGCGATTCGCCCGTTGAAACCGAGCTGCTCGGCAATGATCTGCGACAGGTACGCGACCTCCATGGAATGGCTGAGGATGCTCTGACCGTAGCTGGTACGGAATTTCAGCCGCCCGAGCAGTTCTATCAGCTTCTGGTGGAGCTTCCTGACATTCGCTTCCATGGCGGCTTCCTTGCCGGCGGTAAGGATCTCCTTGTTGATTTCCTTGCCGACCCGGCCGACGATTTCTTCGATCCGGGTCGGGTGGATCCGGCCGTCCTGTATGAGTCGCTCCATGCTGCGGCCCGCGATTTCACGGCGAACCGGATCGAACGCGCTGCACACGATCACGCCGGGGGTGTCATCGACAATCACGTCAACGCCGGTCGCCTTTTCGAAGGCACGAATATTGCGCCCTTCGCGGCCGATGATCCTCCCCTTCATGTCGTCGGAGGGAACGTCAACCGAGGTCGTCGTGTACTGCGACGTGTGGTCGGAAGCGTAGCGCTGTATCGCCTGGAGAACGATCTCCCTGGATTTCTCCTCTGCCGTTTCCTTGGCCTCGGCGATCATCGCGTCCACGATGGCGGCTGTTTCGCTCTCCATCTCCTTCCGCACGTTGGAGAGGACCTGATCCCGCGCGTCGTCGGGCGACATGTTGGCGATTTTCATCATCTGGGATTTCTGCCGGGCGATCAGGTCCGTCAACTGCCGGTCCTTGGCGGCAAGGCCTTTTTCCTTTTCCACCAGCGCCTTCTGTCCGCTTTCCAGATTTCTCTCCTTGGCGTTGAGGGTATCGAGTTTCTTGTCGATCATATCCTCGCGTTTCGAGAGCCTCTTCTCCTCCCCCCGGAGATACTTGCGGGTATCCTCCGCCTCCTTCTCAAAAGCCTCTCTCCGCTCCAGTATTTCCTTCTGTGCCTGTTTCTCGGCCTCCGCGCGTATGGAGACGGCTTCTTTTTCGGCCTCGCTCTTCATGGCCGCGAGTTCCGATTGCAGCCGGTTGCCCCGTCCCATCGCGTACAGGTAGCGAAACAATGCCATCAAGACCATGCCCGCGGCGACCCCGACACCGGCGACAATCAAATCTTCCGTTCCGAAATTCATGCCTATTATCAGTGAATCCGCATTCATCGCACTGTTCCTTTCAAACACGAAATACGTCGCCGAACGGCAGCGCAACGACATATATATCAGGTGATTCCGCACACGGATTCATCGCGGACAATGGTCGTTATTCCCGCGGAGCTTAGAGATATCTCACTGAAATGAACTGCCTGAAAGGGCGCGGAAACGGAGAGAAAACCTCAATAATCAGAAATAGGGGTTTCTCTATTAACAAGATTCATATCGACTATGGCCTCTGTATACCGTTTCCGGTTCCTTATGCAGAACCGTGAAAGATCTAGTGTGCTCCTCGGGCGACCGGGCATGAGCCGTAAACGACTGGAATGCAGCCGTTCATATCCGGAACACGCCACCGAAACCGCCTGTACGTGCCGGACAGCAACTCACGTCTTGAATGTCCGAATCCAGCGGAAAATCCTTTATTGACAAGCAGTTATGCCTGACAATGAAACAAAAACTCGGCGTTACCGACCGGAGTCAACGTAACTGCGACACTATCAGGATGCCGACCAAACGACACCCGGTTGCCTTTATCTGAAATTATTATTTTTTGTTTTATCGGGTCCGCTACGCTGCGGACCTGAATCATTATAGAATATCCTCGTCCCCCTTTCAGGTCAAGGAAGGATATATTTTCTCAGCGATTTTACCCGGCGGCGAGGACCCGGAAAAGGCCGCCCGGAGGTTATGCGCCGTGGAAACCTGCTGGTTGTATAGTACGCTCATGTCGACAGTTGCACGAAAAAATAACTCTGATGGACGGCAATGACGCGACAGATCCCGGCTGACCGATAACAGCGGTCTTGACATCCCCGCCCCGCTGAACGAAGATGGTTCCTTCTACCGGCGGCTCGGTGCCCGGTATTATTCGATGAAACTGAATGCAGGATAAGTCACGATGTTGGAAAAGGTTCAGGCCGACAGGAAGGCGAAACTCGAAAAGCTGGCGGCGATCGGCGTCAATCCATGGGGCCGTCGCTTCGACGGAACCGAATCGGCCCGCAGCATAAAGAACCGGTACACGGAACTCGCGGAGGGTGAACAACCGGGCCAGGAGGCGACGGCGGCCGGACGCCTGGTGCTGCTGCGGGACATGGGAAAGATGATGTTCGCCCACGTCAAAGACAGCAGCGACAGTATACAGGTCGCGTTCCGCAAGGACCTGCTTCCCGACGATCAGTGGGCGCTGGCGAAACTGCTCGACCTCGGGGACATCGTCGGCGTCGCCGGCACGCTCATGAAAACGCGAACCGGCGAAATCACGATCTGGGCCGAACGGCTCTCGCTGCTCTGCAAATCGCTGCTCCCGATGCCGGAGAAACACCACGGTCTCCAGGACACCGAACTGCGCTACCGCCGGCGCTATCTCGACCTGATGGCGAACCCCGATTCGATGGATACCTTCAAGACGCGGATAGCCGTCATCGATTCGATCAGAACGATCCTCGTCGAGCGGGGGTACCTGGAAGTCGAGACCCCCATGCTCCAGCCGATATACGGCGGCGCCGCCGCCCGGCCGTTTACGACGCACCACAACGCCCTGGACACCCGGCAGTTTCTTCGCATCAGCCCCGAACTGTACCTCAAGCGCCTGCTCGTGGGGGGCATGGAACGGGTATTCGAGATAAACCGCAATTTTCGAAACGAGGGTCTCAGCACGCGGCACAACCCGGAATTCACGATGCTGGAATTGTATGCGGCATACGCCGACTACGAGGTCATGATGGAAACAGCCGAAGAGCTGTTTCACCGGACCGTCGTGGCGGTGTGTCTGCCGGCGCTGCGCGCGCGGTACGCGCGGAAAGAAGCCGAGATAGAAGCCGTCATGACCAACGCCGAGCGGGCCCGCAAAAACAAGCGATCGGGAACATCCCCGGAGCAGCGCGAAGCGGACTATGCCGCGGAGACCGAGCGGTACGAGGGCATGAAGGCCGCATTCGCGGCATCGCCGCTCGCGGCGGCGGTCGCCGCGGCCGACGAGGGAAAAGTCCTCCTGCCGTACGGCGAGGAACTGATCGACTACTCCCGCCCGTGGCACAGGGCCCGGTACGCCGACCTCCTCGCCGAGCACGCCGGCGTCTCCATCGACGACATCGACGGGTTGCGCCGCGCGGCCCGGGAACGGGGCATCGATGAAGCGACCATGGCCGACGCGGTCGTCACCAACGCGGTTTTCGAGGAAACCGTCGAGAAACAACTGATCCGGCCGGTGTTCGTCATCAACTACCCGGCGGACCTGTGCCCGCTGACCCGCCGGAATCCCGACGACCCGTCCGAGGCCCTCCGGTTCGAACTGTTCATTGCGGGCATGGAAGTGGCCAACGCGTACACCGAGCTGAACGATCCCCTCGCCCAGGAAGAGAACCTCTCGGCCCAGCTCGACGGCGAAAACGAGGAAACCATGCGGGTGATGGACGAGGATTTTATCGCCGCGCTCCGGCACGGCATGCCGCCGGCGGGAGGCATGGGCATCGGGATCGACCGCATGACGATGCTCCTGACCGACACCCGCAGTATCAGGGACGTGATCCTGTTTCCCCTGTTGAAACCGGCATCCGGCGAAGGAGCGGCCGCCGACCGGCCGCCGGAATGACATGTACAAGCTATTCCTCTGCCTCAGGTACCTCAAAAGCAAGCTGATCGCGTGGATGGCCATCCTCGGGGTCGGGCTCTGCGTCTGGATGATGCTGATCGCGGTCAGCGTGATGACGAGTTTCCTCGACCGGATCGAGGAGGCCGCCAAGGGGCTGTTCGGGGACATCATCATGGAACCCGTCGGCACCCGGGGCATCGCCTGGTACGACGAATTCATCGACGAGGTCGAAGAGGACCCGTCCGTCGAGGCGGCGACCCCGTTCCTGCTGACGGTCGGCATGCTGCGGCTCGGAGACCAGTTCAATGACTACCGGCAGCCCGTCCAGGTCGCCGGGATACGCCTTCCCGGCCGCGCGGCGGCGACCGACTTCGAGGAAGGGCTCTTTGTCCAGGAGAACGACGGCGCGGCCTCGTTCGATCCGAGGCCGGACAGGATCGAAACCGCCGTCGCCGAACACCGCCGGGAAATGGCGGCGATTGCCGCGGAGGCATTTCCCGCGCAGTTCGCCGCACTGGCCCCGGACCTGCGTCGGACATGCGGCGAGAGCATCGAGATACTCATCTACCCCGATCCGCAGCAGCACGGGCTGACGGTCCCTCAGGTAAAGACCATCATGCGCACCTTCGATCCGTCGAATATGACGCCGGATAAACGAAACCTGTGGCACCGGCTCAAAAGCGCCTGGCAGTTCCAGGAAATCGGGCTGCGGAATCTGCGTTCATCGCCGGAGATCAACGCCCGGCTGGCCGACCTCCGCAAAAAGATCGCCGCGATGGAGAAGGCGGGCGAGAGCGAGATCGCGATCGACGAGTACCGCGAGCAGCTCGAGGCGCTGGAACTCCGGCTCACCGTCCAGCCGCCGGCCTACCGCGTCATTCCCGGTCTCGGCATCCCGGGCCTGAGCTTCAGGACCGACACGGGGGAGGTCGTCCGCCTCCTGACGCCCGGCAACGAGATTATCCTGTATGTCGCGCCCCTGGGGCGGGAACTCAGCGTCAAGCAGATCGAGCCGTCGATCCACTCGTTCACGGTGATAGACGACAACTGCTCGGGCGTCTCCTCGATAGACGACAAGATGGTGTACATTCCCCTGGAAACGGCCCAGAAGATGAACCACATGGACGCCGCCTACGATACCGAGGGGAAGCTCGTCGAGCCCGCGCGGTGCAGCCAGATCCACATCAAGGCGGCGGACGCGGCCGCCGGGGAGATGGACCTCCGCGCGATCGCGGCGAAGATACGCGGCTACTGGGAGGTTTTTCACCGCCGTCACCCGGGGGCGGCCCTGACCGACATGTCCATCCAGACCTGGCGGCAGCGGCAATCGAAGGTCGTCGCGCCCATCGAGAGCCAGCGGGTGATGGTGATCATCATGATCGGCATCATCTCCGTGGTGGCGATCGCGCTGATTTTCGTCATCCTCTACACCATCGTCGTTCAGAAAACCCGCGAGATCGGCATTATCAAGGCGGTCGGGGCCTCGTCGGCGGGCGTCGCGTCGCTGTTCTTCCTGTACGGCATCGTCATCAGCATCATCGGTTCGGCGCTGGGCATACTCGGCGGCTGGCTGGTCGTCAGGGACATCAACACGATACACGACTGGGTCGGCGAGGAATTCGGCCTGCGCGTCTTTTCCCGGGACACGCACATGTTCTCCACGATTCCCAACCAGGTCGACTGGACGGCGGCGCTGGTCATCGTGATCGGGGCGGTCGCCGCCGGTCTCCTGGGGGCCCTGATCCCGGCGCTCCGGGCCGCCCGCATGCAGCCGGTGGAGGCGCTGAGATATGAGTAGCGACGCCACGAACGAGGCCCCGCCGATGGTGGCGGCCGCGGGAATCACCAAGTCCTACCGCATGGGGAAGATCGAACTGGAGGTCCTCAGGGAGGTGGACATCACGGTCCGGCAGGGAGAATTCGTGGCCGTCTACGGCCATTCCGGTTCCGGCAAGAGCACGCTCCTGCATATCCTGGGACTGCTCGATACGCCCGATGCGGGGCGCGTGCGCATAGAGGCCGAAGATACCACCGCCATGTCGTCCCGCCGCAGAAACCGTTTGCGAAACGCCGAGATCGGCTTTATTTTCCAGTTCTACCAGTTGCTGCCGGAACTCAGCGTGCTCGAAAACACCTGCCTGCCGGCGATGGTGGGCACCCCGGCCGTCCGCTGGCCCGGGCGGAAAAAGCACGCCCGGGAAAACGCGGAGCGCGTGCTGGCGGAAGTGGGTCTCGCCGACCGGCTGAAACACCGCCCCGGGGAACTGTCCGGCGGGGAACGCCAGCGGGTGGCCATCGCCCGGGCCCTGCTGAACGGTCCCAAGCTCCTGCTGGCGGACGAACCGACGGGAAACCTCGATTCCCGCACGGGCGCGAAGATTTTGGAAATGCTCAAAAAATGCAATCGCGAGCACGGGCAGACGATCATTATGGTCACCCATGACCGCGAACTGATAGAACCGGTCGACCGGACGGTCACCCTCCGGGACGGCAGGCTGCAGCAACAGCAGTAGCCGGTCGCTGTCGCGGGATGCCGCGCGGACCCGGCACACGGCGGGAATATAAACATGTTCGAGCAGAAAACAGGATCGCCTGATCCCTTTAATACGCCTCCCGGCCCGCCGCCGCTCTCAAGCCGCGTGTATCCCGGCGCAAAGCCCCCCGCCTGGCCGCTGGTCGTCGGGATCATCGCGACAGTCCTGGGCGGCCTCGGCATACTGGGGGGACTCGTCGGTCTGGCAACACCCTGGTTTACCGGTCTCATGAGGAATTTCGCCCCCCCGGGACAGCGCGCGACTTTCGAGGTTATCGAGCGGTGGATGCCCTGGTCGATAGCGGGCGCGGCGATAAACCTGTGCCTGGCGATCGCGCTGCTGACGGCGGGGATACTGCTGATCAGGCGCCGCCGGGCGGGGGCGACCGCGACCAGGGTATGGGCGGTGGTCAAGATTCCCTGGGAGGCGGCCTACGCCTTCGTGCAGTACCTGATGTTGCAGGACCAGCATGAAATCCTGAACAACGATTATCCCGGCATGCGGGACATGATGACGGGATTCATGAACACCGCGCAGGTTGCGGGGCTGGTCATCTCGGCCCTGGTATTCATGGCATTCCCCGTCTTCGTCCTCGCCTGGTTTTCCCGCGAAAAGATCAGGGATCACGTGGAAACCTGGCGATAGGGCTTACGCCCCCTCGCCCTTCAGGAATCTGCCCCGCGCCCGCCACGACCGGTACCGTTCATCGAGCAGCTCGTCGATATCCTTGTGTTTCAACGCGCGGATCGTCCGGACCAGGTACTGCTCGACGGCGCGAATCGCCTCCGACGGATTCCGGTGAGCCCCGCCGAGGGGTTCGGGTATGATCTCGTTGACCACCCCGAGTTCCTTCAGGTTGCCGGCCGTCAGCTTCAGCGCCTTGGCCGCCTCGTCCGCCTTCTCGGCCGACCGCCAGAGAATGCTCGCGCACCCCTCCGGCGATATCACCGAGTAATACGCGTACTGGAGTATCGCGATGCGGTCGCCCACGCCGATCCCCAGGGCGCCGCCGGAGCCCCCTTCCCCGATGACGACGCACACGACGGGCGTCTTCAGCCGGGACATCTCCCGGAGATTGACCGCGATGGCCTCGGCGACGGAACGCTCTTCCGACTCGATGCCCGGGTACGCCCCCGCCGTATCGATCAGCGTCACGACCGGCAACTGAAACTTTTCGGCCAGCCGCATCAACCGCAGGGCCTTGCGGTACCCGTCGGCCTGGGACATGCCGAACCGGCGGAATACCTTTTCGCTGGTTCCCCGGCCCTTTTCCTGGGAGATCAGAACTATTTTTTCCATCCCTATCTGCCCGAACCCGCCGACGATGGCCTTGTCGTCGCTGAAATGCCGGTCGCCGTGAAGTTCGACGAAATTCTTTACCATGGTCCCGATGTAATCCTGCGCGAGGGGACGCTGGGGATGCCGGGCGACCTGGACGGTTTCCCACTCGCTCAGGGAAGCATACGTCTTGCGGATAAGGGATATATACTGGGCCCGCAATGCCCTGATTTCCCGTGAATAATCTCTCCCCGTTCCGGCCTGCTGCGACTCGAGTTCGGCTATCTGGCGATAAATCCTGGCAATGGGTTTTTCGAAGGGGAGTTCAATGCCGATCTCGACATCTTCAGCGTTTTTATTTTCCGGCATGTGTTTTTCCTGCGGACAGTACGGCCCGAACCTGGCAGTAAAGACCGCGTTACGGCGGCCCAGGATTAACATTATGAAATTGTGCCCCATAACCCCTTGTTTTGCAAGCGCAAATCCGTTTCCCCGAACTGTACGCCGGAAAGAGCCGATATATAATTGAGGCGTGTGGCCGTTTAAAAAACAACCCGCCGGCGACAAAAAACCGCTTACTGCGCGGTCCGTCATTTTTCGCATCGTGCGTATCGCCGTGCTCGTCTATCTCGGCCTCGTGGCCGTGCTGTTTATCTTTCAGAAACAGTTGATCTTTCACCCGCGTTCGGCCGTCGACCGTACCCCCGCCCGCGAGGGCCTCGACTACGAGCCGGTTACCATACCGACGGCCGACGGCGAGCGGCTCGACGCGTGGTGGATCCCGGCCGAGAACCCGCGGGCCGTGATCCTGTTTTCCCACGGCAACGCGGGGAACATGGCGGACCGAACGATGTACGCCCCGTTCTTCCACCGGCACGATTTCTCGTGTCTTTTCTACGATTACCGCGGGTACGGCAACAGCACCGGCTCGTGCGGCGAAACGGGGACCTACGCCGACATCGAGGCCTGCTGGCGCTACCTGACCGAAACGCGGGATATTCCGGCCGGGGATATTATCATGTACGGCAAGAGCCTCGGCGGCGGGGTCGCGGCGCACCTCGCCGAAAAGGTCGCGGCCCGGGGGCTCGTTCTCGATTCGACCTTCACCTCGATCGGCGACCTGGCGACGGACATCTACCGGATCATACCGGGCCGCCTGCTGGCGATCATTTCATACGACACTGTCCGGCGGATGCCGCACATCGACATGCCCGTCCTGGTCATTCACAGCACCGACGACGAGATCGTCCCCTTCTCCCACGGCAGGGCGCTGTATAACGCCGCAACGGCGAAAAAACGCCTCCTGAAGGTCACCGGCGGTCACAACGCATCGTTCGCGTATAACGGGGGGCTCTACATGCAAACCATCGAGGATTTTTTCTGCGGGGAATCATCGCCGGTCACTCCCCCCACGCCGGCGGACGATGCGCCGCCGTAATCCTTCCCGCTTATCAGGCTGTTGAAAAAGCAGACCGTCGCCGAGAACGAGAGATTTTTTGTTCCGGCAAGGAACGGAAACATCTGCATATCAGCACTATTCTGCTGTTTTCGTGACGCGGCCGGAGCGGAAAAGATCCGCTGACGGGCAGGTAGTGGTTTTTCAACAGCCTGTTACTCCCAGATCGACTCGAATTTCTGTTCAGCCAGGCACCGGCGCAGCCGCATCAGGCAGGGCCGGTCGGTGCCGATCGCATCGGCGCGCCACCGCGGTCCCTGCAGGGCAAGGCGGGTCGTGCCGTCGCGCGTCTCGAACGACAGCCTGAAATCCTCGCCCTTGCTGAGTTCGTACAGGCTATCGTGGTCCCGGTAGAGCAGCCGCCGGCTGGTGATGACGATGCCCGCCCTGCCGTTGTCGGCGCGGGGATAGTTCCTGTCGGGTACGAAGAGGACAAAAACCTCCTTGTTGAGCGGAACGAACCATTCCTGGATCCGGGCCCTGGTTTCCTTGTGCAGCCGCGTCCAGGGGGTTTCCGGGTTCTCCTGCAGGGCGTTGCGGATGCCCGTTACGACGGCGGTCTTCCCGCCGCCCAGGCCGGAGACAAACGCCATCGCCCGCGAGAGATGGGCGAACCGAATCAGGCAGAGCCCGTCGGCGCCGTCGGTGCCGTCAATGACCTGCGTAAACACGAGTCCCCCCGGCTCGCACAGGTCACACACCCAGAACGGTATCACGCGGTTCAACGGTTCGGGGACGCCCGCGACGGGATTGAACTTCGAGAGGATTTCCGCCGGGGCACTGTTTTTGATCTCCGGATCCCGCAGGGCGGGTAAAATTATGCCGCCGCTCTTCTCGACGTTCGTGGCATCACGGAATTCCTCGCAAAAACCGACGACATGGGTCGCCAGGAACGTCGTGGCGCCGCACCGCAGACACGACCGGGGCATGGCAGCCCTGACAGTGTCGTTCTCGAGAAGCGATGCGCTGAACGCGAGCGTGACACCTTCGTCGGTGATTTCGTGCAGCGTAACCGATGCACCGGGCCCGTCCATCTGCTTCTCCTCTGATCGGCTCGAACATACCGGAAAAATCGATTATAGAACCCTGCAGGAGGTTTTCAATTGTTTCTCAATCCGCAGATCGTGTTACAATGGATTTCAGTGTGCGATGATGCGAATCGCGTGCGGACGGGCACCGGTGTTCCGTAACCTCCGTGGTGAGAATGAACCGTACAATGGAAACGACAGATGACCGTTTCGGCACCGACCGGAACGGCGCGGGGACCGGGGCGGCAACGAGATGGCGGGGGCTTTTCATCGCCGTGCCCTGTTTCCTGATTCTGGCGACCGGCGTATACCTGGCTCCACGAAAAGCCGGTTACGGTACGCACGTGGGGCTCGGACTGCCTTCGTGCGGATTCAAGGCGCGCACCGGTTACCCCTGTCCAACCTGTGGCCTGACGACGTCGGTCTGTGCCACGGTCCGCGGCAACCTGGCCCTCGCGTGGCGGTCCCACCCCTTCGGTATCATTTTTACGCTGGGAGTCCTCCTCGCCGGGGTATGCGGGACCATGGAACTGGTTGCCGGCATCGACCTGTTTTCGCGCATCGGGATTTCCTGGTGGTGGGCCGTCATCGCCGCCGCCCTGCTCGTGTCGGGCTGGGGTATAAACATAGTGCGGTGTATTCTGGACTGAAGCCGCTTCGTGTGCCGATGAATGGTAGTGAGGTAATGCCAATGAGAACTTCGAGGAACACTGTGCTCGCCGGCGTTTTACTGCTGCTTCCGGCACTGCACGGCTGCGGTTTTTTCCGGTATCTCGGGTACCAGCTCGCGCCCCACACGCTCGAGGAAAAAGAAGCCGAATACGCCGGCCTCGCGGACCACCCGGTCGTGGTCGTGGTCGACGCCCCCCCGAAGGTGTTCTACGACTACCCCGACGTCAGGAGCACGCTGGGGGCGGCCGTTTCCACCGAGTTGTTCGGTAACATCGACAATATTCGCATCGTCCATCCCTCCAAGGCCATCTACTACCAGGACAACAATCCCAGCTGGAAAGAAGAAGGCATCCGTAAACTCGGAAAGGCGGTCAAAGCCGACTACGTGCTCACGATTTCGCTGATGGAATACACCAGCAGGGCAACCGGCATGTACCGGGCAATACAGGGCAGAATACTCGCCGACGCCGAGCTGTACGCCCTCTATTACGAGGACGCGGACCAGGCGGCAAAAGACAGGGTATGGCACGCCGACAACGAGCTCAGCCTGATCTACCCGCCCCGCCCCCTGTATAACAGCCGGTTCGAGGCGAACGTCCTCGCCCGGACTGAGCAGTTGTTCGCCCAAAAACTGGTAAAACACTTTCGAAAATACAAGGTCAAATCGGAGGACTTTTAGCGGTGAGCCGCAACGCCCGACGAAGCCTGGCAGGTGCGATCCTTGCCGCCCTGGCGGTTGTGCAGGGCTGCGCGCTGATAGGCTGGGTGGCCGCGGTGGCGACACCTCCCGAAACCATCGAAGCACGCTACCACATCCCGAAGGAAAACCGGCTGCTGGTGATCGTGGAGGATTCGGGGCGCCTGGCCGGCTTTCCCGGCGCGCGATCCAGGCTGATAGCGATGCTGAACCGCGCATTGCGGAAACAGGGGGTTGTCAGCCACGTGGTGGACCAGCGGCGCCTGGTCAACCAGTATCTTTCAAATCCCAATTTCGAATTCCTTTCCGATCTCCAGAAGGGCGAAAAAGTCGGGGCCGACGTCATTCTGTCGATCCATATCGACCGGTTCACCCTGAAAAACAGGCCGCTGGAACCCTGGAACGGCGTGTGCGAGTTCACGGTGAAGCTGCTCGACGTCGCCGCCGGAGAGCAACTCTGGCCCCAATTCAAGGCGCGGGGCGAACGCATGGCGTGCACCGTCAAGCCGGATGACGGCCGGAGCTTCGACGATAATTACCGCCGGCCGTTCACGGCAAAGGTCGTTGACACGGTGGTCGACATGGTGGCAAAGTTATTTTACGACCACGAGGGCAGGAATCCGATTGACCTGCCGGAAAAAGAATACTGACATGCCGCAGACCGATCACTTTACCGACAGGCTGGCTGCCGCCATCGACGAAAAGGGCGCCCCCGTGTGCGTCGGGCTGGACCCCGATCCGGCGAAACTGCCCGACGGGTATCGCCGCGACGACGGCGATCCCGCCGCGCAACTGGAATCGATCGGGCGCTGGTGCCGGGAAATCCTGGAAATCGTCGCCCCGCATGCGGCCGCCGTCAAGCCCCAGGCGGCCCGGTTCGAGTGTCTTGAGGGCGGCGAGCCGTTCGCCGGGATGACCCTCTACGCATCGCTGATCCGGACGGCCCGCGCGATGGGGCTCGTCGTCATCGGCGACGCCAAGCGCGGGGACATCGGCTCGACCGCCGCGGCCTACGCGGCGGCGCACCTCCGCGGGCCGTTCTCCGCCGACGCCCTCACGGTCAACGGCTATTTCGGCGCCGACGGCCTCGCCCCGTTCATCGACGCCTGCAGGGACGCCGGGAAGGGACTGTTCGTGCTGGTACGCACCAGCAATCCCTCGGGGGCCGAAATCCAGGACTTCGGCGGCGACGGCGAACGGTTTTACGAACACATGGCCCGGCAGGTCGACCGCTACGGGCGCGCCGCTGAACTGGCGGGGCAGTCCGGCTTCAGCGCCGTGGGAGCGGTGGTCGGCGCAACCTGCCCCGCGGAGGCCCGGCGGCTCAGGGAACTCATGCCGAACCAGTACTTCCTCCTTCCCGGGTACGGGGCCCAGGGCGCGACCGCGCAGGACTGCCTGGCCGGCTTCAGGGCCGACGGGACGGGGGGACTGGTAAACGCCAGCCGTTCGGTCACTTACGCCTACGACAGCGAGCGGTACCGCGGACGCGACTGGAAAAAGGCCGTCGCGGCGGCCGCCGCGGATTTCGCGGCGGATATCGCCGCCGCGGTCGGAACGATGTGAACAGCGGAGACCCCGTCAGTGAGCGCCGGACGACACCGTTACCACCTGTTCGCCCTGTCCGCCGGGCCGCCGGAAGAACTGGCGATCGCCGGACGGCCCTATTCCCTGGCCCGCGTCTTCAAGCATGATTTCTGGGCGGCGACCTGCCTCTACGAATCCGCCCCGGCAGCGGCCGTATTCCCGCGGGCGGTCGTCAAGTTCGGCCGGGACCACCCCTTCGCCGGCCTGCCCCTCCAGGCCGTCGGGGAATGGCTGACCGCCAGGGAAGAGGCGATATACGCCCGGCTGAAGGGGGTTGAGGGTATTCCCCGCTGGATAGCGCGGCTGTCGCCGCGTACCTGCGCGATCGAGTATATCGACGGGCGTCCCCTCGATCACTGCGACAAGCCGCCGGCCGGTTTTTTCGACAAGCTCCGCACCGTCATCGAGGCGGTGCACGCCCGCGGCGTCGCGTATGTCGATGCCAACAAGAAGTCGAATATCCTGGTGACCGCCGACGGGCGGCCGGCGCTGATCGATTTCCAGATCGCGATCGCCCGGCGTCCCGACTGGCCGTTTCCCTTCAGCAGCATGGTGCGGACGATTGTCGGGTACCTGCAGAAAAAAGATATCTACCACCTCTGCAAGCACAAGCGGCGGCTGGTCCCGGAACAGTTGACGCCGGAGGAAGAAGCCCTCTCGCGCCGCCGCGGCCCGCTGCACCGGTTTCACCGCCGCCTGACCAAGCCGTACCGGTACCTGCGGCGCGGGTACCTGCGGAAAAAGCACCGCGCCGGGCGCCTGGTCAGTCCCACGGCCGCGCTGGAAGACCACCGGCAGCCCGAAAAAGACTCCTGGAAAGAGCGCTCCCCGTGAACGATCGGGCACAACACGACGGCGACGGCGGCGAACGGGAACGGTTTTTCGGTTCCGCCCGGATCGTGGCCGCCCTGACGCTGGTCTCCCGGATACTGGGCCTCATCCGCGATATGGTCATGGTCCCCATCGGCGGCGGCCGGCTCGCCGACCGCTTCTGGACGGCCTACTCCATACCCAACCTCTTCCGCCGCCTGTTCGGGGAAGGCGCGCTCGCGGCCGCGTTCGTCCCCGTATTTACCGGCGTTACCGAGCGGGATGACACGGCAACGGCGCGGCGGGTCCTGGCGAATGTCGGCGGTCTGCTCGCGCTGATCCTGGCGGCGCTGGTCCTCCTGCTGGAAGGTGGGTTGCTCGCCGCGTGGGGCATCGGCGGCGGAGACCATCTCAGGGCGTTCTATTTCCAGATGGCGGGACTGGTCATGCCGTTCATGTTCACGATCTGCCTGCTGGCCCTCGGCGCGGCGGCCCTGAACTGCCGGGGACACTTCGCCTACCCCGCATTCGCCCCGATCATCCTGAACGTGTTCCTGATCATCGGCGCCGCGTGGATCGGCCCCGCCGTTTCGGCGGAAAAGGAATCCCGGTTTTTCGTGATCGGGGCCAGCCTGCTGGCCGCCGGTCTCGTGCAACTGGCGGGAGTGGTATGGCTCCTGCGAGGCGCCGGGCTGATCGCCTTTCCCCGCCTGCGCCCCATCCTCCCCGAAACCCGGAAGATAGCGGCGCTGATGCTGCCCATGCTGATCCCGCTCGGCGCGCTGCAACTGACCGCCTTCCTCGACCGCTACCTCGCGATGAAGTTCACGGAGATCGGCACCCGCCCCCTGGACCCGGGCATCGTCAGGTGCCTCTATCCCGCCGCCCGGCTGTACATGCTGCCGATGGGCCTGCTGGCGATACCCGTAGCGACGGTGGTCTTTCCCCTGCTCGGGCGCTACGCCAGCCGGGGCGACACCGACGGGCTCCGGCACACCACGTCCCGCGCGCTGAGATTGTGTTTGTTTCTGTCCCTGCCCGCCGCCGCGGTGCTCGCGCTGACCGCCGATCGGGCGATCGCCCTGCTGTTCGAGCGGGGCAACTTCACCGCACGCGACACGCTGCGGACGGCCTGGATCCTGCGGATGTACTGCATCGGGCTCTGGGCGTACTTTTTCAACCAGATACTGAACCGCGCGTTTTTCGCCGTGCAGCAGCCCCGCGGACCGATGATCCTGGCCCTGGCCCTGGCCCCCGTGAACATCGCCCTGGTCCTCGTCGGCATTCACACCCCGCTCAAGGGCGGCGCGATCGGCCTGGCGACCGCCGTCACCCAGAGCCTGAACGCGGTGATACTCGTCTGCCTGCTCCGCCGGATGTGGGGACCGATGGGCCTGCGGACGGTCGCCGTTTCCCTGCTGCGGACAGGCGCGGCGGCCGCGGCGGCGACGGCGGCGGCGGCGGCGACACTGGCCGGCGCGCCGGCGGCCCTGAACCGCCTCCTGCCCGGCCCCGCGACCGGCTGGGCGGGGGATGCCGCCGTCCTGGCGGCGGCGATCATCGCCGCTGGCGCGGTCTATATTGCACTCGCGGCCCTGCTCGGCTCGCCGGAATTGAAGGAACTGTTGCGGGGCGGGCAGAGATGACGCGGTTGAGGCGCGCGTCAGATGCCGCGCCACACCAGGTAGTACCAGTTGCCCAGCACCAGCGCAATCGCCAGCAGTCCGGCGATCACCTTTTCGGCCGCGCTGCACGAGACCACGATTGTCCGCCCGGATGCCGCCCTGAAAAGCAGAACCGCCAGGCAGATACCCAGGACGGTAACCATCAGGGGATTCATCAGCCAGCCGGTGAGAACGTCACCGTGAAGGAGACAGTCCGCGCCGCGCGTGAGGCCGCAGGTCGGGCAGGGGAAGCCGGTCAGTCTCTTCAGCGGACACAGGGTCACCGCCGTACCCGTTTCCCGGGCAATGACATGCACGGCGCCGACCACGGCCAGCCAGCCGGCGACCACGGCCACGGCCCATGCCGGCCAGCGGGGGAGGCGTGATGTCTTCGGCACGGTAATTGTCATGTGACCCCCGCGTCAGAAGAGCGGGGCTGAAGCGGCAAACGTCAGCATCATTATCAGCCAGAACAGCCAGTAGACGGCAGCCAGAGACCCGAGAATAATCGCAATGATTCCCAGGACCTGCCCCGCGGTACAGAAACCGTGTCCCCCGTATTTCCCGGGATGCCGCGAGAAGCCTTCCAGGGCCTTCTTTCGCTGGTTGAGGGCGACGATCCCGAGGACCAGGCCCGCGCAGCACAAACCGCCGCATACCACACCGACGATCCCGCAGACCATCGAGGCGACCGCGCCCGGTGCGTTGGGAGGCGGCTGGCAGGCGCCGGCGCGGGGAAGGGCCGCGGCCGGCGGACCGGCACCGGCATCCCGGAATTGCGGCAGCATCCCGATCTCCGCCCATTCCGCCATGCCCTCCCGCCAGGCCAGGTCGGTCCGCTGCAGGCGGCCCTCGGCGAGCCAGAGGCGAACCGTGTCCTCGGTGATGGGACCGTATTTGCGGCCTTCAATCGCGCAAAACCACTGTTCCATGGTGTATGCCCTCTCCTCTCCGCAACGAAACGATTATAGCCTGCGGCACCAACCGGTGGCATCACTTTTTATCGGGAAGGGGGCTCTGGCCGTTACTTCCCGACAGCTCGACGAATACCGGCCGGTCGACGTCCTGCGGGAGACAAAAGAGCACCGACCCGTCGTCAAGGCGGGCGTATTCTCTGACCGCCCTGCCCTCGACGTTGATGCTCACGTCCCCGTTCCAGGGCCCCATGACCCTGACAACGGGCCGCTTGAGTGCCGCCGCGCCGGGAATGACACGAAACCGACAGCGGCCGTCGCGGGCCTGGAGGCAATAACATCCCTGCGATTCATCGAACCGGTCCCGGTCGCCGTCACCGGGAGCGAAGACATCCCCGTCGGCGATGACCGGCTCGAGACGGCCGGGAGAGCGGTAATTGGCCATCCACCGCCGGCCGAATGCCGGGGCAACCAGGTAACTCCACGACGCCACCGGGCCGACAAAGTTCTCCTCGTGCCGTCTCGGACCCGTTTCGCCGCTCGCCCACGCCGCCTCCCGCCGCCCCAGGTCTATGGTAACGCGCCTGATCGGCTCGCCGCCGGCGTTATTGAGTCGAATATGCGTGACCCGCCTGCCGCCGGCGTACCAGGTATGTTCCCGTATGATGTGTCGCACCGCGGGCATGTACCACGCCCCGTGCCGGGGGGGAAAATACCAGGCATTGCGGATCCGCAGGCGCACCGGGCTCGATTCCAGCAGCGCGATCTCGCCGGCGCCGGGGCCGGCCAGCGGCCCGAGCGGCCCGAGCCGTCCGAGCGACGGTTTTCTGAGTGCGTCGAACGACAGCGCGGCCTCTTCGCCCATCCGCCAGAGCCCGTCCCTGCCCCGGGCGAACGTATGGGCATCGGCCTCTTCGGCCACGCGCACGGTGTATCCCAGGCCGCAGCGGTGGAGTTCGACGCCCGGCGGCACCGGCGAAATATCGCGCCGGTTGTCGATAAGAACCAGGTCATCCAGGCTGAACACGACGGGACCGGCCGCCGATTCGAACTCGATGCGAAAGCCCGTCAGCGCCGTCTCGTCGAAACCGTCCCACAGCTCGGCCCGGTGGACATCGAGGTATACCGCGTTCCAGCCCGCGCGAAGCAGCTTCGGGGCCAGGCCGCGGCGGTTCGCCCGACTGTGAAGGGTGCATATCAGGTCATCCCGGGTTCGCTCAACGCGAATCGCCAGCCCGATGAGCGTGTAGGAAGAAATATCAACCGCTTCAGGCAGGCGCGCCGACAGGAACCCGCCCTTCTCTATCGTCCCCGCCAGGCACCCGTCCCCGGTCCGCGGCCGTTTCTTCGAGTACGCGGCCGTGCCGCTTCGGGCATCGGGACCCACCGAGAACCACTTCGCCTGGGCGGGCCCGTCGAAAAGCTCGAAGTCGACGAGCGTGACAAACCGATCGGTGGCCGCTTCCGCGAATACCGCCTTGCGGGACGCCCTGAGCCGGGCCTTTGTCTGCGCGATGTGCTCCTTCGCCCCGCGCCGATGGAAACACCCGGCGGTGAAGAGCACCACCGGACACAACAGGATCGAAAGACCGCGATAGAACCTCACGTTATGCCTCGACGACGAGAAACCGCCGGCGGCCGCCATGCCGGGGGGCCCTACTGCTCCTCGGTATCGCCGCCGACCTTCGCGACGATCGCCTGCTTGAAACCCATCAGCAGCGGGCTGGCGATGGCCACGGAGGAATACGTACCGAACATGATACCGGCCAGCAGGGCATAGTTGAAGCTCCTGATGCCGGATCCGCCGAGAATGTACATCATCAACACCGCCAGCAGCGTGGTAAAAGAGGTCAGGATAGTCCGCGGCAGCACCTGGTTGATGGAACTGTTGATGATCTGCGGCGTCAGGGCCTTCAGCTTTCCCCTGTTTTCGCGGATCCGGTCGAAGACGACGATCGTGTCGTTCACCGAGTAGCCGATGATCGTCATCAGGGCCGCAACCATCGGCAGGTCGAGCTTGAAGGACTCGATCAGCAGCCCCCTGCCCAGGAAGGTCGCGGCGAGCCAGCCGGACATCGCCACCAGCCCCACGACGATCACGATATCGTGCACCAGGCAGATCACGGCGGCCAGGCCCCACCGGACGGATCCGAACCGGAACCACAGGTAGGCCACGATCGTCAGCCAGCTCAGTATCACGACGACGACGGCCAGGCGCGACGTCTGGGCGGCGAACTCGGGATTGAAACTGGTGATCAACAGGTCGCTGCCCCGTCCCATCGCCGTTTTGATAACCTCTTTTTCGCCCGCAATGAACCGCTCCCGCTCTTCTTCGTCGTCGAGCATGCCGGTGTCGACCGGCTTGGTGACGACCGCCAGGCGATCCCCGCCGTCCGCGCCGCTTCCGGGGAGGGCCAGGACCGTCGACCGGTTGGCCGAATACTCGATATAGTCGGGCAGCGTCCTGACGAGCCGGAGGCGATTGGCCAGCTGCTCGGCGGACATGGCGGGCGCTATATCGTCCAGGACCCAGAGCAGTCCTCCCCGGGAATCGATCAGAACGGCCCTGAATTCTTCCGGTACCGACTCGCCGATCGCCGCGGGGATCACCGTGCCGCCCCCTTCATCGAGCGCGATGCCGAGCGCGGGGATCGTCTCGTCCCGGACAAATCTGAACTCCCGGGGCTGGTCGCCGCCCAGTATCCCGCCGAAGGCCGCGCGAACGATCCGCTCGGCCGTCTTTTCGTCGGCCGTGTTTTCTATATTGCAGGAGAGGTTGGGAAGCCGCTGCTCAAGGTCATCGGCATCGACGGTATCGTCGTCGCCGGCGAGCAGCGCGTGGCAGTCGGGATCCAGCCCCGCGTCGCGCCACTCCGCCGCGGTGACGGTTTCGTCGCCGGCGGCGTATTTCTCGATGAACTCCGCTACCCGCTCCTCGTCGACGATACTGGTCACCCGCGCGGTGGTGATCAGTCGCTCACAGGCGGCCCGCACCGTCTCGTCCCCGGTTTCGGCGCGGATTTCCTCGGCCGTTTCCTTCAGGTGGCGGCGGACCTTCGCATCGTCCAGCAGTTCCCCGTCGAGCAGTGCATCGTCCTTGAACCGGGCGATGACCCTGCTGCCCGAGGAAAACTCTATGCCCAGCAGGTCCCCCTTCTGCCAGAACACCGATCCCAGCCCCACTACCAGCAGGGTCGCCGAAATGAACCAGAAATAATACCGTTTCCCGATCCAGTTGACGTTGAGCACGGGTATCAGCCGCAGCATGGGAAGCGGACCCCTGATCAGGTTGAACTTCAGCAGGAGCAGGAAAAACCACCGGGTCACCACCAGCGCGGTGAACATGCTGAAGGCGATCCCCAGTCCCAGCGTCACCGCGAAGCCCCGAATGGCCGACATGGCCACCCAGTCGAAAACGATGTAGAGGAACAGGCAGATGAGAATGGTGGTGATGTTGGCGTCGAAAATCGCCGTAAACGCCCGCTCGTAGGCATTCTTGATCGCCTGGCGGGGAGAGAGCCCCCGGTCCTGCTCTTCCCGGAGCCGTTCGAATATCAGGACGTTCGCGTCGACCGCCACGCCGACGGTCAGGACGAGCCCCGCGATACCCGGGAGGGTCATCGTGGCACCGAATATGACCATCGCGCCGACCACGAAGACCAGGTTCAGCAGGAGCGCGACGTCCGCGATGGCCCCGCAGAAGAGGTAATAGAGCATCATGAAGGCCGCGACCGCGATCAGGCCTATCCAGGCGGCGCGGTATCCCTTGTCCTTGTTTTCCTCCCCGATCGAGGCGCCGTACGTCCTGAAGCTCTCGGGCTCTTCGCGTATCCTCCCCGGCAGCGAGCCGGACTGGAGGATCCGGGCCAGATCGCTGACCTCCGCGCCGGTAAAGCTCCCGGTGATCTGGCCGCGGCTCGATATGGTCGACCGGATGCTGGGCGCCGAGTAGACCTCGTCGTCGAGGAGGATGGCCATGCGCCGGCTGATGTTCTGCCCCGTCAGGGCGCTGAAATACCGCGCCCCGGCCTCGTTGAAATTGAAGTGGACGGCGGGAGAACCGTACTGGTCGCTGCCCGCCCAGGCCCCCTTCAGGCGCCAGGGCGCCCGGTCTTCGCCGACGCGTTTTATGAGGCGCTCGCCGGGCCGGTTGCTCAAAAGCACGTAGCGCCGGCCCCGGTAGTCTGAGTAGGCCAGGCCGGAACACATCTCCTCCTTGCCCTGCTGGACCGGAAACCACGCGTAATCGCCGCCCTTCTTCAGCAGCGCCCCGGGCCCCTCGGTATCGAGGCTGTCGACGTATTCCTGGACCTGTTCATCGGACAGGACGACCTCGTCTTCGCCCGCCGAACCGCCGTACTTGGCGGGAATGGGCGCGATGCGGAATTCCAGTATGCCCGCCTTGCGTATCATGCGTATGACGTCTTCGGGGTCCTCCAGTTCGCGCTTGACCCGGCACCAGTTTTCGTAGGCGTCGGCAACCCGATCAACCAGGTCGGCCCTGCCGGGATACTCCTGCTTGAATTCGTCGAGCCGGAGCCGGTACTCGTTCATCCTGCTCGTCCGGCCGGCACGGACCCGGTAAGCCTTCTCGTAGAGTTCAAGGATCTGCGTGAGGACGCGGGGATCGATATTGCCCTCGTTCACGGCAATGTACAACTCGTTGTACTTCTCCGTGACCTGCTTCTCTTCGCGGATGAGCTCGAGTTTTCGTCCGGTCAGTTTTTCGACGTCCGCCCCGTCCTGCCGGGACTGCTGCTCTATCGCCGCCAGCTCCGCCGTTATGGCGTCGAGCCGCCGCTGGACGTCGGTGAGATTTCCCAGGTTTTCCGCCCGTTTTTCGACGCCGCCCGCCATCGCCGCGATGCGATCGGCCCGCTCCGACGCCGGCAGCTTCGCGAGCTTCCGGATGTTGCTCAGGCGTATGTTCGTATCGAGCAGCCGGTCCCGGAGGTCGAGGTAGGCATCGCGCAGCCGCCGGGATTCGTCCGAGGCCGCGGGCATCTGGACCTCGAACGTATCGTTACCCTGCGTCCTGAACTTGAGGGCGTTGAGGCCCTCGGGATCGAGCCGTTTCTTCAGGATCCTGACGATCTGCTCGACGATCTCCTTGCCGCCCCCTTTCACGTCCACCTTGAACGTCATGCTGTACCCGCCGGCGATGTCCTGGCCCTTTTTGAGGGTCCCGAACGTGATCGCGACGACGCAGAGGGCGACCATTATTCCCAGGAACAGGAATTTCCAATGTAAATTCTGATCTTTCATAGTGTATTCATATACCTTCTGTTGCGACCCCGCGGGGTCTGTTTACTCTCTGTTTTGCGGCGGGTTACCGTCGCTGCCCGGGCTCACCGCAGCGCGACAGCGGGAGAACACCCGGAGAAACGGAGGATTTTCCACGAGAAGGTATCATTCGTCAAGTAAAACTAGTGCCGTGTTTTACTGCCCGATTCCCGTTCCGGAACCAACTATCGCCGGTTTTTGCTTGTCAGCGGTACTTCCGTGCCTTACACTCGCGTTTTCGCGAGGGACGGCCCCGCGGGCCGGGCCTCTCGCAGTGGGCAGGCCGTGAATCTGGTCAGGTCCGGAAGGAAGCAGCCATAAGCGACGTCGGTCCACGTGCGGGAACCGCCCGGTCCTCGGGGTCGCCCGCGTTATGCCGTATCGTTTTTCAACCGCCTGCCGAAGCGAACGCGCCGATGTCGGAATATATCGTACTAGCCCGAAAATACCGCAGCCGGACCTTCGATGAAATCGTCGGCCAGGAACACGTGGCCGAAACCCTGTCGCACGCGATCGAATCGAACCGGGTCGCGCACGCCTATCTCTTTTGCGGCACCCGGGGCGTGGGCAAGACGACGGCGGCCCGGATACTCGCCAAGTGCCTCAACTGCCTCGCCGCGGACGCACCCACGGTCGAACCGTGCAACGAGTGCGGGGCGTGCGCGGATATCGCCCGGGGCGAGGATATCGACGTGGTGGAGATAGACGGGGCCTCCAACCGGGGTATCGACGAGATACGCCAGTTGCGGTCAAACGTCATGTTTCAACCGGCCCGGGAGCGGTACAAGATCTACTACATCGACGAAGTGCACATGCTCACCACCCCGGCCTTCAACGCCCTGCTCAAGACGCTCGAGGAACCGCCGGCGCACGTGAAGTTCATTTTCGCCACCACCGAGCCGGAGCGCATTCCCGCCACGATCCTCAGCCGCTGCCAGCGATTCGATTTCAGGAACATCCCCACGTCCGCGATCGCCGCCCACCTCGAAGCGATCTGCGCGGCCGAGGAGGTCGCGGCCGAAAACGACGGCCTCTTTCGCATAGCCCGCGCGGCCGCGGGTTCGATGCGGGACGCCCTCGGACTGCTCGACCAGATCTTCGCCGGCGGCGGGGCGGTGACCGAGGACGAGGTCGTCCGGCTGCTGGGGACGCCCGCCGACGAAAAAATACTCGCCCTGGTCCGGGCCGTCGCCGACGGCAGCGCCGCGGACGCGGTCATCGGCCTCGACGCGGTCCTCGCGTCGGGCGTCAGCCTCGCGAACACCGCCGGGTCGCTGGCCGCCGCGTTCCGCAACATGATGCTGGTGCTCACCTGCGGCGCGGACAGCGACCTGATAGAACTGCCGGAGTCGGCGAAAAAGGAAACCGCCGCGCTGGCGGAATCCTTCAGCCTGCCGGCACTGGTGCACGCGCTGGGCATCATGCAGCGGACCCTGCAGGAACTGAAGCGGTCGTCGGTCGCCAGGCCCCTGCTCGAAGCGGTCCTCGTGCGCCTCGCGAAAGCGGACCAGTTCATAGACCCGGCCAGCCTGATCGAACGGCTGGAGCGCGGCGGCAGCGCGGACGGCGCGCCGAAAAAAAAAAGATAGCCGCCGCGGCGCCGTCCCGGCCGGCCGCTGACGCCGCCGCGCCGCCGGAACCCCCGCCGGATCCGCCCGGTCACGACGAGGCCGAAAAACTGAATCGCCTCAGTTCCCGCGAAATCGAGGAGATACGCGGCGATCCGGCGATCCGGGAAACCCTGTCGCTCTTCGGCGGCGAACTGGTCGATATTCGCCGCGACGCGCCGGCGGCCCCGGGGGCGGTCGACGAGACCGACGGCGGCGCGGAACCGCCTGACTGACGGCACACCCCGTACGCGAAGAAGGAAATACGTCATGTTCGGAAACATGGGTAAGATGCTGAAACTCGCCGGGGAGATGAAGACGAAGCTCCCCGCGCTCAAGGAGGAACTCGCCGCGGCGGAACACCGGGCCGCGGCGGGCGGCGGCCGCGTCGTCGCCGTGGTCAACGGCAAGATGCGGCTGGTGAAGGTCGAGTTCGCCGACGAGCTGCTGGCGGACCCCGCCCTGTCGGCGGAAACGCTCGGGGACCTGGTGACAACGGCGGTCCGCGACGCGCAGATACGGGCGGCCGACGCGGCGGAAGAGAAAATGAGGGAACTGACCGGCGGCATGGACATCCCCGGCCTCTCGGATATGCTGTGATCATGGCGGAGTACACGGAAACGATCGAGCGGGTGATGCAGGAACTCGGGCGGCTGCCGGGGATCGGCGCCCGGACCGCCGAGCGGCTGACCTTTCACCTGCTCAAGGGCGAGGCCGGGGAGGTCGTCTCCCTGGCGGACGCGATCCGGGACCTGAAGACGAAGATACGGCCGTGTGCGATCTGCTTCAACCCGACCGAGGAGGAGACCTGCCGCATCTGCGCGAATCCCCGCCGCGACACGTCGGTCATCTGCGTCGTCGAGCAGCCCAAGGATCTGCTGTCCATCGAGTCGACCGGCGCGTTCCGGGGCGTCTACCACGTCCTGATGGGGCAGATCGCCCCCCTTGAGGGGATCAGCGCCGAGGACCTGACGATCGGCGAGCTGGCGGACCGGGTCCGCGGCGGCGACGTGCGGGAGGTCATCCTGGCGACGAATCCGACCGTCACGGGCGACGGGACGGCCCTGCAGGTCGCCGAGCTGCTGAAACCGACGGGGGTGAAGATCACCCGCCTGGCGCGGGGCCTCCCGGCCGGCGGGCAGATCGAGTACGCGGGCAAGTCGATCCTCGCCGACGCCATCAACGAGCGCCGCGAGAGCCGGTAGGGGCGGAACACGGGGGATAATCCGCCGGCGTACCGCCGGCGGCGTCCACTTCCTTCAGCCTGTCGCCCCGGAAAGTAAACAATGGTGCATTATGTTGCACTTTATGTTGGCGTAGGTAGGGCCTGCTGAACAAGTCGGCCGTCGGCGAGAAAGAGACACGTTTTTCGCAAATCAAGGAAGTCGAAGCAGGCGATTCTATATGAATCGTCGATGGAGACTGACAATGAGTTGCGGAAAAATGTCCTTTCGCAGACAGGCTCGAATTGTTCAGCAGCCCGTAGGTAACAAGGGTGAATATAATACATACAAAAGTGCACTATCATGCACTTCTTCTGTGGAGAAAAGAGCATGAACAGCCGCAGTATCGGCACTGAGATAAGGAACAGGCGAAGAATGCTGAAGGTCACGCAGGAAGACCTCGCCGAGATCGCGGGTGTTTCCGTGCGCAGCATAAAGGCCATTGAAAAGGGAGACGCCAATCCGACGGTCGGGCTGCTTCAGCAGGTGCTCGAACCGGTCGGCCTGACCCTGACCGCGACCGAGAGAATCAGGCATGAATAGGCACGGGAAGGTGTACCATAACGGTCGGAGACCCTGCCCACTTCGCAGCAAAAGACCCTCTTGCAGGCCATCGATACGTTCCTCAAGGCATCGGAAAAAAGCTGAGGCCGCGCGTGCCGTCGCCGTTTTTCCCGCCCCGGGCCGGGCCGCCGCTTGAACACCCCCCGCACGCGTCACGCCCCGTGCCGGGCCGCGGAGCAGGTGCGGCGGTGCGACGGCACATACCGCCGGCACAGAACACCGGAAGCAGCGGCCGGCGGTGTTGTGCCTGAAAGCCC
>CAZLBC010000039.1:0-40714 GCA_964557575.1 uncultured Planctomycetaceae bacterium
GTCGCGCCACACGACGCGCCGCGTCTTCGGGTCCAGCAGGCTGACCGCGACCGGCCAGTCTGCGTAGATCGGCGCAGAGCCGGTGTTGCGGACCGTGAAGGCGACGGCGAGATCGCCCCCGGGGCGCGTCCCGCCGGTGAACCGGACCTCCTCCAGGACAAACCGGTACCCGAAGGCCTTCTGGACCGCCGCGGCCCCGGCCCGGACCTGCGGATCGCTCGCGTCGTACTCGGCCACCCAGCCGAGGTTGCAGCAGTGGAAGCGGCGTATGCTGTTTATCAGGAAGGCCCGGTGCGCGGGGTCGCGCAGCGTATCGTTCGGATCATCGCCCGGCTGCACCTTCCACCGGCCCCAGTTGTAGGCGCACTCGCCCCCCATCGGCCGCGTCTGCCAGCGCGTCCCCAGCTTCTCGATGCCCCCGCCGTGCTTCTTCATCTGCTGGATGTGGGCCCACGAATCCCAGTAGATGCCGAACGGGTAATCGGCGAACTCCCACGGATGACGCACGGTCACCATCGTGTTGCGGAAGGCCCGCGTGAACGCGTCGCCCAGAAGCTTCTGCATTGCCGGCGACGGGCTCGGGGAGTGATGTTCGCCCCACGTGCCGATGATACCCATCTGCACCCAGGCGACCCGCGGGTCGTCGTCCCAGCACGCGCCCAGGCGCGACACCAGGCGCAGCAGTCTCTTCCTGAATTGCGCGCTGCCGTAGTCGTCCGCCTTCATGTCGCGCGGCCAGTACTTCTTGTCGCCGTCCCAGTGGAGGTAGACGCGGGGAATCACCTTGATGTTGTGTTTCTCCACGCCGCGCCATTGCCGGTTGCACACGGTCATGATCCGCTCGGGACCGTCTTCGGCGGACCGCTCCAGCTCGTTCCACTTCAGGTACACCCGGCAGAGCGTTCCGTACTCGTGGCTGCCGTCGCGTTTTCGCGGGCGGAAGCCCTTCAGGGGGTTCCGCAGCGCGCCGGGGTATTCCCGCGGCCGCACCGAGACCATCCCCCCGCCGTCGGCGCCGTATGCCGCGCCCGCAAGAAACAGCAGGGCAAGGCACTGAAGCATGGCTGCGAATGGTGAGTACCCGTCGGTTGTCACGTTGTTCATGGTAGCCTCTTCGTGCTCGAACGTCCCCGGCCGGGCGCGGTGGCGCGCACCCGGCCCGTCCTGTCTTCAGTTCAATCGCCGTGTCCGGATCGCGTAAGTATCCCGGAAACCACGGGCGGTTTGCAAGCGGCCGTCGGAATATATCCCCCGCGGGTCAGCGATTACGCAACGTACAGCGTGTGATATAATACCATTCCGCATGATACCGTACACGAAGACGCTGCAATCAATCATACTGCTGCGGGCGATTGCCCCGCTCCTCCCGGCGGCGGAAACGGCCGCGCCCGACGACGCCATGGCGGCCGCGGCGAAGGACCTGCCCCGCATCGCGTTCATCCGCCGGAACGGCTACGGCATGCGCGGGACCAATGCCACCATGTTCGCCCGCCGCACCGGCCGGGGATCGGCGATCCGCCTGCTCGATCCGTCGGCACCCGGCGCGGCACCCGAAACGATCTTCGCAACGCGGGAGGGATTCATACTCGACATGAACCCGTCGTACGACGGGAAGAAACTGGTGTTCTCCTGCAAGGAACAGAACGACCGGCCCTTCCACGTCTGGGAGATCCGCACCGACGGGGCCGGCCTGCGGCAGATCACCCGGGGCGACTGCCACGACGTCAGCCCCGTCTACTACCCCGACGGCCGGATCGTCTTCACCTCGTCCCGGGTCAAGTCCTTTTCGCTGTGCCAGAACTACCTGGCCTGCGCGCTGCACATCTGCGACGGCGACGGGCGCAACCTGCGGCGGTTCGATTTCACCACCCTCTGCTCGCTGTCTCCCGCGGTCCTCGGCGACGGGTCGATCCTCTTTACCCGGTGGGAATACCAGGACAAGAACATCTTCTGCTGGGAGGGGCTCTGGACCATCAGGCCCGACGGCACAAATCTCGCGCTCTACCACGGCAACACGCTGACGATACCCAACGCCGTCTACGGGGCCGAGGAGATCCCGGGCACCGGGCATGCCGTCACGGTCATGGCCGCCCACCACCATCCGCCCCTCGGCGACATCGCCGTCGTCGATCGCACCCGCGGCGTCGAGAACCCCGCGGGCATGCGGCAGATCACGTTCGCCACGAACTACCGGGTCACGACGGGGCGGAACTGGCGCGACGCGAACTGGCGGCCCGGCGACCGGTTCCACCGCCGGTCCTTCACCGACCCGTTCCCGGTCGACGAGACATATTCGCTCGTGTCCGACGGCCGGACCGGCCGGTACCGCGTCTCCCTGCTCCGCCACGCCGACGGGGCCGTCCTCCCGCTGCACACCGCCGACGAGGGCTTCAGCCCGGTGCCGCTCGCGCCACGGCCCCTGCCCCACGCGATCCCGGGCGACTGCCCGCAGGAGAAGGGATTCGGCACCTTCTTCGTCCAGGACGTCTACCAGGGACTCCTGCGGCAGGGGGTCACCCGGGGGCAGGTACAGCGGCTGCGGATCATGAGCCAGGTCCCGAAGAAATACAACACCGAGGGCCCCCGCTACCACGACCACTACCCGGTCGTGGGCCACGGGAATTACTACGTCAAGCACAACCACGGCACGGTGCCGGTCGACGAGAGCGGAGCCGCATACTTCAAGGCCCCCTCCAACACCGAGATCTACTTCCAGGCCCTCGACGAGAAGGGCCGGGAGATCATCAGGATGGGCTCGGTGACCCAGATAACCACGGGACAGCGCGCCTCCTGCGTCGGCTGCCACGAAAACCGCCTCGAGAGCCCGGCCGTGCCGAAGGCCAACTTCGCGCGGCTCGACCGCCCGCCGGACGAGATCACTCCGCCGCCGGTCGGCGCCGGCCCCGTCGATTACGCCGCGCACGTCCAGCCGGTGCTGGACCGGTACTGCGCCGGGTGCCACGCCGGCCCCCGCCCCCCGAAGGGCGTGAACCTCACCGGGGACAAGACCCGGTTTTACAGCGTCTCCTACGAGAGCCTGGTCTTCAAAAACTACGTCGACTACTACTACATCCACGACGGGCCGACGGGGAACTTCCCGGCCCTGTCGACCGGCTCGTGGACCAGCACCCTCACCCGCCTGCTGGAGGGCGGACACAAGAAGGTCACGGGGTACCGGCAACCGGACCGGGAATCGCTGAAAACGATCTACTGCTGGATAGATTCCAACGTCTGCTACTACGGCACGTGGGAGATGTCCCGGCCCCACTCCCGGGGCGGCCGCGACGCGACGACGATCCCGGCGGCGACGGGCCGGCCGAAACCGGCGCCGTGGGTGAAGAAACTGGCGCGGGCGTGCAAAACATACCGGGTCCGTATAAAGACGGACGATATCAACTACACCAACCCGTCCCACTCCCCCGGCCTCCTCCGGCTCCTGGCGACGTCGGCCGGCGGCGGCGCGCCCGATCGGAAGGCGCGGTTCAGGTCGAAAGACGCCCCCGGCTACCGGGTCCTGCTGAGAATCCTCGCCGAGGCCCGCGACACGCTGCTGACATACCCGCGGATGGACATGGCCGGCGGGAAGGCCGTCGCCCAGGAGCGGGATTTCGGGAAGGTGTACTGAGCGTCAGGCCTGCGCCAGCAGGCCGCCGCGAAGTTGCCGCTCAGCGTCCGCCAGTTGTCGGTGTGCATGCCCAGTTCGATCACGGCTGTATCCTTTCCCGGGTGTGCGGCGCCGCTCGTGCCGGCGCGGCCTTCACTGAATGGGCATGATACCTTTTTGATGGCGCCGCCTTTCATGGTAAAATGACGATGGATGACGTTTCCCCTCCCGGCCCGGCCAGGTCGATGTCAGGCTCCACGCCGAGACCCCGCGGTAATAGAGCCGAAAAAGCGGTCACCCCGAACCCCGATATGGTACAATCCCCCTTCGAAGACAATCGTTCCTCCCGAAACGACAGGCAAGGAGAAGGACATGACACGCGCTGACCGTTTTCACACCGACCGGCGGGGATTTTTCGTGCAGACCGGCGCTGCGACCGCCGCCCTGGCGGCCGCAGCGAACGTTGCCCGTCCCGCGAAGGGCGGCCCCACGGTCGTCATCGTTCGCGACAGGAGCCGGAAATCCGTTTCCGGCAGTACGGTCGATGCCGCCATCGTCCGGCGCCTGGTGGACAAGGCCGTGATGGACCTGTCGGGCACGGACGACATCGCCGCGGCGTGGAAGACGTACGTCAACCCCGGGGAAAAGGTCGCGGTCAAGTTCAACGGGCTGTTCCGCAACGCCACCACCCACCCCGCGGTCATCACGGCCGTCACCGACGGTATCGTCAAGGCCGGCGTCGATCCCGCCCGGATCACGGTGTACGACCGCCACGACAAGGACTTTAAAACCGCGCGCATCACCATAAACCGTGACGGAAAAGGCGTGCGTCTCTACGGCACGGAGAACGCATACGGACCGGCGGTCACGGCCGGGCCGGTCGCCACGAAGATCTCGAAGATCCTCCTGGAGGCCGACGCGCTGATCAATATCTCGTTCCTCAAGAGCCACTCCAAGTGCGGCATCTCCGGCGCGCTGAAAAATCACCTCGGCAGCGTCCCCAACGCCGGGAAATTCCACGACGAGTGCTGCAAGGCGGTCGCGGACCTGAACACCCTCGCCCCGATTAAAACCAAAACGAGGATCTGCCTCACCGACGCACTCTACGGCGTCTACGACGGCGGCCCGCGGTACAGCCCCCGGCGCCGGTGGGATTACCACGGCATCCTGGCCGCGACCGACCCGGTCGCCCTAGACACCGTGCTCGACGACATCATCCGGGCCAAACGGGTCGAGAAGGGACTGACGCCGCGCAACAACTCCACCGCCTACATCGGCCGCGCGGCGGCACTCGGCCTCGGCGAGGGCGACCGCGCGAAGATCAACCGGACGACCGTCGAGATCTGAGTATCGTCTCGAGCCGCGCGAGCAGGGCGGCGTCCGGCTTTTCGCCGGCGTAGCCGCTGATGCCCCCGAGGTACCGGCCGGCGCGGAACACGGCGGCCGTGCCGACGTACGGAATCTCGCCGACCGCGCCCCCGTCGCCGCGATCGAGGGGCGCGCAGGGTTTGTCCTTGCCCAGGACCGCCCGGAATTGTTCCAGCGCCGCCGCGGCACGCGCGGCGTCGTCGTACCGGCAGACGAAGAGGCGGACCTGACGGCTGCCGAGATCGTAGACGGCGCTGACCGCCCGGCGGAGAAAGGGGTACCCCATGAAATCGGCCGGCAGGTACTTCTCGCTTCGTGCCACCCGGTCCTGCGCCGGCAGCAACTGCAGGAAGGCGGGCACCGCGGCGCCGGCGGGCATATCGAAGGCGATGTCCCGCGCCAGGGCGGTGACCTTCTCCGCGTGTTCCGGCTCGGGGATCGCCACGTCCACGTAGTAGCGGCCCTGCCGGAACTCGACGCGGGCCTCGTCGCTCGTTCCCTCGGCGCCGATGTCGAGGACGGGCGCGTCAACCGTGGCGTGGCTGCGGAACAGGGCGAAGGCGCTTGACGGGGTCCCCATGTCGTAGATGTCCACCACGGCCTCGGTGCCGGCCGGGTCCCGGTAGGTCCCCTGCGCCAGCCCCCGGAACCCGAAGGCCTTGACGAAGTCGGCCTCGCCGTTGATGAGGTCGTAGAGATTCTCGGACGTGTAAAACACGACCGGCCCGATCCGCTCCCAGTGCCCCCGCGCCGGGGTCAGATATGCCGCGCCGTGCGGCCCGGCGCAGCCGGCCGCCGCGGCGGCAAGAAGAACAACGGGAATCGCTCGATTACGCCAGCACACGGCGGGTCTCCTTCATGATCGCGCGGATCGGCACCCGCGCCGGGCAGGCCGCCTCGCAGGCCCCGCAGTCCCGGCACGCGCCGGCGGCGGCCGCCGGCGGCAGCGACCGGTACCCGGACCGCGCAGCGGCCCGGTACCCGTGGCCGTGGTAGCCGTTGAACCGCATGATGTCCTGCACGGCCACGCCGTTGGGGCAGGCGTCGGTGCAGGATCCGCAGAACCCGCAGACCCGCGCCGCCGCCACCCCCCCTTCCAGGTCCCGCTTCCGGCCCGCCGACAGCTCGATGGCGGGCACGGCGAGATTCTCTTTGACGTGGGTCATGTTGCTCATCCCGCAGGTCACGGCGTCCACGCCCTCCCGGTCGAGGATGTACCGGTAACAGAGCTGGTAGGGCGAGAAGCCCTTCTTCTTCAGTCTCGGTTCGCGCGCGGCGGCGACGATCTGTTCGGCGCGGGTCGCGGCCTTGATCACCATGATCCCCATGTCGGCCTTCCGGGCCGCGGCGAGAGCGGGCCCCATGGACGTGAGGTCCGCGCGGCCGAGGATGCCCCATGTGGCCTTGACCAGCGAAAAGGCGACCATGCCGACGTCGTACTTCCCGCTCGCGGCGGCGCGCCGCAGCACCGCGGCCGGCTTCTGGTGCTCGCTGAAGCCGGTGAACCGGATCTTGCCCCGCTTCTTCATGTCGTCGAGGGCGCGGAGCCACTCGGGATCGTCCAGGTGGTCGACCATCGTCGTCACGCCGTGCAGCATGAGGATGTCGACGTGGTCGGTGCGCAGGCGCCGCAGGGCGGCGTCGATCCCCGCCATCGCCCGGCGGTACACGCCCTTTCCGGCCTTCAGTTCCCGCCGCATGTCGAGCTTGGTCGAGATAAAGACGTTTTTCCGCCGGTTCTCCCGGCCGAAGAACGCCCCGAAGGCCTGTTCGCTCCGGCCGCCGCCGTAGATGTGGCTCGTGTCGTAGAGGTTCACCCCGCCCTCGTAGAGCTTCGCGAGCAGGGGAATCCGCTGCATGTTGGTGTGCAGCGAGCCGTGGGCGATCCGCGAGACCATGAGGTTCGTGCGCCCGAGGCGGGCGTACGTCATGCCGGGCTTCTCGTTGCGCCGCTCGGGTGCGGGCTTTTTGGGGGCGCCGGCGCCGCGCTCGGCGGCGAGCGACCCCGCCGCCGCGGCGGCCTGGAGGAATCCTCGTCTGTCCATGGCATAACCTCCCTGCGTGATTCTACCACCCCTTGCGCGGAACTGTCAATCGGGGGAAACGGCGACAATTTCGTACCCGTTCGCGATTGTTGACTCCGGATTGCAAAAACGAGATAAAGCAACAGGCGTCCCATACCCATGCCTTGGCCGAACAACCCGGTATTTCGTCCCCTACGATTCCGCATGTGAGCCGCCGTCCTACCGGCCGCCTCCCGCTTGCTCCGGGTCATCTGCTGACGGCTTCTATAATTATAGATGACCGGTTTGATGTTCGTGCGAAGCATTAGAGCTGGTTTCATAACTTGCTTTGGTAGCGAAAGCGAGGTATTTTGTCGATCTGGCAAGGAACGGAAACGACGACATATTAAGGAAATATGTCGAGTTTTCGTGACGCCGCCAGACGGCAAAAGAGCCGCTTGTAGTCCAAATTGAAGTTATGAAACCAGCTCTAAATATTCGTCACACGCCAGTGAGACGCACCTGTCGAGCAGTAGCCGGCCGCTTCGTTACCGGCTGCATGGAGAGGAACGGGCTTCGGGAAGCAGGGTGGCGCAGGAGGGTTGTTGTTGATACGTCACACGTTGATTGAAGTGTTAGAAGCGTTTTTCGGGGGTAAAAATCGCTTCTAAGGATCATATAACGGTCAAATGACGATATAACATATTCTTTAGAAATTATTTACTGTGGTCCGACCCCACATTTCCACATTTCTATTTTCAGGCCGGCGGAAATAATGATACGCTGGTACGGTGCGGCGCCGACGCTGCACACATGGGAGGTACGGAACCATGAAGACGGAAACCAACACCCGGCGCGGGTTTTTGAAACTGGCCGCACTCGGGGCCGCCGCCCCCCTGCTCGGCGCCGGCGGCCGGCGGCGGAAACCCAACATTCTCTGGATCACGTGCGAGGACATCAGCGCGGACCTCGGCTGTTACGGCGACACCTGCGCCCGCACTCCCGTCCTCGACGCCCTGGCCGCGACGGGCATTCGCTACACCAACGCCTTCGGCGTCACCGGCGTCTGCGCGCCGAACCGCTCCTGCCTGGTCACCGGCGTCTACCCCTCGTCGCTGGGGAGCCACGACATGCGGTCGACGACCCGGCTGCCCGCGTTCATCACGTGCTTTCCGGCATACCTGCGGGCGGCGGGCTACTACTGCACGAACAACGCCAAGACCGACTACAATTTCCCCGTTCCCCGGGATGCCTGGGACGCGTGCGGCCGGAAGGCCCACTGGCGGAACCGCACGGGAAACGAACCGTTCTTCGCCGTGTTCAACTTCACCAACACCCACGAGAGCAAGTGCCGGGGTAAGCCGCGGGATCCGCAGCGGTTCGATCCGAAGAAGGTCCCGATCCCGCCGTTTCACCCCGACCGGCCCGCGGTCCGCAACAACTGGGCGCAGTACTACGAGAATATCGCCGACATGGACGCGAAGGCCGGCCGTATCCTCGATCAACTCGAGAAGGACGGCCTGGCCGAAGAGACGATCGTGTTTTTCTTCTCAGACCACGGGGCGGGACTGCCCGGCTGCAAGAAGTGGATCTGGCACGACGGCCTGCACGTGCCCCTCATCGTCCGCTTCCCCGAGCGGTACGCCGGCAGCGCCCCGGGAACACCCGGCACCGCCTGCGACCGCCTGGTCAGCTTCGTCGACTTCGCGCCGACCGTATTGAGCCTGGCGGGGGTCCCGATCCCCGAACACATGCAGGGTACCGCCTTTCTCGGCCCGCGGGCCGGTGAACCGCGGGAGTACATCTTCGCCCACCGCGACCGGATGGCCGAGCGATACGACACGGTCCGCTCGGTCCGCGACGGGAAATACCAGTACCTCCGCAACTTCATGCCGCACCTGACCTGGTCGCAGTTCGTCAGCTACACCGAGCAGATGCCCACGATGAAGGTCTGGCGGGACCTCGCCGAACAGGGGAAGCTGACCGGTCCCGCGGCCCGCTACTTCAGTCCCGTCAAGCCGCCGGAGGAACTCTACGACACGACGGCCGACCCGCACCAGGTCAGGAATCTCGCCCCGGACCCGCAGTACCGGGAGGTCCTGGAGCGGATGCGGGCGGCATGCGCGGACCGTATGGTGCGGACCGGCGACCTGGGGCTCCTGCCGGAATACGAATTTCACCGGCGGTCGGAAGGGTCGACCCCCTGGCAGACCGGGCACGACCCGGAGAAGAATCCCGTCCGGCGCCTCCTGGCGGCCGCCCGGACGGCCAACGCCATGGATCCCGAAAAGATCCCGGCCCTGGCGGCCCTCCTGGCATCCGGGGAGCCCGCGCTGCGCTGGTGGGGCGCGGTCGGCCTGGTCGCCCTGGGCGGCAAGGCCGCGCCGGCAAAAAAGGAACTCACCGCCGCGCTGGAAGACGACGCGCCCAACGTGCGGATCGCTGCGGCCGAGGCCCTCTGCAACATCGGTGCGGCCGACCGGGCACTGCCCGTCCTCCTGGCGGCCCTTGAGCACCCGACGCCGTTTATCCGCCTGCGGGCGGTCAACGTCCTCGATCGGCTGGGGCCGCCGGCCGCCGCCCTGCCCCGCATCCGCGCGGCCGGCATGAAGTCTAAAAAACACCGCCACGTGGCCTCCTACCTGGGACGGCTCACCGGTTACACGGGCAAGTGAAACGGAACCGACAATGTCCAGAAAGAACAGGAAGAAAGCGAAACCATTCAGCAAAAAACTGCGGGTGCCGGCCGGGGGAACCTTCCGGATCGACACGGTGGATCCCGAGGACACGCTCGGCCTGAAGGACAAGAAACATGCCCGCAGGCAGCTCGCCGCCGTCCAGGACCGGCTGGCGGACCTGCAGGAAGTCCTCTACGCCCAGTCGAAACACGCGGTCCTGGTCGTGCTGCAGGCGATGGACTCCGGCGGCAAGGACAGCACTATCCGCCACGTTTTCGGCCCGCTGAATCCCCAGGGGGTGAAGGTCACGAGCTTCAAGAAACCCAACGCCGAGGAACTGGCCCACGACTACCTGTGGCGGATCCACCGGGCGGTCCCCGCAAAGGGGATGATCGGCATCTTCAACCGCTCGCACTACGAGGACGTCCTCGTCGCCAGGGTCCACGACCTGGCGCCCAAAAAGGAAATCGACAAGCGGTACGACCAGATCAACGCCTTCGAGAAATACCTCGCCGGAAACGGTATCACGATCGTCAAGTTCCTGCTGCACATCGGCCGGGACGAGCAGAAGGAGCGGCTCCAGTCGCGGCTGGACCGCCCGGACAAGCACTGGAAATTCGATTCCGCCGATCTCGGCGAGCGGAAACGCTGGAAGCAATACATGAACGCGTTCGACCGGGTCCTGAACCGCTGCAGCACCCGGCACGCCCCGTGGCATGTCATCCCGGCGAACCACAAGTGGTCGCGCGACCTGGCCGTCGGCAGCATCGTTCTCGAAACGCTCGAGGGCCTGGACCTCGCCTACCCGGCACCCGAGGCGGGCCTCGACGCGGTGGTGATCCCGGATTGACACACGGCCCGCCATACAGCACAGGTCCGTAAGATGAATCGAGAGGACCGGACTTGAACCCAGCACACAAAGCGGTTTCGCCGACGGCCTGTTTCGGGATGCGCCGCTGCATGATGCTCGCGCTATTCCTGTCCCCCATCCTGCCCGCCGCGGCGGGTGCGGTACCCGGCTGGCCGGAAGGCGTCCGGGAGATCCGCTACCGGAGCCCGGCGGACGGCACGCGGCAGCCGGCCCTGTTCTACGCGCCGCAGACGAAAGAACCCCGTCCCCTGCTCGTCGGACTCCACACCTGGTCGGGCGATTACCAACAGGCCGGCGGCGAGACGGCCTGCGTACGCTGGTGTATCGAGAAGGGCTGGCTGTTTATCCACCCGCACTTCCGGGGCCCCAACCGGACACCCGCCGCCCTCGGGTCGGAACGTGCCGTCGGCGACATCGTCGGCGCGGTCGGCTACGTGAAGCGAAACCACCCGGTCGACGCGGACCGGGTCTACCTCGTCGGCGTCTCCGGCGGGGGCCACGCCGCGCTGCTCATGGCCGGCCGTGCGCCGGAGATCTGGGCGGGGGTGTCGGCATGGTGCGGCATCGCGGATATCCGCCGGTGGTGGGAACAGAAGACCGCCGGCGGGCGGTACGCCCGGCAGATCGAGAAGGCCTGCGGCGGCCGGCCCGACCGTGACCCGGCGGCCGCGGCGGCATGCCGCCGGCGCTCGCCGCTGACCTGGCTTTCCAACGCGACGGCCGTCAACCTCGATATCAACGCGGGTATCCGTGACGGCCGGAAGGGAAGCGTGCCGTTCACCCACTCGCTGCGGGCCTTCAATGCCGTGGCGCGGGAAGCGGACCGGATTCCCGATGACGACCTCGCCCTCTTTTACCGGACGATGAAGCCGCCCGGCGGCGCGGCGGATATCGACGACCCCCGCTACGGGAAAAAACGGGGCCTGTTCAGGAAGCGATCGGGTAGCGTGCGCGTCACGATCTTCGACGGCGGCCACGAGATCGTGCACGCCGCCGCGCTGGCGTGGCTCGAAAAACAGCGCCGGGGCATCGAGAACATCGACGCGCTCCTCGAACCGGTCCGCCGGAAACACGGCCTGCCCGCCCTCGCGGCGGCCGCGGTTACCGGGGATCACATCGTCGCCGCGGGCGCGGTGGGAACACGAAAGGCCGGCGCGGAACAAACGGTATCGCTCGACGACCGGTTCCACGTCGGTTCCTGCACCAAGTCGATGACCGCGACGCTCGCGGCGATCCTGGTGGAACGGGACACGCTGTCCTGGGACACGACCCCGGCGGCGGCGTTTCCGGATCTCCGCGACGGCATGCACGAGGGATTTCGAACGGTCACCCTCCGGCAGTTGCTCGGCCACCGCGGCCGGATGCCCGGGGACCTGAGCCGCGGCGGCCTGTGGAAGCGGGTGTGGGAGCAATCGAAAACGCTCGACCCGCCCCGCCAGCGGCGGTTCCTCCTGCGGGAAGTCCTGAAGCAGAAGCCAGGTCCCGCGGGGAAATACGTCTATTCCAACGCCGGGTACGCCGCGGCCGGCGCGATGATCGAAACGATCGCCGGGGAACCCTGGGAAACACTCATGCGGCGGCACGTCTTCGAGCCGCTCGGCATGAAGACCGCGGGGTTCGGCCCGCCCGCGAGTTCGCACACCATCGACCAGCCGTGGGGGCACGTCATCGCGGACGGGGAACCGAAATCCGTCCCGCCCGGCCCCCGGGGCGACAACCCCCCCGCCATCGGCCCGGCGGGCACGGTCCACTGCTCGATCCTCGATTTCGCGCGATACGCCGCCTGCCACCTGCGGGGCCGCCGGAAAGACACCGTGATCCTCCCGAAGAAATCGTTCCGGCAACTGCACACCCCCGCCCCGGGACACGGTTACGCGCTCGGGTGGCAAGTGGCGCAGCGCAACTGGGGCGGCACGGTGCTGACCCACGCCGGGTCGAACACCACGTTCTTCGCCGTCGCGTGGCTGGCGCCCGAGAAGAACTTCGCGGCGGTGGTCGCCTGCAATCTCGGGGGCACGCGGGCCGAAACCGGCTGCGACGAGACGGCGGGTCTGCTGGTCGAAAAATACTGCTGTCCCGGCGATCAGTAACGATTGCCGGCGAAGCAGGCCGGCCAAAAACATAGAAATCTATTTTATTAAAGGGCTTACAACTTTTTTTCTCGGCCACACCACCGCCCCGCCCACGTACTGTTGCCCTGTTTCGCACGAGAATTTTTCTTTTTCCCAAACGGCGTCCGCCGGTTACAATACAATTACATACGTCAGCAGCTTTCAAAGATTCCCTTTGTTCTAAGGTCTATCCTTCACCATGAATAAGACTACTGTATTTTGCGCCGTCATCGTCCTCGCCATTTCGGCCGCCGCGCCGTGCCAGGAAGACACCGGGGAGTTGATAAAGCTCATCACGGAGGGGGCGTCGACGGATGCCGAACGGGCCGAGAAACTCATCACGGCCGCGAGTGATCTGGAATCCGAGACGGCCGTCAAAAAGGCCCTGTACAGCCGGGCGTACGATTACGGCATCACGTCCGCGGCCGGGTACGATTTCGCCCTGCAGGCCCTCGACAAGCTCGCGGATATCGAGGGGACCGACCCCGCGGACATCGCCGAGAAACGGCTGGTGATTCTTCGGAAGCGATACGCCAACGCACCGCCGGCACGCCGCGCGAAAGCGGGCATGGCTTTCGTCGAGGGCCTCGTCGCGGCCGGCGACCGGAAGTTCGACGCCCGGCGATTCACCGAGGCGGCGGGTATCTACCGGGAGGCGATCCGGATATCGACCGCCCTCGGCCTGGCGGGCCTGCACGATGAACTGAACAGTAAGATCAAGCAGTGCGGCGCGATGAAAGAGGTCGAAAAAAAGGCGCAGGACCTCGAAAAGAAACTCCGGGCCGATCCCGCGGACGCGGAGACCAGGAAACAACTGGTGATGATTCACGTGGTCGAGTACGACGACCCGGCCGCCGCGGCGAAACTGCTGACCGAGGACCTCGACCTGATGCTCCAGACCTGCGTGAAGCTCGCCGCCGCCGATCCCGCGTCCCTTCAGAAGGACGACTGCATGGAACTGGCCAGGTGGTATGCCGGCCTCGCCGAGAAGGCCGCCGGCGACCGGGGGAAGATCAACACGATGGTCCGGGCGAAGAACTACTACGAGCGGGCGATGAAGGCCGAGGACGTCAAGTCCCTCGATAAGCTGAAAATCAAGATCGCGTTAAAAAAACTGAAGAAGGAACTCGACGAACTCGGCTACGTCCCGGATGACCGCCTGCCGCCGAAGAAATGGCTCGACCTGTTCGAGTATACCGACTTCGACTCCCCGTACATGGTCGGCAAGATCGTGCGGGAGAACGCGGCCGTCTCCATGGCGCCCCTCCACAGAAGCGCGCCGGCGCTGCCGGTGCCCGTCATGCCGACCGCCGGGTATCGCATCCAGTTCAAGGTTCGGTGGACCGGTGATTACCCCGGCATGTACCTGAGTTTGCCGGTCGGCACGGACTGCCAGACCGGCTTCGGCATAAGTTACCGGGAATGCGGATTCAACTTGCGCGGCAGCGACTGGGGGGCGAAGGCGAATCCCGCGAACAAGCGGTTGCCGGACCGGCTGGAATCGGGCAAGATCTACCTGGTCGAACTGGAGGTGATGCGCACGGGCGACAAGATCGCCATGGCCGCCGCGCTGAACCGGCGGAAGCTGCTCCAGTGGCGCGGATCGGTGTCGACGCACATGCAGGGCACGTCCCCCCGAAACAGGACCCTTACATTCCACGGCAACCGCTACGGCACGACGGTCATCGGGGACGCGGGGATCATGATCACCGAGGGGGAAGGCGTCATCCCGGACCCGAAAGATATCCTCGCCATCGAGACGAAACAGGCCGAACCGATTACCAACACGGAGGAACCGATACGGAAAGAAATTCCCGCCCGCGGTCCGTGGCACCCGGTCGGACTCGTCGAGGAAAAGGAATACTACACGGTCAGGGCGAAAGGCGGCTGGGAGTACTCAGCGGCCAAGGGGGCCGAATGCGGACCGTCCGGGACGCGGGCGGGCAAGTACTACCTCCAGGCCCGGATCGGCGACGGGACCCCCTTCAAAATCGGCGAGGAAAAACAGTTTCAGGCCACCGCCTCGGGGCTCCTGCAGCTCGGGATGGGCGGCGAGTCCGGCGCCGCGTTCGCCGACAACAATGAAGAACTGCGGGTCTACTACCAGTGGGACCGGGACCGCCGGCCGCGGCCGCTGACGGCGGCCAAGACCATGCGGGTGCCGGTCGGCAGGGAGTGGACGGACTTCGGGTTCGTGGACGCCGGAAAGCAGTACCGCATCTCCACCGACGACGAACGGGCCTGGCGGGTCAACGGCGAGAAGATGACCGCGAACGGCGAGGCCGGCCGGTTCTACCTCCAGGCCCGGATCGACGGCGGCGATCCGTTCAGGGTGGGCACCGACAAGCTGTTCACCGCCAAAACGGGCGGCCTCCTCGAACTGGGCATGAGCCACTGGGACGAGAAGTCAATCGCATCGGGAGCCCCCCCCGTGACGGTCGAGCCGTGGGAGGGACCGGCGATACCGGACGGGGAAACCGACACGCCGAAGAAGGACGGGGAAACCAAAACCCCCGAGAAAAAAGAGGACGGCACGTCCTGGCTGGAGGAACTGACCGGCAAGAAAGAGTCCGACGAGCCTGAAAAAGCCGCCGATTCCGACGAAAAGAAACCGGCCACCAAGCCGGACGAGCCGGACGACGATTTCCCCCTGCCGTTCAAGTGATCGCCGGGGAGAGACGAACAATGGCGATCCGGATTATTACCGCCGGCGATGTCGAACGGCTCCTGCCGATGGACCGGGCGATCGAGCTGGTCCGCGAGGGCTTCGCCGCCCTGAGCGCGGGCGCGGCGGCCATGCCCCCCCGGTCGCGCGTGGCGGCCGCTGACGGCGACATGCTGGTGATGCCGGCCTATATGCCCGGCCGGGCCCTGGCGCTCAAGGCGGTCCTCACCTATCCCGGCAACCGCGAACGGGGCCTGCCGGCCGTCAGGGGGCTCCTGCTCGCCTTCGATCACGCCACCGGCAGCCCCCTGGCCCTCGTCGACGCCGAGTCGCTGACCGCCCTGCGGACCGGCGCGGCGGGCGGCGCGGCGGCCGACCTGTTCGCGCTGCCCGGCGCCCGTTCGCTGACCCTGGTCGGCTGCGGCATCCAGGGGAAGGCCCAATTGCAGGCCGTCCTCGCCGTGCGGAACATCGAGCGGGCATGGCTGGTCGACACGGACCGGGCCGCCGCCGAAGCCCTGGCGACACTGCTGGAAGACCTCCCGTGCGACGTCGCCGTCGCCGACCGGGCCGACGACGTCGTCCCGGAATCCGCTATCGTCGTGACGGCCACCACCAGCCCCGTCCCGGTCTTCGACGGGCGCGGCGTCCGGCCGGGCACCCACGTGACCGCCGTCGGGGGCTACCGGCCGGAGACCCGGGAGCTTGACGAATACCTGGTCACCACCGCCCGGGTCTTCGTCGATCAGCGCGACGCGGCGGCCCGGGAGGCCGGCGAGCTCATACAGGCGGGGCGGGAGCCCGACGCCGAAATCGGCGCGGTTATAAACGAAACGGCCGACGGCCGGCAGGACGAACGCCAGGTGACGGTCTTCAAGACCGTCGGGGTGGCGGTCCAGGACGCCGCCGTCGCCGACTGGATTGTCCGGCAGGCCGAAAAAACCGGCGCGGGTACGGTGGTGGACGTGTAGTGGTTTCCAACACCTCAATCGAGGTCTACCGCTTTATCTCGTAGTAGTACGTCGCCCAGCGGCCGTCGATCGCGAATGACCCGTCGTCGGCGGGTTCGACCGTCCGGCCCGTGGGCACCCCGTAGATATCGAGGATGTTGACCTCCTTCGGCCGATCTCCCTTCAGCCGGACCGTCGCCCGGACCGGCTCCATTTCCAGCGGCGGGCCGCCGATACGGACCAGTTGCTTCCCGCCCCCGCCGTACGCGGTGCCGGTCTGCCGGTCGCGGGCCATCGCCGTCAGGAGGATGTGCCCGGATTCGGCGAGCGGCCGGTCGTCGAGGGGGGTGAAGATCACGGAGACGAAGGGAGTTGCGATATCGAGCCGCACGCCGTCAAGGTCGAACGAGGCGCCGTCCGCCCTGCCGACGACCGCCTGGGTTTTCGGCCCGGTCAATTGCACGACGCCGGTCCCGTAATCCCAGACCAGTTGCCCGGTCGAGGAACGGATCACCTGCGCGTCGGGATCGCGGCAGGTCCCGGGATCCGCCGCCTCGTCTTCTCCCTTTTCAAACGCTATCGTGACCCGTCCCGCGGCCAGGCAGGCCGGCGGGGTCCTGGCCGCGCCCACGATGTTCTTGATGTCGTGCCCCCCGCCGGTGAAATCCTGCCCGAGGGGATCGACGCCCGCAAACAGGTCTTCGGTCGACAGCCGCCGGACCGCCACCACGTCCCCCTCCGCGACGTGGCCCTTCCGGACGGCGAACGCCAGGGCGGGAAACTGCCCGATGTAGTGCGGGGTGAAGGTCACGTACTTCGAGAGGCCCGGCCAGCCGCTGCCGATCCGACAGCCGGCACCGTTGAAGTGCAGGGAGGAGTCCCAGCCCTGCAGCCCCATGCCGTAAAAGGCAACCAGAGGCGCGGCCTCGAGCTTGCAGGGATTCGGCGGCATCATCGACCACTCCGAGACCGAGAACGGCCGGCCGTCCACCTGCAGCATCCCCAGTCCCAGCAGCCCGCTGCCGGGGTCGGTCAGGTGGCTGGCCGCGTTGACCGCACCCTCCACGATCCGGTGCCGCCCCGCACCCCCGCCGAAGTAGTTGTGCCGGTCGATCATGTCGCCGGCGGTGTCGCACCAGAGATTGGCCGCCTCGGCGGCCGGACCGCCGGACCGCCAGGCGGTGGTCACGGTGACGCCCTTGAATCCCCGGTCCCGCATCTCCTTCACCCGCCGGTCGTAGAACGCCCGCTGCATCCCGGCCAGGAAGCGTATGAAATCCCCCGCCCGCCGGCGCCGGCCCGTGTACTCGTAGCGCGGGCCCTTCGCCCCGAGGTGGTAGGCCCCCATCAGGGCCAGCTCGCCGCCCGCCCAGTCGTCCTTTTTATCGAGCCCGCCCCAGGCCTCACGCAGTTTTTTTTCGCTCCCGTACTTTTGCTTGCACCAGCGGAACCAGCGGCCCCGGACGATTCTCGCGTGTTCCGGCAGCTTGCCGGCCCGCATCCGGTTGAGGGCGCCGTGCCAGAAGGCGCAGCTCTCGTTCTGGATCTCCAGGACGGCCAGCGTCGGCTCGTCGGCGTAGGTCCTGCCGGTGTAGGGATTCTTGTGTGCCAGGAGGGCCTTGAGATAGCGGTACTGAATGTCCTGCAGCGGGCGCATGAAATTCACCAGGTCGCCGGCGCAGGCCACGCCGTCGCGGTTCGGTTTCAGCTCGGCGAAGAGCTTCGGCGGGTAGCCGTCCTCTTTGCGAATGAACGGCCCGTGATGGGGGTAATTGATCGACCAGGTCATGTAGATCCCGTGCTTCGCCAGCAGGGAGACGAACCAGTCGAACGCGTCGATGCGGTCGGCATCGAATGCCCCGTCCTTCAGGAACCCCACGGCGGAAATAACCGTGTGCTGGCGGATCATGTTTATCCCGTGCTTCGCCAGGAATTTCACGGCCCGCAGCATCCGGTCCCTGCCCCGGAGGCTGTTGAACGAGAAGCCGCAGCCCCAGAATTTCACCGGCGCGTCGGCCTTTTCGAATCGCAGCGCGTCGCCGTCGCGCCGCAGGAACCCGTGGGTCCCGGTCGGCTCGTTGAGGCCCGAGAGGTCGATCACCGACCGTTCGGAGAACGCGTCGTCGTCGGGGACCACCACGAACCAGTCCTTCGGGCCGGCCGACCCGGGCTTCCCGACCGCGGGTTTCCGCGCCCCGGACGGGGCGAACGGTATGCGGACGAAGGCGAAACAGTCGATCGCCCCGTGGTGGTTGACGCCGCCGGGAATCGAGAACGACGCGGTGTGCTTCCCGGCGTCCAGGTCGACTGTCCCGAGCCTCACCCACCCGATGAATCGCAGGTCGGGCTTGTTGTCCGCGGCGATGTTTATACGGTCGCGGGCGGTGCCGAAATCAACCGGCTTCCAGTCGCCCCCGTCCAGGCGGTAGCGCATCTTCGCCTTGACCGGGTTGGCCCTGAGCCAGAAGGTGTAGGTGTCCGCCGCGACGATCTGAAACGTGTACCGCGCGGTCGCATTCTCCCGGTTGAAATTCGACAGCCACGTACCGCCCGACAGGACGTCCTTCTTGACGCTGTCGTACCAGGAATGTCCCGTAAAACTGTCATCGGCGGCGGATTCGCCCTCGATCCACACGGCGTCCTTCGGGCCGGCGACGGTCTCGGTGCCGGCGGCCGAGCCGCCGGGCGTGCGGGTGCCCGACGGGACGAATCCCTCGTCGGACAGGCACAGGCAGTCGATCGCCCCGTGGTTCCGGGCGTCGCTGTGGAACCGGCATTCCAGCAGGTGATCGCCCTTCGCCAGCTTCAGCCCGCCGACCTTCACCCAGGCGATATACCGGAGATCCGGCTTGTTGTCCGCGGCGATGTTGATCTTCCCCCGCAGGTCGCCGCCGAAATCCACCGGCTGCCACGTCCCCCCGTCGAGCCGCCAGGACAGCCGGGACTTGGCCGGGTTCGCCCGCAGCCAGAAGGTATAGGTGCCCCCCGTCTCCACGGCGAACCGGAAGCCGACCCTGCCCGGCGCATCCTTGTTGAAGTGGGAAATCCAGCCGCCGCCGGAGAGCACGTCTTTCTTGACCGTGTCGTACCACCAGCGGTGGGGCGTGTTCTCCCTGATGTCCGCGTCCTCCCCCTCGATCCAGATCGAGCCGGCATGCGTCGCGGCCGCGACACACAGCAGGGCATACAGGAATCCCGTTCTGAAAAAGCCGTTTCGCGCAAGGGTATTCATGCCGTTTCACTTTCTTTATTGTCGTTCGTTGCTGCGCCGTCGTCCCCGCTCTGCGCCGGCACCGCGGCGGGCATGTGCTCGCCGAGGTGCAGCGCGGCGTACGGGAAGACGGGAACGACCGGCCAGAAGATGTATTGTATCATGTCCCGCGCCGGTTGTAGACCTCCAATCGCGCGCACGACCCCCGGCAAACTGCTATCCGGCGCGCTCGCCCAGGTAACAGCTCGCCCGGCGGACGGCACCGAGCGCGGGCAGATCGGCCGGGGTCATCTCGTCCGGCGCCGCGGCCGACAGGCTGAATCGGCCGAACCGGCCGAACAGCAGGAGCGCCTGCATCGCCTCGGAGAGAAGGGCATCCGCGTCCGTTCCCGCGAGGCGCCGGCTGTCGAGGTGCGGTTCCAGGTAGCACCGGCCGCGGACGGCGAAGGCGATCTCGGCAAGGGATTCCAGGTCGTTGTCCGCGCAACTGAAACCGGTGATCGACGCCGGCGCCAGGCGCGTGATGATCGGTTCGACCTGTTCGGGCGGCAGCGTCGACCGGTGCAGGCTCACCGGCCGGCCCAGCGCCTCCTTGATCGCCCGCAAGCCCGGCAGCACCAGCTCTTCGAATCGCTCGACGTGGAGCGCCTGTCCCGCCGCGCAGCCCAGAAACACCGGGCCGTCGTAATCCTCGGCCGCGCGATTTCGTTTGAGCGCATCGATGATCTTCCGCGTGAGGATATCAAGCAACTCCCGGACGAACGGGGGATCGGTATCGAGCCGCGCGGCCAGTTGTTCCCTCCCCATCAAATCAACGGCGAGCGAATACGGATCGCTCGTGCCGGTCGTCAGCGGCCGGGTCTGGCCGGCCAGCGGGTAGAACTCCTCGCCGCCCTCGAAGCGGACCGGGTACCGCTCGGCCATGTCCTCGTACAGCGCGCACCACTCTAAGTACACCTCGTTCGAACCGGTATGGTTCGGATCGATCCGCTCCAGGCGCCGCAGGTCGTCGCCGGACGTGATCCACGGCTCGGCCCAGGCCCGGCCGGACGGCAGGGCGACGATCTCAGCGCCGAACGCGGAGGGCTCGGCCGTCAGCAGCGGACAGACGATCACGTGGCTGACATCGCTCGGGACGTGTTCGAGCATCCACTTTCGGCCCGCGATCTGCGCCGCGGCGTGCGTGACGGGATCGTTGACATATTCGGCATGGCTCACCCCGTACAGGGCGGCATTGTGTATACCCGAGCAGCGCACCGATACCGGCCAGCGCGGCGGGCGCTCGCCGGCGCGCGCGAGGCGGAACAGGTGCCGCCGAAAGGCGATCTCCTCGGCCGGGACCTGAATGACCGTGGTTTCACCGGGCTGTATGGACATGGCATTTCAGGATACCCGAAATGCCGGCAAAAAGGGGATTCCGTCTCCGTTGATTCCCGCTGAACGGCCCCGCGCGGCCGTCCCCGACCGCGGCGGGGTGGTTATCCGGCCGGGGGCTGTCCCGTCCACGCCGCCGGGCAAGGGTACGCAGTGAAACGACATACCTGCAGGCTGTTTATCGCCGCCGTTTGCGCCGTTACGCTGCTGGCCCGCCGCCGGGCGGCGGCGGCACACCGGGAAACCCGGGCCTGCCCGAAAAGATGATCGCGCTCTCCCGTTCCGGGGCGCGGAACGCTACAATGGGGAGCATGAATACCCGAACCACTCTCACGACGGCAGCGGCACTCCTGTTTTCGACCGTGATCCTCCCGGGCGCCGAGACTCCCGGCGCGGCGCAATGGTCATGGCAGCAGCCCCACGCGAAGGTCGACCCCAAAGGCGACCTGGCGTGGCGGCCGCGGCCCTTTGGCTTCGAGAAGGGCGACTCGGTCCGCTACGTCGATTTCGACGGCGGGAAGGACGCCGACGACGGCCGCAGCCCCGAGACGCCCTGGAAACACCACCCCTGGGACGCCCGGGCGACCGGGGCGGCGAAGGCCTGCAGCGGCATCCACACGTACGTCTTCAAGCGGGGCAGCACCTACCGCGGGACCCTCGTCGTGCGGGACGCCGGCCGCCCGGGAAACCCGATCCGGCTGACCAGCGACCCGGAGTGGGGCACGGGCGCGGCGGTGTTGTGCGGCTCGGATCGCGTGACCGGCTGGAAACAGGGCGCGGACCGCGACGACATACCCGCACCGGAGAAGGTCCGGCGGGCGGACATCGACTTCGCCCCCCGGTGCGTCTGGACGGTCGACGGCAACGGGACGATCACCCGCCTCCCCCTCGCCCGCACGCCGAACTGGACGGTCTCGAATCCCGACGACGTCAAGGCCGAATGGTGGACCTGGGACAACCCCCGCAAACCGTTCGGCAACACCGTCAAGAACGCCCGCGGCCGCGCGGTCCACCTCGGCATCGACACGAAGCACATCACGGGCAAACCCGCCGACTACTTCAAAGGCGCCCTGATCTGGCCGGAGTTCGGCTGGGTCATGAGCACCCCCTACCCCACCCGCGTGGAGGTCGTGGACCTCAATCGCCGCGGCCTGGGATTCAGCGGCTGGACCGGGGGCGGCACCGGGGGGGTGATCATGCGGGGCATGCGCTACTACCTCGAGGACAAGCCCCACTACCTCGACGACCCGGCGGGCGAGTACTGGTTCGACAAGAAGGGCGCCGGCGGGCGGCTCTACGTCCGCCTGCCCGGCGGGGCGGACCCCGACACGACGCGCGTCGAGGCGGGCCGGCGGCTGAACCTGGTCGACGGGAAGAAGGTCGCGCATCTGCACGTGACGGGCCTGACGTTCCGCTTCACCACCCCGGCATGGAACATCACCGCCCCGCCCTGGGACTTCTCCACCAAGCCCTGGGGGCTCCGCCCGGAGATCCACCCCGCCTGTGTGCGGGTCTGGGGTGAGGGCCAAGACATCCGCGTCGCCAACTGCCGCTTCGAGCACGTGTATTTCCCCCTGCGCATCCGGTCGCTGGCGGCCGGGCAGCGGGTCGACGGCGTCGTGATCGCGGACAACGACTTCCGCTACACCGACGCGGGGATCCTCTCGGTCGCGGACGGGTCGGGGTGGGGTTACGCGAAGCTCCGCGGGCGGCTCGGCGCCGTGCGCATTCTCCGCAACCACGCGCTGGAGACCGGGCGGCGGCCGCCGCGCTACGGCAACGGCGAGGGGATGGCCGTCGGCCGGCCCCGGACGCTGGACATCGCGGGCAACGTCATCGAGCGATCGTACGCGCAGGGCATCGACATCCACGGCGGCAAGGTCAGCGGGTCCTGGGGCGATGTGCCGTTCACCCGGATCCTGATCCACCACAACACGGTCCGGGAATCGATGCTCAACTGCAATGACTTCGGCGGCATCGAGACCTGGCAGGGCGGCCCGTTCTACGTCTTCAACAACATCTCCTACAACGCCCTGGGCTACCGCAACTGGCAGCGGTACACCGGCAAAGACCCGGGGTTCGGGCACGCCTACTACCTCGACGGGGCGTTCAAGAACTACCACTTCAACAACATCGCACGGGGAAAATCGAAGCAACCGGGCAGCCCGGTGGTCAACTGCGCGGCGTTCCAGGAGATCCACAGCTACCAGAACACCTTCTTTCACAACACCGTCTTCAACTATTACGTCGGTTCCCGGCGCCAGGCCCCGTCGGCGGGGCGCAACAAGTACCTCGCCAACGTCTGGACGTCCCTGGGCCGGCGGGTCTTCCGCCACGCCGACCCGGCGAAGACGGCGAAGGAGGGAAACGCGAAACATGCCGGGCCGCCCAAAAACCATTATGCCCTCGAGACCAACGCCTACGGGCGGAATGTCTTCCACGACTTCCCGGAACTGGGGGTCTTCGAGCCCGCCGGGCGGTGGCTGAAGACCGTCGATGACTTCCGGGCCGCCCTGGAGGACGGCGGCGCCCTGCTCGCCGAACTCGGCGTCTTCACCGAAAAATCGCCGCTGCGGGACGCCGCGAAAGGCGATTTCCGGCCGGCCGACGACTCGGCCGCCCGCGACCGGGGCGCGCGGGTCTTCGTGCCCTGGGCCCTGTCCGGCGTGGTCGGCGAGTGGCATTTCTATCCCGCCGGCGATGACCCGGCGCGGATCGTCGACGAGCACTGGTACCTGACCGACTACCACGTCTCGCGGGAACACTACCACGCGCGGCCCCTGTACCCGCTGCGCGGCGTCAACATCACGAAACAGGACTACGTCCGGGGCCCGCTGGAGGACTGGATTGCCGGCGCGCTGCGATTCGTGCCCGCGAAGAAACAGTACGCCATAATCTCAAACGAGGAGATGATGAAACCCTTCTCGTTCCGGGCCCGCCGAAAGAGCCGCCACGAGGGCGGGAAGCCCGAGCCGTGCACCGTCGCGGGCGCGGCCCTCAAGAACCCGCAGGTCTACACGTCCAACCTGCTGATCGAGGCGCACGTCACGATCGCCCCCGGCCACACCGGCGGCGTGCTGATGGAAAAGAAGAACCGCGGCGGCTACTCCCTGGCGGTCGGCGACACGGGCACGCTCGCCTTCACCGTCGGCGACGGAAAGATCAACGCAACGGTTCGGAGTAAGGCCGCGGTCAACGACGGGAAGTGGCACCACGCGGTCGTCGAGGCCGACCGGGAGGCGAAGACGCTGACGGTATACCTCGACGGGCGGAAGGAGGCGACGGCCGCCGGCATCGACGGTTCGGTCTCGCTGGAAAACGACGGCGACGTCCACGTCGGCGGGACCCCCGCGGGGAACCACCTGGACGGTGCGATCGATTTCCTGCGGATCGCCCACGGCACCCTCGCCGACGCCGACACGACGATCGAGGAACTCTACGCCTGGGAGTTCGACGGGCCGTTCCTCCGCGACTTCGCCGGGCGCCGGCCGACGGGGAAACGGCGCGACGCGGGGGCGATCGAGAAGAGCGAGTGACGGAGCGCGGCCATGGGTGAACTGCTGCGCATCTGCCTGCCGGTATTCGCCGCGATCGCCCTCGGCTGGGTCCTCCGCCGCACGGGATTCATGACGGCCGGGGGCCATGACTTCATCGCCGCGCTGCCGGCCTGATATGGATCGGCCCGCAGTTGTAGAAGTGAGCGGTTGCGGGAAACGGCGTTCACGATTTTCACTACGCGGTGATTATGCGGGAACACGGCATCGCGGAGGTGCTCACGCTCGACCGTGACTTCCAGGCGTCTCCCTGGATCACCGTCCGCGAGCCGTGAGCATCACCACCCTTCCTTGCCCCGGTCTGAAGCGGTAGAATAGACACAATGCTGATTCGATCGTTCCCGGCATCGACTGAAAGACCCGCCCATGGATAGCCCTTACTCGAAACGTGCTAACGGGAGAACTGTCCTCGCCGTCGTCGCGGCGATAACCGTATTCATCGCGGCTGTCGTGATCGTGATCATTGTCGTCTTCCGGCCGTTTTCGGACGCGGCAGCGCCGCGGCCGGCCGCACCCCGCGCGGGCGACACGCACCGGGAGACCGCCGGGACGCGGGCCCTGGCGGAACTGGAGCGGCTGACCGAGAAAGTGCCCGGCTTTAAGCCGGTCCGGATAGCCGGGCGGCCCGGCGAGGTTCGCCTGACCCCGGACCGGTCGCTGACCGTCGACGACCTCCGCGGCGTGCCGCTGGACGACGACCCGCCCGTCCTCGGTCCGGCCCCGGCATACGATCCGCGGATGGCCGACACGTTCGCCCCCGGCGAGGCCCCCTACGCGGCGGAAGGCATCGCGCCGTTCCGGTTCCGGTTTTTCAACTGCGAGTTCAACTACGGCGGCTGGCACACCTTCACCATGGCCGACTACGCCGCGACGCGGGGCTTCAACATCATCTATCCCTACACCCGTAAGACGACCGAGGGCAGACACCTCCCGGCGGGAACCCGGTGGCTGACGTGGGGCGGATTCGTCAGCTGGCATCGCTGGTTCACGGATCACGACCTGCCCGACGGACGGTACGACCTGCTGGCCGACCGCGACCTGGTCGCCGAGCACCTGGCCGCAAAGCGGTTCGCCCGGGACCCCGGCGGCGAGCGTATCAAGACCCACGGCGATCTGCTCATGATCGACCAGGAACACCCGGTTCTTTCCCCGGATAAGCTCCGGGCGCAGGAGTGGTACCCGCGCGGCGCGCCGGCCGCACGGCGGAAAGCATTCGAACAAACATACTACGACGGCTACGCGAAGACCTATATTTCGTCGGCGAGGGCGGCCCGGGAGGAAGGCTGGGAGAACATCTCCATCTACGGGTGGTATCCCTGGGGCCGCACCTGGGGCGGCCTGGAGAAAACGACCGCCGAGCCGGGAACCGACTTCGCCTGGAACGCCTTCGGCAGGCGGATCTTCGCGGACATCGACATCGTCAACAACTCCGTCTACTGCTTCTACTGGCATCCCGGAAATGTCGCCTACACGCTCGCCAACATCGACATGAACATCCGCATGACGGGCAACCGCAAGCCGGTCCGGCCCTACTACTGGACGCTCCTGCACGGGGGCGGGGGCGGCTGGCGGTGGTGGGAGCGCCAGCCGGTGGCCGACGAGGAGAAGCGGGCCATGATCGCGATGGGGTTCTTCACCGGGTTCGACGGGTTCGTGACCTGGAACTGGTCCGGCACCGGCAACCACCACCGCCCCGCCCTGCGCCGGAAGGTGAAGGCCCGGGATCCGGCGCCGGGTGCGGCGAAGCACCGGTGGGAAACCAGCGACGTCATGGTCGCCGACGGATTCCGCTGCGCCGCGGAGGACGGGACACCGCGCCGGTTCGAGCGGTACGACGCCCTGCACGTGGTATCGGTCGACGACGAGACCGGAACGGCGCGGTTCCAGCTCATCGACAAAAAGGCCGGCGGGAAGAACAACCACGGGGTGGGCGCGGGATACCCCGTCTACCGGATGCCGGCCGCGGCACTGAAAAAGCACCTCCGGGCGAAATCGGCGCCGGTGGCGGCCATGATCGAGGGCATGGCCCTGGTCAAGCCGATTGAGTACCTCCTGCGGCACGGGGAGGTCGAAATCGACGTGCCGGCGCAGAAGCAGTTCGGCCGGCGTCTGCCGGTCGTCCGCCGCGTGCGGCTGGGGGCCGTCCACGTCCTGGTCACGTACGACCCCAACGTCATATACGGCTCGCGCCCGGAGGGAGAAAAGACCCCGCCGGCGGACGGCGCGCCGCGGGAAATCGTCCTGGAGGACTTCGGCGGCGTCGCGGGCCGGACGCTGCGCATACCCGCCGACGAGCACACCCGCCTGTTTGTCGTCCTCGAAGAAGCGGAAGCACAATAATGCGCGGCCACCGTCCGCGCAGCGCGGCTCCTATTTTTCATTGACCGCCGCCGGATGCGCCGTGACGCTTTCGGCGTAGACCAGCCGGCCGGTGTACCCGTCGTACCAGGCCGCGACGACCTGCGGGACGTCGTAGGCGACCCACTGGAGCCCGACGCCGTCCGGGCGGGCCGTCTTCAGGACGTTGTTGACCCGGACGATGCAGTAGTAGGTGGAGTGGAGGCGGGAGTAGTGGACGTCGTTGGGGAAGCCCGCCACCCACCTGACCAGGACCCGCCGGCCCTCGTGGGTGAACGGCCCGCCCCGCGGCATGTTGCCGAGCGTCCCGATCGGGTGCGCGTTGGAATTCAGGGGGCCGGCCATGAATTCCCACACGTTGTCGGTGACGCGGACGGAGGCGGAATTGTGGACGTCCCCGGTGATGAAGATCACCGGCACCGCCAGTTCGTCGAGGGCCGCCAGCATCCGCTCCCGCTCGTGGACGAACCCGGGGAACCCGTCGCCCTTCGACCGCGTGCCCTTCGACGGGTTGACGTGGTAGGCGCTGTGGGGAATCACGCAGCCGGTGCTGGAAACGATGAAAATGAAATCGGCCTTCGTGTTCTTCGCGCCCGACAGCAGCCAGTCCAGTTGGGTCTTGCCCAGGAGAAACTGCGCCGGCGACCGGATCTTCTTCGGGCTGAACGACGACCGCTCGCCCCGGGTGTCGACCACGAAGAAATGCGCGTTGGCCACGACGAAATCGTAGTAGTGGTGGGTGCCGATCGAGTACCGGATCTCGCCCCCAACCCGAAAGGCGGGGCGGACCCTGAGCCGGTGCTTGTCGAGGACCGCAACCAGCCCGTAGACCCCCCGCCCCGGGCCGCCGTCCGTCCCGGCCAGGATGGTCGAGACTTGCGCGGGGTCAAGCCCGGAGAAGTCCGCGTCCCGGTCTTCCAGGACATCGCTCCCCTTCTGAACACGGGCCCGGCCGAAGCGCAGAACGCCGCGGTGATCCGGCCGGTAGTTCGCCCACCCGGCGTACTCGTACCAGCCCTTCAGCTGCACGTCCCGGGCGTAGACCCGCCTGCCGCCCCGGAAACCGACCTCCCCCGCCCCGAAGAGGTTGTCGTGCACCTCGTGGTCGTCGTACATGAACAGCCACGGGACGTTCCGCTGCAGCGCCCGCATCGACCGCCCCCGCTCCAGGTAGAGCCGGTAGTTCGCCCGGACGCCGTCGAGGGTGCCGTCCCGTTTCTCCTCGTAGGTGTAGTCGCCGTTCATGACATGGAACCGGATCTCGTCGCGGTGCTTCCGGTAGAGGGCGGCGAACGCGGCCGCGTCGTGGTACTGCCCGCCGCTGCGCTTCGCGTCCTGGCACCCGCCGCAGCCGATCGAGAAGCAGATATTGAACAGGCCGTCGGGATTGTGTTTGCCCCGACAGGTTTCGGCATCCGGGAGGGTCCTGAACGACGGCCAGGGTGCCGCGAAGCCGGTCCGGATATCGGCGAGCCGGCCGTCGATCCGTATGCCGTAGTAGTAGCGCGTGTCCGCCGCGAGTCCCGCGAGGTCCACCGTGCCGGTGTTGTCGTCGTCCGCGGCGGTTTCGCCGTCGACGGCGGGCGTCTCGGCGTCCAGCGGCAGGCGGCGGGCATAGTGGACGCGAAACGCGCACGGCTTCTCCGTCCGCACCCACACCCGCACGCCGTGCGCCGCCGGCCTGCCGATGATCGGGCCGTGCGTCAGGCCGACCGTCGGCGCGGGACGGACGTGGTTGGCGACCGGGTCCGGCCAGCGGTCGCCGGCCGCCGCACCGGCCGGGCCGAAACCGAGTACCGTCGCGATCAGCAGGTATCGTATGCGCATGGCTGTCCTCCCGGCGTTCGTGCCGTTTATCGGTTGTTGTCCGCCGGCGGTCCGGCGTTGTGGTTACCGACGGCCGCCGAAATACGCAGCGGTTTGCCGTAAAGCCGCAGCCGCTTTACGGCAGCGTCGACGCGGATCGTCCCGGTGCCGGACACGTCTCCCGGGCTCGCGGCGTACCGCCCCCAGCCGCGGGGCCGGTGTTCGCCCCCGTCGCAAATCCGGCCGCCGGCGACGAAGGCGACGATCCGCGGCCCGTCGTCGACGATCGCGCAGACGTGGCGGGGGCCGCCGGGGCCGACCATCCCGGGATCGCCGGTCCAGGAAACGCTGTTGTTCCCGTCGTTCAGCGTGATCGATACCGCCCCGCCGTCGGTCGCGACCAGGGCGAGGCCCCGGCCCTTCCCGTCGCGGGTGTCGGCGATCACCCGGCCCGGCGGCAGGTCGCCGTCTATCCAGCAATCCACGGCGATGCCGCCGGCCGCGGCCACGTCGAGGGGACCGGGCAGCCGCGATGCGCCGGGACCGGCGGCGAGGAGCAGCCCGTCCCGCGCGACCGTTTCGACCGTGCCCTGGCTCCAGAGACCCGCCAGCAGCGCCGGGTCGATCTCGTGGACCCGGGCGACGGTCTTCTGGGTCTCGGTGACCCAGTACCGGCCGTCCTGCTCGACCAGGTCCGGGTAGCTCATCCGGACCTTGGGGTCCCGGTGGTAGAGGAGGATCTCCGGCTCCGACCAGTGGATCGTCCCGTCTTTCTCGACCCCGCCGGAAATCCAGGCCGGGTTGCGTCCCCGGTAACCGTGCCCCCCGTTGAGGTGATACCAGAAAAGGTACCGGCCGTTCTTCGTCTTCCAGAGCTTGGGACAGGCCCGCGGCTGCTTGATCCGCCGCCCGCCGGGCCGGTAGGTCATGGGCGCGGGATCGGCCCAGGTCTCTCCGGCGTCCGTGCTGCGGGTATGACAGGGATACCCCTTCGTGGTGCGGTAGACGCAGTAGAGCCGGCCGGGCCCGAGCGGGACCAGGTTGTGTTCCTCCTGGACCGACCCGAACGCCGCGCCGCGGATGCCGCGGTCGCCCGCCGGCAGGAGCCGCCAGCGGACGGCGGCGGGATCCCGCGCGGAGAGGAGGTTGTCGGAACGGTACACCCACCCCTCGCCGTCCTTCAGGAAGTAGCGGCCGAGCTTGGTGAACGCGAAGTACACCGCGGTGCCGGCGACCGACGGTTTGTCGATGCCCCAGAACATCTGGACGGGCCTCCCGCCGGGCGCCTTTCGGGGATTGTCGCGGTCGCAGGCCGTGATCCGCATCGGTATCCGCCGGCGCGGCGACCAGGTCCTGCCGCCGTCGTCGGAATAGCGGAAGCAGTACCACCCGTGGACGTCGTTCCTGCCGAGATCGATCCGGTCCCCGTTCCAGGTGTAGAAGACGTACACCCGCCCGGCCGGCGTCACCAGGGGGCAGGCCCAGGAGGCGGCGGGGCCGTCGGCGGGTTCGATATCGATGAGCGGCGACCAGGTCTTCCCCCGGTCGGCGCTGATCGCCGCCGCGATGTGCTGTCCGCCGTGGCCTTCCTTGCCCGGCCCCGTCGTCAGCGTGCAGAGCCAGTTGCCGTCGCCGGTGACCACGATGTACGGCTGGTCGCAGTACCCCTGGTCGGGGATGCGGCGGCCGGTCTCGATATCACGGCGGTCGGTCCCGCCGGCGGCCGCGGCGGCGGTTAACAGCACCGCAAGGGAGGGGATTCGAAAAACCATGTCGTCAGCGCTCCGTGAACGTGGAATATACCATGTTCCCACACGCCGGCGGCGGTATCAAGGGGGGTGACCCGGCGGGACGGCACGAAAAGCAAACGCACCCGGCGATGATACGATCGCGCTGATCCCCTTAATCAACCAGGTCGGCAAGCCGCTGCCGCAGGATGCGCCGGGCCTCGTGGAGCCGGCTCTTGACCGTCCCCGCGGGGATGCCCAGCACCCCGGCGATCTCGCGGTACTTCATATCCTCCATGTCCCGGAGGACCACCACCGCCCTGAGCTGAGGATCGAGGGCATCGACGGCCGCCGCCACCAGCCGCGCTGCCTCCGCGTCCGCGACGGCACGGTCGGGGGCCGTTTCCGCGGGGCCGGGAATCCGCTCCGGCCGCCGCGAACCGCCGCGGACCGTGTCGTCGCCCGGGCCGAAGAGAGACACCGTCCTGGTCTTTGCCGCCTTCCGGCAGCGAGTCAGGGCCCGGTTGACGGCGATGCGGAACAGCCAGGTGTAGAAACTGCTCCCGCCGCGAAAGGCGGCGAGCTTTTCGTACGCCGTCAGAAAGGCCTCCTGGGCGATCTCCTCGGCGTCGTCCCTGCTGCGACAGATGCGCAGCACGGCATTGAACACGCGGTCCCGGTACCGCGTGACCAGGCAGGAAAACGCCTCGGGGGCCCCGCCGAGGCACCGGCGGATCAGCTCGTCCTCCGGCGGCGCGGGGGCCGCGGGGGCGGGTGCATCCGTCAATGGCTCTTGCAGTACCGTCGTCACGTCTCGATCCCGAACAAGGGGTTCCGAAAGAGAGCAGGTCTCTCCTTCACCCCCTATTCTACGTGACGGGAGTACCGATCCCCTGTAACAAGTGTGTAACAACTCCGCGGCGGCACCGTCAGCGGGTCACCCTGATCACGATCGACCGCCTGAACGCCGGGAGCGGCACGGTCGTGCCCGCGGCGGCCGCATCCGTCCGGCGGTCTTCCCAGGGATCGTAGACCCGCGCCGATCCCGTGCCGTCCCACCCTGTCTTCCCGAGGTCGATTGTCAGGCCTGTCATCTGCGCGGGCGGCCGCCCTTCCTTCAGCTCGGTCCGCCAGTCGCCGGCCGCATCGCGGCACCAGGCCAGCAGCGTCTTCCGGCCCGCCAGGACGTAGACCCGCAGCCGCGGGTGGTCGATCGTCGCCGGGGCGAACCGCTCGGCCGGGGGATCGATCCCCTTGACGGCCGCCGCGAAACGGGCAAAGTGCCACCACAGGCCGTTGGCGTCGACGTATTTTCCCCAGTGCCAGTTCTGGCCGGTCCCCGCCGCGCCCGCGAAGAACGGGGCGAAGATCACGTCGTGGAGGATGATCCCGTCGGTATCCTTCTTGTACAGCTTGAAGGGGCCCGTGTGACGCGGCTGCACCGCGCCGCTCTCGGCCAGGATGATCGGCGTGCCCGGCTTCATGTCCCGCAGTTCGCGGACCGCGCCGGCGGCCAGCACGTCGACCGGCCCGCGGCATACCTTCAGCCGGGCCCCGCAATCCAGGTAGCGGTGGACCTGCGCGACGTCGTTGGCCTCCAGCGCAACCAGCCATCGATACTGCTCCCGGTTGCCGTCCCGGTCGAAGCTGCCGAGGGACTGCATGGCCAGGTTGTCCGGGAAGAGCCGGTGGAGTTCGGCCAGCATGATCCGCGTCCAATCCCGGTACTTACCCGAACGGACGGCGTTGACCTCGTTCCAGAGTTCCCAGCCGAAGATCACCGGGTCGGCGCCGTAGCGGTCGGCGTACCACCGCAGCTTACCGCGGAACCGGTCACGGCTCGCGGCGCCGGTAAACCAGTCGTCCATCGATGTCGCCGTCCCCCCGCGCGAGACGTGGTGCAGGGCCTTGGTGGCCCAGGACTTTCTCTTCGCGTAGGGGTCGTCGGGATTGATCTCGCGAAAGTGCTCGATGGTCAGTTTCAGGCGGATCCCGCGGCGGCGGGCAATTTCCAGGAGGCGGTCGATCCGCCGGGCGACCCGCTCGTCGTAGTCGCCGCACCGTTCGTGCTCGACGTCCCAGAAGCCCGACGACAGCCAGACCCGCGCGAAATTCCCGCCGTTCTTCGCCAGCGCGTCGAGCCATCTCTCCATCCGCGCCAGGCCTTCCTCTTCCGGCTTCTGCGGCCAGGTGCCGACGATGTTCAGGCCGATGGGGATAAAGGGCCGCCCGTCGGTCAGCTCGAAGTAGCGGCCGTCGCGGGGGCTGACGCGGACGAAGGGCATCTTGTTTCCCGCCGGCCCTTCACCGCCGGCGGCGAACGCGGCGACAAGCGACAGCACGGCGGACAGCGCGGCGTATGTCATCGTATCCGTCCTTTCGGTGATCGTCGTTTCGTCCGGCGGCACGACGCCGAACGGCGGGCCTTTAACACAGCCGCGCCGGCGATTATAATCGATACCCGGCGCCGCGAAAACGGCGGCGCGATAATGCCAAACGGGAGCAAATGGAAAAATGAAACGAAAAAGGACCGCCCGCTGCCGTGCGATCGCCGGACTGTCATGCCTCTGTGTCTTCGTCTGCGCCTGCGCGGCCCAACGCGCCGTGGTCGTCGAGGGCAGCCCCCGGGCGGTGATCGTGTATCCCGGCGCGGACGCCGCCGGCCGCCGCGCGGCCCGGGAGGCCGCCGCACTCCTCGGCGGCTACCTGGCCGAGATGACGGGGCAGACAATCCCGGTGGTCGGCGAGGACCAATTGGCCGGAACCGCGGTCGCCGACGGCAAGATCGCGGTCGGGGAGAAACGCCCGGCGGATCTCCCGGCGCGGATCGACACGTTTATTCTCGTCGGGGAGGGCCGGCTCGCGAAAGAACTGAACATAACCGCCGGGGACCTGGCCGCCGGCGGCGTCCGGATCAAGACCGCGGGCAACGCGATCGTCCTCGCCGGGTCACCCGCGGCGTCGGACCCGGACAGCACCCGCCACGCGGTATACACGTTCCTGGAGACGCTGGGGTGCCGGCTGCTCTGGCCGGGCCGGACGGGGCGGATCGTGCCGAAACAAGAGACGCTCCGGGTCGGCCCGCTTGACATCGCCTACCAGCCGCCGGTCAAGCAGCGGCACCTGCGGTTCTCCCGCGTCCGGGACCGCGCGCAGACTGGCCTCGCGCGACTGGGCATCGCCGCCGTGGACTACCGGCGGTGGAAGCACGCGGCGCTTGCCGCCGGGGCCCACGGGCGGCGGCCCGCATATGAATGGCGGCGGTGGCAGCGGCTGGGCGGGAGCATCGGCATCCGGGGGGGGCACGCCTTCGGGCACCTGTGGGAAACCTGCGGAAAGGAACACCCCGGGTGGTTCGCCCTCCAGGCCGACGGGACCCGGGACCAGTCGGGCACCGGGTCGCGGGAGCGGCTCTGCGTCTCCAACCCGGCCCTCTGCCGGTATATCGCCGACACGATCCTGGCGGCCGCCGCACAGGACCCCGAAAAAAAATGCTTTTCGGTCTGCCCGAACGACGGGGGCTACGCGAGTTACTGCCTGTGCGCGGCATGCAAAAAACTGGACCCCCCCGGGGCCGAGAAGATCCCGCTGAAGATATTCGAAAAGGCCGGCGAGCCCCGCCGCCGCGAGATCCTCTACCCCTCCCTGACCGACCGGTACGTGCACTTCTGGAACGCGATCGCCGAGCGCGTCGCCGAAAAGCGGCCCGACCTTCTCCTCCTCGGGCAGGCCTACAGCACCCACCGCCTCCCGCCGGTCCGGGAGACACTGCACCCCGCCGTGGCGATCAGGTACGTCCCCTCGACCGCGGACGGCTGGCGGGGGTGGGCGGCGGCCGGCGCGACAAAGATGTACTGGCGGCCGAATATCCTCCTGCGCGAAAAACGTACCGGGCGGCTCTGCGTGTACGGCGCCTCGATGACCGCGACCTTCCACTTCATCGCGGACAACGGGATGCTGGCGACCGACTTCGACTCCGTCGCGCACTTCTGGGCGACCCACGGGCTCAACTACTACGTCGCGGCGCGGCTCAACTGGAACCCCGCCCTTACGTTCGAGGAGATTATCGACGACTACTGCCGTACCGGCTTCGGGCCGGCCGCCGGCGCCGTCGGGCGATACTTTCTGCTGGCGCAGGAGGCGACCGACCCGACCGGCCGGGAAGATCGCGACGCACAGACCCGGCCGTATCTCGATGACCATACGCTGCGCGGCCTGCGAAAGCTGCTGAACGCGGCCGCCGACCGCGCCGGCGGCGACCGCGCCATCAAACAGCGCATCGCCGTTCTCCGGATCGGCCTGAACTTTACCGCACTGCAGGTCCGCATCGACGCGCTGGCCGCGCAGGCGGCCAACAAGCAGCCGTGGGACCGGGACGCGGCCACCAGGCTGATGACGATCAACTTTTACCTGCTCCGGGACATCGCGCGGCACCACACGCTGGCGATCAACACGCCGATGCTGATGTGGGGCAGCGGCAACTATGCCCGGTGGCGGGTGCTGGGCTGGCGGGCCCTCCACCGGAAGCTGCTGGAGACAACGGCCGACGGCGCGGACCTGGCCGACAACCGCACGGTCACGGGGGAGGAGGATTCGATCGACGCGGTCGCGGCCTCCCTGGGGCTCGACCGGCCGGATTGAACAACGCGGCAGGCGCCGACGGCACCGGCGTACCCGCTACCCGCCCCCCTGCTCCGCCCCGTCCCGCTCGACCCACCCGCCGTGCAATTTCTCGTGCTCCGGGAAGTCGCGGCGGTAGCGCCGCAGGAGGGCGTCGATGTCGGCAGGCACGATGTAGAGCGTGCCCCTGATTGTTTTGACCTCCCCGGGCTTCAGCCCCCCCAGGCGGAAATCGCTGTGCAGGCAGCGGATCACGCCCTGGAACAATTCCTGGTAGGGCTGCCAGGCGGTCGCCATGATCATCGTCTCGTCGGCGCTGAAACAGCCGATCAGGCCGTTGGACGGCCGGTGCGGATTCAGCGGCCGGGGGTTGACGTCGGCCGGATTCACGCCCGGCGCCGCCCACACCTGCCCCGGCGTGTACCGAGCCGCGGAGGCCCAGTCCCGGGTGGGCATCCGCTGGAGGCGCCCCTGCTGGAAGACGAAGCTCTTGGGGACGTAGGCGTACTTGTCGTCGGTCTGGTGCGGGCCGCAGCCGGTGAAGGCCCCGACCCGTATGCAGGGCTGGGCCCAGTGGGCCGCGGAGGCCGTATCGGTCGGGTTGCGGGCCACCAGGCGGAAATCCACCTCGTCGGCCCCGGCGGTGATCCGGTGGTCGACGATAACCCCGTCCTCGAGGGTCGACCGCAGCCTGATCGTCCGCTCCCCCGCGGAGACCGGTTCGGTGGTGTGGCCGATGACGGTGTGCTTGATCCAGTCGGCGGCATGCGAATCGTCCCGGCAGAAGGCCTCCAGGTAGAGGATCCTGATTGCCCCCCCCGGAATACGGTCGCCGGACACGGTCAGGTAGTTGTCCTTCCACGCGATCGCGAGATGCGTGCCCTTATCCGACGCGCACCCCGGCATCATCGCCGCGGCGAGCACCAGGGCGACCGGGTACCGCCGCCGACCGCCGGTCCGCTGTGTATCCGTCATGGTGTGCTCCCTTCCGCGGCCGCCCTCACGAGGCGGCGTCGATCGCCTTCCGCAGGGCCGCGATGTGCTTCGGCACCGCCGTGAAGGGATCTTCCTTCGCCTCGTACTCGAGGGCGACGTAGCCCCGGTACCCGGCGTCCCCGAGTATCTTCGCCACCCGGCCGTAGTCGGCGGGCTGCTTTTTCCCGCCGGCCTGCAGCGCGACCTTCACCTGCACGTTGAGGGCGTACGGGGCCGCCGCGGCCATGTCCGCGTACGGATCGTCGCTGCGGAAGTTCCCGGTGTCCAGGTTGACCCCGAACCACGGGCTGTCGACATCCCGGACCAGCTTCAGCAGCCCCGCCGCCGTGGCGGTCGGACCGCCGTGGTTCTCCAGGGCCAGGTAGATGCCCTTCTCGCCCGCGTACGCGCAGCACTCCTCGAGGCCCGCGACCATGAGGGCGTGGGTCTTCTCTTCGTCGGTCCCCTTCTTGCGGTGGCCGGCGAAGACGCGGATGACCGGCGCCCCGAGGATCTCGGCGCGGTCGATCCAGTCCCGCGTGAGCTTGACCTGGGCGTCGCGCTGCGGGCCGGGGGGATGGCCGAAATCGTTGCCGATCGCCGTCCCCGATATGTCCAGCCCCAGGCGGAAGGCGAGGGCCCTGAGACGGCGGAGGTAGTCATCGGCGGTGTCGGTGAAGAAGTAGGTCGTCGGCTCCACGGCGTCGAGGTTCAGTTCGGCACCCTTTCGCACGAACTCCTCGAGCGTCAGGGGGTCGGTCTTGCGCCTGAAGTGCGCGCGGAAACTGTAGGCCGACAGCGAGAGTTTCAGCCGCGGCGGGCCGACCCGCGCGACCGGATCGGCGCCGCGGAGCAGCGGGCACGCGGCCATGCCCGCCGACGCCCCGGCGAGACCCGCGAGAAACTGTCGCCGGGATGGCCGCCTCTTGTTGGGGATTCTCATTGCCGTCGTCCTTTCCGTATCAGACCTCGTCGGGCACCACGAACGGCTCGCGGTAGTTCCGCTTGAGGTACATGTTCGCCATGGCGGCGCGGGCGCCCGTGAACGTCTCCTTCTCCGGGTCCATCTCCAGCATGGGGCCGATCGCCGCCGGCGTCTTCTCCAGGTCGACGCCGTTCGCCGCGAGGTGGGTCTTGAACCGCTCGAAGGAATCGGCCAGCTCCGCGTTGTCCTTGATTGCCTCACCGATTTCGGCGGGTGACGTTCTCCGGCCGAGACGGCAGGAGATGTTCCCCATGTGGCACAGGGCGCTGGAGAGGTGCCCTTCCTCGATCGGGGCGTTGAGATCATCGGGCTTCCTGCTGCGGACCGCTTTGATGAAGTTCTCCGCGTGGTTGCCGCCCCCGGAGCCCTTGAACTGGCGTACCTGCTTGCCGTCGTTGTCGTAGACCTTCCCGCCCCCGGCGCTGCCGGCGAAGTAGCCGTTCTCGCACTGAACCACGACGCCCACGCGGGTGTTCCGGTAGTTGTCCATCCCCTTCCGGTCCGTGCCGCGGGGCAGGCCGCGGACCTCGAAGATCAGCGGCGCGGGCTTGTAGTCATAGAAGGCGATCTGGGTGTTGGGCGTGTTCGCGTCGTCGACGTACCCGAACCGCCCGCCGATGCTCATCACCCGCGGCGCGAGGCCGTCCTGCCCGAGCGCCCAGCGGGCCATGTCCATCTGGTGGATGCCCTGGTTGCCGATGTCGCCGTTGCCGGTGTTCCAGACCCAGTGCCAGTCGTAGTGCAGACGCTTCCGCATCAGCGGCCGCATGTCGGCCGGGCCGCACCAGAGGTTGTAATCGACCGATGCGGGGATCGGCTGGGGGCCGTTGACCTTGCCGATACTGCCCCGGCGCTTGTAGCAGAAGCCCCGGGCCCAGAGGATCGTGCCGAGTTCGCCCTTCTGCAGGTATGCGAAGGCCTCCCGGAGGCCGGCGTCGGAGCGGCTCTGGGTGCCGGTCTGGACGATCCGCTTGTACTTCACGGCGGCCTCGACCATTTTCCGGCCCTCCCATATCTCGTGGGAGACGGGCTTCTCGATGTAGACGTCCTTGCCGGCCTGGCACGCGAGGACGGTCACCAGCGCGTGCCAGTGGTTCGGCGTCGCGGAGACCACCGCGTCGATGTTCTTGTCTTCCAGGAGCTTTCGGTAGTCGACGCAGGTTGTGACCTCCCGGTCCTTTGATTTCTTTTTCAGGTGTTCCTTTTCGCGCTCGAGAACGCGGGTGTCGACGTCGCACAGGGCCGTGACCCGCGCCCCGGAAATCCCGTCGAACCACTTGACGTGATGGTGGCCGCGGCTCCGGATACCGACGACGGCCAGGCGGATGTCGTCGTTGGCCCCCAGGACCCGCGAATAGGAGGCCGCCGCCATCACGGCTCCCGCCGTCACCGTCCCCTTCACGAAGTGTCGCCGCGTCAGCCTGCTCATCGTCGATCTCCTTTTGTAATTACCGGAAGTGCCGTCTGTTCCGCATTCAGACCATTATTATGGTGCATTCCGGCGGCCCCCGCAACGGGTCGTGCCGAAATCTGCGGGTAGAAAAAGGTACCTGACCCCGTACCTGAAAAAGGTACCTGACCCCTTCCCTTACGGGTGCTTTTACTACAGTATACGTTCAGCGGTTCACATCCCGATCAGTAACCCGCATACGCAAGGAGCCGGCCCATGAACCACGTACTCATCTTCCTGGCGGTCGCCGCGGCCGCCGAGAAACCCTTCTGCGACATTCAGACCATCTTCCCGCGGGACGGGAAGACGGTCCACCGCATCCCCTCCGTGGTGACGGCCCCCGACGGGACGGTCCTCGCCTTCGCCGACCGCCGCAAGGGCGGCCGGGCCGACTGGGGCATCGACACCGACGTCGTCCTGCGGCGCAGCCGCGACGGCGGGAAAACCTGGCTGAAGCCGCAGGTCCTAGCGAGCGAGAAGGGCGTGTGCATGCACGGCGGGCCGGCGCTGGTGGACCGGAAAAGCGGGCGGGTGTTCAAGTTCTACCGGTACCGGCCCAATGCCATCAGGCGGCCCGAAGACGTGGCGAAACACTTCGAGAAGTGGGTCCGGCAGGGATACGCGAACCTGGTGATCCACAGCGACGACGCCGGCGAGACCTGGTCGAAACCCGCGCAAATGCGCTACGAGCACCCCGAGAAGTACCGGGTCGGCAACGGCGGCCACGGCGTGCAGCTCCCCGCCGGGCGGCTCCTGATCAACGGCGGGTCGCACAAGGGCGTCGACGGCCTGAAATCGTTCCTCTTCTACAGCGACGACGGCGGAACGACCTGGCGGCACGGGGGGTGCGGCCGGCGCGAGGGCGTGGTAGTCGAGGCCGCGACGGTGGTCCTGACGAACGGAAACGTCATGGTCAACCACCGGACCCGGGGGGGCCGCCGGGGCGTCACGATCTACGGGGAAGGCGGCACGAAGGTCCTCAAAACGTACGTCGACCGGAACCTCCCCGAGCCCTTCTGCCACGCTGCGCTGGCCCGGTACGTCCCGCCCGCCGACGGCGGCGGCCCCCGCGGCATCCTCTTCGCCAACCCGCCTCACGCGGGCACGGGGACGTACGACGCGAAAAACCGCGCCGCTATCACCGTGCGGTTCAGCCCCGACGAGGGGGCGTCCTGGCCGGTGTTCCGCACGCTCTTCCCGGGGCCGTCGGGGTACAGCGATCTGGCGGCACTCGACGACGGGACGATCCTGTGCGTGTTCGAAAACGGCGACCGGGCCTATAACGAGCGGATATCAGCGGCCCGGCTGAACCTCCCGTGGCTGCGGGGCGGCGGGCGGATCGTGGACGTCCGAAAGATATGGGACCGCGCCCCGCACAACGCCTTCACCGACCTGTGCCGCTTCCGCGGCCGGTGGTACGTCGCCTTTCGCGAGGGGCCCCGCCACGGCGTCCCGAAGCCGCCCGAGACCGGCGGCCGGATCAGGGTGATCGTCTCTGAAACGGGCGACGAATGGCACTCGGCGGCCCTCCTGGACCGGGGACGGAAGCAGGACCTGCGGGACCCGAAGCTCAGCGTCACCCCGGCGGGGAAACTGATGGTCCTCTGCGCGGCCGCCCCGCAGGCATCACCCGGGGAGCGGCAGCCGCTGGTGTTCCTGTCGGCGAACGGAACGGACTGGGGGGAGGCCGCAGAAGTCGGCGAGCACAACTTCTGGCTGTGGCGGGTGACCTGGCACGAGGGCACGGCCTACGGCGCCGGCTACTCCCGCGCCGGCGGCCGCCACGTGCGGCTGTACCGCTCGGAGGACGGGCTGGACTACGCGGTCCTGGTCCCCCGCCTCCAGGACGAGGGCTTCCCCAACGAGTCCTCGATCATATTCCTCCCTGACGACACGGCCCTCTGCCTCCTGCGGCGCGACGGGGGAAGCAACAACACCGCCCTCCTTGGGTCCGCCGCCCCGCCCTATCAAACGTGGACCTGGAAAGATCTCGGCGTGCGCCTGGGCGGGCCGAACCTCGTCCGCCTCCCCGACGGCAGGATCGTCGTCGCCGCCCGCCTCTACACGCCCCGGACGCGGACCGCCCTCCTGTGGCTCGATCCCGAAACAGGCGGGCTGGAGGAATTCCTCGAACTGCCCTCCGGCGGCGACACGAGCTACGCCGGCCTCGTCCTCCACGACGGCCTCCTGTGGGTCAGCTACTACTCCTCCCACGAGAAAAAAACCGCGATCTACCTGGCGCGGGTGCAGTTGAGCGGGATGGCGAGCACCGAGTGAACAGAGAGCAACACCATCCCGTTTCACGGGTGAAAGGTGATTGCAGAACCACCGCCGCCGGATGCCGGCCGCCGCGTCGTTACACCACGGTCAACTGCAGTTCCGGCGGCTGGGGCTGACCCGGACG
>CAZLBC010000040.1:0-40346 GCA_964557575.1 uncultured Planctomycetaceae bacterium
GTATGTAATAAGCCTTATCTCTCCGGCGGTATTGCGGCGAGAGCCAAAAGGCGCTACAATGGTCCGTCATGCTGCTGTCACTGACAATGACCGCCTGGATGTCCCTCCTGCCCGCCGCGCCGTCGGAGGCCGAACTCGCGCAGCTCGCCGCCGCCGTGTGCGAGGGGGCGGACACCGACGCCGAGCGCGCCGAGCGGCTCGTCGCGGCCGCCGCGGAGGTCGGGGACTCCCCGGAAGCCCGCAACTACTTCTACCGGCGGGCCGTCGCCTGCGGCATGACATCGCCCGCCGGCTACCGGCACGCGCAGGCCGCCCTCGATCGGCTCGCGGAACTGCTGCCCGACGAGGCGGACCGGTGGCGGGCGCAGAAGCTGGAGATTATGCGCCGCCGGTACCGCGCCGCCCGCGGCGCTGAAAAAAAGGCGGCCGGCGAGGAACTGGTGAAGACGCTGATGGAGAAGGCCGACGCCCTGGTCGACGCCGGGCAGTCGGCGGCGGCGATCTCCCTGTACCGGGAGGCCCTGCCGGTCGCGACCTACCTGCGGCTGCCGGAGAAACAGCAGATCATCGACACCGTCTCCCGCGTCCGGAAACAGGCGGCGGCCGAGGAGAAGGCCCGCGTCCTGGCCGCGCAGCTCAAGGAGAACCCCGACGACACCGCCGTTCGCACCCGGCTGATCGAGTACTGCGTCTTCGAGCTGGACCGCCCCGGCCGCGCGGCGCAATACCTCAACGACGACGTGCCGCTGAAGATGACCCTCGTGGTTCCCTACGCGGCACGGCCGATCGCGGAGGTCGCGCCCGCCGACTGCAAGGAAGTGGGCACCTGGTACTACGAGCACCGCAGAAAGGTCTCCGCCGCCGGGCGGCTGACCTGCCTGGAGCGGGCGCTGGCATACTTCGAGCGGTACCGCGACGCGGGGACGCTGGAGGGCGTCGAACTGGTGAAGACGAAGATGCTGATCGATACCATCCGCGACGAGCTGGCGAAGCTCGGCGGCAGCCTGCTGCCGGCGGGCGCGGTGGCCGTTGTCACGTTCGACAAGCACACCCTCGGCAGGAAGGGCGAGACCCTGTTCGCCCGCGACCTCAGCGGCAACAACAACCACGCCGTCCTCCGGAGCGTGCAGGTCGCGACGGGCGTCGCCGGGGAGGCCGTCGACGTCGGCGGGAAACATTTCATCAATACCCGCATCCCGCACACGCCCGCGCCGAAGACGGTCGTCTTCTGGGCGCAGTGCAAAAAGAAAAACGCCGTCGGCGCGATGCTGTTCGGCCATAACTACCGGACCGCGCCGGGCGACCGGTTCTACCTGGCCTACCGGTCGGGGACCGGGAACCTGAGCCTGGGGCTGGGGAGTGCGGCGTGGGGCAACGAGACCTCCATCACCGCCGACACGGAGTGGCACCACTACGCGATCGTGTGGAACGGCTCGACGATGGGACTCTACTACGACGCCAAGCCGGTCGCGACCAAGAAGGGCACGACCGCCGGCGGCGGCGTCTACTACCTCGGCGCGTCGCACACGAAAAAGGATCGGGCGTCCGGCACCTGGCCCGGCCTGGTCGACGAGTTCGCCTTCTTCGACCGCGTACTGAAGCCCGCCGAGGTCAGGAGGATCTTCGAACTCGGCAAACAGGGCCGGAGCCTGAAGCGGTAAGGGAGGGCGAAGGCCGCATCATTGCCAGCGAGAAACCCATGACCGGCGCATCCGAAAAGACGTATCCCCCGACGCCCGGGCATGTCCGCATCCTCCGCCTGTGTTTGTGGTTCTTCCTGGTCTCGGGTCTCGCCTTTCCCGCCCTCCTGTTGCTCGCGACCGAGGGATGGCCGCCGGAAAGCGACGGGGCCGTCTTCGTGGTCGGGGCGGGGACGGCGCTGTTCCTCGCGCTTGCCCTGCTGGCCCTGGTCGGCCTGCGCCGGGTTCCGTTTTCCGCGGTGACGATCGACGCCGAAGGCATATGGCCCGCGCACGAGCGGCGGGAGGCGGCACTCGTGACGTGGGAATCGATACGGGATGTGCGCGGTCACTCGCTCCGGCAGTTCCTGGAACTGCGGGGCGGGGAGGGTGAACAGTTGCTGCGGGTGGAGTACTACCTGGAGCATTTCACGGACCTCCGGGAACGGATTCTCGAACGGATCGAGCCGCCGCTTGCGGCGGATGCGCCCGCGCGGTTTTCCCGGAAACCGCTCTACCACGTCCTACACTTCCTGCTGATCGCCGGCCTGGGGATCCTCGGCTGGTACCTCCTTTCCTGGAGCGTCTGGGGCGGCGGCGGGTCCCTGGCCCTCGCCGGGCTCGCGGTCGCCGGGTACGCGGTCCGGCCGAGCGGTGTGTCCCTCGACGACGCCGGCCTGACCCTGCACGCGCCCCTCTCCGGCCGCACGCTGCCGTACGGGGACATAAAAGACGTCAGGCTCGTCGACGTCTACAGCCAGGGCAACCAGGACTCCCTGGTCCGGCTCGTGGTCCGCGGCCGCCGGCGCCCCCTGGTACTCAGCGGTTTCGACGTCGACAACGCCATACTGTACAAAGCGATCCGGCGGCGAGTGACCTGAGGCGCGGGCGGATGCGGTCGTGGTTACCGGGGCGATTACCCGCCCGTTTCGCTATCCGTCTTTCGTAACCGTTCACGGAGAAACATACCGCCGGCGCTGCTTATGAGACGAAGATCAGTACGTATCAACGGCAAAAACCGGGACGGTCCACAGGGGACAGTCCCCATTTTTCACGGCTCACACTACACTGATCTTCGAATCGCAGTGCCATGGACAGCGCCCGCACATTCGTGAACGGTTACCGCCTTTCTTTCGCCCCGGTGTATCGATCGATCAAACGATCAAATCACCACGCGCCGAACAGCACAGCCGGTGCCGGTATGGTGGGTAACGACTTTAATCCGCGGAATCCGGCGAAATGCGCCCTATAATAACGGCGATGAAGCGGTCCGGACACGCCGATCTGCCGCTCCACGGGGGGCGGGTCCCCCGGTGGCTCTCCGCGCGGATGAGCCGGCTGGGGCGGGCGATCGTCGAGGCGATCGTCGCCGAGCACGGGAAGGCCGCGGTCCTCGCCCGGCTCAGCGACCCGCTGTGGTTCCAGTCGCTGGGATGCGCAGTCGGGATGGACTGGCACTCATCCGGCATCACCACGGCCGTGATGGGGGCCCTGAAGCGGGCGGTCAACCCGATCTCCCGCGACCTCGGGATATACATCTGCGGGGGCAAGGGCAGACAGTCCCGCCGGACGCCCGACGAGATTCGGGCGGTCGCCGGCGCGACCGGCGTCCCCGGCGAGCGGCTCGTCCGGTGCAGCCGCCTGAGCGCGAAGATCGACAACACGGCCGTCCAGGACGGCTTCCAGATCTACCTCCACTCCTTCATCCTGACCGACGAGGGCGACTGGGCGGTTATCCAGCAGGGGATGAACGAGGCCGGCGGCCTCGCCCGGCGCTACCACTGGCACGCGGCGGCGGTCCGGTCGTTCGTCGAGGACCCCCACACCGCCGTCTGCGGGCGGAACCGGGGGATAATCGTCAACCTCGCCGACCGGCGGGCCGGCCCCGCCCGCGGCGGCATCCTTTCGATCGCGGCCGAACGCCCGGACCGGGTGCTCGCGGAGGCACGGAAGATCGGCCTGCCGGCCCGCCACGAGATCCTCGGCCGGGACGTCGACATCCGGCGGCTGGGGACCGTCCTGACCGCCGCGCACGAAAACCGGTTCCGCGACTTCCCCTCCCTGCTCCTGCTGCGGGGACTGGGCCCGCGGACGCTCCGGTCCCTGACCCTCATCAGCGAGATCATCCACGGCGCGCCGGCGCGGTTCCGGGACCCGGCGCGGTTCTCGTTCGCCCACGGCGGCAAGGACCGCCACCCCTTTCCGGTCCAGACGGCGGTCTACGACGAGTCGGTCCGGTTCCTGGCCGGCGCCGTGCGGCGGGCAAAGATCGGCCGCACCGAACGGAAAGAGGCCCTCGAGAATCTCCACCGGGCGCAGGTCCGGCTGGAGCGGCAGTTCGTCCCCGACCCGGCCGGGTACGACGCGTTTATAGAGGATGAGCGGGCGGTGTCGCATCGCTACGGCGGCCGGTCGGCGTTCGGGAGAGAAAAACCGCCCGGGGATACCGGCCCCCGGCAGTTGAGGTTGTTTTGAGCACTACCGGTTATCGCCGTTTCCGTACTTCCAGACGACTTCCCCGTCCTTCGGCCCCGCGGCCGCGTCGCCTTCCATGGCCGACTGGATATGCGACCGGGCGAGGACCAGCAGCAGTATCAGGGCCGCCACGATGCACACGCCGACCAGGAGGATGTTCCGCTGCTTCCGCCGCCGCCGGTCCTCGAGCCGGCGGCGGGCGAGGTTTTTCTTCTCGCGGTTTCCCTCCCCCGCAATCCGCGATTTGAGGGCGGAGAACGGATCGTCGACCGGCGGGGAGGCGGAACGGCCGGGGGTCGCGCCGCTGACGCCTGAAATCGCTGAGCTGAGCTCGGCGAGGCCGCCGTCCGGGTCGTTCATCGCGTGGGGCAGCGGCGTGCTCTCGGTGACCGGTTCGGCGACCAGGACGGTCGACACGGATTCGACCTTGACGGGGAAGTTCTGCCCGCACTTGCAGCAGCGGGCCGTCTTGCCGACGGCCTGCCGCGGCAGCGCGTTGGACGTGCTGCAGTACGGGCAGTCTATGCGCACGAGGCTCATCTGTCCGCTCCGCACGTGCGCGTTCCTTTCCGCCCGCTCGCGGGACAGAACTCACGATGCATATCCGATGAACGACACAACACGAACGTACCTCCTTTTAACTGCGCTTCTGCGGCACCTGCTTGATAATGGCAAATATTGAGATTATTGCTATTATCCAATTATTCTATACGAAAAAGTCTCTCTCATATTACAAAAATGTGAAAATATTCCGGCTTTTTTTCGCGCGGTCCCGGCGGCATCTCACGGCCGGGATAATCACCTGACGCGATCCGGCCCGGAAAGTTCCGGCTAACATATGAAAATACCGCGGACCTCCGCACAGTGTCAGGTAGATACCCTGTCCCCGTTTTTCGCTGATGAGCTTGCATCACCGTTACGGTCTTCACCCTCCTTGTCCTTTTTCCTGTTCTGCTTGTCGCCGGAGGGATAAGCGATCCTGCCGTGGTACATGCCGCAGAGGCTCTTGATGATCGACTCCTCGATCATGTGCACCTCGCTGAGTGTCAGGTCGCATTCATCGAGCTGCCCCTCGCCGAGCCGCTGGGAGACGATCTGGTGGACCTGCACCCGTATGTTCGTGGGGGTGAGTTTGTCCATGGACCGCACCGATGATTCGGCGCCGTCGGCGAGCATCAGTATCGCCGCCTCCGGGATGTGCGGCTTCGGCCCCGGATAGCGGAACTGGTCTTCGGCCGGTTCGGGTTCACCGTTCTGCCGGGCCTCCTCGACCGCCCGCTGGTAAAAGTAAACGGTGGAGGTCGTCCCGTGGTGGGTGGCGATCATTTCCCGCAGTTGCGACGGCAGGGAATACCGGCGGGCGAGCTCGACCCCGTCCTTGACGTGCCCGATGATCACCAGCGTGCTCATGGCGGGAGAGAGATTCTCGTGCTTGCTGGCGCCGGGTTCCTGGTTCTCGAAAAAATATTCCGGCTTGCTGATCTTGCCGATATCGTGGTAGTAGGCCCCCACCCGCGCGAGCAGGCCGTTGGCCCCGATCCGCTCCGCGGCCGCCTCGCAGATCGCGCCCACCTGGAGCGAGTGGTTGTAGGTCCCCGGGGACTGCATGGCCAGCCGCTTCAGGAGCGGCTTGGAAACGTCGCACCACTCCAGCAGCGTACTGCCGGTCGCCACGGCAAAAAGGCGCTCGACGACCGGCATGAATCCCTGGACGATCAGGCCCGCCAGGAGCACCGACACCCCGCCCCACAATCCGCGTTTCATCGCAAAATCCCAGAACACGCCGGTCTGGACCGCCGTGAACCAGGTGACCGGGATGACCGCGAGGCCGGTCAGCACGGAGACGAGAATCACCCGGCTGCGGGTGCGCACATCCCCGACGCTGCAGACGCAGATAATGGTTCCGGCGAGGAAACTCAGCAGCATGGACAGGTCGCCCCGGACCTGCAGCAGCGCGAAGAGGCACATCAGTGAACTGGTAAACAGGGCGAACCGCTTTTCGTAGACGATGCCCATGATCAGCGTCCCGATACAGAGCCCCAGCAGGGCGGTGTAGGGACTCAGGGCGAGCACCCCCGTCGTCAGTTTCACCGCGGCGAGTACGAAGAGGCAGAGCACGGTGAGCCTGATTCCCTGCAGGTTTTCACGGACGAGGGACCGGTTGAACGCGCCGACGTATCCGCAAATGAACACGGTCAGGAGCAGGAGGATCATCGCCCGGGCGATAATCCGCCGGATCAGCAGCCAGGGTTCGCCGTCCCAGCGCCGGGAGATGAACGCGCGGTGCTCCGTGCGGAGGAGCTGGAGCTGCTCGGAATCAATGCCGTCGTGGTTCTGCGGATCGGTCCGGGACACCAGGAGCTTGCCCGCCATGTAATCGACCGCGCCGGGCGGCTTGGGCCGGCTCTTCAGGGCCGAGACGACGGCATCCACCTCCCGCTGTGTCTGTTCGGCGTCGAAGGTATAGAGGGGCTCGGCGGTCAGCTTTTCCAGGAGGAAATAGCGCAGGCCCGGCAGGATTGCCTCGTCGAATTTACCCGCGGTCGCCTGCGCGATGCCCTCCGCGATCTTCTCCCGCTCCCCGATATCGACCAGGTGCGCGACCGTGCTGGTGCCGAGCTCGGTTTCTCCCTCAAGGAACTCCACGTCCCTGAGCTTGCGCCACTGCTCGGGATCGAAACGGTCCTCGGAATAATCGGTGATAAACAGCTTCGTGAGGTCGGACCGCAACACGGTCAACTGCTGGGCGAACTGATCCTTCGCCGTTTCGCCGGCCAGTTGAATCCAGGCGTCGAACGCCGGCGATCCCGCCGGGGCCGGCGCGGGCGCCGTGGCCGGGGCCGTGGCCGGGGCCGTGGCCGGCCGGTCTGCGGGCGAGGTCCCCGCGGGCCCCAGCTTCAGGATATCCCGCAGTTCCGCCGAAACGGCGTCGAGCGAACCGGCGGCCGCGAGGGAGGCGGGGATCTTCTCGAGCTGGTTCATGATCTCCTTTTCGAGTATCCCGGCGTTCAACTGGAATACGAGGGGTACGTTTTCCCGTGCCCGGCGCAGTTCCCGTTCCATTTTCTGCTGGTTGAGCACCCAGAAATCGACCCGTGCCTTCACGTCCCGGCCGACGAACTGTCCCTCGCGCCAGGTCAGGGGAAACGGCGGTGCCATGTCCATAACCAGGGTCCCCAGGAAAAAAGCGACCGCGAGGATCAGCGAACCCACCGCCCCGGGGGCGCGGAGCCACCGCCGATACCAGGCGGGGTGGTCCGGCAGGCTCCGCTTGTATTCCAGTCTGCGGCCGCGGGATTTTTTTCTCAGGAAAAACATGGCGCCGCCGGTTACCCGTCCTCTCCCCGTTCGTAGGCCCGCACGATGTTCTGGACGAGCTTGTGCCGGACGATGTCCGACTTCTCCAGCCGGATCAGCGAGAGCCCCTCCATGCCCCGCAGGCGGTTCATCGCGTCGACCATGCCCGACGCGGCCCCGGCTTCAAGGTCGGTCTGGCTGATGTCCCCGGTGACGATCACCTTGCTTCCCCATCCCATCCGGGTCAAAAACATCAGCATCTGCCCCGGGGTGGTATTCTGGGCCTCGTCGAGGATGATCACCGAGTCGTTGAGCGTCCGTCCCCGCATGAACGCCAGGGGAATCACCTCGATCAGGTCGTCGGCCATGAACCGGCGGATCTGGTCGTATTCCATCATGTCGTGGAGGGCGTCGAAGAGGGGACGGAGGTAGGGATTGACCTTCGCCTTCATGTCGCCCGGCAGGAACCCGAGTTTCTCGCCGGCCTCCACCGCGGGACGGGCGAGTATGAGTCGCCGGGCCCGGTGGTGCTTGAGCATGTTCACGGCAACCGCGACGGCGAGATAGGTCTTGCCGGTGCCCGCCGGCCCGGTACAGAACACCAGGTCGCACGTGCTGACGGCCTGCAGGTACTGTTCCTGGCCGGGGGTCTTGGCGGTGATGACCCTGCCCGCGGTATAGACGTCCAGGACCGCCGCGCCCCGGCCGTTGTCCGCGGCCGCCACCGTGGAAACAACCCCGGCCACAATCCCGGCAGACAGGTGCTCGCCGGCGGCGATTCTTTTCTGGAGTGCGCCGATCGCGGCCGCGGCACGGGCGACCCGGTCCGGGTCGCCGGTCACGGTGATGCCGCCGTTCCGCGCGAATACCTGGACGCCGATCGTGTCGCGAATCTCGCGCAGGTTGCGGTCCCTGGGGCCGTACAGTTCGGCGGCGTGCTCCGGCCGCTCGAGATGTATCGTCTTTTCCATGCGTGTTAATTGTCGGGCCAAGAACGATAGTTGTCAATCGGTGCCCGAATGCGGAGAGACTGCTAGACCGTGTCGGCCCGGCGCTCCAGCCGGCGACGCATGATATCGTTGTCGCGGCGGAGACGCTCCACGTCCCGCTGGAGCCGCTGCACCCGCTTTTCGAGCCGGCGGATCACCTCGATCAGGTCCCGGAGGTTTTGTATCCGGTCGCGGCGATACTCCCGGCGGCCCCGCTCGCCCCGCTTGTCGTCCCGGTTGTCTTCATTCGCTTCCCGCTCGCGCTCCTCGGCGTCTCTCCGGCGGTCTTCCGCGTCACGCTCCCGGTCGCGTTCGCGCTCCTCGGCGTCTCTCTCGCGGTCTTCCGCGTCCCGCTCACGGTCACGCTCGCGTTCCTCGGCGTCTCTCTCGCGGTCTTCCGCGTCGCGTTCACGGTCACGCTCGCGTTCCTCGGCGTCTCTCTGGCGGTCTTCCGCGTCGCGTTCACGGGCTTTTCGCCGCTCGTCCCCGCGGTCGTCATCGGCGGACGCGGTCCCCGCCGGGAGAAATCCGGTCACTGCCATGCCCAGCAGGCACCCGGCAAAAAACAACAGCCGTCGCCGGCGCACTGAATTGCCGCGCACCGTATCGTTGATACTCGTCATGGTGATTCTCCTTGTCCAATGGCGTTCGCACGTGCGGGGCACATGATCCCCGCGGCGTATTATACCACCGGCGGCCGCTTATGGCCCGCCGTTTTCAACGCGGAAGGCGTGATGCCCGTTTTCTTTGAAACCGTTCCCGGAAAATGAAAACGGTACACATCGCCATCCCGCGATGCGTATAATTCAGGCGGGGCGGTTTTCCTTGTGCAACCGACGATACCATCTGCCCGGTTTGTGCCGCCCCGTCTGGAGCGTTCAGTATGTGCGAAGACGTTGACGGCGAAGCGGTAGAGGACCGAACAGAGGAACTAAAGCGGGACATAGAAAAACTCAAGGAGCGGAACAATTCCCTGCGTACCCTGATAGACACCCTGCCGTCCCTGATCTATATCAAAGACCGGGACTTCCGCTTCATCGAGGCGAACCTGGCGTGCGCGCGGTTCGTCGGCGAGGAGAAAACGGCGGATTTCATCGGCAAGAGCGACCACGACTACTACACGAAAGCGGAGGCCGACCGCTACCGTGCCGATGAAGAGGAGATCTTCGGCACGGGCAGGCCGCTGGTCAACAAGGACGAGCTGCACGAGATGCCCGACGGAACGGAAAGATGGGTCATCACCAGCAAGTACCCGGTGAAGAACGAGGACGGTGAGATCATCGGCATCGCCGGCGTCTCGCACGACATATCGAACCTCAGGGACAATTACACCAAGGAGATACGCAATTCCCGCATGGAGGCGACGGCCACGCTCGCCGGCGGCATCGCCCACAAGTTCAACAACCTCCTGGCCGTGATCCTCGGCAACGCCTCCCTGCTGAAAGAGAGAGAATCCTCCGATGAAGTAAGGGAAATAGAGCGGGCCGCCGAAAAGGCCGGTGAACTGGCCCGCCGGATGATCGAGTACGCCCGGGGCGGAAAGCTCATTTCAGCCCCGGTGGACGTCAACGACGCCATCGGGGACCTGCTCGTGTTCGAAAAAGAGAACCTGCCGGAAGCGGTTCGCGTCGAAACCGACCTGGCGCCCGAGAACCCGCTGGTGCAGGGCGACCCGCGGCAATTCGACAGTGTCGTGCTGGTGCTGCTCCGGAACGCCGCGGACGCCGTGGGAGATGCCGGCACCATCCGTATTTCGACGAAGGTGACCGACGCCGTCAGTTGCACGGGCTTCTCCCCCCGGCCCGACCGGGAGTATCTCTGCCTGGAGGTCGCCGATGACGGCTGCGGGATGGATCCCGAGACCGCCTCCCTGGTGTTCGAGCCGTTTTTTACGACCAAGTTCATCGGCCACGGTCTCGGACTCGCCGCGGCCCACGGCATCGTCGCCAATCACGGCGGGTGCATGACCGTCGAAAGCACGCCGGGTGCGGGGAGCACCTTCAGGGTGTTTCTGCCCGTGGAGAACACGGCCTCCGCCGCGGCCGAGATGCCGCACGAAACCGGCCGGGAACCCGCGGTACGGCGGAAGGAGGGAACCGAAACCATACTGGTGGTCGACGACGAGGGGGGGGTGCGGGATACCTTCAAGACGGTCCTGGAGCGGCGGGGCTACACCGTCCTGACCGCGCAAAACGGGTTCGAGGCGGTCGACACGATGCGGGAACACACCGGGAATATCACGCTGGTCATCCTGGACGTCGAAATGCCGGTCATGGGCGGACGAAAGGCCTACGGGCTCCTGAAGAACATCAAACCCGACGTCCGGGTCCTGCTCTGCTCGGGGTACGCCATAGACGATTCCCTGGTTTCCCTGCTCGGTCCCGAGGACGATTTCGCCAACAAGCCCCTCCCGACCGACGATCTCTGCGCGAAGATCCGCGCGCTGCTGGACGCGTGAGCCGCGCGCGGCCCGAATGCCCCCCGCGACGAGTTTCTTGCTTTCCTCCTCCTCCCGATATATACCGTAGGCGCGGATTCCGGCCGCGTATACAATTTCCATTTTCAGCACCGTATTCGGCAAAGGATAACCGGTCATGCACCTGAATGTTGGTTTTGTCTCCACGCGATTCGCGGGAACCGACGGGGTTTCCCTCGAAAGCGCCAAGTGGGCGACGGTGCTCGCGGAAGACGGTCATCGCGTCTTCTGGTACGCCGGCAGGCTCGACCGGGACCCGGCAACCTGCTGCTGCGTCCCCGAGGCCCACTTCGAGTACCCGGAGAACATTTGGATCAACCGGAATATCTGGCGGTGCTACGCCCGGTCGCCCATGGTGACCGAGCGCATACACGCGTATGCCGCGTACCTGAAAACGACCCTCTATGAATACGTCAAGCGCTTCGACCTGCAGATGCTGGTACTCGAAAACGTCCTGACGATTCCCATGCACGTGCCCCTGGGCATCGCGGCGACCACGTTCCTGTGCGAAACCCGCATCCCGGCGATCGCCCACCACCACGACTTCTACTGGGAGCGGGATCGTTTCGGCGTCAACGCGATCGCCGATTACCTGGAAATGGCGTTCCCCCCCCGGAACCCCGACATCCAGCACACCGTGATAAACCAGTCCGCGCGGGAGGAACTCGCCTGGCGGAAGGGGGTTCCCGCGACACTGATACCGAACGTCTTCGACTTTGATCGCCCGCCGGCCCGGGGCGACGACTATACCGCCGACCTCAGGCAACAGCTCGGTATCGCCGACGACGAGAAGTTCATACTCCAGCCGACCAGGATCGTGCCGCGGAAGGGTATCGAGCACTCGATAAAGCTCCTGGAGATGATCGGCGACGACCGCTACAAGCTGATCATATCCCACGACGCCGGCGACGAGGGCTACGAGTATCGCCGGATGCTGTCGGAACTGGCCCGGATCGCCGGCGTGGACGTCCGTTTTGTTTCCAACCGGATCGGCGAGATGCGCTACCGCAACAAGCGCGGGCAGAAGGTCTACACGCTCTGGGATCTCTATCCCCACGCGGACCTGGTCACCTATCCCAGCGTCTACGAGGGATTCGGCAACGCGCTCCTGGAAGCGATTTACTTCCGGATTCCCATCCTGATCAACCGCTACTCGATCTTCACCAGGGACATCGAGCCGCTGGGGTTCAATTTCATCACCATAGACGGGTTCGTGACGTCGCAGGTCGTGGAGAAGGTACAGCGGGCCATCGAAGACCGGGAATACCGCGAAAAGATGGTGGATCACAACTACGAGATCGCCCGGCACCGTTTCAATTACTCCAATCTTCGGCACAAGCTCAGGACGCTGCTGTCGAACATCACCGGAACGTAGCGGCGAGGTGCGCATGAGTTACCTGGAATACCGGACGGCACAGACATTTCGCGAGCACTTCGATTTCCTGTACCCCGACCGCGGCGAGAACTGCCTCGCCCGGCTGCAGGCGATGCTGGGACGCTACGGGGTCGTCGCGTCGGCGCCCGGATACCGGTGGAGCGAAAAAGATATCGCGGTCATCACGTACGGCGACATCCTCCGCCGCAACGGCGAACACCCCCTGTTGAGCCTCAAGTCCTTTCTCGACAGTAATTTCCTGAGTTGCATCAACACCGTTCACATTCTCCCCTTCTTCCCGTATTCCTCCGACGACGGCTTTTCCATAACGGACTACCGGCGGGTCAATCCCTCCTGCGGGAGCTGGGACGAAATACAGTCGCTGGCGGAAAACTACCGTCTTATGTTCGACCTTGTCCTGAACCACGCCTCGCGCGATTCGGCGTGGTTCGAGGATTTCATCCACCGGATTATGCCCGCACGGGATTTCTTTATCGAAGCCGATCCCGCCGCGGACCTCTCGGCGGTGGTCCGGCCCCGGGCCACGCCCCTGCTGACGCCCGTGCAGACCCGTGAAGGACTCCGGCACGTGTGGACGACCTTCAGCGAAGACCAGATCGATCTCGACTTCGCCAACCCGGACGTCCTGTTCGAATTCCTCGACATCCTCCTGTTCTACATTTCGAAGGGGGCGAAGATCATCCGGCTGGACGCGATCGCCTACACCTGGAAAAAGGCGGGAACCTCGTGCATTCACCTGCCCGAGTGCCACCGCATGGTCAGGTTGTTCCGCGACTTCCTGGACCTGGTCGCGCCCGACGTCCTCATCCTCACCGAAACCAACGTCCCGCACGAGGAAAATATCAGCTACTTCGGCGGCGGCGACGAGGCCCACCTGGTATACCAGTTTTCCCTGCCCCCACTGCTGCTGCACGCGTTTGACGCCGAGAGCGGCGAACGGCTCTCCGCGTGGGCCGCCTCCCTGCCGACGCTCCCCGCCGGCTGCAGTTTCTTCAACTTCACCGCCTCGCACGACGGCGTCGGGCTCCGTCCTCTCGAGGGTCTCGTTCCCGAAGAACAGATCGCGGACCTCGCCCGGCGGGTCGCCGACCGGGGGGGCCGCATATCCGCCCGGACGAATCCGGACGGCTCCGAAAGCCCCTACGAGATGAACTGCACCTACCTCGACGCCCTGGCCGAGAAGGACGGGAAGCTGACGCCCGGCGCGATCAACCGGTTTCTCTCCACCCAGGCCGCGGCGCTCGCGATGAAGGGCCTGCCCGCGGTCTACTTTCACAGCCTCGTCGGCACCCGCAACTACTACGAGGGCATCCGCCGCTACGGCTTCCCGCGGGCGATCAACCGCCGGCGGTGGGACGCCGACCGGCTCGAGAAATTCCTCGCCGACGATGCGTCGCACCACCGGACGATCTTCGATGCCTGCCGCCGGATGCTGCGGATCAGGAGCAGCCGCGGGGCCTTTCATCCCGACGGCCGCCAGGAAATCCTGGAGGCGGGAAAGAGCCTCTTCGCGATCCGGCGGACCGACCCCGCCGGAGAGGGTGTCGTGGTGTCCGTCACCAATTTTTCCCGGCGGGCGAAAAAATTAAAAACCGCGGACCTCGGCCTGGACGGCGGGCCGGCGCGCGATCTCCTGGAGAATGCCGAAGTCGGCGACGGCAACATACAACTGCCCGGCGGGAAGACGGCCTGGCTGACCGTCGGGTAAGAGACGGGCGCTGCAAGCGGGGGAAGAAACAACGGGTAGTGCAAATTAAATATTCACTGTTGGGCAAGCAGTGACCGGAAAAAGTAAGCCGACGTTCGGCTTGTTTTCAACGCTCATTCTTCTTACGATTATTTAGGCCTGCTGAACAAGTCGGCCGTCGACGAGAAAGCGACACGTTTTTCGCGGATCAAGGAATTCGAAGCAGGCGATTCTACATGAATCGTCGATGGCGACTGACGATGAGCTGCGGAAAAATGTACTTTCGCAGACAGGCCCGAATTGTTCAGCAGGCCGTATTTAAACCCTGTGAAAGGAATGCGTATGAAACAAATATGGACCATACTGATCGCGATAACGCTTTTACTGACCGCATGTCAGTCGCCGAAAAAAGATACCGTCTCACAACTCTGCACCATCGACGCCCTGCTCACCGGGGTGTATGATGGATCGACCCCCATCGGCACACTGAACCAATACGGCGATTTCGGTCTCGGCACCTTTGATAAACTGGAGGGTGAAATGATCGTCTACGAGGGCGTCATTTATCAGATTAAAGCCGACGGTCATGTCTATACCCCCAACCCTGAAACCATGACCACACCGTTTGCAGTAGTAGTCTCCTTCGATCCCGATCATCATCACACCTTTAACACCGCGCACCGCCTGAAACAGGTCAAAACCGTACTGGATAAAAAGCTGCACAACCTGAATATCTTCCATGCCATCCGCATTGAAGGCACCTTCCCCTACATGAAAACGCGCAGTGTCCCGGCCCAGCAAAAACCCTATCCGCCCCTGAAGGAAGTCGCAGAACATCAGTCGGTATTTGAGATGCACAACATAAAAGGCACGGTCATCGGCTTCCGTTGTCCGGCCTACGTGAAGGGGATCGGCGTCCCGGCCTACCACCTTCATTTTCTCTCAGCAGACCGCACCCAGGGCGGACATATTCTCGATTTCACGATGCAATCCGGCACAGCGGATATCGATTCCTGCCATAATTTTTATCTTATGCTGCCGGAAACGGATGACGCCTTCGCGGCGGCGGATCTCAATAAAGACCGTTCAAAAGAACTTCATGCTGTGGAACAATAACGATGCAACACCACTCTGGATCAATTGCTTTTCTCATGGCCAAAACAGCCGCCATCCCGCGACCGGAACGTTCCACGGCCTGGGTTATGTTACAATTACATCACCATGGTGACGGGAGATAGGATTGATTTTCCGCTAACAGTTCATGTGCGAAGCATTATACCTAGAGCTGGTTTCATAACTTCAATTTGGACTACAAGCGGCTCTTTTGCCGTCTGGCGGCGTCACGAAAACTCGACATATTTCCTTAATATGTCGTCGTTTCCGTTCCTTGCCAGATCGACAAAATACCTCGCTTTCGCTACCAAAGCAAGTTATGAAACCAGCTCTAATAAAATCGCCGATTCACAGTAATTTACCGATCGGGAATAATTACTTATTTATCTTTTGAAATCGCTTTAGTTTTACCGATCGGTAAAATTATATATTGACTTTTTGGAAAAACATGGGATATTACCGATCGGTAACATGACTATTCAGAATCCCGAACAACTCGGCGCGGCCATTCGTGAAAAACGCACGATGCTCAAAGTAACCCAGAAGGAACTTGCAATGACCTGCGGCACGGGTGTGCGGTTCATTGTCGATCTGGAAAAGGGCAAGGCCACCTGCCAGGTCGGGAAGGTCCTCCAGGTACTGCAGGCCCTGGGGATGACTATTGAAATATCAGGCGCTGGTACACAGCCATGAAGCGATTGATCGTTTATCTGAATTCCGAGAGGGTAGGTATCCTCGAACAGGATGACAGCGGCCTGCTGCTGTTCAGCTACGACCATGCCCGGCTGGACCGGCCGGAAGCGGTGCCCCTGTCCAGATCGCTGCCTCTTCAGGCCGCGGTCTTCAGGGGCAAGCGGGCCAGGTCCTTCTTTGCGGGCATTCTGCCCGATGAAGGACCCCGGGATACGATTGCCGCGATACTCGGAATCAGCGCCCGCAACGATTACGCGATGCTGGAGCGAATAGGGGGAGAGTGTGCCGGCGCAGTCTGCCTGCTTGACGAGGATTCCGCGCCGCCGGATCCGCGAGGAAATACATACCGCGAGCTTGACGACGCGCAGCTCCAGCGAATCGTGGCCGAGCTTCCCCGCCGGCCTCTGATGGCCGGAGAAGAAGGGGTGAGGCTCTCTCTGGCGGGTGCCCAGGACAAGTTGCCTGTCATCGTGACCGATGACGGGATCAATCTTCCGCTTGACGATACGCCCAGCACGCACATCCTCAAACCGGAGCCGGATCGTTTTCCGGGCCTGGCGTTCAACGAGATCATGTGCATGTCCCTGGCGCGGGCCGTCGGGTTGAACGTACCGGATGTCGAGCATCGACTGATAGGAGACAGGCCGTGCGTTTTGATTCGAAGGTATGATCGATTCGTTGATGAGTCGGGCACTGCGATCCGCCTTCACCAGGAGGATTTTTGCCAGGCGCTGGGTTTCCCGCCTGAACGCAAGTACCAGGAGGAGGGCGGACCGACTCTTCGAGACTGCATCACCCTGCTTCGGGAATGGTCGACGACTCCGGTACTGGATATTAGGGATTTCATCGACGGCCTGATCTTCAATGTCCTGATCGGCAACGCCGATGCTCATTCGAAAAACTACTCAATGCTGTACCGGGGCACCGAGAGGCGATTGGCGCCTTTTTACGATCTTGTCTGCACGCTCGCCTGGCCGGAGTTATCGACAACCGCCTCGATGAAGATCGGAAACTGCAAATCGATCAACGCTTTCCAGGTATCAGACTGGCAGGTCATGGCAAAGAAGGCCGGACTCGGCTGGCCGATGGTTCGCGAACGCATGGCCGAGGCATGCATTCGGATTTCCAAAGAAATCGGCGATGTTAGAAGCCGGATCGAGGTGGACGATGCGGCCACGGGCGAAAAACCGGAGGAGATCATAATCGCCCGGGCAGAACGGTTGTCCGGGGCATTACCGGGGGGGTAACATCAAAAACGTCGCCGGCTATCGGCCAAAACGGCCAGTAACGTTTTGTTGTCGTTCATAAACGTTCACTCAATTCAGGGGGTTCCAGACTTTATTAAATCCCGCGTTTCGAAAGTCTGATAGGTTCCGGGTCGCAAACGCGTCGACCCCGTGATGCAGAAGGACATACGCCAGCCTTGAGTCGAAAATACGCCGGTATGCGTACTGTTTACCGGATGCCGTCTTCCAGACACGCTCCATTATTCCCCTTCCCTGTACCATGTCGACAACGCGCCAGCGAGGGTTGGAGCGAAAACCCTGCACCACAGCGACCGCGCGTTGGGCGGACATCGGTTTTTTGCAGACGGTCGGATTTCTCAGTAGGCAGTAGAGTTCCATCAGGACCTGCTCGCAGAGACAAAAATCATCCCTCGCGACATACTGCTCGAGAAACGACCTCGCGGCCGGGTGAAGCGGAGAATCTGCATCACATGCCGGAAACAGGATATTCGTATCGCACGAGATCACGAGTCCGTATCCCCATTTCCGTAACGCTGTTCGGACTCTGCGACGTTGAGGTGTGACGTGTGCAGTTCCAGTCGCCACTGATCGTTTTCAAAAGGATCAAGGCCGCCGAGTTTCCCCGGTGCCGGCAGCGACCATCTCTTGTCATCACGGGACAGGCCCGGAGCAGTCGCTATCACATATTCCAGTCCACGCCGCACAAGCTCGGCAAGCGATATCTCGAGTCTGGAAGAAAGCTTTTTCGCTGAATCGTAAAGCTCGTCGGGTAATTGTATCTGGGTTCTGATCATGATATCAAATTAACATCACATATATTTGATGTCAATGTCAATCCGGGCAACGATCGCACTTTTTGCACAATTTTCTGTAGCACTCGCCTTCTTTTTCGTACAGAATTACCGGTTCCGGGAGTCAATATGGTGCGACGCGGAATCAAAATCAGGGTCTTCCCGCTGCTTGCTGATGGCCAAAACGGCCGCCATCCCGCGGCCGGAACGTCCCACAGTCCGTGTTATGTTACACTTAACTCACCATGGTGACGGGAGACAGGATTGAAATTCCAGTCCCCCTTTCTCCAAGAAACACCTGACTCCGAGGAGGCGAGGTGTCCTATGTGGATACGATTTGTTCGGATTTCAGCGATTTTCTCTTTTGTGCTGATGCTCACCGCTGGCTGCAGCAAAACATCTGATGAAGAAGGGGGCGCGCGAGTAAACGAGTCCGAGACTAAGGTGATCCAGGTAAATCCATCAACAAAACCCATCGACGCGTCGGATCCAAAGAGTGTCGCCCTTGGGTTCTTACAGGCCGTTTCTGAACGGCGTTTCGATGATGCCGCTGGACATGTCCATCCTCAAACACGATCCGATTTTCGTACCGTCGTGCATGAACAGTCGTCATTTAATCTTCCATTGAATCCTGTAATCACGGTTAGGACCAGCGGCAAAAATGGGAATGTTCTTATTGAGAACTATGCTGGTCTTCGCTTGAGTCTTAAGCGGGAAGATGGACGATGGTGGATGTTCCTGAATCCTCTTTTGTCGAAAGAAGGTAAGGAATATGAGAAATCTATGCCGGGGGCGAAACTAACCGATGTGTCCGGATTAACTATTGACGTCCCGTTCTGCTCTCCCGGTGAGTTGGATCTGATACTACAGGATGGTTGCCGGTTGCGGATTCCTCCGCAACTCATTCGGAAGATCGTTCTTGCGTCTTCACAAAGACACACGGTTCATTTTTTAGACGGGGAGACTGTCTCGGGGAAGATCCAGGATGATGTTTTGACAGGATACCGATGGCTGGGTGAATTGCGGCTTCGGTGGGAAAAGGTTAAGAACGTCGAGTTTGACCAGAAAGAACCGGCCCCTTCATTCATCAAACCGACCGGCTTGGCTGCAACCCTTACGTTGCAGTCCGGAAAGAAACTCAAACTTCACGGAATCCTGTTTAAACATGACTATAGGTCCATACAGACGTACCAAGCGAGGGGGACAATGAACAGTTCCGGGGTTTCACTGGGGTATACTATGGAGAAACGTTCCCGTAAACACGTTGGTTATATTCCTATGGATCCCAGGAATTCAGGTTACACCTATGATATCCCTCTCGCATGGGTGCGATTTCTACGCCCGAAAGACAAGGGCTACGAAGTGTCTGTAGAATTACCGAAAGGCGAGAAGAAGACCATCTCCGGCAGGATTGGCAAAAGGCAAAACTTCTACCATGCGCTTGTCGGATGTGATGAATATGGTACTTGGGAAATACCGATCAGTTCGCTGACCCAACTGCTCGCAAACCGGCCAGAGAAGGATTATCCTAAGTCGAAAGGGACTGTACGGGCCTTTCGCGACTATGGACGCTTTCATTGGAAGAACGGACACTATATTAATGATTTGCCAACGGTCATAAATTGGAAGTCCATTAGTTGGCCGACGAAAGGGTTGCGTTACAAAATCGTGCTCAAGACGAAAGAGGTAGTCATGATGGGCAAAATGGATCTGCCTGGACTTAGAGGTAAGAACCACGAATACATACAGTGGAAAGACATACGGAACGTCCAGATCGGAAACGAATCAGCCATTGATGGTCGCAAGGGATATCGCAATTGTGTGGTCACGCTTCTCGATGGATCGAAAAAAGATATTTCCTGCAGGGTGTCCGGAGGTTCGCATGTTGGCGTCAGATCCGACGGGATGCCGATTTGGCTCAGTTTCAATGATGTGAAGTACATCGAGGTGATCAGGTAAAAACACCACCGGCTTGGTGCCGAATCCTTCTGGGCGGTTGCGCCTCTACCGCGGCATGTTGATGATGCCCGCATCGTCCTGTTCGATGATGCCGCACTGGACTGGCGGGCCTGCACGGCGGTTGAAGAGGTGTGGCCGAGCGCGTCTTTTGATGTCCGCTGAGCGAAAGCCCTTGGAACAGTCGAGGTCGGTTCGATGGATCACTTGTCCATCAAGCCGGCAGCAGGGGAATCCATCGTCTGCTGTTGGATCTGGGTGAAATGAATGTGGGCTATTTTACGCTATCGGTGACGGCCGAACCCGGTACCCGCACCGTGGCCCACGCCGTGGAGAATATTGAGCACATCCATACCGAGAAGGAATGGGTCCAGCATACGGCGAACAAGATGAATGGATTTCGTGTGATCTACGGAGAGGGCGCCACCCAATGGACGGCGCGCGAGCGTCGTGGCGCACGCTATCTGCAGCTCGTGATCAACCACACGGATCAACCGGTCACGATTCATCGGGTCGCGCTGATTGAGTCAACCTATGATGCGCCCCGGGAACCGCAAAAATCAATACAAACGGAGGGCGGGATATTGTCTGGAGGTTGATCATAAAAGTATGCTACAATACTGCGGTGCTGTTGAACAAGATTGTGACAACCGCAGAAGGGGCAGCCTTGAGCGGTAACAAACCGGTTGCTATGATGTTTCCCAACGTGACATTGATAAGGTTCCATTCGTGGCTCTTGTTCGGGTTTCTCGGGATGCTCCTGTTCGTGGAATCAGCACCCGCAGAATCCCCCTTCGATCTCAGAACATTCATCGACAACGAACTCGCCGCCGGCAAAAAGAAGATCGTCATTCCGCCCGGCGTCTACCGGGTAAAACCCGTGAAGCGCGAGCACCTGAAGTTCAGGAACGTAAAAGATGTCACTGTGGTCGCCGACGGCGTGGAGATGATCTGCACCGAGACGACCCGCGCTATGACGATCGACAACTGCTCAAACCTGAAAATACAGGGGCTGACGATCGACTACGACCCCCTGCCCTACACGCAGGGCCGCATCGTGAAAATGTCGAAGAACAACACGGTCCACGAGATCGAGTTGTTTACCGGCTACCCGCCGGCCGGCCGGGTCGAGGATTTTAAGTACGAGATCTTTCGTGCGGACACGCGTACGCTGCGGTTCGGCAGCTACCACCAGTTCACACACAAGAAGCTGGGGGAAAGGCGTATCGAGGTTACACGTAGGGGCACGTACCGGGGCGAGAAGATCGGCGACATCATCGCCATCGGCACCAGGCACGCCCCGGGGGGCAGTTTACCCCACGCCGTACACACCTCGAAATCCAGGGGTGTCGTTCTTCGGGACGTGACTCTGTACGCCTCGAACTGCTTCGGTTTTCTCGAAGTCGGCTGCGATTCGACCCGCTACCTGCGGTGCAAAATCGACCGCCGCCCGGCCGAGACCGACCTGAGGAAACGCGGAGATCCGCGTATCCGCTCCCTGGACGCCGACGCCTACCACTCCAAGCACGCCGTAAAGGGGCCGACGATCGAGCAGTGCACGGCGAAATTCATGGGTGACGACTGTGTCAACATCTGCGGCGACTACCACCTCGTGATGGCCGTCGACGGTAAAAAACTTCGCGTACTGGCCAAGAGACGCCTGAACATCGAGCCGGGCGACCCGCTTGAGGTCGTGTCCTACACCGGTCTGCGACTGCCCGACGCCAAAGCGATACGCGTCTCGAAACCGGTCGGCACGGCGTCTGCGGAGGAATTGAAATTCCTTTCAAGACAGCGCATGCATGCGCCGTTCAAACAGGGCAGACTCGGAAAGATCCATGAGATCGATATAGATCGCGCCGTCGACCTTCCCACCGGCAGCGTCATCGGATCGGCCAACCGCATGGGCAACGGATTCAGAGTCATCGGCTGTGACTTCGGCTTCAATCGCTCCCGCGGCATTTTGATCAAGGCCAGCGGCGGCATCGTGAAGGGCAACACGCTCGAGGGCTGCCGGGGCGAGGCGATCAAGGTGTCGCCCGAATACTGGTGGCTCGAGTCCGGCAGCAGCAACAACGTCAGGATCGTCGGCAACACGATCAAAAACTGCCGGGGCAAGGGTATCGCCGTTTACGCCGTCGCCGGCAAAGGCGGCATGGCCCCAGCCGGGGCCCACAATGACATCGTCATAGAGAACAACATCATCACTAACACCGGCGATCCGCACATATGGGTCACCTCGACCAGGGGCCTGGTCCTTCGCGGAAACAGGTACGACGCGAACAAACTCGAACTGGAGAAGTGCGAGAACGTTCAGAAGCAATGAATTTCACGAGAATACGGCATGAGTGAATTGCCATCGTTAGAAGCGTTTTTCAGGGGGTCAAAATCGCTTCTAAGGCCCATATATGGCCCACAATTCGATATAAGGTATTATAAATAAACCATTTACCGTGGTCCGACCCCGTCGAGCAGTTGCGGCAGGGCGGTGATCACCAGGTCGGGACGAAGCGACGAGCACCGGGGATCGTCTTCGCGCAACCGCAGCGACCGCCGGTCCCCGGCGAACAGGGCCGCCCGGCAGCCGCACTGTTTGGCGGTCCACGCGTCGTTGAGCATGTCGTTGCCGACGTAGAGCGCCCGTTCGGGCGGTATGCCCCGCGCCTCCAGTTCCCGCAGAACCGGTGCGAACAGCCGCATCGAGGGCTTGGCGACCCGGTGCCGCCACGAGAGGGCGGTCAGCGCCGGGTCGAAGCCGAGATCCCGGAAGGTCCGGCCCGTCACGGCCGCCACGACCGGGGGCGTGTAGAACTGCGCGTTGGAGACGATCCCCAATGCGGTGCCGCGACGGCGAAACTCCCCGAGCACGTCGACCATTCCCGGCATCGGCCAGGTCGGATTGACCGCGCACTCGAATGCCACGGCGATCCGCTCGACGGCGGCCGGTCCGGGAACCCGGTCGAGGAGCCCCGCGCCGGCGAGTTCGGCGAAGATAGTCGACCAGACCGCGCGGATATCGACCTCCGGGTGGTCTATTCCCTCCTTCCGGCGCGCCGCGTGGACCGCCGCGACGGCCGCCGGGAGCCGGTCGACACCCTCGTCGCCGGCCGCGCGGAGATTCCCCGACAGGCCGGCGCCCGCCAGTGCCGCGGCCAGCGCCGCCCCCCGGTCCCGGGGGGCGCCCAGGGCCGGTTCACCCGCGGCGGACACCAGGAGCGTGCCGTAGATATCGAAGATGACCGCGGCGGCCTCCACGGGTCCGCCGGCCCGCTGCATCCCGGTCGGCAGCGGACGGAGGGGACCGCAGAGGTCCCGCGCGATTGCCGGCAGGGACCGCCCGGCATCGCCGGGTGCGCTCACCGGACCGACCTCAACAGGCAGAACCGCTCGGGCCGCGTGAACGCCCCCAGGATCGCCGACCCGTCGAGCGCACCGCATGCGCCGCCGGCCGAGCTGAGGACGGCTTCGTATATCTCCCGTAGCCGCGCGCCGTACGACGCGGCGTTGAACGACTGCTCGACGACGGCGCGGTTGGCGGCAATGGTCTCCTGATCGGCGACGCCGTCGTCCGGGCGGGCGGGGCGTATCCGGTCGCGCAGCGCCGGCTTCGCGGCCACCGCCGCAATGACATCCTCCTGCATCGATTCGTTCAGGCGTCCGACGTCGATGAAATCGTCGTCGACGGCGATCTTGACGGCGGCCTCCACGTCCGCCGGTTCGGCGCGGCAACCGTAGGCTTCCATATACCGTTCGAACTCGATGCGGACGGTCTTCGCGAACCGGTCTTCGCCGACCCAGTCAAGGGGGACCTCCAGGCGGTCATACAGGCCGGACAGGTTCAGGCCCGCTTCCTTGAGGTCGGCGGTTATCTCGGGCAGGTCCCGGCCCGCCAGCGGCCTGTCGAGGAGCCACGGCTCCAGGTACGCCAGGCCGAATCCCTCGGTGATACTCGTGGTCATCACGGCCGCGGCACTGCCGATGACGTCCTCGAACGGCACGCCGGCGCCCAGCTCGAACATGACCGGGAGGCCCAGCCGTTCGGCGAAGGCAACCCATTTCCGGTAGATCCGCTGCTGCAGCGGGTTCCGCGGGGCCAGGGTGACGCCGAACACGTCATCCTCCCCGGCCGCCGCCGACCAGAGCAGAAACTCCCCGAGGTTCTTTCTCCTGATCGCCCGCGTCGGGTAGAGCAGCAGCCGGCGGTCGCCGGTAACATCATCGCCCGGTTGTATACCCGCGGCATCGTTCGCGCAGTTGGGCAGGTAGTGGACGGTCCCGGCGTCCGCCCCGGCTCCCAAGAGGAAACCGGCATCGCGGGAATTGATCGTGCAGTAATGCACGCCGGGCCCCGCGGGGTAGAGGATCCTGCCGAGCACCGCCGGATCGCCCCCGCCGAGGTCGTCGAGCAGTTGCCGGTAGAGACCCGGCCGGCCGTCCTCGGCGAAATCATGCACCTGCAGCAGCACCGTTCGTCCCTCGCCGGCGAGCAGGGACGCAAGTTCCGGGACGACGATGTTTTTGCCGAGGCAGTGGTTGTGGAAATGCCACAGGTCGGGATCGCGCCCCAGCGCGTCCCGCGCGGCCGCTTTTACCTCGTTCAGCACAAACGACACGTCCGCCCGCCGGCCGTAGGAAAGATCGTCGACCACCCTGACGTGCGGCGGCGGCTCGCCGGCGGTCGGGGGCTCGCCGGTCACGACCGCGACCGGGATGTCCCGGGCCGCGAGGCACCGTCGGGCGGTTTCGATCATCCGCGTCACACCGCCCCCCCGGAGGTGATAATGCACGAATGCCGCGCAGAAATCCCCCATTATTACGCCCCGTACCGCTTGCGGTAGGCCTCCACCTCGATCATCGGCGGCCGCTCTTCCTCGACGATGCGGTATTCGACGTCCGCGTACGTCTCGTCGATGCACTGGAACTGCCTGAGCGTATCGGCCATGGCGGGGAGGGATTCGATCAGCCCCAGCTTGTGCATGCGGTGCAGGAACGTCTGGAGTATGCCGAACGACATCTTCGCCAGGTCCCGGGTGGTCTGGTTCCGGTGGACCCGCTTGTCGAGGTCCACCTGCGCGAACGCCTCCAGTCCCCACTTCCGGAAAATGTCGACCAGGTGGGCGGTCTCCACGCCGTAGCCGATCGGAAACGGAATCTTCTCGAGCACCTCCCGCCGGGCGGCGTACTCACCCGAAAGCGGCTGGATGATCGCTGCCAGTTCCGGCAGGAACAGGCTGAAGAGCGGCCGGATGAGTATCTCGGTGACCCGGCCGCCGCCCGCCGGCCGTACGCCCTCCCCGGAAGCAAGGGGACGCTCGTAAAACGCCTTGCAATACTTCGTCGCGTCATCGTAGATCAGGGGCGCGAGTATGCCGTAGGCGAAGCGCGGATGGATGTTCTTGATGTCGGCGTCTATGTAGATGATGATGTCGCCGCGGAGCTGGTAAATGGCCTTCCAGAGATTTTCCCCCTTGCCCCGCTTGAAACCCCACTCGGGCAGTATGTCGGCCGAGTAATAGGTGTCCGCCCCGTATTCCGCGGCCATCTCGAGCGTCCGGTCCTCGGAACCGGAATCGATGACGGCCAGCTCGTCGAGCAGCGGAAACCGCGTCATCAGTTCCGACTTCAGCAGGACGATTTCCTTGCCGATCGTCTCCTCTTCGTTGAGGGCCGGGATGCAGCAGGAGATGGTGAGCCCCTTCTTCTGCTTCTGCTGCACCATGTCGGCAGGATCGAACGCCGAGTGGTGAAAGGTCTTCGCCGCGAGCCAGGCCTGTATCGTGTCGCTCTCACTCATCGTCGAACCCCCGGTCGATGGCCTGCAGGATGCCGATGATCTGCGCGGCTCCCCTGAACAGCGGATCGATGAGCATCTGCTCGTCCCGCTCGTTGAGCTTGCTGCCGTCGGTGATGCCGACCACGATCGCCGGTATTTCCCGCGCGATGAACACGGCGAGTTCCGAGCTGCTCGGCATGCTCCGCGGCTCGACGCCGAGCACCTTCATCGCCCCGTGGGCGGACCGCACGAGGGGGTGGGAAAAGGGAATGCCGCCGGGTGACCGCTCCGCTATCTTCTCGAGCGTGATCCGGGTGCCCGCCTTCATCGAGGCCTCCTCGACGAGGTCCGAAATGGTGTGGTGAATATGCTCGACCATGTCCTTCGACTCGCTGCGTATCTCGAAGCGCAGGACGCCCGTCCGGGCGATCTCGTTGAAGGTATGCCCGGCCCGGATCGAACCGAGCACCACGGAGGTCTTGGGCGAGGCGGGCAGCGGCAGGCTTTCGATGCCGCTGATAATGTCGTGGAGCAGGTCGATGGCACCCTCGGCGCCGAAACGGGTCCAGTCATACCCCTCCGGCACCTCGCAGTTGATCTCTCCCCGCATCATCCCGATCGAGGAATGGCTCAGGCGGCCGAGGTGCACCCCTTCGAGGCAGATGCAGGCGGTGATGGGCAGCTCGGTATTATCGAGAAAAAACCGGAGCCCCTCGTTGTTTCCCCGCCCCAGGCTCCGGGCGGCACCCATCAGGACGATGCTGGATTCAAACGACATGCCCAGGTGTTCAAGGAAGACGGGCAGCGAGGCCAGCAGCGCGAGCCCCACGGCGTTGTCGCTCAGGCCGGGGCCGGTCACCGTGTCCCTGTTCATGGAGATCGTGTGATCGACCGTGTCGGGGAAGACGGTGTCGACGTTCGCCGCGATGAGCAGGTTGCGCTCTTCCGTCGCGCCGGGAATGATCCCCAGGGCGTTTCCCACCCCGTCGCTGGAACAGCTCGGGAGGCCGCAGGTGCTCAGGCGGTCGATCATCACCTGCACCCGCTGGTGCTCCGCGAAGGTCGGGGACGGTATCTCGCCGATCATGATGAGATTGGACAGGAAGATTTCCCGCAGTTCCCTGAGCCTGTTTTCAACGGCGGGAAGTTCTTCCAGTATGTTCTTCGTGCGTTTTCGTATCATGCCCTCGTCCCGCCCGCGGGCGGCCGTCGCCCGCGACACGCGTCACCGGCGCGGCGCGCAGGGTTGTTCCCGCCTCCCGGCACGTGTCAATGGAATCCCTTCGTGTTACGACCCGTAAACGGCCGTCGCCGGCAGGAAAAGTCTACTCCATCGGCGGCCGATGTGCAATGTCTCTGTGCCGGTGAAGGGTCGGGTACGGTTTTCATTTGTTATTACCGGCATAACATGCGCCGGAGCCTCAGGGTTTTTCCGGTGACCGCGCGAGACGTTTTTCAAGCGGGGCGGGAGGAAAGCGGCGGCCTGACGATTGCCGGATAGTTCTCGATCCGCGTCCGAACGAGGCGTTTGAGGGCCGGAATCCGGCGGTCGCCCGGGCGGGAGAGCAGTTCGCGAATCCTCTCCTGCAGCGCCCGGGCCTCGCGCCAATCGTGCGCCGCGGTCAACGCGTCCAGCGAGACATACAGCTCGGGCAGCGCGTTGGCGGCGGCACTGACGAAACCCGTTGCCCCGGCCCGCAACGCCCGGCAAATGCGCGTATCGTCGCCGAGAAAGTATCGCGGCGTCGCCGTGATGAGCGACAGGTCGCCCGACGAGTCCTTCAGGCCGAAGTGCCTGACCGCGCGAAGGATCGCGGGCGTCAGCGGATTCTGCGTGTGCCGGGGGAAATTATAGAGAATCAGCGGAATGTCGACGGCTGCCGCCACGGTCTGAACATATTCGATAATGCCCCGGGGTGGCGCATCGGCGTAGTAGCTCGGCGGCAGACACAGAACGGCGTCGGCACCGAGTTCCCCGGCCCGCGTCGCCAGGTGAATCGCTTCGGCCAGCGGCCCGCCGCCCGCCTGGAACAGGACCAGGCCCGGGAAATACTCCAGCGCCAGTTTCAGCAGGTCCAGACGTTCATCGACTGTCAGCGAGAAGAACTCGCCCGTCGTGCCGCCCACCAGCACCCGTCGCACGCCGGCGCGAGAAAGAAACTCAAGGTGCTCGACAAAGGCCCGCTCGTCGAACGCGTTACCGGCGTCAAACGGGGTCAGAAGCGGCACGATCAGTCCCGCCGGCTCCACGGTCTCGACGTCCTGGTGGAGGATATCGCGGGTTCGTTCGTAGAGTTCACGCGAGATCGCCTCCAGTTCCAGGCGGTAGTCGCTGTGGCAATACAGGTGCACGTCCGCCCAGTTCTTGCTCTCGGCCCCGTGCTCGGTGAACTCGCGCAGGTTGCTTTGGAGGAACGTGGCGACGGCCTTTTCGGGGGAGTAGTTGCGGTGGTTCAGGTCTCTGCCCAACCGCGTGGCCAATTGCGTGCGCCAGTCGGAATCGATGAAGATCGCACAATCCATGAGGTCGCGCAACGCGCGATACGTTGCCACCTCGCCGTCGATGATATTAAACCGGGCGGGGTGGTACGTCCGTACCGAACGAGCATCGCCGACAGACGGATCGTAGACGGGTTGCTCGAATGTCTGCCCCCGTCGAAGCCGGCAAAGATGCTCGGTAATCAGCGCCATCTTGTTGGCGCCGGGGTGCGGGCCGAAGATGCCGGCCCTCCGGCGTTCCGCGCGGGCGGTCTTGTAATCGTCCAGTCGCACTACGGCAGCGTCGACCAACTGCGCGGCGAGGCGCCGAGCGAACGTGCTCTTGCCGGTGCCGCCCGGACCGCCGACGGCGATAAGCCGGGGGCCGGACTTATCAGCCAGTACAGACCGGATCACCTCTGCCAGCATCTGCTCGGCGGGCCGACGGCTGAGCCTGCCGTGGTCTCTGGGGCGAACATGTTGCTTATACCTGTGCATAGTTCCCCCGCACGCGGGCTCGTTGATCGGAAACGTTTTCGCTGCCGGCCGCCGCCGGCGCCGGGTCAGCGGGTATCGACGCCGGTCGCGCCGGTACCGGCTGTCCGGCTCGCAGGCCGGCAACGAGCAAAACGCTCGCCGCCGCGAGACACACACAGGCCGCCGGCCGATACGACCCGCTCCAGGCGAGGGACTGGCTGAAGAGAACGGGGCCGACCGCGCTGAACAACACGCCCACGGACATGTGCAGGCCGCTGATGGCACCGAGGTGTCGCCGACCGAAGAACTTCGCCCACGTCACGGCCGAGAGGAGGCCGAAAAGGCCGCCACCCACGCCGTTGCCGACAATGATCATCAGTACGGGCAAACCCGGGGCCAGAACGGCCAAACCGACGGTCCCCACTCCCAGCGCCGCCAGCATCACGATCAGCAGGCGGTTGAGGGATATGCGGTCGCTGAGCCAGCCCGCCGACAGGTGCACCAGCACAGCCACCACCGATGCCGGCAGAAAGATGCTCACCGCCTGCAGCCGCGTCATGCCCGCCGACGAGAAGATCGAGACGATGTGGAATGTCAGGCCCGTCATGTACATCCCGTACAGGGACAGGCTCAATGAAAACGTCCAGAACGCCCCGGTGCGCACGGCCTCCGGGCGGCTCCAGCACGACTCGCGGGCGGGCGTTTCTTTGTCGCCGCGGGCACCCGGTCCGGCCGCACCGTCCGGCCGAAGGCCGCACTCTTCCGGGTTGTCGCGATAGAGCACCCAGGCGATCAACGAGAACAGGCCGCCGATGACAACCGCCGCGGCCACCCAGGCGCCGCGCCAGCCGAACCGGCGAATGAGAACGTCCAGCGCCACCGGGGCTGCGGAAAAGCCCAGTGCCACGCACAGCCCCGTCAACCCGCTGGCCAGCCCGCGTTTGCGGTCGAACCACTTGGCGATCATGTTGCGCGAAGACAGCGTCAGGACGCCCTGGCCCCAGAATCGCAGGGCGAGAAAAGCGACGAGTATCACCCCGAACGCCGAAACGGCGGCGGGCAGCCCCAGCAGGCTCGACGCACCCCTCGCGAGGGAATCCGATTGACTGAGGATCACCAGCACGCCCGCGAGGCAGAGGCTCGCGACGACAGCCATGGCGCGGGTGCCGAGCCGGTCGCACAACCGGCCCGCCCACGGCAGCAGGCAGGCGCTGCCGATAGTGCCGAACATGTAGGCCGTGCTGAGTTGACCGCGAGACAAGCCCAGCGCATCGAGCAGGGAATCGGTAAACACCGACACACCCATGGTCTGGCCCGGGACGCTCATCAGCAGTCCCAGTGACCCGGCGGCCAGTATCGGCCAGCCATAGAATACCGGCGATCGCGCCGGCTGAAACGGGATGTGATTGAACCGCCGCCTCACGCCTGCCTCATGCCCCCGCCGCTATCCGCCCCCGCCGCAATAATGATCCAGTTCGAATCGTTCTCGTTGACGTGCGGGTTGAAAAAGCTCACTTCATGATTTTGCACCGTCGGAAACACCGCGCCCAGCCGGTCGAGGAACGCGCCGGCCGGTTTCCAGGCCGACCACAAGGCAAAGGTGCCGCCCGGCCGAAGGCAACGGGCCATGTCTTGCAGTCCCGCGATGCTGTAGAACCCGCTGTTCGCTTCGTCGAGCAGGCAGTCCGGCGCGTGGTCGATATCCAGCAGGATGGCGTCATGGCGTTGCCCGGCGGCCTTCTGCCCGACGTGCTCGAAAAAGTCCCCCGCGACCAGAACACAGCGCGGATCGTCGACCAGCGTGTCCGCCAGGGGAACCAGCCGCCGGCAATGCCACGCGATCACCGGGTCGAGCAATTCGACGACCACCAGTTTCCCGACATTCGGATACGCCAGCGCCGCAGCCGCCGTGCAGCCCAGTCCCAGGCCGCCGACGAGCACATCCAGCGGCCGATCGTCTCGACCCGCCAGGGCCAACCGGGCCAGGGCCCGCTCGCTGGCGTTGACCGTGCTGGACATCAGCATCTCGCCGTCAATGGTGACTTCGTAGATCATCTCGTCCCGCACCGCCGGCGAAGTGCGCCGCCGCAGCACCAGCCGGCCGATGGCCGTCTGCTGAGAGTCAAGTTCTTCAAACAATATCGCCATCAGTCTTTCTCGCTGCCGAGAATCTCCCGCTCCGCCTGCTCCGGCTCGTCCGGTTCGTCGGGCGGTCGCCGGGCGGCCACCTCGCGATGCCGGCGGTTCCGGAGCCTGTCCTTGAACACCTGAATTCTTTTTCGCGTCTTAATGTCCATCGGTGCCTCTCTCGTCGCGGTTTACCGGCTAACCGTCCGCCGCCGGGCCGGGCTCGCCCGCCTGCATGTCGCTGACTTCAATGCCGGGGTTGCGGTCCCGGAAGTACCGCAGGTTCCACTCATCCGGGAACAGCAGCACGGCGCGCCCCCGGCCGTCTGTCGCCGGCCGGACGCTGTACGGCAGCGCCAGATCCGCGATATCAACCGCCGGATCGAGCCAGCGGACCACCGTCCACGGGGCGCTTTCGATGCGCGACGTGGCCCCGTACTCGCTCTCCAGGCGATACTGCACCGTCTCGAACTGCAGCGGGCCGACGGCCCCCAGCAGCGGCACCCTGCGCGGGGAGTCGGCCAGTTGAAAGCTCTGCACGACGCCCTCCTGGAGCAGTTGCTCCAACCCCTGCCGGAACCTTTTGAAGTTGGCGGGAACGGGGTTCTCCAGGTAGGCGAAACACTCCGGCGCGAAGCGGGGAATCTCGTGATAGACGACGGAAGGATCATCCGTGAGCGTGTCGCCGATGCCGAACGTCGCGTTGCCGACGATGCCGACCACGTCGCCGGGATACGCCTCTTCGACCGTCTCGCGATCCCGGCCGAAGAGCTTGGCGGCATTGGACAGGCGAATCGTCTTGCCGCTCTGGGCGTGCCGGACGCTCATCTCCCGCTCGAACTTGCCGGACACCACGCGAACGAAGGCGATCCGGTCGCGGTGGCGCGGGTCCATGTTGGCCTGTATCTTGAACACAAAGCCCGAGAAGACCGGGTGCGTCGGCTTCACGACGCCGCGGCGGCTGCGCCGGCCTGCCGGCGGGGACGAATGCGCCAGAAAGCCGTCCAGCAGCAATTGAACGCCGAAATTGTTCAAGGCGCTGCCAAAGTAAACCGGCGTGGTTCGCCCGGCCAGGATGTCCGCGGAGTGGAAGTCGGCTCCCGCGCCGTCGAGCATCTCCACCTCCTCGCAGACTTCGCGGTAGACCGCCTCGTCCAGCCGATCGCGAACGGCCGGGTCGGACAGGCCGGCCGTGGAGACCGGCGCGCGATACGCTCCGCCCGGCGTCCGCTCGTAGAGGTGGGCGATCTTCGCGCGGCGATCCCAGACGCCCCTGAAGCCGAAGCCCGTTCCCAGCGGCCAGTTCATCGGGTAGGCCGCGATGCCCAGCACGCTCTCCAGTTCGTCCACCAGCGCCAGCGGGTCCCGCGTCGGCCGGTCCATCTTGTTCATGAAGGTGAAGATCGGCACGCCGCGACGACGGCAGATCTCGAAGAGCTTGCGGGTCCGGCTCTCGATGCCCTTGCCGGCGTCGATGACCATGACGGCCGCATCCACCGCCGTAAGCACCCGGTAGGTATCCTCCGAAAAATCCCGGTGACCGGGGGTGTCCAGCAGGTTGATGCGGAAGTCCCGGTAGTCGAACTGGAGCACCGTCGAGCTGATGGAGATGCCCCGCTTCTTCTCCAGCTCCATCCAGTCGGATGTGGTGGCCCGCTGGTTCTTGCGGGCCGTCACCGAACCGGCGAGGTTCACGGCGCCGCCGTAGAGCAGAAACTTCTCGGTCAGCGTGGTCTTGCCGGCATCCGGGTGCGAGACGATGGCGAAGGTTCGCCGCCGGGCGATCTCCTGATGCGAAACTCGTTGTTTGTGCGTTGCAGTCGTATCCATAGCGAACCTAAAGAGGGTCATGCCCGGCTGCGGCTGCGGCCCCGACGATCAGGCGAGGCCGGCAGTGCGGCGGGAGATGGGCCGCGAAGGCGGCCGGGGGGGATCACAAGCCAACAGGCACGGCGCGACGAGAGGGTCGGGCAATCAGGGCGGAGTAATGCCCCGGCGCAGTGGTTGCTGCGAAACTGCCTCAGGGCACAGGTTGACCGTTTGTCTCATCACGATCTCCATGTTACGGCTTTCGCCGGCAGAAGTGAAGCGTTTTCTGATCTCGGCAGGCATGCCGCACACGGGGAGAAGGCAGGCGCAACACAAACGATAATAAAGTGTGTCCCTGATTCCCCGCCGTTGACCGAGGTTGAGGAAGCGATTCTTTGCCGCGGAAAAAACAGCCGGCGTTAACCCGTCTGCTTTTCGCGTCGTTCGCTCCGTTGCCGTCCACGTCGAGCCTTCCGGGCCGGTCTCTCGTATTCTTACAGACGCCACCCCGCGCGGTATTCCCGGCGCAGGAGTTTGTCGGCATCGGGGTCATTGGTGATGTTCATCGCTTTTTTGTCCCACTGGATGGGTCTGCCGGTTGCCAGGGCCACATTGCCGAGCAAGAGCATCTCGGTCAGGGGGGCGGAATAATCGAAGCTTGAACAGGGTTGTTTGCCGCTTTTGCAGGCCCGCACCCACTCCTGTTGATGGCGAGTGGGAACCCATCTGTCGCCAACACCTTCTCTATAGCCTTTGACCCGTGGCAATTGTTTCGGAGGTTCGCCGACAGACCGCATCAGCGAATCCGGCACAAGCCGCGCCCATTTATACCGTGGTGGTGCCTGATCCACTACCAGAGTGTGTTTCTCGCCGATCAGCAGGCTGCCATTGCACGGCAAACCGCGGGTCTCCGGCCAGCCCGCGGGCAATGACGGCTTTCGCCCGCCGTCCCGCCAGGTGACGGTGACCGGCGGCATGTCGCCGCGGGCCGGAAAACGGTAGCGCACGGTTGAGGCCGCGGGATAGGACCAGGCGGTGATCCCGGTCGAAGCGGCTTCGATGCTGAAAGACGCGGCGTCCTGCAGTTTCAGAGCCCAGTAGGCGGGATCCATGAAATAACCGCCCATGGCCCCGAGCGCCCCGGTTCCGAAATCCCGCCAGCCTTTCCAGTTGCGGGGGTGATAGGCCGAACTGTAGGGGCGCATTGAAGCCGGACCTATCCACATATCCCAGTTCAGACCTTCGACGGACGGGGATGCTTTGGGCGGCGCAGCCATGGCTTGGGGCCACCGGGGACGGTTGCTCCAGCATTCCACTTCAGTGACCGCGCCGAGTTTGCCGCTCCATAGCCATTCGCATACTCGCCGCGCCGCATAGTGCGAATGGATCGTGTTGCCCATTTGGGTCGCGACACCGGTCTCGCGGGCGATTTCCGCCAATCGGCGGGCTTCCCGGACATCGTGCGCCAATGGCATCTCCGTATAGACATGGCAGCCCCGTTTCATAGCCGCGGCAGTGATAACGGCGTGGGTGTGGTCGGGGGTGGCAACCATAACCGCGTCGATATCCTTTTGCCCGTCCAGCATGCGCCTGTAATCGGTGTATATCTTGGCACGCGGAAAGCGTTTGGCCGCCGGAGCGGCCAGTTTCCAGTCCACATCGCAGAGCGCAACTATGTTTTCCGTATCGCATTTCTCGAGATTCTTAAAGCCTCTGTATCCGATTCCCACGCCGGCGATATTGAGTTTGTCGTTCGAAGACGTGCCGCCCGTGCCGGCAAGCACATGGGCGGGGACAATGGAGAATAGTCCCAAAGCACCGGCGGTCTTCTTGAGAAACTGCCGCTTGGATATCGCGCCGCGTCGTGCTGTTTTGTCATCCATCTTTTTCATCTTCACCTTCCCATTCAGTGCAGCTCAGTTCGTTCCGCCATGTTTCCAAGGCTACTTGTTGGTTCCCAGGCACATTACTGTTCCATCCCGGCAAACCATGAAGATGCGTCCATAGGCCGCGATCATGCCGTCGAAGACGGGGGCCTGCTCCGTTTTGAAGCTGGAAACAGTCTCTCCGTCTTCCGCCGCCACTACCTGGAAATGCGCACCCTTAAGTCCCCGCATGGCATCCCGGGCATCTTTCCCGGGGCCGAGATCCGGAGTTCCGGCCAGATAAAGGTAGTCGCCGGCAAGCATCATGGCCTCGACCCGCACGGGGACATCCCTGGTCCACTTCCAGAATTGCTCCCGGGAGAATCCGCCCCCTTTGTCCTGTCCGAACCGCGATGGCAGCAGCACCGGTTCATTGGTGTTGCGATCGGCATAAAGTTTATAGCCGCTGCCGGGTCTGAATTCGGGACTGTGTCCATGCCGGCTGTAATAATACTTCACCGCATAGGTTGTATCTTCGTTGAACACCAGTATTTGCCCCGACTTGGGAGCCTTGTAGGCGAAGTTGTAGCCGGGCCAGCGGGCGCTGTATGTCCAGAACAACCGATTGAACGCTCCCTTTGCCCAGCGCTGATCCAGGAATCCGCCCGTGCAGATCAGGTGTCGCTCGCCGAGTCTATCCCCCATTTTGGTGACGCGCGGCATCGGTTCGCGGCTGAGATCGGCATTGAACCTCATCTGGAACATATAGATATCTTCCGCGCCGGCGACGAGGATGTCGGACCGCGCGCCTTCCATATCAAAGGGGCGACCGGCATCCCTGGAGACGTCCGGCCGCTCGTTTTCCAGTTGTCGCTCATGGATAATCTCGCCCGTCTCCGGATCGAGGGCATATATATGGATGCCGCCCTCAAGGTGCGAGTTCCGCCCCGCGGTGACGTAGGCGCGGCCGTCACGCACCAGCACGCTGCCATGCGACGGCCAGGCGGACTCCACCTGCCCGCGGATGGATATGCGACGGTATGCGGGCGCCGCCCGGAACCGCCATACCAGCGCTCCGTCCGCAGCGCGCAGGCAATACACATTTCCGTCGGCGGAACCAAACAGCGCCAGCCCCTTGTAGATGGTGGGGGGCGAATCCACCCGGGCATCGGCCACACAGCTCCATAGCGATTCACCGCTGTTCGCATCCAGACAATGCACTGTGTGTGAGTCGATGTCCGCGACAAAGAGCGTTCCGTCCGCCGCTACCGGCGGAGAGAGTTTGCCCTCGATTTTGGTTTCCCAGATCGGTTCCGGCGCGGATGGCCCGGTCCATTCAACGGAGCCGCTCCGCAGCGCGTCATGCCGATAGGTGGGCCATTCTCTCTCAGCTCCATTGCCTGCCTTCATTCGATTGTCGTTCCATGCCGCTCCGCGAACCAGCCTTTCAGCGGGGGCGTCGGCCTTTCTTTCCGGGGTGGTCCGGGAAGTAAAGGCGTTCAATCCGTTCAAGAGCACGCCCGGATAGCAGAAACAGGGATGCGGCGGGAGATAGAGAAGTCCATTTGCCGGCATGGCTCCTATGTGGCAATCGGGACGGAGCCAGTTGTGGCGCATATGGTCGTCGCCCTGAAGATCGAGAAATTCCACGCCCCGCTGGTTGAGCAACAGATAGCGCTTCGTAGCTTTGGGAGGATAGCACCGAATGTGATGGCCGGGTGTGACCAGACGGTCCACGGAAACGGTTTTCTTCACCGCGCCCGTGGCGGGATCATAGCCTTTCCGGACGGTCTTTTGCGGCTCCCATCCGAAAGTCCTGCCGCGAAAAGGCGTTCCCGGCGGCCAGGCCGACCATATAAGGCCGTCGACGACAAAAATTCCAGGCGTCCTGCGGCTGCGGGGCGGACCCTTCCACAGGCGCTCTCCACTGCGCGCCGAGAAAGCTTCAGTGTGATTACCCGCAAGAAGCACGACATCATCAAGCATGATTATATATTTGCCGCGTCCTTTGGCCCGCCACAATTCCGTGCCGTTGTCCAATCCCCGGCAGACCAGATTGCCGCCAGCGGTAAAACATAACCGTCCGTTTTCGGCGGCCATCGAGTTTCCGTCGATCTTTCCCACTTTTTTTCGCCACAATATCCTACCCGATTCCCTGTCCGCGGCCACAACCTCACCTCCTCCGAGAAGGCCAAGGACTGTCTCGCCGGAAACCAGTATCTCTTTGGTGTTTTTCGTTCCATCGCAGATGTGGAGAGTCTCGCCGGTCGCGGCATCAAGTATAGTGAGCCGGGAACCGTCACCCAGGGTTGTCAGCAGCTTGTCGCCCGCGGCGACAAGCGTTCGCGGTCCGGAACGCGAAGCGGCGCGTTTCCAGAGCAACTTGCCGTTGAAAGCGTCGCGTGCCACCAGTTTCCATTCCGAGGGGACACCGGCGCGTTGACCGACAATCCCTTCGTCAACGAGCCCGAAAATACGCCCGCCCGCGGATACCTGCACCCGCGTAGAGGGTCTCTGCTCATGACTACGGGCATGTTCCGGGCCGGATTTCCACTGGATCTGGCGCGGCGGGCCTACGCGGTTGTCATCGGCCACCGCGTTGTTTCCGGGACCATGCAGCCAGTGCGTCCACTCGCCTATATCTTCCGGCCAAGGCTTTTCCATCTTGTTCCAGTTCTCATCGGCCTTTAAATATGCCACGCCGCCGGGGGCCAGTACCCGCATGATTTCGCGAGTTGGAATAGCGACTTTTTCCTCCGCCACGATCAGGTTTATCAGATTGTCGGTGAAGGGCAGATACCCCCGATCCCAGCGGGCTGCGGACACAGCACCATAGATTCCCCGTGAACGGATATGCCGGCGCGCTTCCGCTATCCGGCCTTTGTCCGCGTCGAGTCCGCGCACCAGATAGGCGTCATCGGCGCGCAGTGCCGCTGTCAGGCGGCCGTCGCCGCATTGCAGATGAACCACTATCCCGCCTTTGACCCCTGTCGCATCCAATATCTCGCGAGCCTGCTCTTGCCCGGATTCGGCCCGGGTTGGCCGCGCGAAAACCATAACAGCCAAAAAGGCAAGTGTCAGTGCTGAATATCTGTATGTGCCATGCATGTCGCGCTCTCCCGTCTTCTGTTTTTGTCCGATAGTATAAAAATCGGCCTGGTTCAAAAACAGCCTCTTTTGGGTAACAGTTTACAGACCCGTATTGTGAATCGCCATGCGATATTTTTCTGGCAACCGGCAGTCGGGGGTTATTGATTCAGTTTCTCTGGAATCGCTTGAACCCGAGCATCTCCAGCCAGTGAGGATGCTTTCGGCCTCTGAGTAATTCCGCAGGGCTTTTGCCCACCCGCGTACATCGGATACGACTTTGCCGATTGGATTCATTTTCACAGCGAGGTCGAGATTGAGCACGCATTTGTTACCGATGGCGCCGGCGGCGAACTTGTTCTGGAGCAGGCGCATGTAGATTTTGAACTGGATCCGGCTGTCAACATCCGTGCCGGCCGCGTTCTTACGCCGCTGGGCATAATAAACCAGAATCACGAACCTCCAGGCTTCATGGGTGTGGAGCGTCCACTGTTCTCCAAGTATATTATCCCCAGCACAGCTGTTCGAACAGCCTATTGTGAGGGTGGCCGGTAGATCGACGCTGACCACAGATCCTGGTGTTCCATGGCGTTTGAGACACATTCACGCCGTCGAGCTAAAAACCCGGTAAACGACAGTTTCCGGGCTTTTTTCGTCAATCCGCCGAAATAATCTCCAGGCACGTGCACAGTCGGCTGCCGGCTGGAATAAGCGAAGATATTCCCCTGTCTAAAGTCACAAGAGTGCCGTTATTTGCTGCGGCAAGGCCCAGCAGGTATGCGTCGGTGACCTGGCGGTGTCCCGAGATCATTTCTTCGGGGATCACATCCGACCCTGTAAGCTCGATACTGTCCGGCCAGAAAACATGGTTCTTCTGAGAGGTCATTTCACCCAGGAGGGACATTGCATCGGAAGGAGTAACCGCATCGGAGATAATTGCAGGATTGGATGAAACGCGTACAAAACCGCTTTGTGTGACAGGGCACGTGGCCCAGCCACCGGACGAGTTTTTCAAAAACCAATTATGGGCATGTCTGTGGTGAATGTGCGACGGCCAGGCAAGGGCAACCAGTACGTTGACATCCAGCAGACCGACACTCAAGCTTCATCCTCCAGTTTTTTTACATCTTCAAGCGTCACGGGCCTTGCACTGTCCGACACGGAAAAAACAGGAAGACCGTTTTCAGAATCACTTTTGTATCCCTGCTTAAGACCCCTGAGGGCCATCACCGAAAGTGCCTTGCCTATCGATATTCCTTTGGAATGCGCAATACTTCGCGCCACCTTGTAGACATCGTCGTCAATTGTCACTGTGGTCCTCATGTACAGATGGTAGCATCACAACATCATGATGTCAAGATGTGTTCGATGATTCTCTTCCTGCCCCTGACCCTCACACCGGCACCCCCACCGGCGACAGGTCCGCCTGCTCCCGGCCATCAACCCGGGACGCCCACCGGCGACAAACAGGCGGAACATTCGTCTGAGGACGGCCCTTGACACGTGCCTGTTTTGTGGCATCTTATGACTACTGGAATAGGCATAAGGTATATTATGGTAGGCATAGATCTCGAACGAGTCTTCCGCACCCGCGCGCAGATCGCCGTCCTGCGCGCACTGTGGAAAGCGCCGTCTCCGCTGACGGGACGTCAGGTCCAGGAACTGGCCGGCGTGCACAACCGCACAGCGATGCAATGTCTTGACGACCTCGAGCAACTCGGGCTTGTCCGGCGCAGGACGGCCGGGCGGGCGTACCTGTACACGCTCAAGCGATCCCATCGGGTCGTGCGGGATCTCGTTGATCCCGTTTTCCAGGCCGAGCGAGACATGCCGGGTTGCTTGCAAGGGCAGCTTTCGAAGGTGCTCGAGGGGCGGTGCCTTTCATCCGTGCTCTACGGGAGCGTCGTCCGCACGGAGGAGCAACCCGGCAGCGATGTCGACCTCCTCGCGGTTGTCCGAAGCCCTGAGGACGCCCGGGCATTCGCCGATGGGCCCCAGGCTGACGCAGAGCGGCTGGTGCGTGATGAATGGGGCTCGATGCTCGAAGTGAATGTCATGACGGTGACCGACCTGAAGAAGCAATGGCGTACCCGCCTTATGAAGCAGATCCGTCGAGAGGGTCAGCTGGTGTCGGGATCATCACTGGAGGACCTCCATCGTGGCCGCCGCGCGTAAGGCGCGCTCTGTCTCCCCCGGGGGAGCCGGAAACTACCTCAAGAAGGCCGAGGAGTTCGCCGCTTCCATGGAAGAGAACCTCGACGAGGAGCGGTGGAACGCCGCGGCGCTGTCGGCTGTCCATGCGGCCATCTCGGCCGGTGACGCGATGCTGGCGGCATTCGTCGGCATTCGTTCCGCAGAACAGGACCATCGCCGGATCGTTCCGTTGCTCTCGGATCATCTCGGCAAAGATGGCGGCAGGATGGCCAATCACGTGCAGCGCGTTGTCGCTCGAAAAAACCTGTTCGAATACGAAGAGCGGCTGATCAGAAAATCGGATGCATTCCGGATGGCCAATCACGTCCGTCGGCTTTTGCAGCAGGTCCGCGAAAAGCTTACCTGACGGTCCCTTACAACGGCACGGGGGCGATATCGAGCTTCGTGTTTAAGTAAAAAAATCGCGTCGTCTGCGGAGACGCGCGGGATGCGATCGGCCGGTTTTGTCGACGGCTGTGCGTGCGCGTTGGCGGCCGTGAAGATGAGAAGCAGGGGCGCGGCTTGTGAAATGAACCGTATGTGAGCTACTGTTTGCGTCGTCATCGTGTCCTCGCTTTCTCTACCGCTATGCGGACAGTGTGCCCGTGCAGTTGTCGTCGTGAAGTAATCCCAAGTCGCAAGTCCCGGTTCCAATATTCCTGAGTCCATTACGGAGCGTAACTCACATAGGCGTAATACGCGCTGAAGCTGCGGCCGCGGGCGTCGGTGAGTGTCGAG
>CAZLBC010000041.1:0-39393 GCA_964557575.1 uncultured Planctomycetaceae bacterium
TCTTCCAGAGGCTTCAGCGCGGATTGCGTTGCCGTATCCACCAGATCGTACAGCCTCTGGCCCCGGGGGCCGAGTTTCCTGGCCAGTTCGGCAATCTTCTTCCCGCGCCAGCCCTGCTCGGTCATCCTTGACAGCTTGTTCAAGAATTTCCTGGCCAGTTCGGCAATCTTCTTCCCGCGCTCTCCATCTTTGCCGGCCCGTTCGCGGGCATCTTCTGCCCGCTCCTGCGCCCTCTCCCGTGCATCCTCAGCGCGGTCGCGGGCATCCTCTGTCCGCTCCTGCGCCCGCTCCTGCGCCCTCTCCCGTGCATCCTCAGCTCGTTCGCGGACCTCTTCTGCCTGCTCCTGCGCCCTCTCCCGCGCATCCTCAGCCCGTTCGCGGGCATCTTCTGCCCGCTCCTGCGCCCTCTCCCGTGCATCCTCAGCGCGGTCGCGGGCATCCTCGGCCTTCTCCCGAGCAACCTCGGGTATCACCGCCTCTTCACCCGCGGCCAGCTCCATCGATCCTTGGGCACCGGCGACCAGAACCGCTCCGGTCAGCACTCTCACAAATAGCGTACGCATGGCTTCTTCTCCTTCCAAGAGTTTGTTTTTATTCTCGACCAGACCCACAATGAACCTGGTTCCCTTCGCTGTCACGGTTCCCACGTCGGTTCGTACCGCGAACGCACCGACGCCACTGTCCACCTCACAGGTTATCCTTCCGCGTAGCAGCATCATCTCCTCTCTAAGCCGATGGCCCTCGATCCTCAGGACGGAACCCGGCTCTATGTCCAAGCGGCAATAGCCGCCCAACTCCAGAACCGCCTCCGGGCCGCTCGCCACCACCGTCGCGCCGCGGCGGACTCTGCCGCCGTCCTCGACCCGCAACCCGCCGTACGCGCGCGGTTCCGGATACCCCGGCGGCAACGCCCACCAAGCGACAACCCCGAGCACGACAGCCGCAGCCGCCGCAAGCGCTCCAGCCAGACGGAGGCGGCGGGCCTTGCGCCTGGAGATAAAGGCCCTTTGCTTTCCCCGCAGCAGGGTCTTGGCCAGCAACCGCTCGCGCGACGCCCGCCCTGGCTCGCCGGCGCGCCGCGCCAGCAGGTCCCGCAAGGCCCCCTCCATCTGCAGCCATCGGCGCGCCTCGGCGCGGAAATCATCGCATCCGAGGTACTTCGTCAGCGCGCGCAGCTCAGTTTCGCCCAAGTCATTCCCGTCCAACAGGTCCATGAGCAGGCGGGAGGGATCCTGGTTCATGGCTGCTCCCCTGCGGCTATCCGCCGCTCAATGCACGCTTTGAGCGCCTGGCGTATCCGGAAGAGCCACGTTCTCACCGTTTCTGCCTGGCGCCCCAGGCGCCGGGCAAGTCCGGCACTGTCCAGGCCCTCGGCGTACCGCGCATGGAGCATATCCCTCGACCTGTCGTCGAGCTCTTTAAGGCACCGTTGCAAGGCGCGCCGGAGTTTCTCCGGTTCGTCTTCTTCCGGACGGCTATCGCACGCCTCAAGCAAGCCGATGAGACGTTCCACAGAGGCTGATGGCAGACGACGCTGCTCGCGCCACCACTTGGCGGCGAGGTGCCTCACTGTGCCGCGGAGCCACTTGTCGATGTCCCTGATGTCTTCTTGACCCGCAAGCATCCGGTCGAAGGCAGCGAGAAACGCGTCGTGGCACAGGTCCTCGCCATGCTGGCCGCCGGTAAGATGCGACGCGTAGCGCCAGACATCCTCGTAGTTCCGGTCAACCAGTTCCCTGAATCGCTCCTGAATCTCCACGGCCTATTCTCCTGTCTCTACCATTATAGTGCGATTTGGAGGCTCTGCGTTTCACAAAAAATCTGCTGCCAGCCACAGAAATCAACACCACGTAAGGCTTTTGTGCTGGCAGGGAAGGCTATCGCGCAAACCGCCAGCCGCTGAATCCGATGTTTGGAAAGGTTGCTTTCGGGCTGCGGTGCAGAAAGGGGTCGGGAGATAGGATTGAATTTCCGCCGTCGTAGAGGTTCAAACCGCGGAAACCCGCTTCGTACATGACGCGGATCCTGCACGCGGGAAAGCGGCCGGTTTAAGGACAGGGTGCCATGCGGGCGGCCAGCGATTCCAGCCGCCGAACGATGTCGGGGTGCTGATCGGCCACGTTCTTGGATTCGCCGATGTCGTCGCGCAGGTTGTAAAGCCGCGGCGGGTGTTTGGTGTCGACGGCGCCGCCGCGGTCGTACTCGGTGCGTGCGACATACAGTTTCCACTCGCCGCTGCGGACGGCTTTCAGCCGTCGGCCGCGGTAGAAGCAGATCGCCTCGTGGGGCGACCTGGTCCGACCGGGGCGTTTCAGAAGCGGCAGCACGTTGCGGCCGTCGATGGTCCGGTCCTTGGGCAGTTCGGCTCCGAGCATGGCCGCGAAGGTCGGCAGCAGATCCATGGCGGTGACGACCTGATTGCCGACCGAGCCGGCGGGGATGACCCCCGGCCAGCGCATGACGCACGGCACGCGGAAGCCGCCTTCGTATTGCGTGTTCTTTCTGCCCCGCAGCGGCCCGGCGCTTCCGCCTTCAAACCGCGGCCGCTGGTACTGAACGGCCGGCCCGTTGTCCGAGGTGAAGATCAGCAGCGTGTTCTCGTCGATGCCCAGTTCCTTCAGCGTGTCAATGATCTTGCCGGTGGACCAGTCCAACTCCGCGACCACATCGCCGTACGGTCCGCGCTCGCTGACGCCGGCCCACTGCTCGGGCGGCTGCAGTTCCAGGTGGGGCATGGGATGGGGAAGATAAACAAAGAAGGGTTGATCCTTATGCCGGCGGATGAAGTCCACGGTGGCGTCGGTGAACCGGGCGGTCATGGCCGAAAAGTCGTCCAGGCCGTGCAGTTGGTCCACTTCCCTGTGACCCCGCAGCAGCGGCACGTACGCGGGCCAGGCGGGGTTGTCGGTCCAGTTGCCGCCCCAGGGCGCGTTGCGGTACATGTCGTGACTGTAGGGGGTGTAGAGCGATTCGTGGAAGCCGTGGTTCGGCGGCCGATGCGGTTCGCGGTGGCCTAAGTGCCACTTGCCGAAGCACGCGGTGCGGTAACCGTGGGCCTCGAACAGGTCGCCGAGGGTGAACTCTTTGGGATTCAAACCGTGGCTTTCGTGCGGATGCACGACGCCCGGCATCCCGACGCGCGGCGGATAGCAGCCGGTCAAAAGTGCCGCCCGCGACGGCGTGCAGACGGGGGCGGCGACGTAGAAGTCGGTGAGCTTCAGCCCCTGCGCGGCCATGCGGTCGATGCGCGGGGTAGGGATATCATCAGCACCGTAGCAGCCCAGGTCGCCGTAGCCGAGGTCGTCGGTGAAGATGACGATCACATTCGGCGGCCGGCGCTGCTCGGCCGCCGCTGCGCGTTGCTGCGGTCCGGCTGCGGCAAGCAGCCCGGTGCCCAGCATCGATTTTATAAAAAGTCTGCGATTTATACTTGCCGACCTGCCGGGCGTCACCCTGTTGCTTTCCATTGCCTCTGCCTCCTGACTCCCTGAAAAGGGAACGATACACCGCTCTTTGGGGTATACCGTATACGACCCACTCCGGCCTTACCGCCCGCGCAGGGTCGGGTCGACCGCGTCGAACGGCGCGGGCTTCTTCTGTTCCAATCCGCCGGCCGGCAGTTCCATGCCTTCCAGGATTTTCTGTCCGGGCGGAATACGGAAGACGATCTGAAGGTTCTTCCAGTTGTTTTCGACGGTCAGAATAATCTCGCCGTTTTCGCGGACCAAGGCGCTCAATGCGTGGGTGATATCCAACCAGCTTGATTCGCCCCACAGCGTGTCGCCGACATGCATGGAACCCAGTTCTTCCCCGGTTCTGGTGTTATAGACGAAAACGAATTCCTCTTGCGAAATCTGCCGGCCGAGTCCTGCGAACACAAGATCTCCGGCAACGGCCCAGGACTGGATGTGGTACCACTTCTGCTTGCGATCGGCACGCGTCGGAAAGTCGATTCTGCCGACTTGCTCACACCGCGCCGGGTCGGTGAAGTGATCGTAGCGAGCGAAGTTCGCGCCGGCACCGCCCGCGGGGCCCTCATAATCGTGGGCGTACCCGCTGATGAACATCCGATCATGGTCCGCGTCATAGTAGAACCGTTGCACGGTTACCTTGTCGACCAGCTTCTGGCGTTTTCCTTGGAACGGGTCGGGCTGGGGATACAGCTCGGCGTTGCGGATCGGGAACTCGTAGATCGGGTTGCCATGCTGATCGAACCCCTGCAGGGGGTAGCGCAGAAACCCCGGCGGATCGCCGGGGCGCTGGCCCTTGTAATCGCCACCGTGTTCCCACAAACTGCCGGCACTGTCCATTTGCCATCGGCTTTGGTTCTGTTGATGCTCAACGACTACATATTCATCAGCATCGAACCGACCGTCGCCGTTGAGGTCGCGCCACATGACGCGCCGTGAATTGGGATGCTTGGGGCGCTTGGGATCCATCGGCCGATGCGGCGGATATCCCTTGCCCATGGTGCTGAGAAACAGGGAGGGCATGAAAATTTCACTGTCCTTTTCCCGGCGGAGGATCAGCGTACCGTCCCTTTTTACATCCCCGACCAGGTAGAGTTTGCCGTTGGAGAGGCGCCGGACATGGAAGCGGTGCCAGCGATAATCGCCGGGGAAGCGGCGAGGATCACTGGTAACCGCCACCCAATCGTCAAGACGGTCCCGCCGGTTGTAGTCCAGAACGAATCGGTTGTAGCCACCATGACCGCCGAAGACGACCGTTCCGTCATAAGCAGGATCGAAGGCGCTGGGGTTCATGAATTGCGACGTGTAGCGTTGCCACAGCATCTTCGAGCCATCGGGAGAAAAACGGCGGATGATACTTCCTGCGCGGCTGCGGGTGGAAATCGCAATGTGTCCTTGGTCATCCACGCCCACGCCGGAAAGAAAATCGAAGCGATGGCTTCCCATGCGCCCGGGAATCGGCCCGGCGTAGACACCGCCGGGCTCTCCGAGTTCGCCGGTCCGGCGCGGCTGTTCGCCGGAGATATCGAAAATCTGAACATTTATCCGCTTCGGCCCGATGTCCGCCACGTACAGCCGGTTTTGCGGACCGCCGATCGCCAGGTCCGTGGGAATCACTACGTCCGTTATCCGCTTCCCGGTCGGCCGACCGTCTGCGCCGAACTGCACGATCCGGTACGAACCGAGTTCCTGGGCGTTCTCGTCACGGCCCCCGGAACGTTCCGGTCGCCGGATGACCCAGATAGTGCCGTTATTGTCCAGCGCAACCGGGCCCGGATACTTGAAGGGGATGCTACGGGTGATTTTCATCGTCTGTGCATCGATGACATGAACATGGTGGGTCAGATCCTCAGTTACCGCCATAATACGTCCGTTGCCGGCGATTCCGCGAATCTGCTGCGGCGGTCGCCAACCGTCGTCTTTCCGGTGGCGAACGCGGTCGGTCCTTTCTGCCAGTGGCAGACGGTTGTTGTGTTTGCCGCGGCCGCCGTCGAAGCCGGCCGGCCGCGCCCACAATTCGTTGTATCTAATGCCGCCATGTTCGCGGGATTGTTTGCGAAAATTAGCCACGGGATACCGTTCTATACCGATCTCGGACTTGTCGCCGTAGGCGGTATACACATATCGGCTGTCGCCGCCGATCGCGCGAGATTTGTTGTCGTTGTAGCCCCCGAGCAGGTCACCGTCAGCGGAATAGAGCGACTGTTCGCGATGCGCTTCGTCCCAGGGGCAGGCGGTAACGAGCCGACCGTCCGGCAGGGCACTGAGATAACTGACGTGCGATTGCACCCATTTCGGGCCGCCCGGCCAGGAGGCACCGTACCATGTCGTCGAATACTTCAGCCCCTTGTTTGTCTCCTGATCCGGCTCGGCGATTCCGTCGTCGCCGCGGACGAAAGGTAAAAACGCAAGCACCGGCAGCATCAAAATCAAGACAGGCAAGTGCATTGCCCGCTTCTTTCTTGTTCCCGAAAACATCATGTTGATCTCCGGTTGTCTATCCATGGTTTCCTCTTTTCCGTTAGCGGATACCCGGCCGGCATTCACGCCGTGCGGTCGGGTCAGGGCCTGCCGACCGGCAACAGATTGTATCTCCGGTTACCCGGGTAATGTAAGCGTAACACAACCATTCCCGCAGGACCTTTTGGCCGCAGATAAGTGGTTGTTATATCCATCAACGAAGATATCCTGCGTCCGGAACGTAACCGTGACTCCCACGCGTACCAAGCGGCCGATCGGTCCGCCGTCTTCAGCGCAGTGATCTTCGATCACTATTGCTGCCATTAGTTACTTGTCGCCGATCGACATATTCGACGCGTTTTTTTTTGCCGCCCCTCCGCGGCACAACCGCGCCGCTTGTCGACGAACCGGGCGAAATTCAGTTGTATCTCTCGTTACCCTGTTTGTGTAAGTGAAGCATACCCCCTACCATGCGGCGCTGTCGCCGGGCGTTGCTACTGCGCGCCGAAGCAGTGGATTGTGCCGTCGGCGGTGCTGAGGTAGAGCGCGCCGCCGGCCGCGATGAGGCCGTCGTAGACCGGCGGCGCGGCCAGGCGCTTCAGCTTCGCCAGGGTCTTCCCGTCGGTCGCCGACAGCGCCCGAAAATCGCCGCCCCTGCGGCCCGCGAAGGCGGCGGCGGGGTCGTCTTCGGGAACGACGTCGGGCGGGCCGGCCACGAAGAGCGTGTCGCCGGCCAGGACCATGGCCCGCACCCGGACCGGGATGCGCACCGACCAGGTGTCCCTGGTCTTCTTGAACTCCTGCTCATCCTGTCCCGGCCGGTAGGGCTTGGCAAACACCCGGTAGCCCCTGGTAGCGGGGTGGAAGCCGCGCCGCACGCGGTTGCGCTCGGTGAACACATTGACGCCGAAGACGTGCGTGGCGTCGACAACCAGCAACTGCCCCCAGGCGCCGACCCGGTTCATGTGGCGGTCCCAGCCCGGCCAGCGCCGGCTGAAGGCCCAGTAGGTGCCCTCGTTGTAGGAGTCGTCGAGGAACCCGCGGCTCGCCAGCAGGCGCATGGCGTTCGAGCCGCGTTCCGGGGCGGGCTTGTAGCGGCGGTAGCCGCCGGACTCGCGCTGTTTGCCCTCCATGGGCGCGGGGAAGCGCTTCAGGTCGCCGCGGAAGCGTTCCTGGTGCATGAAGAGATCGGCCCCGTCGCTGACCAGGATATCGGATTTGGCGCCGTCCATGTAGCCGGCGCCGCCCCGGTCCGTGAACGGGTCGGGCCGGGGACCATCGAGGCGGTTGCGGTGGACGACCGCCCCGGTCAGGGGATCGAGGGCGTAGACGAAGATCCCGCCGTCGAGATAGGTGGAGCGCCCGGCCGTGAAGTAGACCAGCGGGCGCGGCGGCTTGGCGGTGACGTCGTCCTGGACGACCACGCTGCCGTGCACGGGCCAGGCGGATTCGAGCTGCCCGAAGGCCCCGACCTGGCGATCGGCCGGCGCGGCCCGGAAGCGCCAGACCTCCCGGCCGTCCTCGAGCCTCAGGCAGTAGACCCGGCCGTCGGTCGACCCGAAGAAGACCAGCGAACCGCAGGCCGTCGGCGACGAATCGACCCGCGCGTCGGCGGTGAAACTCCAGCGCTTTTTGCCGCTCTCGGCATCGAGGGCCCGAACCGTGTGGGCGTCGTTCTCGGCCGCCAGCAGCGTGCCGCGGGCGACGACGGGCGGCGTGATCGGGGCGGCGAGGGCGACCGACCAGCGCGCCTGCGGCTTCGCGGCTACGGATGCCCCGGTGCTGCCGCGGCGGCGGGGATCATGCCGGTACATCGGCCAGTCCGCCTTGTTCGGGGTGTCCAGGTCTTTTGCCGAGACCGCGCCGAAGGCCGGGCCGCGCGTGAGGTTCCCGGCGGGCGTCGGCGCGGTTGCGCCGGCGGCGGGGCGGAGCGCCGTGAAGTTCGAGAGCAGCACGCCCTGGAAGCAGACGCACTGGTGCGGGGCGGTGTAGAGCATGCCGTTGGCCGGCAGGAAGCCGTAGATGCACGGCGCGCGCAGCCAGTCGTGGCGCATGTGATCCGTCCCCTTCAGGTCGAGGAACTCGACGCCGCGCTTGGGCAGGAGCAGGAAGCGCTCGGTCGCCTTGCTCCGGTAACAGCGGTAGTGGTGGCCCGGGCTGGTGAGCTTGGCCACCGAGACGGTGCGAACCGCCGTGCCGGTCTCGGGGTCGTAGCCGACGCGTTGGGTGGTGGTGTCGTTGAAGTGGCAGGGAAGGTTGTCCTTGTTGTCCACGCCGAACCAGAACAGCCCGTCGATGTGGAAGATGTCGTTCCCGTGGCCGCTGGGCCCGCGGTACTGTGGGCCCGCCCAGAGGTGTGTGCCGGTCTCGGCCGAAAATGCGTGGGCCTGGTGGTAGCGGATGCGCTGGTAGGCGCGCTTCTCGACCTTCCGGCCCGTGACGGGCCCGCAACTGACGGCGACGACCGTGTCCGTGGCCACCAGGGTCCCGATCCAACCGCCGGTCTCGATCGGTTCGCTGGTCCAGCGGTCACGGCCGGTGGCACCGTCCAGGCAGATGACCTGGCTGCCCCGGGCGAAGTAGATACGCCCGTTGCAACTGGCCAGGCTCAGCGGCTTGATCGTTCGCGCCGCGGTCTGCCACCGCTTCTTGCCCGTTTCGGCATCGAACGCGACGATGCGCCCGGGATTGCGGCTGATGCGGAAGTCCTTCTTCGTCTTCTTATCGGGGCGGGCGGTGCCGCGGATGACGAGGAACAGGGTTCCGCCATCCAGAAGGATCTCGTCGGTGCCCCCGGTGCCCTCGAGGACCGAAAGCCGCTTGCCGGTGGCGGCGTCCAGAACGCTGACGGGCGCCGCGTAACCGAGGGTGACGTAGAGCCTGTCGGCCGTGGCCACGAGGCGGCGCGGCGTGGTCCTGGGCAGGGCCCGCAGCAGGTCCCAGCGGCTCGGGATGTGCCACTGGCGCCAGCCCCAGTTCGGCATCGGACGCTTCCAGAGGAGCATTCCGTTGAACCCGTCGCGCGCAATGAGCTTCCATTGTGGAAGAAAGCGCTTGTCGGGCTGTCCCAGCGGACCCTCGTCCCAGATGTAAAAGAGCCGCCCGCCGGCCGAGACCATGCCCGCCATGCTTGAGTTGAGTTCGTGGCTGCGCGCGTACGGCGGGCCGACGACCCACTGCATGCGCCGCGGCGGACCGACCCGGGTGTCCTTGGAAACGGCGTTGTTGCCGGGGCCGTAGAGGTAGTGCGGCCAGTCATCGATCCCGGCCGGTACGGGCTTGGTATACGCCACGAGGCTCCCCCCGCCCGGCTGTTTCCGCAGGCCACCGGCACCGACGCCTTCGGCCAGCAAAGCGACGCCCCGCGGGGCCAGGACCCGGACGATCTCGCCGGCCGGGACCGTCGTGCGCTCGTCGTCGATGATCAGGAGGTTGACGAGGTCGTCGACGTAGGGCAGCACGCCACCGGACCAGAGCCGGGCGGATACGCGCCCGTAGCACCCCGCGGCGCGAACGGCTGCACGCGCCGTCGCCAGCCGGCCGGGATCGGTCGTAAGCCCCTGCACGGTCAGCGTGGCCTGCTTGCCCAGTGCGGCGATCAGTGCCCCGTCTCCGCAGCCGACGTGGACCGCCAGTCCGCCTTCGATGCCGCTCTGCTCGAGGACGCGGGGAGCTTCGACAGTTGCGGCGGCCGCGGCGGCGAGGGTCAGGGTCAGGATCACGGCCGGGGAGAACGGGCGCTGTTCGATCTTCATGGGGCACTCCTTTTTAAACAAACTATTGATTGTACTTTTCCGATTACCGCCGATCAAGGCACCTGCGGCAAATAGCGCCGCGCTCTGTTCCAACGTCGGAAAGAACCAGCGATTGATTTTTTTGATGCGGGGTATATAATGAACGTGAACGTTAACTTTAACTTCAATGTTACTATTGTGGACGGTACCATGGAAAAAGTCACCATGCTCGAATTCAGGAGGAACGCGGCGTCGATCATACGGCGCGTACAGAAGGGAAAACACCTCGTCCTCACCAGGCGCGGCACGCCGGTCATGCGACTCGAGCCGCTCAATGACGGCACGGTGCGGGAATCCGATCCGTTCTACGCCATCACCGAATCCGCGGACGACGCGGCTGCGTCGCTGACGAACGAGCAGATGGACAGGATCGTGTATGACCGGTGACGTTTTGATCGATACCAGCGGTTTTTATGCCCTGCTGGCGCTAAAAGACGATATGCACCAAAAGGCCGATTCCCTCATGAAGGATGCGGCGGGACGCGGAACGCGGTTTGTCACCACCGACTACATACTCGACGAATCCGCCACCCTGTTGAGGGCCCGGGGGCTGAATCACCTGGTGACGATGCTGTTCGATGCGCTGGCGATATCGGCGGTCTGCCGGATCGAGTGGATGGACGTGGACCGCTTCGAACGCACGCGCCGCCTGTTCTGCGGGACCGGCGACAAGCAGTGGTCCTTCACCGACTGTTTCAGCTTCTGCCTGATGAAGGAACTGAGGATCGCGGAAGCAATGACCACGGACGACCATTTCCTGCAGGCGGGATTCGTGCCCCTGCTGACATGATAACGACGGCGGCGGTCACCGCGGCTTCTTGTTCCGGGCAATCCGCGCCCAGTGCGGCGATCAGGGCCCCGTCTCCGCAGCCGACGTGGACCGCCAGTCCGCCTTCGATGCCGCTCTGCTCGAGGACGCGGGGAGCTTCGACAGTTGCGGCGGCCGCGGCGGCGAGGGTCAGGGTCAGGATCACGGCCGGGGAGAACGGGCGCTGTTCGATCTTCATGGGGCACTCCTTTTTAAACAAACTATTGATTGTACTTTTCCGATTACCGCCGATCAAGGCACCTGCGGCAAATAGCGCCGCGCTCTGTTCCAACGTCGGAAAGAACCAGCGATTGATTTTTTGATGCAGTGTATAAAATAAACGTGAACGTTAACTTGAACTTCAATTTTACTATGGCGTACGATACCATGGAATCAGTCACCATGCTCGAATTCAGGAGGAACGCGGCGTCGATCATACGGCGCGTGCAGAAGGGAAAACACCTCGTCCTCACCAGGCGCGGCGCGCCGGTCATGCGACTCGAGCCGCGAGCTTTTCAGTTTTCCGGGACCACATCAGGATGTCTTTTTTGGTGTAGTTTCCGTAAGAATGATCCTCGCCCTGCTTGCCCTTCAAAAGATACGAGTTGTCTGCAGGAGGCTCAATGGCGTCAGTGGCCTTCTCCTCCTCGACCCATCTTTCCGCGCGATCGGGATTGTGCCGTTTCCATTGGGCCATGTGGGAATCGACCAGTTCCCGCGGATTCTTGTGCGGCGAACTCTGGTTGTCCCCGCAGCCCTCGACGATCGCGATCAACGCGATTGCGACTGAAATCACCGTCAGTGCCGTTCTCATACTCCCGCGCATTTGATGCCCTATGGGATTCGTGATAGGCAACATCGCCTGGTGATCGAGTGTCGGGGATCGGTTGATTTCACTTCGATTTCACCAAAACCCCGGCAAAGGCCTCCCCGGCGTGCCCGCTGATCCCGGACGTCTCATCTTGTTCTCCCGCGGCGAAGGGCGCGGTATCTTGAAACCGCCTGTTTCACCGCACTGTTATTTCTTTCCGTACAGTTCGTTGTCCGCGATGTCCTGTATCGGACGGGGCATGGCGGCCTTCGTTTCCTCCAGCCATGCATCGAGTTTCCCGGATAATCCGGCAGCCATCTCAGGCATCTGTTTCGCCAGATCTTGTTTCTCTCCGATATCCTTTCTCATGTCGTACAGCGCGATGCTGTTGTCGTCGTAGTAGCGTATCAGCTTGTAGTCGCCCGACCTGATAATCCCGCCCATCCGGTTGTTGCGATGAAAGGCGTAGTGGGGAAAGTGAACGCAGATCGCCTCCCGCCGCAGCCTGCCGGTCCCCGCAAGTACCGGCAGAAGGCTTTCGCCGTCAAAATCGTTTTCACCGTATTCAACACCGGCCGTGTCCAGAAAGGTCGGAACGAAATCCATCGTTATGACAGGATCGCGGCACAGAGAGTTCTTTTTTATTCTTCCCGGCCAGCGAATAATCAGCGGAACACGGATGCCGCCGTCACCGAGGTATCCCTTGCTGTCCTTGAGCGGCGCGGCGCTGGTCATCTCGTTGTTATCGCCGCAGAACGGGCCGTTGTCGGATGTAAACACAACCAGCGTGTCGTCGCCAAGATTCATCCGGTCCAGGGCCGCCAGAACCTTACCCACGGCCATGTCCATACCCTCTACCATGGCCTGGTATTTCTGGTGCAGATCGGGTGTGCCGGCAGCGTATTTTTTATAGAGAGCATCCGGCGCCTCGACCGGCCAGTGAACGGTATAGTTCCACAGGCACAGGAAAAACGGCTTTTCAGCATTCGACTGCTTTTTCATGAACGATATGGCCTCGTCCGCCAGTCGATCGGGGAGGTACTGGCCCTTTTTCCGGCTCGGGATATTCGGCACCTGGAAGGGATCGAAAAAAGACCCCTTGCCTCCCGGGCCGCCCTGGTGGCAGCCGCCGATATTGAGATCGAATCCCTGGTTCCCGGGCAGATATGTTCTGTTTTCGTCGCTCCACGACGTGCCCGACAGGTGCCACTTGCCCATGAACGCCGTGGCGTAGCCGGCAGTCTTCAGTCGTTCTGCGATGGTGACGTATTCCGGGGCCAGGTGGTTGACGGACCTGCCGGGGCCCAGCTTCCGGTCCCGGTAGAATCGCCACCGGTCCGGTATGTGGTTCGTGATGCGAAGCCTGGCCGGGGCCAGCCCGGTCATCGCAGCAGCTCGCGTGGGAGAGCATACCGGTGCCGCCGCGTAGGCGTCGGTAAAACGCATGCCCTCCCCGGCCAGCCGGTCGATGTTGGGCGTGCGATACGCGCTGTTTCCCTGGCAGTGGAGATCCATCCAGCCGAGGTCGTCTATCATGATGAAGAGAATGTTGGGGCGGCTTTCGGTCTCGGGACCGGGCGTCCCGCATCCGGCGGCAAGCACACCGGCCGCGATCGCCATGACTGTTGCAGTATGCTTAGAGCTGGTTTCATAACTTGCTTTGGTAGCGAAAGCGAGGTATTTTGTCGATCTGGCAAGGAACGGAAACGACGACATATTAAGGAAATATGTCGAGTTTTCGTGACGCCGCCAGACGGCAAAAGAGCCGCTTGTAGTCCAAATTGAAGTTATGAAACCAGCTCTAATCATCTCGATTCCTCGACAGTACCGGGAACGAATAGTCTAAGGGCAACGCCCGTTGCGAACAAGTCCCGCGTGGACGGCGCGATTGAACGGAGGCTGAATGTTGTTGGGAGGTGCGGGAAACAGTACTGCTGTTCGGGAACAAAACGGCGGCCGGCCGGGGGAACCGGCCCTACACCCCGGGGGCAGATTTCGCCGGGGAGGCCTCCTCGCGCGGACGGCGCGACAGCAGTAGCAGGTCGCGGAGTTGCTCGGCATTGCTCGCCGCGAGCCAGTGATCGGTGAACTTATCCTCCTGCACTATCTGGGCAATCACCATCAGCGCCCGGAGGTGATAGTTGCGCTCGTCCTCTGACCCTATCAGTATAAAAGCGGTAGTGACAAAGGGCTTGTCCGGATCGAAGATGATGCCCTCCCTGGACCTGACCGGCAATACGTCGAAGAGATTCTCCCCCGCGACGATGATGTGGGGAATGGCCAGTCCCGGCTGGATCATGGTGCTTGAATCGGCCTCGCGGGCCCGAAACTTTTCCAGCAGGACCGCCGGTGCGATGCCGAGGCGCGGAGAGAGCAGTTCCACGGCCTGTTCGAACATCGTATCGAGGGCCACCGGCCCGGGAAGGTCCAGTATCGCGCAGTTCTGCACGATCCGGTCGAACCGGTCATGGATGATCTCGTCCCGCTCCAGGGAGATCTCCCTGAGTTCCTCCTCGAGACTGGTGCGACGAATCTCACTGGCGACGATGCCGCGAACCATGTAAACCAGCGCGCTTTCCCGGGTGTTGCGGGGATGCACGTACACCAGGTACCATATAACACCCCCCAGTACAAAGGCGCCCGTTGTAATCAGCGGAAGAAAGCCGAGTGCGGCCACCAGGTCGACGATCAGTGCCCCGTATATCCCGATGCCGACCAGTTGCACCCAGGGAAACAGCGGGCTGCGGTAGCGGGGCCGGTAGTTGGGGATCCGGCTGGTGCGCATGATGAGCACCGCGACGTTGACCAGCAGGAAGAGGATCAGCATCATCGTGCTGGCCACCTTCACCAGGTCCGCAATGCTGAGGAACAAAATTACGACCACCATGAAGAGCCCGGTTACCCACACGCTGAAGACCGGCGTGCCGAACCGCCGGGACACCGTGCCGAACACCCGCGGCAGCAGGCCGTCGCGGCTCATCGCCAGGGGGCCCCGGGACGCGGCCAGGAGCCCGCCGTTGCCGGTCGTGACAAACGCGATAATCGCCGCGGCCGACATCACGAGCATACCCGCCCGGCCCATGAAGGACTCCGCGGCGGTGCTCACGGGCGTGAGCGTGACGAACCGGTCGGTGGCTATCTTATCGGCCGGCAGGGTACCGACGATGACCAGGACCGCCGCCACGTACAACAGGCTGACCACCACGAACGCCAGGAACATGGCGCGCGGCAGATTTTTCCCGGGCTGCCGGACCTCCTCCGCGACACTCGTTATCTTGGTCAGCCCGCCGAACGAGATAAATACCAGCCCCGCCGTGGCGAGAATGCTGCCGAACCCCGCGCCCATGAGGTTGTCGAAGTTGGGATGCTGGCGGACGCGGGGGATGCCGGCAGCGACGAACAGGCCCAGTGCACCCAGCAGGAAGGCAACCAGTACGATCTGTGATCGGCCGGTGGTCTTGACGCTGAAGGTATTCAGCAGGATGAATACGACACAGCAGCCGGCGGCCACGGCCTTGACCAGCCATTCCGAACCGGCAGCCTCACTCCAGACAAGGTGCGCGAAGGCCCCGATGCCGACCATGGCGAACGCGCTCTTCAGTGCGAGGCCGAACCAGGCCGCGAGGCCCGCCAGCAACCCGGCCAGCATCCCCATGCTCCGCTCTATGAAGAAGTACGTCCCGCCGCTGCGGGGCATGGCCGTGGCCAGCTCGCACTTGCTGAAAAGGGCGGGTATCATCATGAGCGCCGCGATGGCGTAAGCCAGAATGATCGCCGGGCCGCACGCCTGGAACGCGAGGCCCGGAAGGATAAACAGACCGCTGCTGATCATCGCGCCGGCGGCGATGCAGAACACGTCCCAGAAACCCAGTTTGCGCTTCAGGCTCACCGGCGCTCCCGCGTATACAGTGAATCGTATGATCTGCGCGGTTCCATGCGTTTTCTCCCGCCGCGGGCACACTGCCGTTTCAGGACCGGGCACCCGTGCCGGTCACAAAAGTCGTCGCCCGCGGTTGCCGCGGTTCTCACGGATCGAATCATATCCTATTCCCGTCATGTTGAGAACTGTTTGATCGCGCATATTCTTCCACCGGCGGCGGTCACCACGGCTTCTTGTTTCGTGCGAACCACTGCTTCAGGAGCTTCTCCCGGCGGGTGGGGGTCGCGGCCGGCGCGGCGTTCTCCGGGTCGGTGGTGTGCTCGACACTCCAGCCCTGCCACTCGCGGAAGGCGTGGTACGACCAGTCCCAGCCGTACTCCTCGAAGAGGTCGATGCAGTCCCGCAGGTAGCGATACGCGCCGTGGTCCGGGGCCCAGCGGATCGCGCTGAACTCACCGACGTAGACCTGGATGTTGAAGGCCTCCTGGAACGCGATCGCCGGGGCCATCGCCTCCCGCAGCCGCTCTTTGTCCCACCGCAGGCCGTTGACCGTGCCGGGGTACGCGACGCCCCTCTTGTTGCCGTAGACGCCCTGGTGGGTGAAGGCGTGGGGGTGGTACATGTGGAAGCTGTAGATAACCCGCTCGCGGTGGAGGGGAACGATCGTGTCGAAGCCCGCGCAGGTGCCCCACGGGCCGGGCTCGAAGACGACGGGCATGCCCGGGTCGACCGCCCGGATGGCGTCGATGGCCCGGGTCGCCAGCGCGGGCCAGGTGATCGCGGCGTCGGACGGCGGCGGCTCGACCGGCTCGTTGATCAGGTCATAGGCGTAGACGCACTGCCGGCCCCGGCACTGCCGGGCGATCCGGTCCCAGGCCGCGATGAACTTCTCGCGGTAGCGCTTCTCGGTAAACAGCCGGCAGACCCCCCCCTTCGCCCGCCCGCCGGGCGGGCAGTGGAGATCGACGAGCATCAGGATCCCGTGCCGCTCGCAGGCGTCCATGGCCTTTTCGAGGTCGGCCAGGGCCCCCGCCAGCCACGCATCGTAGCGATCGAGGTCCGCCGCCCACTGCTCGGCCTTTTTCATGGGCGTCCAGTTCAGTTGCCAGCGGACCTGGTTGGCCTTCCAGTCTTCGGCCAGCTCCCGGAGGTCCTTCGCGACGAACCGCGGGCCGTGCATCACGCCCCGCAGCCGCGGCAGGTCGTGACCGGTGAACCTCTTCGCGAACCGCCGGCCGCCGCGGGCCGGGCGGCCCGTGATGACGCGGACCTCGTCGAACCACGCCGTGCCGGCGGCCCTCTCGAGGCCGAGGACGAGCGTCGCCTTCGTGATCTCCCGCGGCACGCGGAGCGTGTGCCGGGCGACGGTCCAGTCGAACGTACCGGTCCCGAGCGGGACCTGGGGGTACTGCCGGCCGGTGCCGGTCTCCAGGACGAGCATGACCTTGATGCCGTTCCAGTGGTTCGGCGGCTCGGTGACGCCGGCGGCCCGGACGGCCGCGGCGATCGTCACCAGTTTCCCCGCGATGCGGTCGGCGGGCACCGCCGCGGCGACGGTCGCCGACGCCGCTGCGCGGGTGTTCCTGATCATCAGCGATCGGGTGCCCTTGCAGCCGTCGACGATCTCCGCCGTTCCCGTCCAGGCCTCCAGGGCGTCCGGCTTTTCAAAGTCGGCGGCGAACACCGGCGCCGGTTCGGCGGCCGGCGGCGGAACGGCAAGAACCAGGATCGATACGATCAGTGTCATCATCGTCTCGACTCCTTGTCGGGAGTTTTCGTTCGGCGGCAGACGCTGTCTTCCCGCGCCATTATACCTGATTCCCCTTGCGGAGAAACCGTTCCCTTCCGCCCGGCCCGCGGCCCGGCGATACAATGAGTCTCCCGCGGCTCCCTCAGCCGCTGAGCATGAGCCACCCCGCAATAATGGCCCCGACGCTGATAACCGCTATCGTCACGATCAGCGGCATCTTCGATCGCGCGTCCTCGGCCCGGATCCGGTACGGCCGGCCGCAGGAGCCGCAGGTATCGGTTTGGCCGACCATGTCGCTGGTGTTCTCGATTATCGCGTTGCAGTTCTCGCACTTGCTGTAGACCTTCGTTATCTTCGGCGGCGGCTGGCTTTTTTTCAGTTCGAGAACCTCGGCGTAGGTGTGCCACGTTTCGCCGCCGTCGACCGAGATCAATCGCTTCTCGTCCGGCAAACTGCCCTTCCGCCGCAACGTCTCGATCTGGTCTCCCGTGACCGCCACGGGGCCCGCGTCCATCTTCAGCCAGAATTGCATGTCGATCCTCCCCTCGGCCGGTGTACGGCACGACCTCAGGTAACAGACTCAACGGATCCCTTGTCCGGTATGTATTATAATCATACGCCGAAACCGGCGCAATCCAAAGAAGAAACGGTCGCATAGGCCGGGGGCCGGGCAGTCCGCGTAACGCGAGGCCGCACAGCGGGCGTTTCGCCGCGGTGGTAGACCTTGGACATCCGGCCGCGCGGCGGCTACAGTGGATCGGCCGGATGCATGAAATCGAGTACATACAATTGAGAAGATCGGAAGGAAGCAATCATGGCAAAAAAACACTCACGGCCAAAATCATGGCTGTACACGAATACGCTTACCTGGGACGAGGGCAAGAAGGGGACGCTTGCCGCGGCCGGCAAGCCCGGCCTGGAAACGTCGACGCCCGCCGACTTCGGGGGCCCCGCGGGCTTCTGGACCCCCGAAGATTTTCTGGTCGCGGCGGTAAACAGTTGCATCATGACCACTTTTCTCCACTATCGGGAGAAGGCGGGGCTGGAAATCACCGCGTACAGCAGCACGGCCGAGGGCGAACTGGTCTATGACAAGGGGGGACTGCGGTTCGCCGCCGTCACCGTGCGTCCCGAAATCACAGTAGCCGCCCAGGCAGACGTGGAAACGGCCACGGCAACACTGGAAAAGGCCGAAAGCTCGTGCTTGATTTCCAACGCCCTCGCTATCGACGTGGGTCTCGAGCCGACCGTCACCGTGGCGACCGGGGAATAAACTCCCGCTGTCGACCCGGGCGGCGGACAATCAAATACGACATTCCGCGTGATAAAAAGGGGCATTTATAATACGCGACCGCCCCGTATAATGCACGTCGAGGCAGGAGGGACCGTACCGCACCACCGTGAAAGGAAAAAACGATGTCACGCCTGCGACTGCTGAGATGTGTATTGCCCGTGCTGACGACGATTATCATTCCGGCCGCGACAGCAATCATCCTCGCCGCCGCCGCGCTTGCGGCCGGCACGTCGGCGGAAACGAAACAGAAGACCGCCGGTCCCCCCGCACCGGGCTACGCCCTGGCCTGGGCCGACGAGTTCGACGGGAGGAAGCTCGACACCGAAAAATGGGGGTACCGCGCACTCGGGCCCCGCAAGGGCGGGGTCAACGTCAGGGACACGGTCGCCCTCGACGGCGCGGGCCGCCTGGTGCTGACCGTCAGGCGCAGCGGGGATACGTACCATGCCGCCATGATCGGCACGCAGGGGAAATACGAAACCGCGCTGGGGTACTTCGAGGTCCGGGTGAAGCTCCAAAAGGAGATCGGGCACTGGTCGGCCTTCTGGTTGCAGACCCCCGCCATGGGCAAACATATCGGCGACCCCGGCCGGGCCGGCACGGAGATCGACGTCTTCGAGTACCTCAGGAAAAAGGGCGACGTGATCCAGCACACCCTCCACTGGGACGGGTACGGCAAAGACCACAAGCACAAGGCAAAGATCGCGAAGGTCCCCGGCATCGGGACCGGGTGGCACACCGTCGGCCTCCTGTGGACGCCGGAGAAGTACGCCTTCTACGTCGACGGCCGAAAGACCGGGGAGACGACCGCCGCGGTCTCCCGCCGCAGCCAGTACCTGATTCTCAGTTGCGAGGTGGGGAAATGGGCCGGCGACATCGCCAAAGCCGACCTGCCCGACCGGCTGCTGGTCGATTACGTGCGGGTGTACAAGAAGAAGGACGGGTAGAGAGCCGGAAAAGAATCAGCAGACTTCTTAATTCCCCACCACGCGGCATTCGGGGAGCTGTTTCTTGAGTGCCTCCACCCCCGCCTTCGTCACGCCCGTGCCCATCCTGTCAACCATCAGGAGCCTGAGGGACGGCATCTTCGCCAGGGACGCCAGGCCCCGGTCGGTAATCTGCGTGCAGCCGCTGAGGGAGAGCGTCTGCAATACCCGCAGGTTCGGCAGGTACTTCAAACACCGGTCCGTGATCCGGTTACAGGCGGAAAGGTCGAGCTGCAGGAGCTTGCCGAGGTTGCACAGGTAGGCGACTCCCTTATCGGTGATGCCCCTGCAGTTGTCCAGGTCCAGTCCCTCGAGGGCGGCGAGGTTCGCCAGGTATCCCATGCCGGCCGCCGTGATCTTCGGGCAGTGGTTCAGGTCGAGCACGACCAGCCTGCCGCAGCGGGCGACGTAGCTGAGCCCCCGGTCGTCGAGGCCGCTGCAGCGGCTGAGGTTGAGCCGCCGGAGATTCTTCAGCCGCGGCAGGTCCTTGAGCTGTTTCCCGACGACGCCGCCGCCCGCCAGGCTCAGGGCCCCGAGGCCGTCGAGCCGGGCCAGGTGCTTGACCCCCGCCCCGGTAACCCGGGGGCATCCCTCCAGCGTGACCTGCGAGAGGTTCGCGGCCGCGGCTATGCGGGCCATGTCCTTGTCGGCAACGGCCGGCGCGCCCGCTATCACCAGTTTTTGCAGGGAGGTGAACTTCGCCAGGTGCTTGAGGTTACTCCCGGCAAGCCGTCGGCAGTCGGCGTACTCCAGCGCCTGCAGGACCGGGAGGGCGGACAGGGCGGACAGGCCGCCGCCGTCGAGGGCGCCGCAGGCGCGGAATGTCAGGCCTTCAAGGGTTTTCAGGGCGGCAAGCCGGCCCGTTGCCGCCCCGGTAATCCTGTCGGCGTCGGCCACCGTCAGGTACTGCAGCCCCCCCGTCTTCGCGAGTATGGACAGTCCCTTTTTCGTCACCGCCGAACAGTCGTCGAGGACGAGGTCCTCAATCGCCGTCAGTTCGGCAAGGACCTTGAAGTGCTCGTCGGTGACCGGGCAGGCAATCACCAGCCCGAAGGGCTTGCGGGTCTCTGCGATCGTGACCAGTTCACCGAGGTGCTCGTCCGGTTTGAAAGCATCCGCGGTCCGCAGGAACCACTTATGGCAGTGGGGTATGGCAATCGGCTTGCCGGGGGGCGTCAGGACCTTCAGCAGCTTCCCGCCCTCCTTCATCTGGATCAGGGGAATGACGGGGATATCGGTTCTGAAGGTGACCCGGGCCGACGGGGCGTCGCCTTCGGCGCCGCGAAGGGGTCCCGCCGCGGCGGCGACCGCCGCGGCGGCAAGGAACAGTACGGTGCGGGTTTTCGAGGTACGGCAGGCGATGTGGGTCTCTCCGCTGCGTGTTCTCGCGGTGATTGTTCCCGGACGCGCACCATCCATTAGACCGTTTCCGGGCAGGCCGGTCAATGAATTTGATGATCGGGACCCGGTTTTGTGTTACAATCGGTTTCGCATCACGGACGCACATGCAGGAGGCACGATGGCGCGGCGCGCATGGACGAGCGACTCATACCGGTGGGAGGTCAAACCCCCGTTCGACGGGGCGCGGGACCTGGGTACCGCCCTCCGGACCGCCCCCCTCGTCGCCCAATTGCTCCATAACCGGGGCATCCACGCCGTCGACGACGCCCGGTCGTTCCTCCGGCCCGAACTCAGTTCGCTCCACGACCCCGCCAAGCTGCCCGGCTGCGCGGATGCCGCCGCGCGGCTCGCCCGGGCCGTCGAGAAGGGGCGGAAAGTGGTCGTCTACGGCGACTACGACGTGGACGGGATCACCGGCGCGGCGATCCTGGTCTCCTGCATCCGGCTGTGCGGCGGCGAAGCGGATTTCTACGTGCCCCACCGGATCGACGAGGGCTACGGGCTCAACGCCGGCGCGATGGAGGAGATCGTCGACGGCGGGGCGGGCATGGTGGTCACCGTCGACTGCGGGATCTGCTCGGCGGACCTGGTCTCCGCGTTTTCCGATCGCGTCGAGATACTCATCACCGACCACCACTCCCTGCCGGCCGCGCTGCCGGCGACGGGCGTGGTCCATCCCCACGTCGGGGATACGTATCCCAATCCCCATCTCTGCGGCGCCGGCGTGGCCTTCAAGCTGGCCTGGCAGACCGCTCGCGAAGTATGCGGGGCGAACCGGGTCAACGGCGCGATGCGGGACTTCCTCCTGGAGGCCACCAGCCTGGCGGGCCTGGGCACCATTGCCGACTACGTGCCCCTGGTCGGGGAAAACCGGATTATCGCGACCTACGGCCTGCGGGGGCTGCCCGCCGCGCCGAACCACGGCGTCAGGGCCCTGCTGGAATCGGCGAAGCTGGCAAACGAAGAGGTCGATGCCTACCACGTGGGATTCGTCCTCGCCCCCCGGCTCAACGCCGCCGGGCGGATGGGCCACGCGCGGGAGGCGATCGAGCTGCTGACCACCGGCGATCCCGGGCGGGCGGCGGAGATAGCCGCGTACCTGAAGACGGAGAACGAGCGCCGGCGGCGGGTCGAGCGGGACATCACCGCCCAGGCCATGGAAATGGTCGACGCGGAAGGTATGGACGATCAGGCCATGAGGGCGATCGTCCTGGCATCTGAACAGTGGCACGGGGGCGTCATCGGCATCGTCGCCTCCCGGCTGGTGGACGCGTTCAGCCGGCCGGCCGTGGTGATCGATATCGGTGACAACGGCGTCGCCCAGGGCTCGGCGCGGTCGATCGCCGGCTTTCACATGGCCGAGGCCCTCACCGCCTGCGGCGAGCACCTCGTCTCCTGCGGCGGCCACGCGATGGCCGGCGGCCTGCGCCTGGAAGTCCCGAAAATTGAACCGTTCGCGGCGGCCTTCCGGGCCCTGGCGGCCGAGCAAATCACCGCCGACCAACTCGTCCCCCGCCTGGAGATCGACGCCGAGTCGACCGTGGCGGATCTCGGCTACCCCGTGGTCCGGGCGATGGAAACGATGGGGCCGTTCGGGCCGGGGAACCCCCGACCCGTGATCGTCCTCCGCAACTGCGAGATCTCCGGAGAGCCCCGGCGGATGGGCAGGCGGGGCGAGACGATCGGCCTGCTCCTGGACCAGGGCGGCAGCTACCTGCGGGCCGTCGGCTTCCGCATGGGGGCCCTGCCCGACTACCTCGCCGGGGCGCGGGCCGTCGACGTGGCGGGCCGCCCGGTCCTGAACACCTACCGGGGCAGGACCAGCGTCGAGCTGGAGATCACGGACGTTAAAAAGGTGAAGCAGGGGTTAGCGCGGACACAAAAACAAGAGGGGAACAACCGTTTTTAATAAACCATTAACTATTTTTTTTATGGCGGCACCGCCGCTACTTGCGTAAGATCCGGTACCGGTTGGTCGGTATCCTGCGGAGGATCTTCTGAAAAACCGGGTCGGCAAGAGGATTACAACGGGGCGGGCGGATTGCCTGCCGAACACACAAAACAGAGGAGAACACCATGAACAAGACGACTGTTCCGACCATGGCATTGCTGTCGGCGATATTGCTGCCCCTCGCCGGGTGCGGCGGTGGCGGCGACACGGCCAAGACCCCCATGGAGGCGATCGAGAATTTCCGCCGGGCCATTCTCGACAAGGACGCCGATGCCATGAAGGCGTGTTTTCACACCACCGAGAACACCGAAAAGATGGTCGCCGCCATGGCCGACTTCATGATTGCCGCCACGGAATTCGAAGAGGCCATGGTCGCCGAGTACGGCGATGATGCGGCGAAGGACATGAAGGGCGGTATGAAGGAACTGAAGGACGAGAACTGGGTCGAAAAGGTCACCATAGAGGAGAAGGGCGACACGGCCGTGGCCAGGATGGAAGGCAAGAACCAGCCGATGAACCTGGTCAAGAAAGACGGCGCGTGGTATATCGACGCCGCCGGCATGGCGGGGCCGACCGGCGGCAAAAAAGACCTCACCGCCGAAGACGCCGAAAAGGCGGCCGGGATGATGACCACGATGGGGGAGGCCATGAAGAAGGTCGGCAAGAACATCGGCACGGAAGGATACACCGCCGAAAAGATCAACGAGGAAATGGGCACGGCCATGATGGAAGCCATGATGGGAAGCATGGGAGAAAAACCGAAACAGCCGTAGCGGCGGGACCGGGCGCGGCGGTTACCGACGCGCCCGAAAAAGGGGACAGGCTGCTTTTTATCCCTGCGCCATACCTGTTATGACGTGACGGAAGAAACAAAAAGCAGCCTGTCCCCTTTTCCTTTTCCTTCGGGCCGGGATGATTCACGCGTTTCCCGGCCCTTTTTTCGCGCCGGGGGTGCATTTGGGGGGATTGAATTGATAAGATGTACCGTGGTTGTTCTGAGACCGAAATATCTGTTCCTGCATGCCGGAGAAAAACGAACGTGAAGGTCAGGTGCGACTTGTGTCCGAAGGCGTGCCTCCTGGACGAAGGCCAGCGGGGCGACTGCCGGATGCGTATCAACCTCGACGGCCGCCTGCGGGCGGTCACCTACGGGCGTCCGTGCGCGGTGCACGTCGACCCGGTGGAGAAAAAACCGCTGTTTCACTTTCTCCCCGGCACGGCTATCCTCTCGGTCGCCACCGCCGGGTGCAACCTCCACTGCAAGAACTGCCAGAACTGGGACATCTCGCAGCGGAACCCCGAGGACATCGACCGGACCTACCTGCTGCCGCCGGAACGGGTGATCGCCCTGGCCAAGGACGCCGGCTCGCGAATGGGCGGCGCCGGCAGGAAGGTGCACTCCGTCGCCTACACCTATACCGAGCCCACGGCCTACTACGAGTATACGCTCGATACCGCCCGGCTGGCACGCGAGGCGGGGCTCAAAAACGTCCTGGTGACCGCGGCCTGCATCAACGCCGGTCCCTGGAAGCGCCTGTGCCGGCACGTCGACGGGGCGAACGTCGACCTGAAATTCATGCACGAGAAGCTCTACCGCGAGATCTGCGACGGATACCTCCTGCCGGTCCTGAACAACCTCGCGGCGGCCGGCGCGGCCGGCGTCGCGGTGGAGGTGACGAACCTCGTGATCCCCACGCTCAACGATTCCACCCGCGACCTCCGCCTGCTGTGCCGGTGGATCGCCAAAAACCTCGGCCCGGAGACCCCGCTGCACTTCTCGCGATTCTTTCCCCGCTACCGGCTCAAGAACCTCCCCCCGACCCCCGCGGCCACGCTCGAGCGTGCCCGGGACATCGCCGGCGAAGCGGGCCTCAAGCACGTCTACGTCGGGAACCTGCTCATGGCCGGCGCCCAGGACACCCGGTGCGCCGGCTGCGGGGAGGTCCTTATCAAGCGGACCGGGTACCGGGTCTTCGGAAACCGCGTCGAGAACGGCCGCTGCCCGGCATGCGGGCGGGCGGTACAGGGAGTTTGGAAATGAACCGCAGGAAATTCATGCGCCGCGCGGCCCTTTCGTCGGCCGCTGCCGCGGTACCGGCGAGCGCCGCCCGGGACCGGGTGCGGACCGTGGAGGCATGCCGTACGCTGCCGCCGGGCCGGCGGGCGACGACGGGACGCCCCCTCCGTATGAGCACGGTCCTGAAACCCGGGACCTGGATGGGATGAGGCCATGAGACGACTTCGTGACACGACCGTGCTGCTGACGGCGATCCTCGCGGTGGCCGCGGCGCCTTCCTGCGCGGGAAACGAGGAGACCGGCGAAGACGGCGGCACCGCTGACGAAGCAAAGAAAGCGGTTCACTATTCCCGGCTCGCCGGTTCCTGGTATCCGGGCACGAAAAAGGAACTCGCCGAACAGGTGGCGGGGTTCCTGGACGGCGCGGAGAAAAAGGTCGCCGGCAGGGTGTGCGGCCTGATACTGCCCCACGCGGGGTACCGGTATTCAGGGCGGGTCGCGGCGGCCGGGCTGGCGCAGCTCGGGAAGCAGGCGTTCGACCGGGTGGTGGTGATCGGCCCGTCCCACCGGGCCCGCCTCGATGACACCGTGAGCGTGCCGGCGGCGACGCACTACGCCACCCCCCTCGGGGAGGTGCCCCTCGACACGGATTTCATCCGGGCGTTGAAATCGATCCCCTGCGTGGTCTCCCGGCCCCCCGTCCACGCCCGCGAACACAGCGTGCAGATCGAGGTCCCGCTTCTTCAGCAGGCCCTCGGCGATTTCCGCCTGGTGCCCGTCGTCACCGGCGACCTGAGCCGGAAAACCGCCGAGCGGCTCGGCAAACAACTCCTGGGCCTGATGGACGACCGGACACTGGTGGTGGCCAGTTCGGATTTCACCCACTACGGCCCGGATTTCCGCTACGTGCCCTTTACGGAAGACGTGGAAAAGAATATCCGCCGCATGGACATGGCGGCCTTTGACGCGATCGCGGGAAAGGACCTCGCGGCCTGGCATGCCTTTCTCGCCAAGGAGAAGCCCACCATCTGCGGCCGGCACCCGATCGCCGTGCTGATGGCCATGACCGGCGCGGACAACCGCTTCGCGATGGTCCGCTACGACACCTCCGGCCGCATGATGAATAATTACACCAATTCGGTCAGTTACCTGGCCGCGGCCGTCACCGGGCGCTTCGACCCGGCGGCCGGCGAGAAGATACCGTCCCCCCCCCCGGCACACGAAAAGGAGAAGAAGGTGAAACTCGGCAAAGAGACACGCAGGACCCTGCTGAAGCTGGCCCGTTCGACGATCCGGTACTACTTTGATCACAAGAAAAAACCCACCGCCGCGGATCTCGGCGTGGCGGTCACGGATGAGATGAAGGAGATCATGGGGGCCTTCGTGACGTTGAAGTTGGCCGATTCCGGCCGCCTGAGGGGGTGTATCGGGGAATACCCGTCCGGGAAGCCGATGTACCAGGTGGTCATCGACAAGGCCCTCTCGTCGGCCTTCGATGACCCCCGTTTTCCTCCCCTTTCCCCCGGCGAACTCGAGAAGTTGCGGATCGAGATCTCCGCGATCTATCCGCCCCGCCCCGTGGATTCATACGAGGACATCGTCATCGGCACGCACGGGATGATCCTTTCCAAGAACGGCCGGCGGGCGGTTTTCCTCCCGCAGGTGGCCCCCGAGCAGGGCTGGGACCTGGCGGAAACCCTGAGCCATCTCTCGCAAAAGGCCGGGCTCTCTCCCGACGCGTGGAAGGAAGGGGCCCAATTCGCGGTCTTCGAGGCCGAGGTGTTCGGCGAGGAGGCGGGCGAATAGCCAGATGGCCCGGCGGGACCACATCCACATCGGCGGCCGGCGGGACCTGTCGGGCTCCGCGCTGATCGTCGCCGCGGGCCTGTTCGCCCTCGCCTCCCAGGCAATCCTGTTCCGGGACTTTCTCGCCGTCTTCGCGGGCAGCGAACCGGCGATCGGCGCGTTCTTCGGTCTCTGGCTGCTCTGGATCGCCGCCGGCGCAGTCTGCGGCCGCGCAGCCGCCCGCCGTATCGCGCGATGGCGCTGCTTCGAGCTGATCTGCCTGCTGTACATTCCCGCCTTCCTGCTGGGCCGGCATCTCCTCCTGGACGCGCGGGTCATCTGCGGGACCGCGGCCTGGGAGGCGATGACCCCGGCGCAGCTCGCGGCCGTTGCCGCCGCTGCGCCCGGCCCCCTGAGTTTTCTGACCGGGGCGCTGTTCACCGCCGGCTGCGCGTGGAAGCAGCGCCGGGCGGGGCAGCCGGTCGAGACGGTCTACATGCTCGAGGCGGCCGGGAGCTTCGCCGGCGGCGGCGCGGTCACCCTGGGACTGTGGCTGGGCCTGTCCCCCGAGACGATCTTCCTGGCGGCCGCCGGCGCGCTGTCGGCGGCGGCCGCGGGGGTGGCGATCGCCGAACGGCGGCCGCCGCTGGGCGCGATCCCGCTGGCGGCCGCGATCGCGGTCATCGGCTTCGGTCTCGACGGGACATGGGCGGCGTCCCGACGGCGCACGGAATGGCGGCGGCTTATGGACCGGGGCGGTTTTCGCGGGTCGTTTTCCACGGCGCGGGCCGAGTACGTCTACGGGGAGCGGGACGGGCGTTTCACCGTCCTGTCGCGGACGTCCACGGTGGAGGCCCTGCCGGACCGGGAGGGTTCGGCACCGGTCGCGGCGATGGCCATGGCACAGAACCCCTCCGCCCGCCGGGTACTGGTCGCCGGGACATCGGCCTACCCCCTCTGCCGGCGGCTGCTGGCCTTTCCGACAATCGAGCGGGTGACCTGGATCGGCGCGGACCCCGAGTATCCCCCTCGCCTGCGGGCGGTGCTGCCGGAACGGTACCGCGCACACGACCCCCGCCTGCACGTCCCCGAAACCGACGCGCGGGCCTTCGTCCGCTCCGGCGGCCGGGAGTACGACCTGGCCGTCCTCGATTTCCCGGACCCGACCACGCTCCACCTCAACCGCTACTACACGCGGGAATTCTTCCGGGCCCTCCGCGACCGCCTCGGACCCGACGGCGCGGTCTGCATCAGTATCACGGGCGGGGCCAATTACCTCTCGCCCGCCGCGGCGGACATGGGCGGATCGATATACCGGACCCTGCGCGACGTCTTCGGCAATACGGCCATCAAGGCCGGGGAGCAAACCTGGCTCTTCGCGTCGGCCGGCGGCGCCGTCAGCGATTCGCCCGAGATCCTCGCCGACCGTTTTTTCGGTATCGACAACGCGGACAACGTCTTTCCGCGGGGCGGGTTCGCAAGTCTCTTCGAGACGGCCCGCGTCGAGAAACAGAAAGAGGTGTACGCGGCCGCGGCGGCAGCCGGCCGTGCCCGACCGAACACCGACGCGCATCCCCGGGCGCTGGCCTACGCGGTCCGCCTGGCCGCCCGGCGCAGCGGGCTGCCGGGGGCGGGCGAGGCGATCGGGCTGCTGGGGGTCGCCGGGATCCCGATCGCCGCGGCGGGACTGGGCATCCTGTTCCTCCTCCGGCTCCTCTACCGCCTGCTGGAAGGGGGGCGGCGGAGAGCGGGGCGGGGTGCCGCGGGCCTGGATTCCTCCCTCCTGGTGGCGACCGCCGGGGCATCGGGGATCGGGCTGAACGTGGTGTTGATGTGCCGGCTGGAAAACGCGGGCAACTCCATCTTCCTCCTGGTCGGGCTGGTCTCCTCCCTGGCCATGCTGGGCATGGCCGCGGGCGCGTCTCTGGCCGGGCGGATCTTCTTCCGGTTCCGCCGACCCGCCGCGGCGGCCGCGGTGTGGATGGCCGCGCACGTCGGGCTGCTGGCGGCAATCGCCCTGCTCGAAACGGACCCCCCGCTTGTTCTGCTCTGCGCGCTCTTTTTCGCCGGGGGATTTTTGGCCGCCGGCTACATCCCCCTGGTGGCGGCCGCCCTGGCCGCCGCCGGACGCGACCCGGCGGCGGCTGGCGGGCGGATCGAGACCGCCGATCACGCCGGGGGCGCGGCCGGCGCGGCGACGGCCGGGCTGCTGCTGGTGCCGCTACTGGGGATGCAAACCACCCTCCTGGCCCTGGCCGCCCTGGTGGCGACGAACGGCGTCATCTTCCTGCCCCGCCTGCGGCGGCGCGGCGCACTGACCGCCGCGCCGCGGCTCCGGGCGGCCGGGTGGGTCATGTTCGGGGGCGCGGTATTCCTCCTGGTCGCCGCCCACCTGGCGGCCGGGGCCCGCCGGCCGGAAGAAACCGCCGAATCCCCGGTCCGCATCTTTCACCAGGTGGCCGGCAAGGGAACGCCGGAGGAAATGACCGGGACATGGAACGGGACCGACTTTCGGTACCTGGCCGTCTCGGACTGCCCGGCACTGTCGGCGACCGGCGGGGAGGGCTGGTTTTTCACCACCCGGACACTCGCCCCGGACGTCTGGGGGTTCCGGGGGCGGATCGTCCTGGCCCTGCTGGCGGACCGGGAGGGGCGGCTGGCCCGGTGCGCGGTCCTCGAATCCCGCGAGGACGAGACCTACTTCCGCCCGGTGGAACAGTGGATACCCCGGCGGCTTGAGGGACGGAACCTGTTCGACCCGCGCGACCTGCGAGCGGCGGACGCGGTCTCGGGGGCGACGGTTTCCTCCCGGGCGGTCGTCGAGACCGCTGCCGCCGCGGGACGGCGGTTCGCGGCGGCGGTGGGCATCGCGGCGCCGCGGGCGGCGGACGACGGCCGCGGATTCGCGTGGACCGCGTACCTGCCGCCGGCGGTCCTCCTGGCCTTTCTCGCCGGGGCGGCGGTCATGCGGCTGTTCCCGTCGCGGCCGCTCCGGGCGGCGGTCCTCGCGATCGCGGCGGCCGGGCTGGGTTGTTTCCTGAACCTGCAGTTTTCCACCGCCCAGGCGCTCTCCCTGTGCGGGCTTCAGTTGCCGCCCGCCGGATTCACCGCCGCCTTTCTTCTCGCCGCGGCCGTGCCCGCCGCCGTCCTGCTGCTGGGAAACGTGTTCTGCGGCTGGATCTGCCCCTTCGGGGCCCTGCAGGAACTTATCGGCGCGTTCCGGCCCCGGCGGATGTCCCTCGAGCCCCCCCGCCGGCTCGTGATCGCCGCCCGGTTCGTCAAGTACGTCATCCTGTTTATCCTGGTCTGCTGGTTCGCCCTGACCTTCGACCGGCGCATCGGCGCAACCGACCCGCTGATGACCGCCTTCGGGTTCGAAACCTGGCTGCCGGCTACCGTCGTGTTCATCGCGCTGATCGCGATCCTGTCCTTTTACTACCAACGGTTCTGGTGCCGGTACCTCTGTCCGGCGGGGGCCTTCCTGGCGATCCTCAACTACCCGCGCACGGCCCTGCTGACGCCCCGGAACATCGTTCCCGGCCGGTGCGACCTCGGCGTCGCCGGTCGCGGGGAACTGGACTGCATCCGCTGCGACCGCTGCCGGCACGCCCAGGCCGCCCGCCCGCGACCGGGGGGAACACTGAAGGGAGTGCTCTTTATCGCGGTCCTCTGCGCGGCGGCGGGCGCGGCCGCCTGGAACGCCGCCGAACGCGTCGCGCCCCGCGCGGCGAACACCGCCCGACCGGTCCCGGGATTCGCGGGACCCCGGGGACCGGTGGACACCCGGACACACGAGCATGTCGACACCGCGGCGATTCGCCGCCTGATCCGTGAAGGGAAACTCTCCGGCCGGGAGGCGCTGTACTACCGGCAGGAAGACGAAACGGCCGACGGCCCGGCCCGGGTGGAAAATCCAGGTGAAAAATGCCGATAACGGTGTATACTATACGCGCCAATACAAGGAGGATCGGCAGATGAAATACGTGTGGCTGACACTGTTCGGGTTGCTGTTCGCTTCACTCTACGGCTGCGTCAACGTGGACGTCGACGCCGACGGGGATAAGTGGCGGAACTACGGTGAGAACATGGCCGACAAGTACCGCTCGGACTACGACGACTGATTCCGCGGGGATTCCGCGGGGACGGACCACGGTAAGTCATTTTAGAATCGATTGATAAGTAAAAAAGAGGGCCAAATAAGGCCCTTAGACGCTATTTTGAGGGGGGTAAAATCGTCTTTAAGAGAAAAGATGCCTTCGTTGACGGATGCTTAGAAGCGATTTTGAGGGGGGTAAAATCGCGTTTAAGGGCCTCACAAAGACCAAATAGTCATGTAACACCCTTCAATACATAATCTTACTGTGGTCCGTCCCCTGTGGGAAAGGAACGTCATGCTCAACAGAATTATTCCCCTGATCCTGCCGGCGTGTCTGGCGTGTACGTTCGGCTGCGGCACACCGGCCGCCGATTTCTACGTCGCCCCGGGCGGCGACGACGCCTGGAGCGGGACGCTCCCGGCGCCCAACGCCGACACGACCGACGGCCCCTTCGCCACCCTCGCCCGTGCCCGCGACGCCGTGCGGGCACTCCTGGCCCGGGGGCCGCGCGACGTGACGGTCCTGCTGCGCGGGGGAACGTACCGGCCGGCCGAGACGGTAGTCTTCGGTCTCGCGGACGGGGCGCCGGCGGGCCGTACCGTCACCTACGCGGCCTGGCCGGGCGAGCGGCCGGTCTTCAGCGCCGGCCGGCCGGTGACCGGCTGGCGCCGTCCGGCCGAACTCCCCGCCGGACTGCCCGCCGCGGCCGCGGCGCAGGTGTGGGTTGCCGATGTCTCCGGCCGCGGCGCGTTCCGCGCCCTGTTCGACGGCGCCCGCCGCCTGCCCCGGGCCCGCGGCGCGGGCTTCCGCCAGACCAACCGCACGCCCCGCGGCAGCAAGAGCGACAACCAAACCGTGCAGTTTCCGCCCGGGGCGGTGCAGCGCTACCGGAACCTCGCCGGCGCCGAGCTGCGGATCATTCCCTGTTTCTTCTGGATCATGAACCTGCTGCCGATCGCCTCGATCGACCCCGATACCCGGACGATCAAAACAACCGTGCCGGGGACCTATCCCCTGGGGCAAAACGGCATGACCGACCGGCCGACGGCGTGGATCGAGAACGTCGTCGAGGTACTCGACGAGCCCGGCGAGTGGGTCCTCGACGCCGAGCGGGACCGGCTCTATCTCTGGCCCCGCGGCGACCGCCCCGGCGCGGGCATCGTCGCACCCGCCCTGACCGAGTTGATCCGCGTCGCGGGACGCATCGACTACGACGGGCCGGCCGACACGCCGGTCGAGGGGCTGGTCTTCCGGGGGCTGACGTTCATGCACGGCGACCGGCTGCCGTTCCGCGGCCGCACCGGGTGGGGCCTGCAGCACGACTGGGAGCTGTTCGACAAGCCCACGGCGCTGCTGCGGTTCCGCGGGGCGGCGCGGTGCGCGGTCGAGCGGTGCACCTTCACGGCCTCCGGCCACGCCGCCCTCCGGCTCGACCTCCACGCGACCGGCAACCGGATCGTCGGCAACCACATCCACCACGTCGGCGGGACGGGCGTCCTCCTGGCCGGGTACGGGCCGGGCACGAAGGACGTCAACCGCCGGAACCGGGTGACGAACAACCACATCCACCACGTCGGCAGGGAGTACTGGGGTTCGGCCGCCGTCTTCGCCTGGCAGAGCGGTGAAAACCTGATCGCCCACAACACCATCCACCACCTGCCCTACACCGCCGTTCTCGCCACCGGCCGCATCCACCGGACGCCGCCCGGCCCGGGCGAGTGCTCGCGGACCATCCGCCGGCATGAGGTCCCCGAGAACTTTGCGCGGCTGCCGTGGGAGAAGCGCGAGCCCTACCTCCACGCCCGCGGCAACCTCATCGCGCACAACGACATCCACCACGTCATGGAGCAACTCGGCGACGGCAACTGCATCTACGTCTCCGGCGCGGGCGCCGGCAACGTCGTCCGCGGCAACTACTGCCACGACTGTCTCGGGACATACATGAACGCGGTCATACGGTGCGACGACGACCAGCACAAGACCCTCATGGAAAAGAACATCATCGCCCGCAGCGGCGGGCACGGCGAGGGGTTCATCAGCAAGGGCGACAACGACATTATCAACAACGTGATCGCCGACCTCCGCCCGGTCCACCGCCACCGCGGCTACATCGTGTACCCCTACGGCTCGATACAGGGCACGACCGTCGAGCGGAATATCCTCTACTCCCGGCGGAAGGGCCAGATCCTCTACCACGAGGGGCCGTCCCGCCGCGGCGGCGGCCCGCCCCGCCTGGCCGACACCCGCACCGACCGCAATATCTACTTCTGCACCCGCGACCCGGACTGGGCCGGCGACCATTTCGCGGAGCACCGCCCGGACGGGATTGACGCACGCTCGCTGCAGGCGGATCCCCGCTTCGTCGACAGCGACGCCGGCGACTTCGGGTTCCGGCCCGGTTCTCCTGCGCCCGGGCTGGGCATCGAGCCGCTGGATGCCGCGGCGGCCGGCCTCGAGCAGCCGCACCGGTCGCGGCTGATGGGGAAGATCCTCCGGGCGACCATTTCCCCCGCCGGGCGCGTCCTGAAGAAACCGGTGACACTCTCCATGACCGCGACACCCGCCGGAGCCGCGATCCGCTATACGCTCGACGGCTCGGAGCCGGACGAGGAATCAACCCGGTACGACGGGCCCTTCGTCCTGGAGAAGCCGGCGGTCGTGCGGGCCCGGGCGTTCGCCCCGGGCGGCGTCGACTACACCGGCGCGGCGGCCGTCTTTACCGCTCCTCCGCGGCCGATCGCCGCTGACTGCGAGGCGACGGCGCCCGGCGAGAAGATCCCCGACGCGACCACCCTGGAGGACGAAGAGAAAACGGCATACACCGCCCGGGTTACCGCCGAGACGGCGGCCGGCGGCAGCCGCAGCCTCAAATTCACCGACGGGCCGGGACAGAAACGCTCCTACACCCCGCACGTCTACTTCCGCCGCCGATTCACCGAAGGGAAGCTGACGGGTACCTTCGCCGTCCGCCTCGATGCCGACAGCCAGTTGAAGTACCAGTGGCGGCAGTACGAGGCCGGCGGCTACCGGGAGGGCCCGACCGTCTTCTTCACCCCCGGCGGCCGGCTCATCCACGGGAACACGGAACTGCTCCGGGTACCCCCCGGCCGCTGGGTGCGCATCGCGGTGACCTGCGGCGTCGGGGACGCGGCGACGGGAACGTACACGCTGACGGTCTCCCTGCCGGGAGAGGACACGCCCCGGGTCTTTGCGGATCTCGCCTGCAACCCGGATTTCTCCCGCCTGGACTGGGTGGGACTGATCGCCAACGGCCGGCGGAAATGCCGTTTTTACGTCGACGACATCCGGGTTCACCCGGCAGAGTAACGCGAGATCAACAACAACGGAAACAACGGGGACGGACCACGGTAAATCACTGCTAATAGGGCCTGCTGAACAATTCGGCCGTCGACGAGAAAGAGACACGTTCTTCGCACGTCTCGCACGTCAAGGAAATCGAAGCAGGCGATTTTATATGAATCGTCGATGGAGGCTGACGATGAGGTGCGGAAAAATGTCTGTTCGCAGGCAGGTACGAATTGTTCAGCGGCCCGTAAATAAGCTGATAATAAAAAAAATGGCCTGAATTAGCCCTTAGTCGCGATTTTGAGGGGGGCAAAATCGCGTCTAAGGGTCTTACAAGGGGAAAATAAATATGTAACGTCTTTTAATAAATAGTTTTACTGTGGTCCGACCCCTATTCACTATTCAGGACCCCTATTCAGACCCCTATTCAACCACGAACGTGCGGTCGATGCGGATCGGGTCCCGCCCGTGGCCCACGTTCAACTCGATGACAGCGGGGTAGTCGCCCGCCGGGGGGGCCTGCTGAAAGCGAAAGCGAATCTCTCCCTCGTCCCCGGGCAGTACCCAGCGACCGAAGCCGCCTCGCACCTGCGCCTTTCCGCCGAACGGGTTGTCGATCGTCATCATGGCGTCCAGCGCGAGGTGGACATCCCCGGTATTCCGGACCGGGAGCACGGCCGAGGGGTACGGGCCGCGGGGATCCCACCGGAATGCCCCGATCTCGTATGCGGGATCGAGTTCACCGCGGCCCAGGAAGGCGATCGGTATGGACCGCTTCCCCCCGACGAGCGTCTTCGCGGGATCGACGCGTATTTCCAAAAAGACGTACCGGTGTCCCTTCTCCGCGCCCTTCGTGGAGGCTGACACGAGTACCGACCGGGTACCTCCCGGCCTGATATCGAAACCCGTAGGCCGGAGCGTGAACCAGGGAAGGTCCCCGTCAGATTCGCCCCGCGGATACGCCCGGAGCTTGACGGCGACGGACTGGTCGCTCCGGTTGGTCAGCTTCAACGGCAGCAGCCGGTTGCCGCGGGGGCGGCGGGAAAGCTCGATGCGCGCCGGCGACGCGTGGATGTCGCCGACGATGCGGGCCACGACCTTTTCCTGGGCGGGAAACTGCCCCTCCTTGACTTCCAGTTGCCGGGAATGCTCCTTGACGGTCCGCGCGTTGGAACGCACCTCGAGTTGCAGCGTGTAGCTGCCCGGCAGGACCGGCTCGGGCACCTGCCGGATGAGCACCACCTCGGCCCCCTGCAGAATACGGCAGTCGTAACGGGCGGGAGGCGGACTGTCAGTGCGGATGGGATGCGAAAGGAAAAAGGGCGGTCCCAGCAGGCGCCCGTTCTCGCCGATGAGCCGCGCCCGCAACCGAAAGGCGAAATGGTCGGACGTGGTGTTCTTCAGCACCACCTGCACCACGGCCCTGCCGTCGACGGACCGAAGGCCGGCGTCGGTGATTTCCATCCGTCCCGGGTCGGCGCGCGATGCCCCGGGAACCTTCAGCTCCACCCGCAGCAGGTAACGGGTAACGTAATTGATCTGCACGTTGCGGGGCTCGGCCCCCGGTTGCCCCTCGGGCGACCGGCGGACCGTCACGGGCCGCCCGAGGTCGGTTACCAGCAGGCCGTAAAACCGCATCGAGCCGCCGTCGCGGGCGACGCGGATGTTCCCCCTGAGCGTCGCCTCCTCCCGGTTGGAGACATCAAACTGCCCCGGTGCCTCCAGTTGTACCGCGTCGGGTGCCGCCGCGGCGTCGTCGATAGTGATGAGCCCGTTGCGCTGCTGCCTGATCGCCACCGGCCGCACCGTCAGTCGCCGGGTGCGGTTGAGGTTTTCAATGGAAAACGCAAAGTCGAGCCGGGAGCCGATCGGACCGCTGAGGCGGCGGACGAGGGGCCGGACGATAAAACCGGGCGACACCGAGGCCCGCACTTCCCGCCGCGCCGCCCCGGTATTCTCCGGCCGCGCGGCAGCGCGCGAACCCGCCGTCGCGGCAACGGGGCACCACCCGATTGCGGCGCAGAGAAAAACGAGTGACGATCGGTTACGGCGATTCCTGTTGATCGTCATCATCTCTCTCCTGCACGATCCGCGGGGAGAGGAACACCGCGACCTCGCGGGTGAACTCCTCCGTCTCCACCTCGTGGAACAGGCGCCCGATGAGCGGCGTATCCGCGAGAAACGGCACCCGGCCCCGCTGATCGATGACGTTGCGCTGAACGAGGCCGCCGATGACGATCGTGTGACCGTTCTTGACCTCAACGGTCGTGGAGACCTCCCGGCGGTTGATCACGGGAAAGGGGTTTTCGGTCCCCGCCGAGCGCGCGATGCGTATCTCCTCGCTGACCTCGACCTTCTCGAGGTTGACCACCACCCGGTCACCGCGAATGAGCGGTTTCATGTCGAGAAAAATGCCCGATTCGACCTCCTCGATCTCCTGGCGGATCAGCAGTTCGGCGGCCTGCGGCTGGGTGCTGAAGAAAGTCTCCCGGCCGATCCTGATCGAGGCCTTTTCCCCGTCGCGGGCCATCACCCGCGGGGCCGCGCGGATCGTCAAATACCCCGCCTCGGCGAGTTCCCGCAGGAATACCGAGGTGAAGGCGAAGCTGTTGAGGGCGTCGTATTCCTCCGGGCCGAAGTGGGCGGAAATATCCAGGCCCGCGAGCGCCATGTTGATGAACCGGTCGCCGTGGATCTGGATACCCTGGCCGAGGTCCAGGCCGAAACGGTACGAGGATCCCGGCTCGAAGACCACCACGATCGTTTCGAGGACCACCTGGGGCACCGGGCGATCGCTCCGTTTCAGCCGGTTGATAATCTCCCGGCCGATGCTTTCCGGCGCCTCGACGATCACGAGATGGTGCTTCTCGCTGACGCGCATAAACTTCTGGAACCGCGCCGCCATCAGTTCCAGCAGCTCCTGCGGGGCCAGGTGCCGGGTGCGATAATCCGTCCGGGAGGCGATCCGCGGAAAGAGGGCCGACTCCGGGTCCGGGACGCCGATGTAGTAGACCTTCCCGATCTGCCGGTAGACGCAGCCGAGGGGCATGAGCAGCCGGCGCAGCGCCGCCTCGAACGGCTCGTTGTCGATGGCCGCGCTGATAAGCCCCTGGACCTGCTGGTCGATGACGACGGGTACGTTCGCCTGGTTGGCTATCGACTGTATGGCCTGCGCGACGTCCGTCTGGATGAAGATGTCGGTCACCGGCGGCCCGGTCGCCTCGCCGGGATACGGGTTGAACGGCTCGCCATCGGCAGTGTCCGCCGGGCGGGTAGCCGGTTTTTTTCCCGCGTGCTTTTTCGTGTAGCGGGCGGCCAATCGCTCGGGGCCGCCGTTCTCCAGGACCCGCGACCGCTGCAGCGACGTCTCGAACAACTGCTCGACGGTGGGACGGTCGTACTGAGGATAACAGCCACAGCACACGAGCAGCGCAGCGGCGAGGCCGGCGGAGAAGCGCCGCGAGAAACGACGGGTCCCGCCAAAGGTCACGTTTGTGCCTGGAAGATTGTTGTGACTCATATAACCGACTCTACCCGCTTGCCGATAACGGCTTACCCGCACTGCACAACGGCATGCTTCCCTGCACCCGGAACGGCTCCTCCTGAATGCCCGTCACTGAGAAAACACTGATACGTTTTCATTGTGAAATCGGCGCATTGGAACACGGCGCATTGTTACATTTTTTACCGGGGGCAGCAAGAGGGAAATTGATGAATCAATAACATTATCTTATGGCCGAACCGGGGGCGTGTATCGGCGGCTGAAAGGAAAAAAGAAAAAGGAAGGGGAACGGGATTGTCACTTGGCCGTAAGCGTGCCCGTCACGGTCATCCTGTAGGTGCCGGACGGGGCGACGGCGTCAGTGGTGGTCTCGACAAACGTCACCGCAACGGTGAAGCGGGCCGACCCGGCTCCGCTGGATTCGGCCGACACGGCCGCCGGGTTGCCCCCGGCGGTCTGCCCGGCGGCGGTCTCGACACCCCAGTGCGCCCCGGAAGCCAGTGCCAGGTTCAGCCGGGCCGGCCGGGTCCGGGCGGTATTCGACTGGTTGACGAACGGCGTCCCGGTGACGGACAGTGTTGCCCCGCTCCGGCTGTTCGACTGCACCGTCCAGCCGGACGTCCCGTCGAAGACCTGGTCGGTGTTCGTGCCGTCGTGGGTGATCGACTGGGCGGCCGGGGCGGAGACCAATGAGACCGCGGGCACGGTGACTGCGTTGACCTGAATGGCAGTGGCCTGTTCGCCCCCGCCTGCCGCAGTTGCCAAAAAGAGGCCTGGACAAATCATAACACTATACATAACAAGAAGATGCACGAAAGGCAGCCCCCCCGTCCCGGCTTTCAGTCGCATTGTCGTCGTTTCATTGTTCATGGGCCTTGCTATTGGAAGTATGAGATTCGCCGGGTGATAAGACCACGTTTTTTTAAAAATTTTCCACTTTTTCCATTATGCCGCTTATTAAGCCTTAATAGACGCCTCCCTCAGAAGTATTCATCTCCAAGAATGGGCACGAATATTCAACGGATATAAAAGACTTGTGTTGAAAAATGTACTCAGGTTTAAGGAGGCTTCGATTTCTGAGGGATGCGTCTTTATAAGTTTTTAAGATATGGCCCGATTTTATTGATATGAGCGGCCCGCAGCACGGTTATGAATCGTCATAACATATTTAACAAAAAGAGATTATGAATTTTTTAACAGAGCAGGGGCGGGGCGGGGTTTGAAAGGGGCGAGCGTGAAGCGCAGAAAGAGGGTATACCGCGGCGCATACGCATACCCCAAGCGTATGCGTATGTAGGTTGTCCGGGTTTCCCCGGTGTTACTTGGCCGTCAGCGTCCCGGTAACGGTCGTCGTGTAGGTGCCGTCGGGGGCGATATCGGTCGTCGTGCTCTCGACGAACGTCACCACCACGTCCAATCTGCCCGTTCCCGGCCCGCTAGAGTCCGCCGTGACGGTGGCCGTACCGCCATCGGAGGTATCGCTCGCGGCCGTTACGCTCCAATTGCCCCCGGACGACTTGGTCATATCCAGTTTCGTCGGCCGGGTGAGCGTGGCGTCGGCTGTATTTTCGAAGTCCGGCCCCGCGACGCTCAGCGTTGCACCGGCCCGGTTGTTCGACCGGGCGACCCACTCGGTGTCCGTGTCCAGCACCTGGTCGGTGTTGGTCCCGTCGTGGGTGATTGACTGGTCCGCCGGCGCGGTCAGTGACAGCACGACGGGGACGTTCACCGTGTTGTCCTGGGAGTCGGTAACCTGGCCCAGCGCGGTGCCCCCGGTGAGGGTCAGAGCCAACAGTCCGGCAAAAATGAAACTCATACTGTATCTGCGCATACTAGCATACCTCCAAAGATTTCCTGATTCTATTTTCCTTCTGTGCAACACCAATACATACCCGTGATACCCGCGATGTTTACGATAAGTGATTACGTATCATTATAGCGCTTTAGTGAAAAATCAAGGTCTTTTTGTTTTTTTTTTGCCCGTATGCTACGTACTGTGATCGTGCCCGGCTCGCCGCCGGTCTTTCCGGCCACCTCTCCGATTTCAGTCGCGGCTGCGGTTATTCTTCAATCGAGACGGT